>NZ_JACJIT010000005.1:0-530353 GCF_014138475.1 Agrobacterium sp. RC10-4-1
ACCCGCACAAGGCATTGGGGTATTGCTCGCCTCGTGAGTTCTTAAACCGTCAAACAGAAACCTGATCCTGTCCGGTTTTTAAGGGGCAACTCCACCATGATTGAGAGCATCGTCTGACGTTCTTCTGTATGCTCCTTGAAGATGCGCAAACCTTCGGGAATATCAAATTCAATCTTATCGACGTACAGCGGGAGGCGGTTGTAGTTGATAACTTCCAGGTCAATTATAGCAAATGCCCGTCCCCGGCTTTCAGGCTGAAAGAGGCTAACGACTGGTGGTAGGTCGCCCATCACAGCGTCAGCCTGCCTTCTGCTTTGTTGAGAGGTGTACCAACTAAACCAAGCAGAAAGAACCGAAATGATAAAGGCACCCAAAGCCAACAAATCTTGCATAATTCGCCCCCCCCCAATTATTCGAAGCAAAAAATAGCAGGCCGAGGGATAAAGTAGAAACCCACGACCTGCGCTATACCGTCCTATTTTTAGTTCAACCAGGAAGGCTCATCGTCCATGGTGAACCCGCTGTTTCTCTGGCAAAGCTCAATGAACGCCTCATAGGCTTTATCCCGGAGACCCTCCAGGTGTTCCTCGTGCGCCTTATCGGTATCCCGTGCCATGCTCTCGGACCAATAGCCTACGGCCATCGCAAGCACGTCCAGGCGGTCATCCTTGGCCAGGGAGCCACGGTCGCGGGTGATACGGCTCATCTGGTACATGAGCTGCCTGATGGGTTCGGAGGTGCCCTTGTGGTCATGCTCGATGACCTTCTGGTCGAACACGAGGCGGTGCTGGTTCATCAGCGGTTCCAGAGTGTCACAGATGCGGCGCTCCTTTTGCTGATTATGCTTCACCTCTTCGATCTCGCAGGCGTGGATGCGGGTCACTACAGGCTTGAGGAGCTGGGTGAACATGCCGTCACCGAAGTTGGCTTCGACAATGATCTTGTTCGCCCCGTGCTGCTTCGACAGCAGCGCCAAGCCCTTGAGGGTAGCCTCGCCATAGCCATCCTTGAAACCGCCACTGGCGACCACGTATAGCCAGCCATTGAGGTGTTTGACGATGGCATAGGCCGTCTCGTCCTTGCCTCGGCCCGAGGGGTCGATAGCCATTACGCAGCCGGTATATTCAGCCATCTCCGGGGCCATCCACATGGGGCGGTGATAGGCATCGCCCTGGAGGCCGACCATAGGAATGTCGAGCCGCTTATCGGGGTCCGAGGACCACATGAGTTTGACCGGGGCCATCCTCGGGTCGAGCGTGGTGACCAAGAGATCGCGGAACTTGAGAGGATATCGGTCCTGGTCGGACAAGCTGGTATCGAGCATGAACTGGAGGGCGAAGCCAGAGCGGCCATAGGACGCCTCACGCTCCAGCAGGTCGAGGTCATGGAAGCGCTTGGGGTCAACTGGGGTTCCGGCTGGAGCGCCGTCCTGGATCATCCTCATGACGAAGGGAGCTAGGCGACCCTGGTATTTGTCCGGGTCCACCGGGATACGGGCTGGCCAGATGCGGATTTCATAGCCGCGCTCCGGGAGCCGGTTGTAGATCGACATTTCCGTCTGAGGGGTGCCGAGGTAGATCACGCGACCTCCTGGTTTCAGGACGGCATCGAACTCTTTGATGCGTTCCGCCAAGAGGTCGCGCATGGTCGAGGTCATGGCGTTGTTCAAGCTCTCAACGTCATCTGCAATGATCACGTCTGCACGGGAGCCGGTGAGCTGCCCGGTGATACCCACGGATTTGACCGAGGGAGACTGGGATGCCCCAGCCGGTCCAACGTCGAACGCGATGTTGCTGTCCCGCTGTCCCTTCCCTGGCTTGAGATGCTCAAGGATAGGCATCTCGGCAATGAGGCGCTTGGTGAAGGTGGAGAATGCGTCCGCTCGATCTTTGGCAGCGGAGACAACCATGATGTTGAGCTGGGGATTATTGAGGAGAAGCCAGCAGACGAACGCCGAGGTCACCCAGGATTTCCCCACGCCACGGAAGGCTTCGATTACGGAACGCTTCGGTCCCTTCTGGAGATACTGGGCAAGGTCGTATTGAACGTCTGTCGGCTGCGGAAGATTGAGATGCTTCCAGACGAGGAACAGGAAGTTCCGAAAGTCACGCAGCACCGGGTCAGCCGGGGTCAAACTGGTGCCCGAGCTAAGTTCTGATTTGGATGTCATTGGTGGCCTTGGGGCTTCCAAGGGCGCATAGAAAAGGCAGGCTCAGCGTTATGCCGAAACCTGCCTTAGCGAGCGAAAGGCCGCACTGATGCGCCTTTGGGGAGTTACGAAGAACGGGAGAACCAGCAGCGGTTGCTTGACGATGTTCTCATTTCGTTCCATCTATGCCGACATGGCAGGAAGCTTGAGAACCTTAGAAGAAGCAGCTCGGCACAACATGTTGATTGTTGTGGAGTGCAAACGCTGTGGTCGTGTTGGTAAGTTCCTTGCGCGGGATGTTGCCTCGCACAAGGGATGGAACACCAGCCCGTGGGCTTTGAAGTTCCGGTGTGAAGAGTGTGAGGGCCGGGAAATGAAGATCAGTCTTGAGTTCTTCGACCCCGACCCACGAGGGCCTCATATCATCTGGCGACCGGTCAAGGTCGAGCGCTAACAGGGAAGCGTGTTTGCGGCTTCCTCGTCATCTGCCTCGGTGAATGGGAGGGTATGACTGAGGCGCTCCAAGGGGTCGCCCTTCTTCGGAACGCTGTCGATGCCGTTGTCCTTGAGGAACTGGCGAACTACCGAAAGGTCCGAAGCAGTGGCTTGCCCGCCGTTAACCCGGTCGAGAAGCTCTTGGGCCAGGGCCTCGTGAAGGTTCTTCATGATTTCGCTGAGATTGGTCATCGCAGTATCCATGCTTTGATCTCCTCCGAGAACGTGCCGATAGCTGCGGCCACCAGCACCCAGCCCCACCGGATGGAGGACAGGATGCCGACTTGTTGCTCTCGTTGGTTTTCGAGTTGAGTGATGCGCGTGTCGTGATCGTCAATGCGCTTGTTGATGCCGCCCTGCTGGGAGAGCAAAGTATCCACCTTGCCCTCCAGCCGCCCGAACATCAGATAGAAGTTCTGAGTGTCGTCCATTGGTCCTGCTATTTGATCTGAGAGGCCCATCGCCAGAGGTCATTGAACTGCTCCATCGGAATACCCTGCATCGCCCTGAAGGTTTCCACTGCGGGGCTAAGTCGCTCGTAGCCGTTCAATGGCGGCTCGGTGAGTTCAATGCGGAGGATTTCAGCTTGCTCTTCATCCTCGATAGTACTGAGGGAAGACAGCACGGCATCTTTTCTCACGCCGATGCTGAGAGCAGCAAGCCATAGCTGCCTACCGGAAATGTTTGGGAGGCCCATGTCTACCGAAGGTTCATCACTGGGCATTTCCACAGGTGGTACATTGATAAGCTGGAACCCGTCTTTGATGGTCACAGCTTTACCCGCCGTTAAACCAGCAATAGCGTTCTGATACTGCTCCCACGAAATTTCGACGGCACCGACATGGTGATCGGTCGTAACACCGCCTTCGAATGCGTATGGCATTATTTAATCCTCATTACGTAATCGACACCAAAGTTGCGCGGGCGAGTTTCTTCATCACCTGCGTATTGGATCGAAATGCCCGTGGTCGATGCCCACGTATTACCGTATGAAAAGACGGCGGGCGGCTGATCGACTGACGTTGACCGGCCAGTAGAGGCCGTGCCGTTCTGGACACCACCGTGGGCGTGCCCTGGGTCGTTGACACCGTGGTTGTGCGACTGAACCGCGAAGTATTGATGAGCGCCACCATTACCCGGACGCAAGAATGCGCGGGACGTGTTGATCAATTGAACCTGCCTCCCGTTGAACGGAGAACCAGCCAAGCTGATCGTAGCGGAAGCACTGATAGCGGGCCAACTCCCCGAAACACCCTCCGAAGTGAGGACGCCATTATTGTAACCTCCTGCCCCGGTCTGTCCGGCAGTCAGGATGATGTAGCGGTAACGCGGGTTATTGTTGGGTGGCCACTGCGTTCCAGAGATTCCCATGCTTGCAGGGATAGGAACACCTAGCGGCTGTGTCGCCCACGGGTCATCAACGATTGCCGCTAGGGCGTCCAGTTGAGCCTTGGTCGCGACATCAGCCTTTGCAGGATATCGCGCATCGCCTTGAGACTTTGTGTAGTAGCTCGACGGGTCAAACAAGGCCGCGTCTTCCGCCGACTTCTTGGCGGCAGCAGCGGATGCAGCGGCAGCTTCTCGGTCAAGGCCAGTCTGCACCCTATCGGCACCCGTGGCGGAACGATCAAGCTGTGTCTGGTCCTTGCTTGCGAGGGCACTGGCTTCCGACTGAGCGGCGGCGGTGGCCGAACCAGCAGCGGCATTCTTGGATGCCTGCGCAGCAGCGGCCCGGCTGTCTGCATTGGCCGCAGAAGCTTCCGACTGCGCAGCCGAAGCCGCAGCATCAAGAGCCTTCTGCGTTGCTTGGACCAGTTGGGAGGACATGGCAGTCTCAGCCCAAAGCTTTGTCACGGCGTCTTGGGCACTGACTGGAGCGGCGAGACTGGTGATGCGGCGATTGAGCGCTGAAAACTGACCGTCCTCGGTGACGGCCATGGACGCCGCGCCTTGATCGAACGCTTCCTGAGCAAGAAAGAACGACTGGAGGGTCGAGGTGTTGAGGTCCGACTGGACCAGAGTGGAGCCATCGGTGAACGTCACGAGACGGTCCACCCTGGGCGTCACCCTTCGCACCTCCACAACGGAACCCGAGGGAGGAGCCGTGGTCGTCTGGAGGCGGTAGGTATCGATCCACGAGAACGGCACAAGGACGCCATCGACCCGCACCGTAACGTGCGCTTTCGAGAGATATTCACAAGGAACATCGAAGAGGCGGTTGCTGCCATCACCCGAGGAGTGGGCATATGAGAGAGGCATTGCATTCTCCAAAAACGAAGAAAGCCCCCGCCACAGCTAGGTGACGAGGGCCAGAAAGGTTTGATCGGGTGCAGTTATTTCTTCGGTGACCACTCCGGGAGCGGACTGATCATCGTTGAGAGGAGCTGCGAAATTCCATTGAGGTTCTGGAACGGAAGGATGCGGGCAAGGTTTCTGGCATCTGCCTGCGAGAACCGCTTGCCGTGCGCTTGCTGACCGAAGACGCTGAGAGCCTTGATGCCACTGGATGCCAAATCGGCCGATGGGTTTCCGAAGATTGCATCCGACCCCAGCTCGGTTGACCGGGCATCGAAGATCGGCTGACCACCCTCACGTAAGGGAGCGCCCAAGGTATCTACGATCATAGGCATAATGGTAGCCCAGGAGCCGTTCTGGACGCCCGCAGCCGCGATGCTTCCGAGAGATAGGCGCTTCTCCAGATAATCCTCCCGGTCACTGCGGCCCACTGAGTTGGCATAGGTCCGCATCATGTAACTCATGGAGGCAGCAAAGGAGGTCGTGATGAACGCCGTAGCTGTCGTGGCATCCCGGAAGTTGAACCCCTGGAGCGTCTGCTTGGTGTAAGCCGCCAGCACGAAGGAGCGGAACTGGAGGAACGTCCGAGCAAGAGGAGCTGACATCCACATGGCCATCTGGCCGATGTCGTTCTCTTGGATGATGGAGCGGCTCAGACGGAACGCGGCGAACTCGAAATTTGCCACGGCCTCCTGATCTGCCCACTTGGAGAAGTTCATCGACTTGAGCCGACCATCCTTGAACGTAGCGTGGTTGCGGATGTTGTCATAAATAGCCTCCACCCTGCGCTGATCGAGGTTAAGCGCGGCCAGTCGCCGGGGGTTCATCGTGGTTTTCCCTTGGGCCATCAGCGCGAACTTGTTCATGATCGCCCTGCCGGTCCATCGCTGGAGCGCGGTATTCACCGGAGCCATGCCGGACATTGCGGAGACCGCACGTTTCCCGGCTTGAAGTCCATCGTCTAACTTCTGGAGCATCGGGTTATTGAAGGCGTCCAGCGGGTTGTCGAAGATATCTTCCCTGCGGTGGGTCGAGTGGCGAACCCAGTCGGCACCAACACCCGTCATCTCCTCCCATTCGCGGGCCAGGGCATCATCCAGCATCCCGGTCTTGGCGTTTCGCCACATTGCCCGGAACGAAGGGACGTTCGTGAATGAGGCTTTTAGGCCGAGCTGGGAAACCGTGTTCATGGTCTCCGACAACTGAGCAAAGCCCACCTGCCCCATCACGCGGACGAAGTTGTAATCACGGGCCATCCGAAGGAACTGGCTCCATCTGGACCCCTCGTTCCACGTAGGCTTCCCGACGATGGTGTTATAGACCCAGTTGAGGCGCTCGATGTCCTCCTTGGTGGTAGCCTGGATGCCCTTCTGATCGCCCACATCACGCACCTTGTCCATCAGGGTTTGCCATTCGCCATCCGAGGTGATGCCCTTGACGAAGTGTTCATCGGACATGTCACCGGCCTGCCACTTCGGGTTCCTGATCTCCATGCGAGCCATGGCGATACGCCCCGACATTTGCCGAGAGTAGGACCGCATGAGCGTGTCAGCATCGTTGACGAACAGGTCCGAGATGCGGACGAACTGTGCCCCCGGCTGGCCGTTGGAATATGGGAGCATGAGGCCGAAGTTCTCATCATAGAACATCCGGCTTTTCCCGTGGCGGCTGGCACCATCCTTCTTCCCCGGCTTCATGTGACTGACAACCGCGTCGATGTCGGCCTCAGAGAGATCGGTGTCCCGAGTGAGGTTTGCCTTGAGAGCATCAAGGTCTTCCCCGGAGAACACACGGGACATCCCCTGTAACTCGCCAGCGGAAAGCGAGTGGAGTTTCCTGATGTAATTCGAGGCAAACTTGTTGGCCAGCTCTTCGCTGATCTCGTCATTGACCTCACGCATGGCACGGGCAACCAAGCCCGAGAGGGTCTTATGGCCGAACTTGGTGAGGTGTTCCTGAATAGAGCCGAGGTCGAAGATGCGGGGGACATAGAAGTCGTTCCGCGTCATCCCCTCGAAACCCCGAACGGGACGCAAGGTGCGACCATCGATAAGGCCGGGGTTCGCTGCGGTCTCCGCATAGGTGCCCAAGATATCCCTGAGGATGGAGCCTTGGGCTTTCACGGCTGGGTCATATTCCACCATGAGATCGCGATCTCGGACGAACGCGGTAACCTGCCGATGAAACTCGTCGCGGCTGACTTCCGGGTTTCGCTCTTTGAACTGCTTCCAGTTGGCTTGATTGGTAGCTGCCCAGCGGGCCTCGGCGCGTTGATGGAGGAGTGCTTGGACCTCAGATGCGCCGATAGGAGTGAGGCCGGTTTTATTTCGCGCACCGTCCTCAACGATCACGTTACCGATCATAGAGGTGAGATCGTTGTCGGAACTCTTTAGCGAATAGGCGCTGTCATATCTCGCACCACCAGCATGGAAGACATCCGGCCTCTCGGCATCGCGGACGATATCCGCAGTGTCCATCCTGAGGGGTTCCCTCGGGTTCACCTGCATCGCACCCGTGGTTGACCCACCGGGCGGTGACAAGGCTGTCCCATTCTGCATGTTCCTGCCAATCTGCTGGAGCTGCTGGGCCTCCTCACGGGTTGCCGGGTTTCTCGCAAGGGTGCCGAACGCGCCGCCGAGGAGCATACCGGTGCCAATGCCCCACCATAGATCAGCACTCTCGGCGGTGGGTTTGTTCGCGTAGATAATGCCTTCGGAAACCGCAGCGCCTGCACCACCTTCGGCACCAGCCAACGCAATCTGACCCATCCGACCAAACCGAGCCGCCATAGCAGCAGGTGCGCCGGTTCCCATGGATAAAGCCGAGATGCCCGCGCCCGCAGCCCAAGCCAAGGGGTCCGTCACGCCTGCCGCGATCTTCAAACCGACACCGCCCCATCCCATAGATGCAAGACGCTGCTCGGCTTCCATGTTCTTGATGATAGTGTTTCGCATCAGCTCCGCATGGGGAAGTGATTGCGCATCTGCGAAACGGTCCCAGTATTGCTCCGGGACGCCTTTGGTGAGTTCCTCGGTGAGCTTCTTGTCGAGCCGGAAGTTCGGGTCGGGCGCTGCTTCGGGTCGGTCTTGAAAGAGCGCAACAACCGAGGACTGGGAGCTGACGGCATCCTTCACGCCCTGCCACAGCGATACGTCCGGTATAGCATCCTCACGGGCCTGAGCCACTTCCCTGTCTTCCTGCATGGTTGTCGGAAGCATTGGCCGAGTAGCGTCCATGACTGACACGGTGTTCTCAGGCTGGCCTAGGGTGTAGTTGGATTGCGGCTGGTCGGGACCTGGGTTTGAGAAGGTGAGCCGAGTGGGTTCCCGATTGGTGGATGATGGAGCGCGGTTGTAAGCATCACGGAGCCACTGTGCAGCATTATCACCGCTGCCATCAGCGCCCCACACTCCAGGGTTCCCGAAGCCGATATGCATAGAACCGGGCTGCATATAGCCCTGCCCTGCGCCGAAGCCAGTGACGCCAGCACCACGGGCGCGTTGGACGATCTCTTGGAAAACCGGAACGTCCGCAGGGTTAGACCAGTCGAGCTTCCTGCCGTTTTGGTAGAAGAAGACATCCGCCGCGCCGCCGTGGTCGTGACGAACGGAACCCGTGCGTTGACCTTTACCAGCCTTAGCCTCTTCCTTGGTTACTTGCCCGCCACTGAAAACTTCCATTTCGACACCCATGTCCTCAAGGAACCCAAGGGCGCTGACGAGATCGCCACTGATCGGAAGGTTACGCTTTGCGCCACGGTTGGCGTACCGCAGCCACGAAGGCGCGCTATTGCTGTTTGACATAGGTGGTCCTTAGAAATGGAAAGGGCCACCCGAAGGTGACCCGTGTTATGGGAGGAAGTGTTTCTCGATATCGACCCGCTCCTTGGACAAGGCTCGGTTTTCTTGCGTCGTATCCTGAGCATCAATCACGCCCTGGATGACATCAGCACGCCGCTTCTGATCAAGATCGTAGAGCGAACGAAGGCTGATGTTTCCGCGAGCTGGGTTCTCGACCGGGTATTGACCGAGCTGATGGACGATCATCCAGCCCTGCCCATTGGTCGCGGGGCGAAGCGTTAGGTCACTGACATCAACGCCTTCCTTGTCTCCGAAGTCCTTCACATACTGTTCGATTGCGAACGACGCGAGTTGCCCGAAGTTGGGCGGGATATCGCGGCCTGCGGTGTAGACGAAGTTTCCATTGACCTCAGTGTGGGTCGCCTCGAAACGCTTCTTGGCTTCATCAAGCGCTGCATCGGTTCCCATCCCGTTCTGAGCATAGAACTTTCCGAGGCGTCCGATTTCGTTTGCAACGTAGCCTTGGTTTCTCGGAGCAGATGAGAACCAGCCGGCGATGCCTCCGAAGGTGATGTCCTTCACACGTTCATCAATTGCATCAAAGCGCTGCTGGGTTCCCGCCCCCTGGAACTTCGACGGGTCCGAGGTCTGCATCATCGCGGTCTGCATTGCCTGCGTCGGGTTCATCTTCCCGTATTGAGTGGCGATGCGATAAGCCTCGTAGAAATCCCGGTCGGAACTGTCCTTTATGTGTGTCTCAAGAAGCTTCGGGTTGGCCGAGTGTAGCTTCATGTAGAGATCAACACTATCCTGGAGAGCGGGCGGTGGTTCGCCACCGGAGAGCGTGAATTGCGTTGCGGCCTTAGGACCGGCACCCAGGACATGCTCCCATTTCGGGTTCGTGAGATTCCCGACTGAGAAGCTCTCAACCTGCATCCCGAAAGCCTGCTCGGGGGTAGCTTTGCCCTTCCCTACGAGCCACTCCGTCTGATCGACCAAGCGCTTAGCCACTGCCTTCTTCTGGTCATCCACGGAGATCGTTCGGGTTTCCCCTGTCTTCGTGGGGACGGTTGCTTCTTCGATATACGGCAGCATGCCCCGCGTGGTTGCTTCGAGGTTCCGGGAGACTAGATCTTCCTCGGCTTGATCAGCGGCCTTTTGCAGAGCGATCTTCTGTTCTGCCTTGGCCAGCTCCTTGGACTGCTGCTCGTTGAAGGTGTCGTTCTGATTGATCAGAGAGAGAACTTGAGCCTCTGAGAAAGCCCCAGGGTTCGCCCGGTGCCAAGCCACAAGATCATCTCGTTTTAGCTGGCCCTGTCTGGCTTGGTCCCAAAAGTCCATTCGGACATCACGGGTGGCTTCCTCGTTCTGCTCGAAGTTTTGTCGCTTGGCACCGTTCTGAATACGGACGGCATCCGCCTGAAATTCCCGGTTGGCTGACAAGGGACCGAGAACGGTGCCATCAGTTCCCTTGCGTTCGGAGTTGAGGATGGCGTTGACCATCGCCATGTCGCCCTTGGCCGCGAAAGCTTCGGCCAGACGGACCATCTCCCTGTCTTGCTCTTTGAAGTCCACATGGAGCAGAGATCGGTTACCCTCGTATTTCCCCCGTAGGGTGTTGACGATTTCCTGAGGGGTTTTACCGGCTTCCCGTAGTGCAGTGGCTTCGCCATGGAAGGTGTCATAGACGCCGCTTACGGTGTCCTGCTTTACCTGCTCGGTCTTGTATTGAGCCTGAGCGGTCTTTGCCCTGGCACCGAAGCCGTCCATGACCTTGGTATACGCCCCGGTAAAATGAGGGTCGTTCCCATATTGCTCCAAATCTTCCGAGGTCCGGCCACGGATGAGACCATCGACATCACCGGAGTTCTTGTCGAAGTTGGTCTCGTATTCCGTGGAAAGCTCATTGACGCGCTCATAGGCCAGCCGCTCACCGTACTGCTTCATGAAAGCAGCCTTGAACCACGGGTTATCCATTTCGCTCATCTTGCCGCTATTCACAGCATCACGGGCCTCTTGGAAGCTCATACCGCCAATGCGCCGCATAGCGCGGTCCTCGGCGTCCTTCTGTGCCTTGGCGGCGGTATTATCGAGATAGTTGGTGAGCGCTGGGCTGATCTGAGCGAGCGCACCGGCAAGCTGCTGGAGGCCATTGGGTCCAGATGGTGCAGCCTGCGGGCGGCTGTAGGTATCCACCGGGCGAGCCTGCGGCTGCAAGGCTACATCCCCGATGGGGTTTCTCACCTGGACACGTCCACGGTTCGAACCACCCACGGAAGGGCGGTCATCTTGTCGGGTCAATCCCGGTAGGTTTGCCATGGTTACCCCTTGGGCTTGTTGTATTTGTCGTAGCTATTCAGGCCGATGCCACCGATCTTGAGCGCAGCCGCAAACGGGCTGGGGCCGGTTGCCCACGGCATGGAGTTGATGCGGTCCTGGGCTTTCGCCTTAAGGCCGTCCATCTCCCGCGTGAGGTTTGAGGTGGTGAAGCCGCTATTCTGGCTGATGCGGTCCTTGGCGGTCGCCTCTTTGCCGTAAACGTCCGCGAGGAGAGCATCGACCGAGAGACCGGATACACCGGCTTCCCCGGCTGCGGCCATGGTGGTGGCACGGGCTGCTCGGGCTTCGCGGGAAATGTCCTGCTTCTGAACGGCGGCAGCATCTTCTTCCTGGATTTGCCGCGTCTGAACGTCAGCATATTCCCGGACAAGGTTTGCGTTTGCTGCTTTCTGGTTCTCGCGGACCATATCGTTCTGCGCCTTGGCTTGCTGTTTGGCACCAATAAATTCCATGCCGGTCTGCACAGCACCAATCGCGAACGAGCTGACCATCATTGTAATGGGGTCGCACATTGGTCGTTCCTAATTCTGACCACCTCGAAGAACGGATGGTCTCCTGGGCCGAGGCCCTTGACGATGTTGATGAAGCTGAAACCACACCAGCGGAGCCACCTGTGATGGAGGACATTCCGGCAATCGGTATAGTTCATGAGGAGCTGATACTTGTCTTGGAAGAGATCAACGAACGGCTTAGTTTTCCTTAGGAAGTCCGTCCGGTGTTTATGGATGTCATCGCTCGCCAAAAGCCAAATGCACCCCACCATTGGCGAGGCAGGGTGCGGAGCTGTGCCGAACATCACGACCGGCCTGCCATCCTCATCAATCCCGGTGAAACACCCATCGGGAGACTGGAGGCCGTCCATCAGGCTCTCTTCCATAGTCACGCCCCCAGCGGCCAAGACTTCCTCGACATCCTCCTTGCGGAGCCGAGGGGCCAGATAGGCAACGTCCTCGGCGGTCGAAGGTCGGGCTGTGAGCATCTTAGGTTCTCCTTGAGCGGATGATGAAAGTGGCCTCCCATTCCGCAGAGAGAAGCGCGCAAGGAAGCGGGGTGTCGTTAACGATCTCGATCTTGATGTCCTCGTTCCGGCCCGAGATCGGGAAGCGAAAGCGGCCTTGCTCGATAGATGGAGCGCCGAGGATGTTGTGGCCTGAGCCGATAACCCGGCCAGAGAAGATCGATCGGAAGGTATCTCGGCGGAACGGCGTGACCTCCGCTCGGAAGTAACCAGTGTCGTTGAACGTTACGATCATGCGCCGAAGCTGCATGCGTCCTGCGCCCACGGTCATCTGCCCACCGCCTAGCGCCTCTTCCTTGATGACCAGCTTTGAGAAGGTGTATCTAAACTCGAAGACCCTTCCGACCAGGAACTTGGTCACCTTCCCCTTCACAACAAAACGCTGATCAGCCCAGGTGAATGGGACAATTTGACCGCGACGATACGGGCCTTCATCCATGCCGATAATCTGGAAAGTCGATGGCGCATCAACGGTGTACGGAAGGGAAATCCTGGTGGTGTCTGAGGCGGCATCGTAGGTTACCGCGCACTGACTGGAGTTTACCCGCTGGTCGAGAGCGAACATGAAGGGTACCCCCTCATCGAACCGCCCCGCCTCCAGACTGATCACCTCAAAGGAAACCTGCCCATTCCTCTCGACAAGCATCCAAAGGTCGCTCTCGATGAAATCGACATAAAGGATTTTGGAGCCGGGGCTTAATGTCCACTTCGACCACGAGGATTGAAGCTTCTCCAGCTCCTGCCAGTAGTATTTATAGACATAGAGGGCGTTCGGCTCTTCCGGCGTGAGCGCCACGAGGACATCTTCGTTTGAGCTTGCGGCCAACTTCGTGACACCCCCAGGGATGTACTTGGGAACATGCGCGGTGATGTCTGCCGCGTCATTGGTCTTCGTCTCGCCGTCCACGTAGTATTCCCGAATGCCCGAGAACGCGCCTTTGTTCATGGCAAAATAAACGTTTCGACCAGCACCCACCGGCTTCGCCAGGAGCGACGCTTGGAACTCGGTTGTCTGGTTGATCGAGATCGTGAACGGGGTGAGCATGTCGCTGGCCCCAAGCATGAACTGTGTTTGGTCCGAGAAGAGCAGAAGCGTCTCATTGAACGGGATAGCATGCCGGATGATGGACACCTTCGAGTGGCTCACGGCCACGTCAATGGTATCTGTATCGAGAAGCTGAGTTGCCGAAGAGCGCCAGAAACAGAAGAACTCGCCCGACCGGGAGAAGACAACGTTTTCATCCGCGACAATGCCGAGGCGGTTTCGATGGAAGAATAGGTCGTTGATCTGCTTCCCGACGAATGAGGGCGGCGGAATGTTTTCGGCGTCACCTACCTTACGGGCATCCCATGGAATTTGTTCGAATGAGAATGTGCCATTGGACAATCGCTTCAATGCAAACGGGAGCGTCCCACCGTTGAGACGATACTGCTGCCCGCCACGATAGCTTTCTTTCCAAACTCCGGTCGCGTTGCCGCCCGTTGGGTTGTCATACTCGACCCAGTAATTGTCGAAGCTAGACGAGCTATCCCCACGGATTTCCACCCGGAACCCATGAACGGCACGGGCGGGAAGATCGGTGAAGCGCTGGACGAAATCCTTGCATACCTTGATGCCCTGGTCGCCAAGACCGTCTTTAGTCTGGACATAAAAATCGGCACCGTCTCGCCGCACAACATGGATGGTCGAGCCATGCAGAGACAAAGCGTATTGTGATACGAAGCCCGCATCGTTGTTGAGCTGGTTTACGAGGTTCTGCGCGATGAAGTCTGTAGCGACTTGGTTTGACTGTGTGGCTGAGCTGCCGTCTGGCGTCTTGAACTCACGGTAATAACCGCCAATGTCGAGGCCATAGGTGAGGCCATATGCGCCTTGACGAACCCATACCATCGCTTCCTTCTGGCGCGTAGGTGTGAGCGTCCCCTCCATCTGGACCGTGATGGCGCGATTGAGGATGAACGTATAGTCGGCCACGGTGACCGCCACGAAGTTGGCATCAGGCGCGCTAGATGCAAGGTAGCCTTTGCCGTTGGGAAACGCCACGGAGACCTCGGAGCCGTCCATGCGGAAAACCCGGAGGTTACCGTTGGTTACCACCACCACATACCGCTCAGTAGCATCGCGGTTGATCATGTGTATATAAGCGCGGCCCAGTGATGTATTGCTGATCTTAGCAATGAAGCGCGCAGGTGGCCGCTTCTTCAAACCCTCGACCACAGAACTGTAACCGTTGATTTGGGCCTCCGCTTGGGATGACAAGCGAAGAGAGTATGGCTGCTGAGAAACCCCATTGATGAGGTTTGGGATGGTCGTGCTGATCAATGTCATCGGCTGGTGACCTCACCGATGAATGCATTGTCGAGGATGTTGTAATCAGCGGTCTCGCCTTCGGCTTCCTCCAGCGCGAACAAAGCCATCTGCTCATCGCGTAAGGTGAAGTTCGAGAGGAGTTCGGAACCGATCTGTCCCTCATTGAAGCGCCGTGCAGCCTTGACGGTGATGTACGTTCTGGCAGCTTCGGGAAGTTCTTCGAAAGGTAAGAGGAACACGATGTCCACCTTCACCGACCGACCGATTTGGAAGGTGTGGTTCTTCCGGTCGTAAAGCCGCTGGCCACGGTGGACGAGATCGAGATCACCATCGGCACCCGAGGTGTCCACCTTGAGGGTGTTCTTGGGAAGCCGAAGCTCGCCCTCGGGGTACGTCGCAGCAATCGGGTAGTTCTCTTCGGTGTTCCAATGCCAGCCCTTGAGTTGGACTGCTCGGTTCACCGCAGATAGCGCCTGGAGCGCCATCACAGCGTCAATGACGCCATTGTCCTCCACACTGTTCACCGGGGGTTCGCCAATGGTAGCGATGATCTGGTTCACAGCTTCGAGGACCGTGGTGGGGGTTTCTGCCAGCATGGCGGGCCTCCGGTCAAATGATGAAAAAAAGGGGAGCAAGCCGAAGCTCACTCCCCTAGTCGATTGTGGTTTCCTACCCGAAGGTGGATGATATTAGGCCGAAGCAGCGGCTCGGACTTCGATTGCAGCCTGGGGACGCAGGATGCCGTGGCCGACTGCGTACTTGGAGATCACGAAGTGAGCCTGACGGCGCGGGTCGTAACCAGCGTCGAGACCGAGATCGAGCAGCTTCACCGTGCCAACGGCCTGCTTCTGCATGACCAGCATCGCGGTCTTCGAGAAGTCACCGGCATAGCGAGCAGAAGTACCGGCTTCGACGCCTTCCGTGATATTGGCGCTCGGGAGGTTGTTGGTCTTCACGATCTCGATACCGGCAACACGGTAGACCTTGCCGTCCGAGTAAGCACCAGCGCCACCGAAGTCGCGGTTGATGGTCTTCTCGGCCTGTACCAGCTTGTAATACTGGGCCGGACGGACGAAGGCGTAACGGTCCTCTTCGGGAACGTCCTTCTCATCGAACTTCTGCGCAGCAGCAAAGAGAGCTGCGGCAAGATGGTCGCCATTGCCGAGGAAGTCAGCCGAGTTCGGCATACCGCTCTCGTTCTGGAAGACGACCGAGCCGCCCGGAAGGCCGGAGACAGCATTGGCCGCACGGGCTGCGAGGACGCCGACCTGGAGGACGTGCTTGTCCATGACCTGGGCGAGCTTGCGTCCCTGCTCGGTCGTGACGATGGAACGCATGTCGTAGTGGTTCTTGGCTTCATCGATATTCGCGAAGTAAGCATCCGAGACCAGGAGGTCATCGATATGGATGAGGACTTCGTTCTGGTTCACCTTCTGGCCCACCAGCTCCTTGCCCGGAGTATGGTAGTAGGCGTCGATGAGGCCGGTCGCCGGGAACGCCGCAGACTTGCCCGAAGAGATCGAGCGGGTCATGTGGCGATCAGTCATAACCGTTGCCTTTTCGAAGGCCGTCAGAACTTCACCGGCATAAATCTTTGCGAAGGTTGCATCGACTTCACCAGCGCCGTTGATCTGGCCAAGGCGGGTTACATTTGCATCAGTCATATTTGGATTTCCTGTGATGAGTTTGGAAGTTGATCAGGCTTTCCAGCGAACTCGTCACAAGCAGAACCAAGGTTATCCTCCGCAGAGGGCAATGGGTCGGCATGTGTTGTTTTCGGGATTTACCTTTGCGTCACCGCGCATTGCTTTGGCGCAGCGTGACTAGACTTCATCATCAGGAATAAGGTGCCCCGCCCGCCGAAGCGGGAGGAGCAAGATCATAGTTATTTCAGGGACTTCATCGCCTGATCAGCAGCGGCCCGATTTGCCTGGACCTTGGTGTTCGGGACGATATTGGCCACGAAGACGAGAACCTTGTGGAGTGCGACCAGAGCCTTATTGTCCACCGGGGTGGGTGTAAGGTTCACGATCTGCACGGCCACGACTTCTACGGCGAAGGCGATTGCAAGGAGTGTCTCCCAGTTGGACAGGAGCCACGCCCAAACGGTCGTGAGGATTTCCATTGATTTTCCTTGGTTGGATTAGAAGACGTTCGATCTTCCAATTTTGGCCTGGACCTCGGCGCGGTAGGCCGGGTCTTTGGCATAGCGTGGGTCGGACATGGCCGAGGTAATCTCAGCGGTGGACCGGAATGCATCGACATCAGTGTTTCCGTTACCGCCATTGAGGAGGTTAGGTTCATCACCCACCGCCGATTTGTAGCGCGCCTGGAGGCCACTGATGGCAAGCTTGATGCTGCCGAGGTCGCCACCATCCATCACCTTGTTGAACGCGGAGACTTCGGCTTTCGACATGTTGGCTGCGGCCCAGTTGACCATCTGGCCATAAGCTTCGGCACCACCGAACTCGGCCTGAACGCTCTCGACCATCTGCGCAGCCTGGGCTTCCTGGCCAGCGACATAGGCGTCTACGATTTCCTTGGGAACACCGGCCTTGGCGAGTGCATCATAGGTCGCCTGGGACAGCTCGCCGTTTGCCGCATACTCAGCAGAGAACGCATTGAAATCGAGGCCGAGAGCTTCGACCTGGGCCAGGGCGTCCTCGGCGTTCGCCGGGACTTCCGGGGTCGTTGTGGTCTGGCCCTGCTTCTTCTCCAGCTCGGAGTAAGCCTTGGCCATGTCTTCCCAAGAAGCGAACTTCTCCGGGAGGCCAGCCGGTCGCTCGACCTTCGGCGTTGTCGGTTGCTCATGCTGGCCGGACTTGGCCTGAGCTGCATCGAACTTCTCGGCCATCGCTTGGTCGTGTCCGTTCGGGGCGTCTACCGGACTTGCATTTGAGGTTGTTTCAGTCGTCATCAGTTGTCCACGATGGTAAAGCCGAGCGACCAATGGGCGGTCGATTGCGGCTGAGTTGCGGGTTCCGGGGATACCTCGGGGGTCTTCTTGGGTTTCTTGGAGCTGGCGGCGGGCTTCGGCTTCGCAGGCTCGGGGGCCACCTCAGGGGTGACCTCCGGGGGAACTGCGGGCACAACCTCGGGCATCTCCGGTGTCACCGGCTGGGTGACTTCGGGGGTTTCCATGGGTTATCCTTGGGCTTCGGGTTTGAGCTGATCGCGGACAGCACCGGCCATCTCAGGCACGAATTGCTGTGTCATCTGCTGGAGCTGCTTCTGCTGGCGCATCTGCTGAACCTCCTCGTCACTTCGAACGAGGCCGGTGGCTTCGATGCCGATGGCAGTTGCGGAGCGCTTGATGTAATCGCCAACGTTCAGATACTCGGCCAGCACCTCGGGACCGAGCGGAGCCAAGCGCTGGAGGAGACTGTCGAGCTTCATCTGATCGTGACCACGACCAAGAGCTTCAAGGCCGGTCGTGATAGCGGGCTTCACCACGCCACTGGGCAGCGGCGGAAGTTTCCTCGTGCGTTCTAGGGAGAACATGATGCGGGACACGAGGGGAAGCTGGAACTCTTGGGAAAGGATGGAATAGACGCCACCCAGGGCATCCTCCAGCTCGCCCGCCATGTAGCGGATTTCCTCGGCAGTTACCCGCTCCCCTGCCCGTTGGATGGCAGTGTTGAGAAGGAATGCCATAGCAAGCCGCTGCGAAATCTCGCTCATCGTTTCCTTGGCGATGCGGAAGTCAGCGTACTTATCGAGCTGGAGGAAGGTAACGTCTTTGGCGTCACCAGAACGGACAGCGCCGTTTGGTGCTTCGGCAATCACCTTCTTATTGGTGGACCCATTCGGGTTTACCAGGATGAGGATTTTGGCGGCTGCGGCAGAGCCTTCGACAATCGCCTTGGTTAGCGTTTCGAGAGACTTGAGATCGCCGTAGTATTCCTCGACGTAGCCACGGCCATAATCCTCGCCGTCGATCTTGGTGAACCGAAGCGGTATCCAGGCGGACTTGCCTTTGGGATACGTGCCCTCAGTGCCCGGAACCTTGACGCCTTCCACCTCTTGGTAGATGCGCCACATGCCATTCACGAGTTTGACATGGGTGTAGAGATCGAGGGTCTTATCCGCCGACATCGCGTTGTTGAATTTCTGCTTGGCGTTCGGGCCGAGTTTGGCAACGAACTCCTTGGGCAGCGTGTCGGGAGCGACGGTCTCCTTGGTGATATGCTCAAGGATATTCCCCATGGGGTCGCGCTTGACGACAAAGCGGTCCAATCGGTAAGCCCTCATGCCTCCCTCAGGTGGGAGGTAGAGGAGAACGTTACCGGCCACGATGAGCTGCTTGAGCGCTTCGAAGGCGGTGACGCGGATTGCTGCTCCCTCGATCTCCGTCATCACGGCGCGCTCGACTTTGCCGAGGGCCTCTTCGACCAGAGCCTTCATGCCTTCCTGCTTCGTGAGTTCTTCAATCGTGAAGTCGTCAATCAAAAGGCGGAAGATCGGGCTGTTCGGTGGAAAGAGTGCGAGGAGGAGCTTCGAGGCCAAATTGTTGACGCCTCGTGCACCGATGCCCTGGAAAGGGGTCGGAAGAGATGCATCGCCATTGTGGCCTTCGGGAGGGAGCAGCGTGGGAATGGTTAGTTTCGCTGCGCTTCTGGCCCTGGAAAGGAACGGTTGGCGCAGCCGCTCAAGCTGCGAGTAACGCGCAGCAGCGGTCTTGGCCATGCTGGGTTCCTTAGGCTTGCGGGATATTCAGTCCGGTTGAGCCGCCAGTGTTCCCAGCATCGAGCTTGATGCGAAGAGAGTTACGACCTTTCTTACGGGCCTTCTGGACGGACGTGTCGTTGTCTTCCTCTCGGATGACATCGCCCTGGGCGGTAGCTGCCGAGGGCGCAGGAGGTGCCGGTGCGGGAGCTGGTGTCTCCGACTTGGGCACTTTAGGGGTCTTGCACATTAGGGTGACCTTTTCAGGCGTCCCTCGTTCTGCTCGTTAAACTGTCTTCGAAGGAATTGGATAATCCTCCCCTCACCTGCCTTTGCCCAAAGCTCTCGCTCGGAAAGGGAAATGTCGGGATAGGTTGGGGGAAATCGCTTCTCCAGCTCCTTGAGCAAACCTTCGGGAATTGGTGGAATGGATTGAGACATGAAAGGAGCCTCCTATGGTGAGGGGTAATCAGAAGCGGGTGACCGCCTCTGCTACCGACTGCTCCAGGTCTTCAATCGTCCCTGCATTGATGAGCGCTTTATCGAAGGCGTGATTGGCGAGAAGTCCTTCCGACTGATGGCCGGAAACAGGGATTTCCACGCGGGGGTTATAGACGCACCACGTCTCGCCACCCATGTTCTTCACGAGGTCGTATTCATTCGGGAAGCGCATATCATCGATCACTACTCGCTTGCCGTCTGCGATGATGCGGCGGGCTTTACGGGCAGCGATCGTTGTCCAGAGGTTAGGGTCGATCTGATCACGACCCCACTCTTTACCGAGGGTCTGCATGATCTTGCGGGTGGTGAGGCCGTCAAAGCCGAACTCCGTGAGGGGTTCTTCCTTGAGGTGACCCTCAACGTAGTCTTCGATTTGTTCAGGAGGGACGCCGATCTGCTCCAGGAAGCAGCGGGTCATTGCCTTGAGGGGGTCCGCGAACTTAACGTTCTGGTAGCCCAGCCCCTCTTTGAGGAGCCGGGTTGCCGTGGATTTCCCCATCTGTGCCGCAGGCGAATAGAAGGCAATCAGGTTGGGGTTCTTGGGGTCCAAAGGATTGGTTCCTTTTTCTTGAAGTCGTAATCGGATGCGCGGAGGATGCGGGAAACGCGGGCCTGCTGGAGAGCATCGGCCTCAGTGAGACCAGCCTTCTCAAATGCCTTGACGACCGTGGCCCAGCTCGGGTCATCCCCAAGGAGAGCCTCGGCTTTCTTCGGGCCGACCCCAGGGCAACCGGCATAGCCGTCCGTGGTGTCCCCGGTGAGCGTCTGGTAGAGGTGCCAGTAGTCGGCCTCGGCTTCCGAGATTTCCATGATGCCGTCTTCGAGGCGATGGACGAAAAGGCCGGGGATGGTCTTCATATCCTTGTCGATGGAGACGATGACCTTCTCGCCCTTGATGATGTTCGCAGTGGCGAGGATGCCCATGCAGTCGTCACCTTCCAGGCCGGGGCGGAAATAAGCGTCATGCTCGTCAATGAGCCACTGCTTGATTGCCTTGAGGACCAAGGGTTTCTTGGTGCCCTTCCGGTTTCCCTTGTAGGAAGGCAGGACGCCGAACCGGAAGTTTCCTTCGCTATCGGTAAGGCAGAGTTTGATAGCCGTGCCTCCCAGCTCGGCCATCGTCCGGTCGATTGCTTCGAGAACCTTGGCCTTTGCCTCGTTCTCATCTGCATGCCACGTCCAGTAACCATCGCCCCAGTCGGTCGCCTTTTCGCAAACTGCAGCAGCTTGATAGGCCACCACGTCAGCGTCGATTAGGAGGGTTCGGCTCATCGCAAACCCCTCCCGAGAGAGTAGAGATGCGGGGCGAGCTGCTGGAGGATGGCTTCGGTGATACCCTCGGCAATCTTCCGGTAGACCATCATTTCGACGGAGGGTTCCTTCCGCTTGTCCAGCTCATCAACCTCTATGCGGGCCTCCATTCCCTTGCCGTTTACCTTGAACAAGACGTGGAAATGGTCCTTGAAGTCCATGACGGTGCGCTGAGCGTGGAGGGTGACGAACTCGGCGCTGATGCTATCGAGCTGCTGATGCACCACCTGCTTAACCTTGGCCTGGGCCTTGGCTTCGATCTCGCCGTAAAGACGAGCAGCATCTGCGGCATCGTGAGGCTGCTGGGTTACATGGGTCGAGGAGGAGAAATGATCTCCGCCCCGGTAGTTGCGATCAAACATCAGGCTTCACCCCGCAGCGTATGGAGGTGTTGGATGCCGGAAGCCGTGATACGCCATTCACGACCATACATGCCGGTGGCGATGCGGGTGGTGATGAAGCCGTCCGATGCGGCCATGCCGATCATGTCAGCGTTTTCTCGTGCAAAATCGCTCTTGGTCTTGAACGGGCCATGCCAAGCGCGGCTGAGAACGTCAGTGAGTTTCTTTCCAGTTGTTGCCAATTTTGAACTCTCCGTCGATTGGGCAGCGAAACTTGAAGTGAGCGGTGCAATCCCTCATCGACTGGACGAGGACTTCTCCGACTTCGGTGGCGATTGGTTCGCGGGCATCGACCTGCAATTCGTCATGCACATGCGCCACGATGGCGAAGTCACGTTCGAATTGATATCCACGTCTGGATAGCTCCAGATATGCAAAGACGGTCGCCTGCTTGGCGATGAGGGCACCTGCGGATTGCAGGAGGGTGTTGAGAGCTGCATGGGGTGACCGGATGTGCAACTTGCGGCCATCCAGGCCAATGAGGTAGCCACGTTCTGCGGCCTTCTTTACAGCCTCACGAAGCTTCGCGATGGCCGGGGTCTTATCCAGGAAGCTCTTCTTGAGACGCTTCCCTACCCGTTTGAGGTCGTCCTCACTCGGGCTTGGGTTATACCCCAGCTCATTCTTGGCTGGGAAATACCGCTTGTAAACCGAGCAGCCTAGGCCATCTCGGACTTCACGCATGGCGATGTCTGCCACAATAGACCCGGCTTTCGCATCACCGGCACCATAGAGGAAGCCGTAGATGAACGTCTTGGCCCCGCCTCGGAAGAGCTTGTGGATGGGGAATCGTTCCTCATCACGCTCGGTCCCGGCTGGGACGAAGCCAAGGGCGAGGACGTTGACCCAGTGGATGTCTCCTTCGAGAAGCATCCGGCCATACTCGCCGTCATCATAGCGAGCCATGAAGTGAGCGAGACAACGAAGCTCCAGGCCCGAGAGGTCGGCACCGACAAGCTTCCGGCCTTTGGCGACACAGAACAATGCTCGGCAGTCTTCACCGTATGGCGCGCCGACTGAGGGAACTTGGGCGACATTGGGACGAGAGTGGGTACAGCGCCCGGTAACGGCACCGTTCGTATTGACGCCACCATGGATACGTCCTTTACGGACAAGACGCAGCCAGGCTTGATCTCCTTCGGCCAGTTGTCCAATTCGCTTTTCAATAAGGAAGTGATGAGCAAGAACCTTGGCTTCTGGCCAGGGAAGCTTTGAGAGGATTGTTTCATCGACCTTCGGTTGGCCATTGGGCGTAAACTCCTCGGGTTCCCAGCCGAAGTCCTTCAAGCGCTGGGCGATCATCTGGCGGGATGATGGGTTGAACTCGACAACCTTCTCCTTGAAGGTCGGTACGCCTTTGACCCACCCCTTGGTCTTGTTGTTGACCTTGGGGACATACGGGGTTCGAACGGTGATCGGCGGGAAGGAAACCTTGAGCTTCTCCGCGATCTCCTGCCGCTTGGCGATCAAAGTGGAATAGAGACGAGCAGCGCCCTCTTCATCGAAGCCGAAGCCGTAACGCTCCTGCATTGCGATGATGGTGGCGAAGGCATGCTCCAGCTCTATTGATTGAGGAGCATAACGTTTCGCTTCAATCCGCTGGAGGAGACCCCCAGTGACCCTGATGTCCTGCTCGCAATACGTTTGCATTTCAGGAGACCAGTGCGCCCAAGGGTCAAGCCCCTGCTCCTCCATCATCTTGGAGTAGTCACCCTTCCACTCCCCGAGGCGAAGGCCCCAGGCTTCAAGGCCGTGAGAGCCGATGAGCTTGCCTGGGAACTTCCCCTTGCGGGACTGCTTCGCATCCCAGTCCCCGAGGTTCGGAAAGATGAGACGAGAGAGGACCAAGGTGTCCGTGATGCGGCCTTTCGGCTTGAACCACGGAAACACCTTCTGGATAGCCGGGATGTCGAACTTGATGATGTTGTGGCCAATGAGTTCACCGGCCTCCATGAGCACGCACACGGCCTGCTCAATGGTGATGGTGATCACGATACCCGCTGCTTCGTTCGGGTTTTTCCAGGTGTCGGCGTGATCGTGTGCTGAGTAAATGACCCCGGTGTCGAGGTCTTCCATGCAAATGGAATGGATGCGGTCGGTGGCATCAAGGAGACCGTTTGTCTCAATGTCGAAGTTATAGCGTGGACCGCTGATAGCAACCGGCGAACCGTCAGGGTTCCGCCAGATGAATGGTGGGGAGATCAAAGGGATGTCCTCTCGCGGGAGTGACACCCACGAGCAAGAAAAAACC
Organism: Agrobacterium sp. RC10-4-1; assembly: GCF_014138475.1. Taxonomy (NCBI): domain Bacteria; kingdom Pseudomonadati; phylum Pseudomonadota; class Alphaproteobacteria; order Hyphomicrobiales; family Rhizobiaceae; genus Agrobacterium; species Agrobacterium sp. RC10-4-1. Next base: position 23,538 of record NZ_JACJIT010000005.1, read on the forward strand.
CCCTTCGATTAGATCGGAAGGAGGTTCGTCGTGGGGGTAATGTTCGGGGTGACCAATGTGTGGTCGGGGTACTTTTCTTTGAGCCGCTCGTAGCGCCGCAGGCTGCGGGCTTCGTCACCCTCTCGATGAAGCGTGAAGGTCTTCCCCATCACGTCTTCAATGAAGGCATCGGTATATTCGAAGCGCCACTCGTCATCTTCGATCCAGGCGGCGATCTGGCAAATGCCGAAGTCATTCCGCTGAGCAACACCGAGAGCCGAGTAATCGACACCGGGGTCCAGGAAGATGATGTTGAGGTCGGTCTCGCCGTCCTTCTGGTAGCCTCGGACTTCCACGACTTCACCTAGACCAGCGCAAGAAGGCGGTATGGATTGGGTCAGTAGCCAGCCGGAGGACTGGAGGGCTGCATCAATAGCGGACACGAGACCCGGACCATACGGTAGGAAGACGTCAAGGTCTTTCACCTCAGCACCATGGAAATGGTCACGAAGCGCGCCGCCCGAGAGGACAGGCTTGAAGGGATAGGCAGTAGCGCCGAGCCAGAAAAGTTCCGTCTTCCAAGCAGCCGGAAGCGCTCCCACGTTGGGGAATATGTTGTGCAGAGAGTGCATGAGGTTTCCTTAGAAAAGCGGGTGACGGTAGAGGTCGGGGTCCATAAAGCGCTTGGTGCGCTCGACGTAGTATGCGTGGCGAGCTTGGTTGATCTCACCATGGGTCACCGGCTCACCTCGGAGTGCTTCGAGGATTGCCAGCTCCATCTTCTCGGAAACCTTTGCGGCAGCTTCCTTTGCCATAGCGGCATGCGCCAGAAGATCACGGCGATGTTCAGGGGCGATACGAAGGGACATCCCGAGTTGACGGACCACGACTTGATCCATCTGAAAATCCTTAGGACCGCCTTTGTAGACGAGGACGTTGAAGGGTGCTTTCTCGGTGACGATCTGGAACGGCAGACGCTCACCTTCGACCATGCGGTCAATGGCGAGTTCCAGCTTTTCCTTCTCTTCCAAGAGCTTCACCTTCTCCGCGACCAGCTTGCTCATTGCGGCGCTAAGGGTTGCGTTCGCTGCTTCTGCGCGTTCGGCCCGGTCGAGAACTTGGCCTAGATGGTTTCGGGCTTGGCTCAAAGCCTTCTTGGTTTCCCTGTTCTTGAACCGCGTCTTTCGGCCCTGGTTTTTCAGGAACTCGACATTGTACTTTTCAAGGGTGACCTCGGCTTCCAGCTTGGAGTTGCGCTCTTCGAGCGTCCGAATAGTCGCGGCCTGATTGGCTGCTCCCCTGATGAGTTTCTGGTTGTCGCCAGATAGTTCCCTGTTCTCTTTCCCGAGTGCACCAATTGCGGCTACTGCGGAGAGGACGTGCATGCTGGTGTCTTGGTGCATCATTTGCGGTTCCCTAAATTAGAACAGAACAGGAACATTTGTGTAACTCAAAGCACGGCAAAGAGCTAGGACAAATTTCCTATTCTGTTTCTGGTTGTGGATAGTGAGGATGAAATTCCTAGAACGGAATGTCGTCGGAAGTCTCGTTTTCGAACGGACGCTCTTCCGGCAGAGTGGTCTCGAAGAGCCGCCCGGTCTCTTGCTCGTAACCGAGATAGATGACCTTGCCAGTTGCTTGGCCGGTGTATCGGTCCTTCAAAACCCGGAAGGTAGTTATGGACCGAAGCTCCTCATTCTCGTGCTGCTGATCGCGCTCCAGGCCAAACATGTAATGGCACCAGAAGCCGATGCTTCGGGAGCCTTTGAAATGCCTGATCATGACGCGACCACCTTCCTCGTGGGGCTTGCCCTCGGGGGTGGCTAAGTGACTGATGAGGATGATCATGCAGTCCAGCTCTTTCACGAGACCGCCGATCTCAGCCATGATGACTTCGAGGGCCTTGCGCTCATCCTCCTCGGCGGCAGCGAGTGCCGTGAGGTGGTCGAGGTAAAAGATGCGGACGCCCTCAGACTTGTTGAGGAACCGCATAGTTTCGCGGATGACTTCCCAGTCGGTCGCACCGAAGCTGTCATAGAGGAAGAGCTTGCCGCCAGCTTCGAGCTGGTCCACGGCCTGGGTCAATTCGCCTTCGGTCCATCCCGCATCGGGAACATGGAAGCGACGACCGGCAAGCTTTCCGGCTACACGCCGTCCGGTTTCCTCGGGCTGCTGCTCAAGGAAGAACAGGCCGACCGGCTGGTTAAGCTCGGTGATATCGTAGACGATCTGCTGGGTGAGGAAGTCGGTCTTGCCGATACCCGTGCCAGCTCCGAGGGCATAGAGTTCACCATAGCGCCGACCATAGGTTAGCTCGGTTAGAGAGCCGAGCCACCAAGGGAGACCCCATTCGATTGGCTTGAGCAGCTTTTCCTTGATGTCCCCGAGGGTGACAATGCCGTCCGGTCGGTGGGTCTTAGCGTTCCACGCAGCCTGGACGATCTTGTCCCCCTCGCCTGCCATGAGCATTTCATTGGCGTCCTTGCGGGGAAGCTCGGCAATCTTGACCTTGCCCGAGGGGAAGAGATCGAGACACGCTCGGGTGGCCTCCCTGCCCGGTTCATCCTGATCAAACATCAGAACAACTTCCTCAAACGAGTTGAGCCATTCGAGGTTTTTGGCGAGGGACTTCTTGGCACCCTGGGCACCATTCGGGATGGAGACCACGGGCCACTTGTGGTTCTGAACTTGGGAGACCGACATTGCATCGATCTCACCTTCGGTTATCACCACCCGGCGACCACCGGACGGCCAAAGGTGCTGCCCGAAAAGAAGGGCGTCACGAGAGGAGCCGAGGAAGGAGAAGTTCTTGTCAGCATCGCGGGTCTTCTGGCCCACGAGGTTGCCCTCCTCGTCATAGTAAGGAGCGGCCTGCACGGTCTTGCCGTGCTTGTTCTGGCCGACCAGATAACCGAACTTTCGGCACGTCTCTTCGGTCAGCCCACGCTTCGGCAAAGCGCGGTACTCGCCCTGGATAGGGTCAAACATTGTTGTGCCTTTGGGTTTTGATGGGGTGTAGCTGGAGCCATCGCCCCGCTCGCGGTAGCCGCAGCCATAGCAATGGGCGTGACCGTCCGAGTACCGGCCAAGGTTGTCCCTTGAGCCGCACTTGGGGCATGGCTCCTTGCGAACGAAGGAGCTTTCTTCTGTCATGTCTTGATGTAAGGTTGAGGTGTTATTGGGGGATAAGATGGTAGCCGTCAGGGACTACAAGCACTTCAACAAGCATCAGCAAGAAGCTCTTCACACCATGCTTCTCGACGTTCTTTACGAGGAGAAAAAGCTGGTTGAAGGTGAGTTGTTCACTCACATGCGCTTTGGCACACAGGCTGGCTTGGTCTTCTTCTGGATGCTCTTAATCGCCGCAGCTTCGTGGTGGTCCGGTCGGAACTCCACGGAGCTAGCAACGCTTCTGATGATTGCAGGACTTGTCTTCGGTTCGACTGCTTGTTTCACAGTGTGGTTGGTGGAACGGGTGCACGTGCGTAGGCTCGAAAAGAAGGTGCAAGTTGTCGAAACGAAAATCGAGAAGTGGTACGATGATCCAATGCCATGGCTTTACGACTGAGCATCTTCACACGAACGCTTAATCGATCGAAAGCTTGTTGACGCCTTCGAGCATCAGCACGTTGGCATGGTCGATGATGTTACTGGCCTGCGCGGTCGTCAACTCACCACGACCGACCGACCCGGCTAGCGCTTGGGCGTAGCTGGTGACGATCATGGTCATGACGGCATCGAGAGAGACGACCGGGAGGCGAACCAGAGATGGCCTCGGTTTCTTCATCGGCAAAAGAGAAAGAACGAGAGCGCCACGGTGATCATGATCAAGATGGCGAAGAACTTCTCCGGCCCAGGCATGAACTCAGCGATGTCTTTGAAGAGCCAATCCATTAACGGACCCTCGCGGACCGGAGGCTGTATTCCGCATACGGCGAACCGTTCGGGTCTTCCTTCATCTTTGTGTCGATCTTCATGCCGCTGGCTTTGAGTTCATGGACACGGGCGGCGAGCCGGAAGGCACCGTATAGGCCGATTGCTTCGAGCTGGGTGAGAGAGCGACCAGACAAGAAGTGCTGGCGGATGCGCTCGATCTTGGTTGTCATTGGATTTCCTATCGGTTGTTGATTGCGCATTGGCGCTGGAAACACAGAGGCCCCCGGCCCGAGTGGACCGAGGGTGATTTGTGAGGATTGCTATGGTGAGGGGTAATCAGCGAACCCGGACGGTCTGGCCGATCTTGAGAGACTTGACCCGGATACCCGGATTGAGTGCGGTGATCTGATCGACCGAGACGCCATACTTGCGGCCCAGGGCGAACAGTGTGTCGCCCTCGACAATCGTGTGGTACGCCCAGCCGTTGTCCTTCGGTGCCTTCTTCGGAGTGCCTTCGACGGGCTTGGGATTGACCACGGGTTCCTTCGTGAGGAACACGCCGGTCTGGTTCACCCAGCTCCGCACGTCGAAGCATGGGCAATCCTTGGCGACCTTCGGGAAGTCGCGGTGCCCCTGGATGGTGGCCTTGGGATACTTGGCCTTGAGTTCGATGAGCAGCTCGGCAAGCGCCGCATACTGGGCAGGCGTGAAGTTGTCCTGGCTGCGGCCATGTTCATCGACACCACCAGCAAGGCAGATGCCGACCGAGACAGAATTGTAGCCTTCGACGTGAGCGCCGATAGCATCAACCGGACGCCCGGTTTCTACGCGACCATCGCGGCGGATGACGAAGTGATAGCCGATCATCAGCCAGCCTTTGGCGCGGTGCCAGCGGTCGATGTCAGCGCGGCCAATGTCCTGGGACGGTCGCGTGGCCGCACAATGCACGGCGATGTAGTCCGTGCGGGTACGGGATTTCATTGACATGGGGTTTCCTTGATCCACCCGAGGGGGATGGTCTTGTCCGCGAATTGGAAACCGTTCTTGCGGCACCAGTCGGCGTAAGTCGTCGCGGAGGTCTTGGAGATTTTCGCCTTCGAGTTTGAGAAGACGAAGCGGATGTCCAGCTCGGGGTGCTGGCCCTTGATGAGGATATGCTTCTGGCGGTCGGCGGTGACGAAGCGACCCTTGGTTTCGATGATGATGCCATTCGGCAGCTCGAAGTCCGGGGTGTAAGTGGCCGTCCGAGCGGGCTTGGTGTATTTCACCCGGCGCTCTTCGAACTTCACTTCGATGCCCAGGGCGCGGAGCTGGTCAGCAACCTTCTCCTCCAGCCCTGAGCGAAAGCCTTCACGTAGGCCCACATCTCCCAGCTTGTCGGCGGGGGTGCGGTATCCCATGATTAGAAGTCCACCATCTCTTCTTCATCAGGAGCGCCGGACTGGTCCTCGTCACCATCGGGGAACGTGCTGTCGTCGTCTTCGTCCTTGGTGTACTCGTAGCCTTCTTCCTCACCGAAGCCGTAGGCGGATGCGGACTTGTCACCGAACTGACGCAGCTCGATAATCTGGACGGCTTCGAGAGCCAGCTTGGCGGAAGCACCCACCGTTGTGGTCGGGGCATAGGGGATAATCTGGAAGCTGATCTTACCGATGGTGCCACCACCGATTTCCGGCTCGTCCTTGATCGGCTTGCCCTTGGCATCGAACAGGGACGGCTTGCGGGTCCACGGCTTGCCGGTCTTCTTCGAGACGCCGGAAGCTTTCATCGTGAACTTGAACTCGACCTCACCCGTGGGTTCGCCGGTCTCTTCGTCTTCGAGGTATGCATACGGGAGATACTTCGTCTCCCACTTCTTGGCCTCGGCCACGTTCTTCGCGTTTGCCTTGGCTTCCTTGAGGCTGTCGGCTGCGGCCTTGTCGCACTTGCTGATCAAGTCAGCCACGCCGGGGGCATCGGATGCGACCACGAGTTTGACGGAGTATTCACCCTCGGCCTTGAACTTGGTGTCCGGCACGGTGAGCTTGGGGAATTTGAAAGCGCCCTTCATGGAAGTGAGGGTCGGACGCTGGGGGGCTTTTGCCATTGTTGAATTTCCGTTGGCTTGGCCCAAACAGAAAAACCCCCTGGCCGAGGTGGCGCAGGGGGCGAGCTTGGGCGGTTATGAGAATTGCTATGGTGAGGGGTAATCGCTTAGCGGCGGTGGATATTGGCTGCGATTAAGGGAGGCAGGCTGCGTCCTCGGGTCCAAGGATGGGTCACGATCTTTCCAGCTTGGCAGCGGCAGCGCCAAGTATGACCCGTCATCATCTCGGACAGGCTACCGTCAGGCTGTAATATGAGAACGCTTCCCGACCGCAACGTTCTAACACCTGAGCCATTGCAACGAGGGCAGTCCACGATACGTGCCACCTTGCCTCGGATGCGGAGGTAGATCATGCACCACCCTGCGGGCAGTTGCGCTCGGCCTGACGTGCCAATGAAGGACGCGGATGTTTAGGCAGCAGGTGGTTGATGGAGTTACCGAGCTGGACGTAAGGCTTGTCGGAAACCGAGACCTTCACGAATGCCCGCTTGCCGCTGTCAACGTTCAGTGACACCCGATGGATGACGGTCTGATCGAGGCGGTAGAGGTGGTTGACCTTGGCGTGTTCGAGGCGGTCACCGGCTGAGGCCAGAGCCAAGGTTGCCATTCGGTGGAAGACTTGCATCGATTCCTTATGGTCCTCGACCACCTTGAAGGGCCGGTCGGTGATGAAGAACTCAGTCGGGTTACGGTCGGCCCAGATGTAGTTCAGGTCACCTGTAAGGAAGCCATCACTGTGCCAGCCAGGGCGATTGCCGGGGGCATCGGGAGTGACATGCAGAACCTTGACCGAGAGGTATACGTAGCTGTCCTTCCAGCGCTGCCGCCCGTAGGTCTTGTTCACGTCCATATAAACGCGGTCGATGATCTCCAAGTATGGGTCGAGTTGCTTGGGCAACTGCTCGGAATATGTTCCGGGCATCTTGATTGGCAGGTAGAGCCAGAACATCATCTCGGAAGTGTCGAGCTTCATTTCGCCCAAGTCTTTCGGGGCTGCGCCGTAGATGGCAGGCGTAAGTTTCGTCATTCGCATTTCCTATTTGTCAGGTGCGCTTGACCAGACGAAAGCCAGCCCGAACCTGGGCGACTGTCTGGTTCAATATGCGCTGTGCGTTTTGGATGTTGAGTGCTGCTTGATGGCAGGGCTTGCTCGCCAGCTCTTCCCGATGGAGGGACAAGGTGCGGCACCATGAGGAGACTGTGTTCGGCGTGATCTCAGGAGGCGTCACTTTTGAACGCCCCCTTTATCCTTTGGAGGAGCGTCTTCCGGGGTTCGAAGTGAGCGCCATCGGGACCACAAGGTCTCCCTTTGAGGCGGGCTTCGTAACACATGCGGTAACTGAAACCGCTCACCGCGTCCGGTTTGGCCACGTCCATGTTGTAGCAATAACTATCACCATGGAACCGGCAGGAGACGCAGGGCTTGGGATGAACGCTCATGCTCGATGAGCCTTGGCTAGCGCGGCGACATCGTAGCCCTGCTCACGGAGTTCCGTGGCCATTGCGAAGCTGACATTGCGGCCAGACTTCCAGAGTACGATTGCCTTGCCGAGGGTGGACTGCATTTCATTGACGTTGGTGGTCATGGGAAAATCCTTGTCGATTCGTGAGGATTGCTATGGTGAGGGGTAATCACCATCGCAAATGTTTCCACTAGTGGATTGATCAGGCGAAAAAGAAAGGGCTCTCAAGGACTTGAGACAAATCCAGGGAGCCTTTTTCAGGGAGCGGAGGAAGCTGGGTTCCTTCGGGGAGCATGGCCGTAATCTCTCGGCCAAACTCAGCAAGGACATCGTGGTCCCCGTACATTTTGACGAACTCTTCCCGAAGGAATTGAGCCATCGCCCAGGCGTTACCCGCGTGAGTTCCGTAGCTGTCATGGATGAGAGAGAAGGACCGAATACCTTCGTCGTGGCATCGGGAAACGGTGAGCTGCATGTGAGCCGCATCCATTGAGTGGACCCAGTTGGGCGAGATGCCACTCCCCTGCTTGCGCTTGTCGATCTTCTTCGATGCAACGTCGATGGAGAGCTGGAGGCGCACCTTCTGGAACGTCAGCTCAAGCCGCTTCTGTTCGCTCGTGGTGTATTCCTGCATGACCTTGAGGCCAGCCGGGGTATTCCAGATGACGGGCAGGCTTTCCTTAGCCGCGATCTTGGCCACCTTCTGGAGCCAGTCCATGGCACCCGCAGCCGCGACCACAACTTCACCCACGCAATCCCAAATGAGGAGACCGAGGAAGGAAGCCGCAGCGAAGCCGGTGCCCTCGAAGGGGAACGCCTCGCCCGCTGCCTGTTTCCAGGGGGTGACCGTATCGGTGAACACCTGTTCCCGGAAGCCGAACTCGGATGCACCATATGCAAGCGTCATGACTGGGCGCTTGGTCACCTTGCGGGTGATGCCGTAGGCCAGCCACTTCCGAGCCATCGAACCATCGCTTTCAACAACGATGGTCTTGCTCTCCTTCGTCTCCTTGTCCTTCACTTCCTTGGTGGTCGTGTCTTCCGGGCATGCCGCAGCGATATCACGGAGCTTCGCGATAAGGACCGAAGCGACCGTGGCATAGATATCGTTGGGCTTGTCGCTGGGCACGAGGTTGACTGCTGCCCCGCCGATCTCGTCCAGGAGCATGGCCGAGAAGTTCTGGAGGCCGTTGCATGTGCCGTCCATCTGTACCGGCAGGTGCGAATGAAAGGCGAAGCCCTCGGCAACGTAGCCCTGCCACTCGAAGCAGAACGCAAGCGCCTGCCATGGTTTCTCTGCGGTCAACCAGAAGCGGTTGTCGTAGGGGTTCTCAGCGGACGCGAGGATTTCCCTCTGGTTCGCCATGACCCACTCGACACGCTCATCCATCGAGCATTTGTCCACGCCCCAAAGACCAGCGCCATGGATGGCAAGCCAGTCAGCCCCCTCCTCGTTCGTGATCGGGACCGAGTTTGCGAACTGGAGGAGACCATGGGACGCATCATCGCCCTGGGGATTGAGGAAGAGCGGGACAGCGTAGACGCGACCACGGAAGTCCATCTGATGCGGGAAGTAGAACTCCTCCTCATCCTTGAACCGAGTGGCAACGCCCAGCATGCGGGAGAAAGCCAGACGCTTGGAGACGGCACGGGCGTTCGCCTCGTAGATGGTGGTCCGCTCGGACTTCCAACGCGAGAACTCTTCGAGCTGCTCCGGCGACATGTCTTCCCTCTTCATTTCCGGGGCGAGCCACATGGGTTTCTCCGGGAGCGGCATATCATCAGCCTGGGGTATGCATGCGAGGGTGGATTGATTATCCCAAAGCGAGGCCATCACCTCATAGACGCGGTGATTGATTGACCAAGCTGTGTTCTGCATCGCGTTGATCGAGTGGTAGACCTTCGGCATATCCACGCTCTCAAGGTCCATCAGGTACTGACGGTTGCCGGTCTTGATGAGCCTGAGGTTGCGAACCCTGCCCGACCAGTAGCCGCCTCGGAATGGAGAGGTCCACGGACGCGGCGGAACTAGGGTCGGAAGATAGACCGGAGACAACGGCGCAAGGCGGGAGTTCTCCGTGGCCAGCCAATCCAACGTTTCCTTGGTAGCGACCACATAAATGTTGGTGTTGTGCGCGCCTTCCGATTGACGGACGATCTCGAAGAGGCCGGTCTGTTCCACGGCGATCTCGATCAGCTTCAAGCCGACCTTGGCTTTCACGTCTTGGCTCCAGTCTTGCCACTCGGCACCCTTATGCTTGGCATGCTTGGTCATGGCGCGCTTCTGGTGGACCGCGTTTTGCGTCTGCTCGCTGATCTTCTTCCTTGCGTATTCATAGGCGTCCTTGTCGTGACCCTTGAACGCGTTGAAAAACAGCTCATCCTCGACCATCGCAGCGAGCCGGATGGACAGCGGCGTGAGCTTCATGCGCATGGAGACGTAATCGAAGAGGTTTCGCAGCGTGAGATGGGCAACCACGTCGAGGTCCGCATCTTTGAGATACGCCACGGCGGTATGCTTCTTCCCTGCCTTGCCTGAGCTTGCCTCGGCTAGAAATGCCTCAAGACCAGCGATCACTTGAGCGTGTGCATGGATGATCATGCGGCGCGAAGAGAGATTGGACGCCTCGGCGTTCTTCTCCCGGTTCTTTTCCAAGCCCTTCTCGAAGCGGGCGATACCTGCCGAACGCATCTCTTCTTCAAGAGCGATCTGCTTTTCCCAAGCTTCATGCTCGGTCGGGAGGCATCCATGGGCGGCGAGAAAAAGTTCGTTGGTGGTGTCGAGGTCGATCAAGGGAAGAGCCTTCCAAAAGAAAAGGCCCGCCCTCGGAACACCTAAGTAAGTGAACCGGGGACTGGGCCTATGGTGAGGGGTTTTGTGAGATGCCTATGGTGAGGGGTAATCGGCGCACGGCTAATCACCCTCTCGTTACGAAGGGGATGCCCTTGCCGTCTTTTCCTTAAGTGTGGGGTAATTGCCTGCGGTGCTGGCTCAGTAGGACGTCAAATTCCCGCTTTTACGCCACAAGTCCTGCCACAGGCAGAGGAACCAACTATGCAAAAACGATCTGTTATGCAGTAGTGGATAGTTATAAGCCGTAAAAAAGGCGCAGAACTGCTAGGTTCCACGCCTCTCTATTCTGAAACTATCCACGGATGACTAGACTAAAGGTGATCTTTTAAGTCTGCTGCGTCTACCGATTTCGCCACGTCCGCATTGCGGCGCCATGAACCGTTTGGGGTCAAGTCGCTGCAAAAATGCTGTCATCGTTCAGGTGGCCGGCGCAAAGGCCGACCTTAAACACGACCGCGCCTCATCTACACAGTCCGGGCCGTTTCGGTCAACGGGGCCTCAGCCACACCAGGACTGATTTTTTCCCGAGAGCGGATGGGCCAGACCTTCGCGCACGAGTTGATCGGCGAAGGAGACGCCTGAACGCGAAAGGCGTGTCCGTTCCGTAGTTTGCCCGCCCGCAGCACCGGTAGATGCGACATCGAAGGCGCCGGCGTTCAGCATTTCGCGAAGCCTGACTTTCGCAATGAAACCGCGCTGGCGTTCTTCCATGCAGCGCGCCCGGTCGATCTGCGGAACCTCAATGCCGGCGAGCTGCATTTTGACGCCCTTCATCCAGAAGGTGTTGCCATCGGCCACACAATTGTTGAGGCCGGAGCGGCCGCAAAAGGCAAAAGTGCCGCTTTTTTCGCCGAGCGAGACCTTTTCGACTGACGGGCGGGTTTCCGGCAGGATAGCTGCGACCTTGTTCTGAGAGGCCGTAGGCGGCATGGCGATGGGGCGTGGCGGAACCGGTGCGTTGCCGGGCAGGACGGGGGCAGCAGGGCGCATGGCCGCGACTTTCTCGGAGGTAACCGCCTCGCGCTTGGCCGCCGTCGTGACTTTAGGAGCGTTGGCTGCCGAAGACGTCGCCTTAGCAACAGCCCGCTGCGGCAAAAGACTATCGCGATGTTCGTAGGCCTGAATGCCGCCGGCAACCACACCCAGCATCAGCACCCAGGGCCAAACGCTACCGCCACTCGATTTCTTCGCCGTGCGGCGTCGCGCTGTCGATTTTCGGTTGCTCACGGTCGGACTCCTTTTTACGGAGCCGCATTATCGGCAAAAGGGGTTTCTGAAAGGTTGGCGTCCCGAAACAGCTGTGGAAAAGGTTTAGCGAACCTGATCCAGCAGGCGCTTGCATTCGAGCAGATCAAACAGGGCCTCCTGCAAAAGCGCCTGGTCATCCTTGCCAATGCCGGACTTGCCCACCGATATTTCAGCGTCGCTGCCGCCACCGCCAAAACCGAAAAACCGGCCGCTTGGCTTCGCCTTCGGACGGCCGACGACCTCATCGCCATCGGTATCGATAACCCGCGGCTCGTTGACTTCCTTTTCGCCGCTCGCCGCCATGATGGCTTCCATGGTCGCGAGATCACCGGAGGCAATGGCAGCCACGAAGCGGTTGCCATTGGCTTTCAGCAGCTTCTGCACGCCCTTGATAGTGTAGCCATGGTCATAAAGAAGATGACGTATGCCTTTCAGCAGGTCGATGTCATCAGGGCGGTAATAACGGCGGCCCCCGCCCCGTTTCATCGGCTTGATCTGCGGAAAGCGCGTTTCCCAGAAACGCAGCACATGCTGCGGCAGGTTCAGCTCATCCGCCACTTCACTGATCGTCCGAAACGCGTCGGGGCTTTTATCCAAATTTCCACTCCCATCCGAACCGGAGCGCCATGCATCCGGCCGGACACTGAACGAGAACGCTTTTCACCCGTCGGCCCGCATATCACGCAAGGTCAGGTCCGACCTTCGCGCCAACACCGGTTGCGGCAGGATACAAATCACTAAAATTGATTATGATGTGAGTCGACCGGATTTCAACGGCTTGCGCGTTGAAATTCAAGCATGTTCACAGGAAGAATGGGAAAAAGGGCTTACGGAGGCGCAAAACCGCGCCATGGCGCTGCTTCGCGCGAAGGCTTACGTACCGGACTTCTGGCCCTTCTGCTTGGCTTTACGGGCGGTATGCGCTTTCAGAATGCGCTGCTTCAATACATTCGAAGCCTTGAAGGTCATGACGCGACGTGGGGAAATCGGAACTTCCTCCCCCGTCTTCGGGTTGCGGCCAATGCGCTCGTTCTTTTCCCTGATCTGAAACGTCGCGAAAGAGGAGAGCTTGACGACTTCGCCGCGGGTGATCGCGTTGCATATTTCGTCGATAATCGTTTCGACCAGCTCAGCGGATTCGGTGCGGGACAGCCCGACTTTACGAAACACAGATTCTGCAAGATCTGCGCGTGTCACTGTCTTCCCGGCCATTTTTCCCCACAAACCGTGTCTGAATTCTTCTCTAGGAGACGCCGAGATTATTTCCCTTGTGGCGGCCGGTCAAGGGACTGTTCCAGATTCATTTGCGGCTTTCGGCAATCGCTGCAAGGGCTTAGAGCAACTGATACGGTTTTGACACAGGCCGAGCCGTCAAGACGCGCCTTATCGGGGCGTGAGCGCGAAAATCACAGCGGATTTCGCTTCACCGCCCCGGCAAACGCTGAAATCGCGCCTTTACCAGCGCAGCAACACCGCACCCCAGGTGAAACCGCCGCCCATGGCCTCCAGCATGACAAGATCGCCCTTCTTGATGCGGCCATCACCTGCGGCAACGGCAAGCGCCAGCGGAATGGAGGCCGCGGAGGTATTGCCATGCTGATCGACGGTAATGACGACCTTTTCCGGGTCGATGTTGAGCTTTTTCGCCGATCCGTCGATGATGCGCTTGTTGGCCTGATGCGGAACGAGCCAGTCCAGATCGTCTGCCGTGGTGCCCGTGGCTTCGAATGCCTGTTCAATCACGTCGGTGATCATGCCGACGGCGTGTTTGAACACTTCACGGCCTTCCATGCGCAGATGACCGACCGTGCCCGTTGTTGAGGGCCCGCCATCGACATAGAGCTTTTCCTTGTGCGAACCGTCGGAACGCAGCTGCGCCGTCAGGATACCGCGATCGGCAGAGGTACCCTCGCCTTCCCCAGCCTCCAGAACAAGCGCGCCGGCGCCATCGCCGAAGAGAACGCAGGTGGTGCGGTCCTTCCAGTCAAGAATGCGCGAAAAGGTCTCGGAGCCGATTACAAGAACGCGCTTGGCCATGCCGCCTCGAACATAGAGGTCGGCGGTAGAGACGGCATAGACAAAGCCCGAGCAGACAGCCTGCATGTCGAAGGCGAAGCCGTGGGTCATGCCGAGGCGGTTCTGGATGTTCACTGCCGTCGCGGGGAAGGTGTTATCCGGCGTCGAGGTGGCCAGGATGATGAGATCGATATCGTCGGGCGTCAGACCGGCATTGTCGAGAGCCGCACGCGCCGCCGCTTCGCCGAGAGACGCGGTGGTTTCACCTTCGCCGGCGATGTAGCGCTGCTTGATGCCGGTTCGCTGCACGATCCATTCGTCTGACGTCTCCACGACGCCTTCGATTTCGCTGTTGGTCATCACACGCTTCGGCAGCGCTGCCCCGAAACCACGAACTATAGAGCGGATCATTCCGTTATTCCTCGTCAGCCACGAGTGCTTCGGGCGCCGGGGGCGGAAGCCGTCTTGCGTGGTAAATCTTGAGATCGTTTTCTATCTTGGCCGTCAGGCCGTTATGAACCATGTCGTAGCCGACATCGACGGCGGAAGCAAAACCGATGGCATCCGTACCGCCATGGCTCTTGATGACAATGCCGTTCAGGCCGAGAAACACGCCGCCATTGACCTTGCGCGGATCCATCTTTTCACGCAGCACGTCGAAGGCGCTCTTTGCGAGAACATAACCGATCTTGGCGAAGAAGCTGCGGGAGATCGCCTCACGCAGCAACGTGCTGATCTGGCGGGCGGTGCCTTCGGCCGCTTTCAGCGCGATATTGCCGGTGAAACCTTCGGTCACCACGACATCAACCGTGCCCTTGCCGATATCGTCACCTTCGACGAAACCGCGATAATCGATGGTGCCGAGATCTGCCTCGCGGATCAGCCGTCCGGCCTCGCGAACCTCTTCCTGACCCTTCACCTCCTCGACGCCGACATTGAGCAGGCCGACCGTCGGACGGTCGATATCGAAGAGCGCGCGCGCCATGGCGCCGCCCATGAGGGCGAAATCCAGAAGCTGCTGGGAGTCGGCGCCGATCGTCGCGCCTATGTCGAGCACGATGCTTTCGCCCTTCAGTGTCGGCCAGATACCGGCGATTGCCGGGCGTTCCACCCGCGCCATGGTGCGCAGACAGAATTTCGCCATGGCCATCAGCGCACCGGTATTGCCGGCGGAAACGGCGACGTCAGCCTCGCCGAGTTTCACGGCCTCAATGGCGCGCCACATGCTGGAGACGTAGCGGCCGCGGCGCAGCGCCTGGCTGGGCTTCTCGTCCATGCTGACAGAGACTTCACAATCGTGAAAGACCGACTTTTCCCGAAGTGCGGGATATTGTGCCAGAATGGGGTCGCATTTGCTCTTCTGCCCGTAGAGCAGAAAAGTTACATCGTTGTGCCGTTCGAGCGCCTTGGCGGCACCCGGGATGGCAACATCTGGGCCGAAATCGCCGCCCATGACGTCAATTGCAATTCTGATCACTCGTCCCTTATCCTTACTTGCCGCCAATCAAGCGGATTTTGCGCGAAAATACCTTTTCCGGCCTTCGTTACAATAAAATTATTTCAGCCCGGCTGGGCCATTCAGTCTTTTTTCCAATCTTTCAGCACGGCAAAGGGCGATGGCCGCTTCTCTTCTTCAGGTTCTTTTTCGGCCGTTTCGGGGAACGCCGCATCCGGTTTGCGCGGATAGGGATCGATGGCAAGGGCGGCAAATTCGGCAACGACAGCGCCGACATCGATGCTGTCGCCGGTGAACTGATCGGGAATGTCGGGACCATCGGGATCGAGCACGATTTCGCCTTCTTCGTTCGTGACCATCCGCGCCAGTTTCGAACCTTCCGGCACGAAAATCTGCTCGACAGTCTCGTCGATCTTGCTCGACACCGGCTCCAGCGTCACGACGCAGGACTGGGTCACGGCCGCATGCACCTCGCCTTTTACCTTCACGCCATCCTTCTTCCAGCGGGATACCTGCAGCTCTGCCTTCAGATATTCGACGGAAACCACGTCCCAGAATTTCGCCAGCGCCTTGAGCTCCTCGGCATCGGCTTCGAGACCAATCCTGACGGGATTGGCGGAAATATGGCCTACCTTCACGGGATAGGAGAAAGGCAGGTCGTCATTTGCGGCGTGTCGCGCGTTCATGTGAACCTCATCGTCCAGGCAAGGGCAGCGTCAGGCTTCCGGTTGCAATTGTTTCTTCGGAACAGGCGGCAAGGACGGAAGAAGCCTCCATCATCCAGCCCGCCAGCCCATCCAGCGCCGGCGCGTTCTCGTTTGCCTGCGGATATATATTGCGCCGGAGTGCCGCGGCAAGGGCCGCAAGGTCGGACGTATCCAGCGCCGCCGCGTAGGATTCGAGACGGCCATAAAACATGCCGGCGAATTTCTTCATGCGTTTTGGCACGCCCTGATCGCCAATGCCAAGCTCACGGATGGAGTGATCAAGGTCCTGAAAGAAGGCGTCGACAATCTCCTGGGCAATCTCCTGCCCGCTGACACCGGAGGATTTGGTGCGGCGGAAATAGAGAATCATCATGACTGACAGCATCTCGAAACGGCCCATTACAGTGTCCGGTACCCCGAGATCGAGATAAAATTCGGGTGTGCGGGCTGCTGCCGTCAAGGTCGCATATTGCCTGTCAACTATGGCGCGATTGTTGTTTTTCTTCTTGAACAGCCCGAATATCATCGTTTTTTTTCCGAACGGGACGGGTGAATGCGCTTACCGCCCATCGCACTTGTTGCATGATCGTCAAAGCTGGTTTACCGAAGCATCCACGAATTGCAATGCTGTCGCGGTCACGTTCGTCTTTGCGCTGAAACAGTCGAAGAGAACCGGAGGAGTTCCAAAAGGCCGGGAAAGCATTGAATTTGGGGGGTGATCGGGATTTTCCGTCCCCGGATTGACACAATCATGTGCACAGACACTGTGCACCACGCAATGCCGGAAGGTGCCATTCATGATCGCAGTCGGGGAAAAGCAGTTGAGCAAGCAGAAATCCGCAAGTCACGGCAAAATTCTGAGCAAGACCGCCATCGCAATCGTGCTCGCATCCAGCCTGCTTTCCGCCTGCACCAGCACGACAGATGTATTCCATAACGGCTATGTCATGGACGAGCAGTCGCTCCAGCTGATCCCGGAAGGCTCGAGCCGTGAGCAGGTTCTCCTGACCATGGGCACGCCCTCCACGACCGCGACCTTCGGCAATGAAGTGTTCTATTACATCTCGCAGAAGCGTGTGCGCCGTGCGGCCTTCATGAAGCCGTCGCTGGTCGAACAGAACATTCTCGCCATTTATTTCAACAAGGACGGCGTCATCGAGCGCAAGGCCAACTACACGCTGCAGGACGGCAAGGTCTTCGACACGATTTCGCGCACCACGCCGACAGGCGGCAAGGACCTCACCTTCCTGCAGCAGCTGCTTTCCGGCGGCACCTCGGGCGCCAATATCGCCAAGAGCATTCTCGGCCAGGGCGGCAATACGCCCTGACCTCAGCAGGAACGGAAAATTCAAAGGCCCGGGGATCGCTCCCCGGGCCTTTTCAATTTGTCGAAACGGTAGCCTTCAGTGGGCGAGAACCGCCAGCAGCAGCAGCGCCACGATATTGGTAATCTTGATGGCCGGGTTGACCGCCGGACCCGCGGTATCCTTATAGGGATCGCCTACGGTATCACCCGTGACCGATGCCTTGTGCGCCTCCGAACCCTTGACGTGGCGTACGCCGTCCTTGTCGACGAAACCGTCTTCGAAGCTCTTCTTGGCGTTATCCCATGCGCCGCCGCCTGACGTCATGGAAATCGCCACGAAGAGGCCATTGATGATGACACCGAGCAGTGATGCGCCGAGTGCGGCAAAGGCCGAGGCCTTGGAACCGGAAATCAGCAGCACACCGAAATAGACCACGAGAGGCGCCAGAACCGGCAGAAGCGACGGGATGACCATTTCCCTGATCGCCGCCCTGGTGAGCAGGTCCACGGCCTTGCCGTAGTCAGGCTTTTCCGTGCCGGCCATGATGCCGGGTTTTTCGCGGAACTGGCGACGGACTTCCTCAACGATGGCGCCTGCCGCCTTGCCCACCGCCGTCATGGCAATGCCGCCGAAGAGATAAGGAATGAGGCCGCCGAACAGCAGGCCGGCAACCACGTAAGGGTTGGCGAGGCTGAAGGAAATCTCGCCTATATCCTTGAAGTAGGGATAGGTGTCGCCGTTGGCTGCGAAATAGGAAAGGTCGTTGGCATAGGCGGCGAACAGAACCAGCGCGCCGAGACCGGCTGAGCCGATGGCATAACCCTTGGTCACGGCTTTCGTGGTATTGCCGACAGCATCCAGCGCGTCTGTCGCCTTGCGAACGTCTGGATCAAGACCAGCCATTTCAGCAATGCCGCCGGCATTGTCCGTGACCGGCCCGAAGGCATCGAGCGCGACGATCATGCCGGCGAGACCAAGCATGGCGGTAACGGCAATACCGGTGCCGAACAGGCCACCGAGCTGGTAGGTGCCGATGATGCCGCCGACGATGACGATGGCCGGCAATGCGGTCGATTCGAGCGAAACGGCAAGCCCCTGGATGACGTTGGTGCCGTGGCCCGTCACCGAGGCCTGGGCGATGGAATTGACCGGGCGCTTGTTGGTGCCGGTATAATATTCGGTAATGACGACGATCAGCGCCGTCACGACGAGACCGACAAGGCCGCACAGGAAGAGATTGGTGCCGGTGATTTCCGTGCCGGCCACCGTGCCCACCGTCCCCCAGCCGATCGTCGCATAAGTGGCGACGGCAAGACCCGCGACGGAAAAGATACCGGTGGCGATGAGGCCCTTGTACAGCGCGCCCATGATGGAATTGTTGGTGCCGAGCTTCACGAAGAAGGTGCCGGCAATCGAGGTCAGGATGCAGGCGCCGCAGATCGCCAGCGGATAGACCATTGCGCTTTCGAGTACCGGCGTTCCCGCAAAGAAGATCGCGGCGAGAACCATGGTGGCCACCACCGAAACGGCATAGGTCTCGAAAAGATCGGCCGCCATGCCGGCGCAGTCACCGACGTTGTCGCCGACATTGTCGGCGATGGTTGCGGGGTTGCGCGGGTCATCCTCAGGAATGCCCGCCTCGACCTTGCCGACGAGATCGCCGCCGACATCGGCGCCCTTTGTGAAGATGCCGCCGCCGAGACGCGCGAAGATGGAGATCAGCGACGCGCCGAATCCGAGCGACACCAGCGCATCGATCACTTCCCGCGAGCCGGGCGCATGGCCCATCACCGAGGTGAGGATGAAATAATAGATGGATACGCCGAGCAGCGCGAGGCCCGCCACCAGCATGCCGGTAATGGCGCCTGATTTGAACGCGATGTCGAGTCCGGCGGACAGGCTGTGTGACGCGGCCTGCGCCGTACGCAGATTGGCCCTGACGGACACATGCATGCCGACGAAACCGGCAACACCTGAAAGGACGGCACCGATGATGAAACCGATCGCGGCCATGGATGACAGGAGATACCAGGCCAGAACGGCGACGATCAGGCCGACGATGGCGATGGTGAGATATTGGCGGGTGAGATAAGCTTGCGCACCTTCACGGATATAACCTGCTATTTCACGCATGCGCTCGTTGCCCTGATCGGCATCGAGGACGCTCTTGGTTGCCCATACCGCGTAAACCACGGACAGGACACCGCATAAAATGACTATGGGTATTACGGTCATGCGCACTTACCTCCCAAAAGGCCGGGCCTCACTCCCACCCCGGCGTGGCGAAACCATGTGCAGCGGGACGCGGACGGCCTGTCCGAAGTCCCCTATTGGGCATTTGTTCCCCTCCCAAGGAAAAATGTCCTCGACGGGAGATTGCGTTGGCGCGACGTCTCGCGTCAAGCCCACAAATTTGCCTGAAACTTGAAAGGCGTAGCGCCGGCTATGCGACTGAGGCCGCTTTTCTGCGTGCCGTGAAGATGAGCGACAGCACCAGCAGGAGGCAAAGCCCTGAAACGGGCCAGATGACGAGGTTCATGACCGACCAGCCCCATGCCGTGAAGACCTTGCCGGAGGAGAAGGATGACAGGGCAACCGTGCCGAACAGCACGATATCGTGAAATCCCTGCACCTTGTCCGCTTCATGCGGGCGGTAACTTGACGTGATGATGGCGGTCGCGCCGATGAAACCGAAATTCCAGCCAAGCCCGAGCAGAATCAGCGCCGTCCAGAAATTCCACAATTCGATGCCCATGTGGGCGACGATGGCACAGGCCATCAGCACGATGAGGCCGGAAGCGACAATCTTTTCCGCGCCGAACCGGGAAATCAGCATCCCGGTGAAGAAACTCGGACCGAACATGGCAAGGACGTGCCACTGGATGCCGAGCGTGGCGAGTTCGGTCGGGAAACCGCAGCCGACCACCATGGCAAGCGGTGCGCCGGTCATCATGAAGGTCATCAGCGCATAAGAGCCGATGCCGCAGATCATGCCGGTGACGAAACGCTGCGTGCGGACGATTTCAGAAAGCGGCCTTGCCGATTCAACATG
This sequence comes from Agrobacterium sp. RC10-4-1, assembly GCF_014138475.1. NCBI lineage: Bacteria > Pseudomonadati > Pseudomonadota > Alphaproteobacteria > Hyphomicrobiales > Rhizobiaceae > Agrobacterium > Agrobacterium sp. RC10-4-1. The sequence goes on from NZ_JACJIT010000005.1 coordinate 43,582, forward strand.
GGTGGCGGCCTTGGGATCGGGCAACTTCAAAAACGCCAGAATGGCGATCGAAACGAGCCCCAATGGCACGAGCGCCATGAAAGCGCCGGCAAAGGTGACCGGCGCCAGCAGGTCCTTGCCGAAGATGGCGAGCTGCGGTCCGACAATGGCGGAGATGATACCGCCCGCAAGTATCCAGGAGATAGCCTTGGGTTTGTAGAAGGACGGCGATGCGTCGGCTGCGGCAAATCGGATCTTCTGCGTAAAGCCGCCGGAAATGCCGATCAGCAGCAGGCCGACGGCAAAAAGCCAGAAATCCGACCGGAAGAGCGCGACCGCAGCAACTCCGCCGCCGATCGAGCACATCAGTGCGCCGACCATGAAGCCAGCCTTGCGACCGAGGAAACGGGATGCGGCCGCCACGCAGATCGCGCCAAGCGCCACACCGATATTAAACCCGGTAAGCGGTGCGGTCGCCAGCGACTTGTCGGCGCCAAGCAGTTGGTACCCTGCGAGCGCGCCGACGGAAAAGCTCATGGGCGCGGCCGATCCCATGATCGCCTGCGCCATGGTGAGGAGGAAGACGTTGCGCTTCGCCTCGTCCAGTTGACCTTCAAGTCCGGGGACGGAAACGGCGCTCATCTCTTCCTCATCTGCTTTTAGTTCAGCGTTTTGCCTCGCCGCGCACCTGCTTGGCAATGCGGTCAAGAACCGCATTCACCAGCTTCGGCTCGTCATGCTCGAAGAAAGCGCGGGCGATTTCAACATATTCCGTGACAATGACGGCGACCGGCACGTCCTTGCGCTCGAGAATCTCGAAAGTTCCTGCACGCAGGATAGCGCGGACGGTGGCATCGAGTCGCGACAGCGGCCAGTCTTCTAGAAGGGCGGAGCGCACCAGCGGGTCGATCTTCGTCTGGTCACGCACGACGCCCGAGACGATCGAACGGAACCACGACGGGTCGGCCTTGAGATAGGTATCGCCATCGACTTCCTGGCCGAGACGATGCGCTTCATATTCAGCGACGACTTCCATAACGCCGGTTCCGCCGACATCCATCTGATAAAGCGCCTGCACGGCCGCAAGGCGGGCTGCGCCGCGCTGATTGGCGGGCTTTACCGAAGGCTGGCGCGGTTCACCGCCATTTTCCACATTAGACATGCGTTCAGCCACCCAGTTTTTTCTTCAACTCGATCATCGTGAGCGCCGCACGGGCAGCGAAACCACCCTTATCCTTGTCGGAGCGGCGCACGCGCGCCCAGGCCTGCTCGTCGTTCTCGACGGTGAGGATGCCGTTGCCGATCGGCAGCGATTCGCTGACGGCCAGATCCATCAGGGCGCGGGAAGATTCGTTGGCGACGATATCGAAGTGATAGGTCTCACCACGAATGACCATGCCGAGTGCGACAAAACCGTCATATTCGGTGCCGTCATTGTCGGCGCCATCAAGCGCCATGGCGATGGCGGCCGGGATTTCGAGCGCGCCGGGAACGGTGATGACGTCATAGGTGGCGCCGGCTTCATCGAGCGCGAACTTCGCGCCTTCAAGAAGGGCATCCGCCATATCGTCATAAAAACGTGCTTCCACGATAAGAAGATGGGGTTTGGACATGATATTTCCTGAAAAGCTTGATGCCGGATCATACCGGCTTTTGCGGCGGTCAAACCACGGCTGGCCGTTTTTGGCAAGTAATTTCATGTGTCGACGGCGCAAGCGGCCGCGTTTGCGGGGCATTTGGCCGGGTTTTGCGCTCCCGGCGCGGCTCCCCGTGACTCAGGTTTTCTGGAAAGCGAGATGGACGCCGAGCCCCATCAGCACCGTTCCGGCAGCACGGCGGACAAGCATCTGCACCGCTCTCGAACGCTTCAAGCGCCCGACCATTGCGCCTGCCACAAGCACGCCGACGAGATCGGCGGAGGAGAAAATGAAATTGACGGCGATGCCAAGGATCAGGAACTGCAGCCAGACGGGAAAGGCGGCGGCCGGATCGACGAATTGCGGCAGGAAAGCCAGAAAGAACAGCGCTGTCTTCGGGTTGAGTATATCAACGATGATGCTGTCGATGAAGGCGCGGCGTGCCAATTTCGGCTCGATGGTCAGATTGACCGCCTCGCCTTCCATCTTGCTGCGCAACATCGAGAAGCCGAGCCAGACGAGATAAAGCGCGCCACAGAGCTTCACGGCGAGATAGAGCCACGGAACCGCCTGAAACAACACCGAGAGACCGGCCGCAGAGGCGAAGATGTGGACATAGCAGCCGACATGGATGCCGAGCACTGCCATCAACCCGGCAAACCGGCCGCGCGCCATGGTCTGCGCCGCCGCGTAAAGCATGGCCGGACCGGGGATATAGGCGAACAGGGCGGTGGTTATGAAAAAGGCGGTCAGCAGTTCGAAGGAAGGCATGATGTATTTCCCCTACCCCGTTTGGCTCGCGATCGATTTCAAACGGCCCAAAAGTCCTATAGCGTTTCCAGCTTCATCGGAAGCGGGTGCTTGAGAACAATTGCTATAGGCCGCGATTTCAGGTGTTGGCCACTCCCCTTTCCGTCATTCCGGCCTTGAGCCGGAATCCAGTCGACGCGCGTCTGCGCGGCGGGAAAAGTTCTTTCAGCCCAAAGACTTGGGTGACTGGATTCCGGCTCGAGGCCGGAATGACGGAGGAGGCGTCGGTGCGTCCTCCTCTCCAAAGCATCGTCACATTACGCCGAGGGGAATTCCGCAAGCCGCGCGGCGTAACGCGCCATGGTGTCGACCTCGAAATTGACGAAATCGCCCGTCTGGCGCTCACCCCAGGTGGTGACGGAAAGCGTGTGGCGGATCAACAGCACGTCGAAATCGGTGCCATCAACGGCGTTCACGGTGAGCGATGTGCCGTCGAGCGCCACGGAGCCCTTGGGGGCAACGAATTTCGCCAGATGTTCCGGCGCGCGCAGGCGGATGCGCACAGCCTCGCCCTCCGGCTCAACCGACAGGATTTCCGCCTTGCCGTCCACATGGCCGGAAACGATGTGACCGCCAAGCTCATCGCCGATCTTGAGCGCCCGCTCCAGGTTGACGTGCGTGCCCTTTTGCCAGCTGGCAATCGTCGTCAGGCGCAGCGCCTCTTCCCAGGCCTCGACCTCGTACCAACGCTCATTGCTGCCATCATCAGGCAGTCTCGTCACCGTCAGGCAGACGCCGCCATGGGAGATGGACGCGCCCATATCGATGGTCTTGGGGTCGTAATTTGTAGCCACCCGCAGACGCACGCCTTCGGCCAGAGCTTCCAGCTCGGAAACGGTTCCGACGTCGGTGACAATTCCGGTAAACATCAAATCGGCCTTTCATAATTAAAGCAGCGATCCGGCCCGTAGGTGGTTTCACTGATCAGAGCATAGTCGCCCTTGATGTCGGCACGGCTGAGCGGCGTTTCAATGCCGCCCTTGCCGATCACGACGGGGCTTTCAAACAGCATGATACGATCCACCAATCCAGCTTCAAGGAATGATTTTGCGGCAAAGGCGCCGCCTTCAACCAGAAGTTCCGACATGCCGCTTTCGGCAAGGATGTGGAGGAGGTTTTCGAACGTGGGGGCTTCGAGGATTTCGACGCCGGCGTTGGTCAGGAGTTGGCGGCGGAGGTCGAGGTTACCCCCCTCTGCCCTGCCGGGCATCTCCCCCTCAAGGGGGGAGATTGGCAAGGGGCTGTCCGCTCGTTCAAATTGTGCCCTATAGGCACCCTCTCCAGCCGTCGATGCAGGGCGAAGCAGCGCTCCATCGATCTCCCCCCTTGAGGGGGAGATGCCCGGCAGGGCAGAGGGGGGTAAAGCGGCAACCACCACCGGAACTTCCCGCGCACTCCGCACCAGTTTCGACGTCAATGGCAATTCAAATTGCCGATCCAGCACGATCCGCACAGGCGAGCGGTTTTCCAAACCGGCAATGCGCACGGTCAGCTCAGGATCATCCGCGATAGCGGTCCTGATACCAACGAGAATGCAGTCGCAGCGCGCCCGAAGTTGGTGCACTGCATGGCGTGACTCAGGGCCGGTAATGGCAATCTGCCCCTCACCTTGCCTGCCGATCATTCCGTCAGCAGAAACCGCAAGCTTCAGAATCACATGCGGTCTTTTCTTTACCTGTCTTGTGAGGTAACCGGCGAGCGCCCGTTGGGCTTCGGCACGCAGCAGACCGGTTTCCACCACGATACCAGCATCGCGCAATATCTGATAACCACGGCCGGAGACGCGCTCATCCGGATCGTCCACCGCGACCACGACACGGGCAACGCCATATTCCACCAGCGCGTTGGCGCAGGGCGGGGTTTTGCCCCAGTGTGAACAGGGTTCGAGCGTCACGTAGGCGGTCGCGCCGCGTGCCGTCTCTCCGGCCAGTTCCAGCGCCTGGCGTTCGGCGTGGGGGCGTCCGCCGATGGCGGTCACGGCCTCGGCGATGATTTGTCCGTCCTTGACGAGAACACAGCCGACCGAGGGGTTGGTCAGCGTCTGGCCCTGGTGGCGAAGCGAAACCTCGATGGCCCGCGCCATGAACCTTTCGTCATCGGCACGGCTCATCACGTCTATGCTCCAGCGTCGGTATCGCGCGCGATCTTGGCGTTGATTTCGGCAATCACGTTCTCGAAATCCTCGGCATGGCTGAAATCGCGATAGACCGAAGCATAACGAACGAAGGCGACGTCATCGAGGCTTTTCAGTGCTTCCAAAACCTGAAGACCGATTTCTTCCGAGGGAATTTCCGTCTCGCCGGAGCTTTCGAGGCGACGGGCAATGCCCGACACGGCGCGTTCGATCCGGTCTCGATCAACCGGCCGCTTGCGCAGCGCGATCTCGAACGAGCGCACCAGCTTTTCGCGGTCGAAAGGAAGCTTGCGGCCGCTTTTCTTGATGACCATCAGCTCGCGCAGTTGCACGCGCTCATAGGTCGTAAAACGGCCGCCGCAATCCGGGCAGATGCGCCGCCGGCGGATGGAGGTGTTGTCCTCCGCCGGACGCGAGTCCTTGACCTGTGTGTCTTCGGAACCGCAGAATGGGCAGCGCATCGTCTTCTTTCCTTACATGTACGGATACATCGGGAAACGGTCCGTCAGGCCGACGACCTTTTCACGCACCGCAGCCTCGACGGAGGCATTGCCTTCATCCGAATTAGCGACCTTCAAACCATCGAGAACCTCAACGATCAGCTTGCCGATTTCGCGGAATTCCGCTTCCTTGAAACCGCGCGTCGTGCCGGCCGGCGTGCCGAGACGGACACCAGAGGTAACGAAGGGCTTTTCCGGGTCGAAGGGAATGCCGTTCTTGTTGCAGGTGATGTAGGCGCGACCAAGGGCTGCCTCCGCACGCTTGCCGGTGGCGTTCTTCTTGCGAAGGTCGACCAGCATCAGGTGGTTGTCGGTACCGCCGGAAACGACATCAAGACCGCCTTCAACCAGGGTTTCGGCCAGCGCCTTGGCGTTCTTCACGACCTGTGCGGCATAATCCTTGAACTCGGGCTTCAGCGCTTCACCGAAGGCAACAGCCTTGGCGGCGATGACGTGCATCAGCGGGCCGCCCTGCAGGCCGGGGAAGACGGCGGAGTTGAACTTCTTCGCCAGATCCTCGTCGTTGGTGAGGATCATGCCACCGCGCGGGCCGCGCAGGGACTTGTGCGTCGTCGTGGTTGCGACGTGGCAGTGCGGGAACGGCGACGGGTGCTGGTCACCAGCCACGAGACCGGCGATGTGAGCCATGTCGACCATGAGGTAAGCGCCGACTTCGTCAGCGATTTCGCGGAAGCGCTTCCAGTCCCACACGCGCGAATAGGCGGTGCCGCCGGCGAGAATGAGCTTCGGCTTATGTTCCTTGGCCTTGCGCTCCACTTCGTCCATATCGAGCAGGTTATCGCCTTCGCGCACGCCGTAGGACACGACGTTGAACCACTTGCCGGACATGTTGACCGGGGAACCATGCGTCAGGTGACCTCCCGAATTCAGATCGAGACCCATGAAGGTGTCGCCCGGCTGCAGCAGCGCGAGGAACACGGCCTGGTTCATCTGCGAGCCGGAATTCGGCTGAACGTTGGCGAAGTTGACGCCGAACAGCTTCTTGGCGCGTTCGATGGCGAGTTCTTCAGCAATGTCGACGAACTGGCAGCCGCCGTAATAACGCTTGCCCGGATAACCTTCCGCATATTTGTTCGTCATGATCGAACCCTGTGCTTCGAGCACTGCACGGGAAACGATGTTTTCCGAGGCAATCAGTTCGATCTCGTGGCGCTGGCGGCCCAGTTCCTTCTCGATCGCGCCGAAAATTTCCGGATCGACATCGGCAAGCGGACTGGAGAAGAAAGCATCTGTGTTCGACATGGTGAAGGCTCCTGAAACAGTAATGCGATGGCGTCTTAGCGCCCTGCCCGAACAAGAGCAATACGGAGAGCGAGATTTGCCCGTCAAACTGCGACGTCGCGACGAAAAGTGGCAGTTGTTTTTATGAAGGCAGCGATGAGAGGAGAAAAAGCCGCACGCAGCGGGAGGATCAGACTTGTGAGGAAAGGCGACAAGCTTTGCTCCCGTCATGCCGGACTAGATCCGGCATCCAGCCACGGCGCGTCTGCGCCGTGAAAGGACTCTCTCGCGATCAAGGACTTGATCGCACTGGACCCCGGATCAGGTCCGGGGTGACGGCGTATGAGGCTACGCCGTACTCGGCGAAGCGCGGCCTTCATTCGTGATAAGAAACTGACAGCAATGCCCGATCAGTTGCGCGGCAGCAGATCGTCGTCCACGGCACCGGCCGGCTGTTCCATGCCCGCCGTCGTGTTCAGCGCCAGTTCGGCATTGCCGTCCTTGCCGTAGATATCGTCGCGGAACTGAACCACGCCGTCCTTCGCCGACCATGCGGTGATGTAGACGAAGTAGACGGGCACTTCCTGTGCGAGCTTGATCGGCGTGTTGACGCGCGAGGCAATGACGCGTTCCATTTCTTGGCGCGACCAGCCGGGCGTATCGCGCAGCAGCCACGACGTCAGGTCGCGCACGTTCTGCACGCGGACGCAACCGGAGGACTCGAAGCGCATCAGCTTGTTGAACAGGCCCTGCTGCGGCGTGTCGTGCATGTATTCGTTGTTCGGATTGTGGAAGTTGATCTTCGTCGAGGACATGGCGTTGATCTTGCCGGGGTCCTGGCGGAACATCAGGTTCGGCGCTTTCGGCGCGAACCAGTCGACCGTGGTCGGCGAGACTTCCTGTCCCTTGCCGTCGATAAGGCGGATATTGTTCCGCTCCAGATAGGTCGGATCCTTCTGCATCAGCGGCACGATGTCCTTTTCGACGATCGAGCGCGGTGCGGTCCAATAGGGGTTGAGGATGACCTCGTAAATCTTCGAATTGATAACGTGCGTCGGACGGCTGGCGCGGCCGACAACGGCAGTGTTGCGCAGCACGACGCGTTCGTTTTCAACGGCTTCAATGGCGGCGGCCGGAATGTTCACCATCAGGTGACGCTGTCCGAGATCGCCGGACATGGACTGGATGCGCACGAGGTTGGTCTGCAGCTGCGCGAGACGGATCTGCGCGGACACATTGAGAGCCTTGGTGGTATATTCGCCGCTGACGCCGTCAGCCGGAAGGCCATGACGGGCCTGGAAACGCTTCAGCGCGCCATCGACATAGGAGTCGAAGGCGCTGGAAATGCCGGCTTCACGCGGCAGGTCGCCCGATACCATCAGTCGCTGGCGCAGTGCCTGAACGGAGGGATCGGAGACGCCGATCTGCAGACGCTGCTGCGACGCCGGAACTTCCGGCCAGCCGCCATTCTGCACGATCTGCTGATATTGCATGATCGCCTGCTGCATATAGACGGGGGCTTCGCGGCCGAGGACCGGATTGTTGGAAACGACGCCCACAGCCGAACGCGACGTATTGGCGTCGAACTGGTCATCCCAGTTGCCGCGGCGCGAGGAACCCATGAGATCGTTAAGCGCGTCCTGCGCCAAGGCCGGCGCAGCGAGCGCGGCGACACCAGCGGAAACGGCCGAGCGCAGAAGCGTGCGGCGCGATACGGAATTGGAAACGGATGTCTTTGTCATTCTACCTACCAGCCACTCTATTCGGCATTCTCTATAATGCCTAAATCAATATGATTAACAAACACGTACAACGTGCCTGCCGGCCTGGAATACTCGACACCCATCGCCTGGGCGCTATTGTCTGGCAGAACGGTCGGGACTTGCCGCGACAGCAGGAGAAACAGCCGGCTCCTCAAGCTTTGCGGGTCCCATATCAATATGGCCAATTCGTGTCACGGGCCATTTCTCACGAAGCTGTGTATGCCCCACAAAACAGGGTTCCTACGAGCTTTGCAGGTTGGGCTTGACATGAAGAAACGGCAGAGATGTAGCCGCCGAATCCGCAGGCCGGGAGCAAGAATGCCCCCGGCCTAAACAGTGAAACCGTCGCGGCATTACAGGCGGTAAGCGATCGAGTCGTTCCAGAAGCGATCGAGGCGCTGCAGCAGCTTGTTCATTTCGGAGAACTCACCGGTGCCGATGCCGCCGACCTTTTCGATCGAGCCGACGTGGCGTTCATAAAGGCGGGCAACCGTTTCGGCGATTTCCTGGCCCTTTTCGGTCAGGCTGATGCGAACCGAGCGGCGATCGACGCGAGAGCGCTGGTGGTTGATGAGACCAAGGTCGACCAGCTTCTTGACGTTGTAGGAAACGTTTGAGCCGAGATAATAACCACGCGAACGAAGCTCGCCGGCGGTCAGTTCAGAATTGCCGATGTTGAACAGCAGCAGGGCCTGAACGGCGTTGACGTCATCGCGACCCTGGCGGTCGAACTCATCCTTGATGACATCGAGGAGACGGCGGTGGAGACGTTCCACCAGATGCAGCGACTCCATGTAGAGCGAGCGGATGGTATCTTCATGTGCATCGGCAACAACGGCCTGGGGCTTAACTTTGCTATTGATCATGACTGCCTCACTGTTTTGTTTGGCGGTGTGTTTGTTTGTCTCCCGCCTTGAGTGAGAACCTAATCAATGCGCATAAAATTCTACTTAAAAGCTACGATTAACAAATGGTTACCTGCATTTTGCCTGGAGGCCCCAACTTGTGGCGAAGCGGGAATGCCTGACAGGCGATCGTTATAAATCAATGGGTTAGATATGAAATTCGGCCGCAAATCAGGCCGAATTGCTTTATTCTTATGGTAAATCAATTCTTGCCCGTTCTTCATTCTGCCGCTGATCCAGCCAGAAAGCGACCAGGAATAGTATATAAATGGTTGCCACGAGACCGTGCATGACGGGCACCAGCGTGTTGGCGCCGAAGATGTGGGGCCACACCTTGTACATCGCGATCTGCGTGCCCGCGCCCATCACCCACATGACAGCGCCCCAGGAGGCGCCGAGCCAAAGGCCGAGGGCGGCGACCGGGAAAATGACGGCAAGCGCGCTGCCGGCCACACGCCAGGGCAGGTTCAGCATATCGAACCTGCCGTGACCGCCCAGAGAATAGCCCGTCAGCATTGCCCAATATTGCAGCCCGAACCAGAAACACGAAACCGCGACCAGCCTCATGAAGACCAGAAACAGGATTTCAGTGAGCGGGCGCTTCGGCAGAGGTTGAGAATCAGGTTCCATGGCCGGAAGATACGGTCTCGACGAACGGGCGACCAGCCCATACTGAATTCCGCCGCCTGCCTTGTCAAAGCATCATCGTCATTGCCGGACGGCAATGAGGGAAGATTGTCGCATTCGCATGCGCCGCGCTTCATGGTATGCAGCCTTCCAAATTTGATCGAAGGACATTCTGACATGCAGGACAAAACCCACCTGGTCGACGAAATCACCGGCCATCGCCGCATGCGTCGCAATCGCAAGGCGGATTGGACGCGCCGTCTGGTACAGGAAAGCCGCCTCACTGTGGACGACCTGATCTGGCCGGTCTTCATCGTGCCGGGCAGCAATATTCTGGAGCCCATTCCGGCGATGCCTGGCGTCAACCGCATGAGCGTCGACAGACTGGTCGAAGCGGCGAAGGAAGCCGCCGATCTCGGCATTCCGGCAATCGCCACCTTCCCGAATGTCGAGATGGAATTGCGGGACGAGACCGGCTCGAACGCGCTTGAGGCCAATAACCTCATCAATCAGGCGACTGCCGCCGTCAAGAAAGCCGTTCCCAATATTGGCATGATCACCGACGTGGCGCTCGACCCATTCACCAGCCACGGGCATGACGGCATTCTGCGCGGCAACGAGATCGTCAACGATGAGACCGTGGAACAGGTCGTCAAGGCGGCGATCCTGCAGGCGGAAGCCGGATCGGACATTATTTCTCCTTCTGAGATGATGGACGGCCGTATCGGCGCCATCCGCCGCGGCCTTGATGCGGCCGGGCACCAGAATGTCGGGATCATGGCCTATGCGACAAAGTTCTCATCCGGCTATTACGGCCCCTATCGCGAGGCGATTTCCACCGCCGGCCTGCTGAAGGGCGACAAGGCAAGCTACTACATCAGCCCTGCCAACGGCATGGAGGCCATCCGCGACGCGGCGCTCGATGTGGAAGAAGGCGCGGACATGCTGATGGTCAAGCCCGGCCTGCCCTATCTCGACATCTGCTGGCGGCTGAAGGAGAATTTCGGCCTGCCGACCTTTGCCTATCAGGTCTCCGGCGAATATACCCAGATCAAGGCTGCGGCGATGAACGGCTGGATCGACGGCGAGCGGGTGATGATGGAAACGCTTCTCTGTTTCAAGCGTGCAGGTTGCGACGGCATTCTGACTTATTTCGCCATCGAAGCCGCACACAAACTCAACAGGGGCTAAGGCCAGCGCTTATTGTATTCGGTGGTTCCTTACCCATATTGTTGCTGACACGGCACTCATGCCGAGCTGTCAGTTCCTTCAGGAGAAAACGACCGATGAGCCTCGACCAGAACCCCACCTATGCCGCACCGGATGACTGGCGCGCCTATAGCGGCGTCCTGAGCCGACGGGTCTTTGCGTTCCTGATCGATTACGCAATCGTTCTCCTCCTGTGCATCCCGGCCGCCGTGATTGTCATCTTTCTCGGCATTATCACGCTGGGTCTCGGCTTCATTCTCCTGCCTTCGCTCTTCATTATCGTTGCGGTACTCTATTTCGGCATGACGCTCGGAGGCCCGTCGCAGGCCACCCCCGGTATGCGGGCGATGGGTATTGCGATGGCGCGCATGGACGGGCGGCGAATCGATTTCCTGCTGTCCACCGTTCACATCGTGCTTTTCTGGGTCATCAACTCGGTTTTGACGCCGCTGATCCTGCTTGCCGGCCTGTTTACGGAGCGCTCGCGCCTCGTTCACGACTTCCTGCTCGGCACCGTCATCGTCAGAACACGCTAATATTACGGAAAGCCACGGAAACGTGGCTTTCACCCCGCCAAATACCTCATCCCGCAGTTGACGTTTTCCGTCATTTTGCCATTCTGTGACATTATGCATGTCGCTTGAAGCGCCGCCGTCAGCCCCGTGAAATCGCGGCGCGCTTTATAACAGACGCAGGAGGCGATCACGGTTCGATGAACACGCAGGCGACGCCCTCTCCACAATTCTATCTTACGGCGCCGGCCACCTGCCCCTATCTGCCGAACCAGATGGAGCGGAAGGTCTTCACCCATCTGGTTGGCCCGCGCGCCTCGGAAATGAACGACCTTCTGACCCAGGGCGGTTTCAGGCGCTCGCAGAACATCGCTTATCGTCCGGCCTGCGAAAACTGCCGCGCCTGTGTATCCGTGCGGATCCTGACCGAGCAGTTTCAACCGACAAAATCGATGCGACGCGTTCTTGCCGCCAACAAGGATGTCGTCGCCACGGTGCATGCGGCCGAGCCTTCCACCGAACAGTTTGCCCTGTTTCGCCGCTACCTCGACCACCGGCACCAGTCTGGCGGCATGTCCGACATGTCGGCGCTGGATTATGCGATCATGGTGGAAGACACACATGTGAACACCCGCATCATCGAATACCGCGTCCGCGAGCCCGGCTCCGGCATCGATTCCAGCAAACGCGGCGAGCTTCTCGCCGTGGCGCTCAGCGACGTGATGAGCGACGGCCTGTCGATGGTCTATTCCTTCTTCAATCCGGAACTCGAGAAGCGCTCGCTTGGCACCTACATGATCATCGATCATATCACCCGCACCCGTGCGCTCGGCCTGCCACACGTCTATCTCGGCTATTGGGTCGATGGCTCCGAAAAGATGGGCTATAAGACCCGCTACCACCCGCAGGAGCATCTGACGCCGCGCGGGTGGGAGGTTTATACGCCGGAAGATAAGTAACCCGCGTTTGGAAGTGTCATACCGAGAACCTCCGGAAATCGTACATTGTGTACGAATTTCAGCCATGTTATAACCACTGTTATAACAGGAGTTACTACCATGAACATTACGATCCGCAAAATCGGCAATTCCGAAGGCATCCTCATTCCGAAGGAAGTTCTGGATCGCATGGGTCTCAAGGCCGGCGACGCGCTGGAACTCAGAGAAACTGCCGGCAATATCGAACTCATTCCCGAGCATGCGGAAATGAGAGAACAGCTTGAAGCCGCCCGGCGTGGTATGAAAAAATACCATAAAGCTCTGAGAGAACTCGCTAAGTGAGCAATATAAAGTGGCTCTCCCGTGTCGCCATCGAAGTTATACATCAAGAGCAATTAGCCGAACATGGTGGCTTGCCGGGCCTTAAGGATGAAAACGCACTCGAGGCAGCTTTGGCGCGTCCATTGCACAAAGCTGCCTATGGAGAAGAGGAACCGCTGAAACTCGCCGCCGCTTATCTTTACGGTATAGCGCGCAACCATCCCTTTTCCGACGGTAACAAACGGACCGCTTTTCTTGCCGCCTACACCTTCCTTTTTATCAACCGACTTGAAGTCGTTGCCGAACAAGCGGAGATCGTGGCTTTTGTTCTTGATGTCGCGGCAGGTGAGATCGATGAGGACGGCGCATATCTGTTCCTCAAGGACCACGTCATCCCACTCGAATAGACAGAAACGCCGCACATCTTTCCGATGCGCGGCGCTTCATCGATAACCTGTCAATACCAGGCGGCTTTACCCACCAAATTTCCCGCTGCGCGGAAAGCCCTTCGGCACGGTGCGGCCGGCGGTGGCGCGGTCGGCAAGCCATTCGCGCAGTTCTTCACCCACCTTGTTGAAGAGACGCCCGGCCGTGTCGGACCAGCTGAGGCCGTCGGCAAGCGCGAAACATTTCACATCCACGACGCCGCCGTCCTTGTAACGCTGCAGGCGCACGCCCTTGCCGCGCGACATTTCCGGGACCTGCGCCAGCGGGAACGCCAGGAGCTTGCGGTTTTCGCCGACGACAGCGACGTGGTCGCCGGTAACGGGAACCGCGAGCTTGGCCTCATCGGGCATGGATACGTTCATGATCTGCTTGCCCTTGCGGGTATTCGCGACCATTTCGCTTTCCGCCACGACGAAGCCGTTCCCGGCCGTCGAAACGAGCAGCAGCTTGCGCGACGGATCATGCACGAAGGCGGTGAGGACATCCTGATCGTTTTCCATATCGACCATGATGCGGATCGGCTCGCCATGGCCGCGTCCGCCCGGCAGCTTGTCGGCGCCGAGCGTATAGGCCTTGCCACCCGTCGTCAGCAGCAGCAGCTTGTCGGTCGTCTGCGCCGGGAAGGCAAGCTTTGGACCGTCGCCTTCCTTGAAGGTCAGGGTCGAGGTGTCAGACATGTGACCCTTCAGCGCCCGGATCCAGCCCTTCTGCGAGATAACGATGGTGACCGGTTCCTTCTCGATCATCGCCTGCTGAATGGCCTCGATATCGGCGTCAGGAGCGTCGGCAAACTGCGTGCGACGGCGGCCGAGTTCGGTCGCCTTGGCATATTTCTTTTTGACCTCGCCGATTTCCCAGGCGATGGTTTGCCACTGTTTGTCATCAGAGGCGATCAGCGCTTCGATCTCGGCCTTCTCATTCGTCAGTTCGTCGAATTCCTTGCGGATTTCGAATTCCTCTAGCTTGCGCAGGTTGCGCAGCCGCATGTTGAGGATGGATTCGGCCTGCAGGTCCGTCAGCGACCATTTCGCCATCATCACCTGTTTCGGCTCATCCTCCTCGCGGATGATGCGGATCACCTCATCAAGATTAAGATAAGCGACGAGCAGGCCGCCCAGAATTTCCAGTCTGCGATCAATTGCCGCCAGACGATGGCGCGAGCGGCGGACCAGCACGTCCTTGCGGTGCGCCAGCCACTCCGTCAGCACCTCGTTCAGCGCCATCACCTTCGGCACCTTGCCGAGCGACAGCACGTTCATGTTGAGCGGCAGGCGGCTCTCAAGATCGGAGAGACGGAAGAGCGATTCCATCAACAGCGTCGCATCGACGGTGCGGCTCTTTGGCACCAGAACGATACGCACATCCTCGGCGGATTCGTCTCTGACATCCTCCAGAAGCGGCAACTTGCGCGCGATAAGCAGCTCGGCGATCTTTTCGATCAGCCGCGATTTCTGCACCTGGAACGGAATTTCGGTGATGACGATCTGATAACCGCCACGGCCCAGATCTTCCGTTTCCCACTTGGCGCGCACGCGGAAACCGCCACGGCCGGTCTTGTAGGCATCGAGAATATTCTCGCGGCTTTCAACGATCACGCCGCCGGTCGGCAGGTCGGGACCGGGAATGAATTCCACCAGCTTTTCAACGGTCGCATCGGGATGTTTGATGAGGTACAGCGCCGCGTCACACAGTTCATGCGCATTGTGCGGCGGGATCGACGTCGCCATGCCAACAGCGATGCCGGAAGCACCGTTCGCCAGCAGATTGGGGAAAGCGCCGGGCAATACCACCGGCTCGGAATTGGATTCGTCATAGGTGTCGCGGAAATCGACCGCGTCTTCCCCGATACCTTCCAGCAGAAGCTCGGCCACCGCCGTCATCTTGCTTTCGGTGTAACGCATGGCGGCGGGGCTATCACCGTCAATGTTACCGAAGTTGCCCTGCCCGTCGACCAGGGGATAACGCAGCGAGAAATCCTGCGCCAGACGCGCCAGCGCATCATAGATCGCCTGGTCGCCGTGGGGGTGGTAGTTACCCATCACCTCACCGACAATCTTGGCACATTTGCGGAAGGCGGAATTGGGTCTCAGGCCCATTTCGCTCATCGCATAGACAATGCGGCGATGGACCGGCTTCAGGCCGTCGCGGACATCCGGAAGCGCACGATGCATGATCGTGGACAAGGCGTAAGCGAGGTAGCGCTCTTCGAGCGCTGCCTTCAAATCGACCGGATGAATATTATCGTCTCCGCCGGACGGAGGTACAAGATTTTTTCCCATGGTGCTTGACTAGCGGAAATGGCGATTCCCGGCAAGAAACACAGGGGTCGCGGCTGTGGATGAAACCAGCCCTTCCATGCGGTTTTTTGTTAACCGCGCTGCAAATGCCGCAATGCCGCCGTCATGGGAATCGATCTAAATACCCTAGACCTTTGATTATCAGCGAATATAAGTATCACCATTAGCATTAAGGCTCGGTTTGCAGCCGTACGTTGAGGGAAGAAACATCATGAGACTGAAATCCACCCGGCAGGTTCTTTTTGCGAGCGCCGCGCTTCTTGCCCTTTCCGCGCCGGCTTTCGCGCTGGATGGTGGGGATGTGCTGAAGAAGATCAATGCGGCCTATGCCGCGCAGGGCGGTCAAATTGATGCAGGCTCCGTCGCCGTCAACGGCTCGACGGTGACGCTGAACGACGTGACCCTCAGTGCCGCTGCCGACCCGGCCAAGAAAATCCCGGTTGGCAATATCACGCTTGATGGCGTCGAGGAAAACAACGGCGGCTACAAGATCAAGAACGCCCGCTTCGACAATATCGACTACAAGCAGGACAAGGTCGAGATCAAGGCCAGCGACATCTACATGTCCGGCCTCGTCATCCCCGCTGATGCCACCACCGGCACCGTCGATGCGCTGATGTTCTACGACGAAGCCCATAGCGGCCCGATTTCCGTGTCCGTCGACGGGAAGCAGGCTTTCTCGCTCGAGGAAACCAGTGCGACGATGTCGGTCAGCGACGACAAGAACTCGATCGGCTTTGACCTCGACGCCTCCGGCTTCAAGGCCGACCTCAGCGACGTCACCGACCCCGCCACCAAGGATGCAATCGAAAAACTGAAGCTGCAGGCGCTTTCCGGCGACATGACCATGAGCGGCAGCTGGGAAGTGGCTTCCGGCACTGTTGATGTCGAGGAATACGCGATCGACCTCGATGATGTCGGCCGCCTGAACATGTCGTTCGGTTTCTCCGGCTACACGCTCGCCTTCATCAAGTCGATGCAGGAAACGGTGAAGGCGCAGGCTGCCAACCCGAACAAGGAACAGGCAGACCAGGCCGCGAGCCTTGCCATGCTCGGCCTGATGCAGCAACTCTCCTTCGTCAACGCCGAGATCAGCTTCGAAGACGCCAGCATCACCAAGCGCGCGATCGATTATGCGGCGAGCCAGCAGGGTATGACGGGCGACCAGCTTGCACAGACCATCAAGGGCATGGCGCCGATCATGATGGCCTCGCTCAACGTTCCCGAATTGCAGAACATGGTGTCGGCGGCGATCAACACCTATATCGACGATCCGAAGAACTTCTCGATCACGGCAGCGCCGGAAAAGCCGGTCCCCTTCCCCATGATCATGGGCGCTGCCATGGGCGCGCCGAACACCTTGCCGAAAATGCTCGGCGTCACGGTGACGGCAAACGAATAAGACGAAAGAGCCCCGGTCCATTGCACCGGGGCTTTCCTTTTGTGCTCAATTAACATCCGGAAATGTCGTCAGCTCCCGATAACTTATCTCACGATCAACGCCAAAAGCGGGTCGCAGCTTGCGTCCCGCTTTTGGGGGCGGCAGTGGCGCTCAGGCTGTTTCGCCCTGTGCGATTATCCTGCCCTCACCTGCAGTGCCCGCTCCCGACCAGTCAACGCGGCGCGTCGCAAACATTGTGGCGGCTATGGCGATGAACGAGATTACCGCACCGGCCAACAGTGCATATTCATCTTCATTCAGCACCAGGTACATGACGCTGTAGGCGAGTGAGAGCACGCTGAACAGGGCAATGCCGTTCCTTCGGCTACGGGTTGCGCTGCCGAGATAAAAGGAGATCAGCACCGCTGTTGAAAGTGCGGCGGCGACATAAGCAATGGTGAATCCCGTGTGCTCCGAAAGCGCCAGGAGAAGTACATAAAAAACGATCAGCGCCAGCCCTGTCAGCACATATTGTAGCCAGTGCACGATGGTGCCGCCCTTGAGTTCGACGATAAAGACGGCAAGGAAAACGAGAGAGATGAACCCGATCGAATATTTCAGTGTCCGCGCGATGATCTGGTAAAATTTCACTGGCTCTACGAGATTGATTGTCATCAGACTGTTGGAGAGCGGCAATCGCGGGCCTTCAACAACCCGATCCAAGCCCCGTGCGAGATACGGAATGGTCCAACTGGCATTGAACTCCGTGGCGGTGATCGTTTTTTCCTCCGGCAAAAACAGGCCTTCGAAACCCGGATGTGGCCAATTGGCTTTTGCGGCAAAACTCGTCGTCTGACCTGCCGGCGCGACGGCGAAACTGCCCCACCCGTTCAGCGAAAAGGCGATATCGAAGGCAAAGCCGGTTTCAATGAGGCTTCTGTCAATCTGCCTATGCACTCCGGCATCGGACATCATTCGCGCCTGCGGGTCGTCATGCGTTGCCGTTGCGGACATGTCCCGCATGCCGGGATCAAATGGCAGAACGGGCCCGCCGTCTATCCGGACGCCTGCGCTGGACCGGATGCCTGTCATGTCAGCGATATTGAGAACCAGGACGGCGTTATCGAGACGGGGCGTGCCAGCAAAACGGGCGAGATCCGTCAGGATGCCGGAACCAAAGCGACCGGCAAGCGCGAGATCGCCTTTATAAACGGGCAAGCTATAGATCGACAGCTGCTTTTCCTCGGCCTTGAGATCAGCCGTGACCTTTAGTGTTTCCGGCATGACAAGCACCCATTCCGTCACACGATCAACGACGCTTTGGCCATTGACCTCGCGGCGGCGTTCCACATCGAAGGGCACGGCAAGATAAGGTCCATTCACCACCTGATCGCCACCCCATCCATGGGCGATCCGTCCGGATACCTCTTGTGCACGCGAGGCGCGTTCTTCCGTCAATGCCCAGACCAGCAGGAGCGGCACCAGCAAGACCATCGAAATGAAGCCGATCATGACAAATTTCGCGCCCGGCGAGCGCAGCCCGGCCGCGAAATGAGTGCGGTGCGTGGCCGGATGCATATGCCCGGCCGCGATGGCAGGGTCTTTTTCCGTTTGATGAACCATTCTGAAATCCTTACCAATATTATCGCGCGAACCGGATTCAACGTTCGGTCGGCGCCGTCCCAAGTTTAAAATCTGCGTTAGACTTGCATCCTCCTGGTGGACGCAGGGCTATACTGGGATCGGATTTCGGCTGATTATGTGCGGAAGTGGGTTCGACTCGCGGTAAAATTGTGTCTTTGCCGCGTTCGCGAGAAAAAGACGGAAAATTCCTCATCCACCAGTGGTGACGGCTAAAGTTTCAGCCGCTCGCGAAAGAAGACCAGCGCTACGGTGACACCGGTCGCGACACCCACGATCACGTCGATGAAGCGGACAAGGCCGGCAACCTGCGGCCCCATGAGGAGCACGAGCATGGCGGAAGCACCAGCCTGTATCGGTACGACTGGCGGCAGGCCGAACATGGAGGCGAGGATCATGGCGATGAAGGTCGCCGAGGCCAGCCTGATTTCGGCGAAATCATGCGGGACCAGGAGGGCTATTTCCCCGACGAGAATGCCGACGGTGACGCCCACCATCAAGCCGAGGCCCTGACGAACATGGCTTGGAATTCCCGGCGCCAGACAGATGAGCGCGCTGATTGCCGCGAAGACGGGTTGCGGATGGCCTAGCCAGCGATGCGCGACCCAGAACGCAAAAGCGGCCGCAAGCGCGGCCGCCAATGCACGGGTGAAGGCTGCGCGAACACGGTCGAGCAGCGTCTTCAACACGATCAGTCTTTCTTGGACGGAACGACGCGCAGCGCCAGTTCGCGAAGCTGCGTCGGCGTTGCCGGCGACGGCGCGTTCATCAGAAGGTCCTGCGCCTGCTGGTTCATCGGGAACAGCGTGATTTCGCGCAGGTTCTTCGCACCGACCAGCAGCATGACCACACGGTCGATACCGAAAGCGCAACCGCCATGCGGAGGCGCGCCATACTGGAAGGCGCGGTAGAGACCGCCGAAGCGCTCTTCAACGTCGGTCTGCGACAGGCCAACCTTTTCGAAAGCCTTGACCATCAACTCGGGCGACTGGTTACGGATCGAACCGGAGGCGATTTCGAAGCCGTTGCAGACGGCGTCATACTGGAAGGCCTTGATGGAGAGCGGGTCCTGCCCTTCCAGCGCTTCCAGACCACCCTGCGGCATGGAGAAGGGGTTGTGGGCGAAATCGATCTTCTTTTCTTCTTCGTTGTATTCGAAGAAGGGGAAGTCGACGATCCAGCACATTTCGAATCGGTCGCGATCGATCAGGTTCAGTTCATCGGCAGCGCGGGTGCGCGCCTCACCGGCAAACTTGTAGAACTTGGCGGGATCACCGGCGACGAAGAAGCAGGCATCACCTGCCTCGAGGCCGAGCTGCTGGCGCAGCGCCTCGGTGCGTTCCTCGCCAATGTTCTTGGCGAGCGGACCGGAACCGCCGACCTTGCCGTCCTCTTCCTTCCAGAAGATGTAACCGAGGCCGGGCTGACCCTGAGACTGCGCCCAGGCGTTCATGCGGTCGCAGAATGCGCGCGAACCGCCGGTCTTGGCCGGAATTGCCCAGACCTGAACCTTCGGGTTGGAGGCGATCATGTTCGCGAAGACCTTGAAGCCCGAACCATCGAAATGCTCGGTCACGGCCTGCATGACGATCGGGTTGCGCAGGTCCGGCTTGTCGGAGCCGTATTTGCGGATCGCTTCATCATAGGGAATGCGCGGCCACTCTTTGGTGACAGGCTTGCCTTCGGCAAACTTTTCGAAGACGGCAGTCATCATCGGCTCCATCGTGGTCCAGACATCTTCCTGGGTCACGAAGCTCATTTCGACGTCGAGCTGGTAGAATTCGCCCGGCAGGCGGTCGGCGCGCGGGTCTTCATCGCGGAAGCACGGCGCGATCTGGAAGTAACGGTCGAAACCCGCCACCATCAGAAGCTGCTTGTACTGCTGCGGCGCCTGCGGCAGCGCGAAGAACTTGCCCTCATGAATACGCGACGGCACGAGGAAGTCGCGTGCACCTTCCGGCGAGGAGGCCGTGAGGATCGGCGTCGTATATTCGGCAAAGCCGGCATCGGCCATGCCGGTGCGCATGGCGGAGATGATCTGCGTGCGCTTGACAATGTTCTTGTGCAGCGTTTCGCGGCGCAGGTCGAGGAAGCGGTACTTCAGGCGAACGTCTTCCGGATAGTCAGGCTCACCGAAGACCGGCAGCGGCAGCTCCTTGGCGACGCCGAGAACCTCGATCTCCTGAGCGTAAAGTTCGATCTCGCCGGTCGCCATGCCCTTGTTGACGGTGTCTTCCGAACGCGCCTTGACGAGGCCGTCGATGCGGATGACCCATTCGCCGCGTACGGTTTCCGCAACCTTGAAAGCCGGGCTGTCAGGATCGGCAACCACCTGGGTGATGCCGTAATGGTCGCGAAGGTCGATGAAGAGAACGCCGCCATGATCTCGCACGCGATGAACCCAACCGGAAAGGCGAACGGTTTCGCCGACGTCGGACTTGCGGAGAGCGGCACAGGTGTGGCTGCGGTAACGATGCATTTTTTTATCCTGGAACGTGTCGTGGGCCCGTTGGAGGCCAGATGGGCGGCACTGTCGAAATTTGCCGGAAAAGCGCATGGCCAGCCTGATTTGTCAAGGCAAAGCGCAACAATGTCGCCTTCAGCCTGTCCTTTCCCCCGCCGTGGCTTTAGATAGTGCATATTCAGCCCGCCAAACCGAGTCGGCCCGCAATGAGCCAGATCAGACCCCTCATCCCGCTTCTCGTCACCGCCGGCATCCTGATCGGCGGCAACGGCCTGCAGGGAACCTATATTGCCCTGCGCGGCATCTCCGAAGGTTTTTCCGCCAGCACCATCGGCGTCATCAGCGCCGCCTACAGCATCGGATTCGCACTCGGCTGCATTTCGGTGACGCGGCTTCTGCGAAAGATCGGCCATATCAGAACCTTCGCGACCATGGCAGCGGTCGCCTCGGCCGCTTCGATCGCCATGCCGCTCATCATCCACCCGCTATTCTGGATGCTGATGCGTTTCGTCATCGGCATTGCCGTCGCCTGTCTTTTTGCGGCCATCGAAAGCTGGATCAATGCCCAGGTGACGAATTCCAATCGCGCTCGCACGCTTTCCATCTATCGTTTCGTCGATCTCGGCTCCGTGACACTGGCGCAATATGTCATTGCCGTGATGGGTGTCGAAGGTCCGGTGGTGTTTTCGCTGATCGCGATAGCGCTGGTGCTGTCTCTGGTGCCGATCTCGCTTGCCGACAAATCCAACCCTGCCCCGCCGAAGCAGATTCCCTTCGACCTTTTCGCCGTCTGGCGCATTTCCCCGCTTGCCGTCGTCGGTTGCGTGGCAGTCGGCCTCAGCATGGCGGCCTTCCGCAATATTGGCCCGATCTATGCCGAACAGATAGGCTTTTCCGTCACCGCCATCGCCACATTCATGAGTGCGGGCATTATTGGCGGTGTGGTGCTGCAATATCCGCTTGGCGTTTATTCCGACCGTTATGACCGGCGCATCATCATCCTCGCCACCACGGCGGCCTCTGTCGTCGTCGGGCTCTTTCTCGCTTTCTTCGCCGGTACTGATGAATGGAGCAATATCATCGGCGTCTTCATCTTCGGCGCCTTCGCCCTGCCGCTTTATTCGCTGAGTTCGGCGCATGGCAACGATCACGCCAGGGAAGGCGAACATGCGATGATGTCAGCCGGACTGCTGTTCTTCTGGTCGGTGGGCGCAACCGTGGGGCCGCTTCTCGCTTCCGTCCTGATCGATCAGTTCGGTCCGAAGGCACTCTTCAGCTATACCGCCGCGATCCAGATCGTTTTCATCGCCTACACCATATATCGGCTGCAGGTGCGCGAGGGCGTTCCGCTTGAGGAGAGGAACTGGCGTTTCAGTTCGCTGTTGCGCACCTCGGCCTATTTCCAGAAGCTCGCCGCACCCGCACCACCTAAAAAGAATGGGTCGGAGCCCAATCCGCCGGAGAAAAACGATCGTTAGGCCTTCAAAAACGGGCTTTGTATTGACATGCGCCCGGCAAAGGGAAAGTAAGACGGATAATTTTCACGAGTGGCCATTTGCAATGATTGAAACGACCGCCGCCCTCGCCGAGGCCTGCACGGAACTGGCGAAATCGGAATTCATCACCATCGACACCGAATTTTTGCGGGAAACCACCTTCTGGCCGGAACTCTGCCTCGTGCAGATGGCAAGCCCGACTCTCGAGGTGCTGGTCGATCCGCTGGCGAAGGGCCTCGATCTTACGCCGCTTTTCGAGTTGATGGCCAATCCCGACGTCGTGAAGGTTTTCCACGCGGCGCGACAGGACATCGAAATCATCTACCATCTCGGCGGGCTTATTCCGCATCCGATCTTCGACACGCAGGTCGCCGCCATGGTCTGCGGTTTCGGCGATTCGATCTCATACGACCAGCTGGTTCAGAAGATCAAAAACGTGCAGATCGACAAATCCTCGCGTTTCACCGACTGGAGCCGCCGCCCGCTGACCGAAAAGCAGCTGGATTACGCGCTGGCCGACGTGACCCATCTGCGGGATGTCTATCTCTCGCTGAAAGCCCAGCTCGAGCGTGAAGGCCGCTCGCTGTGGCTGACCGAAGAGATGGATATTCTCGAGTCTCGCGACACGTATGACATGCATCCCGACGATGCCTGGCTGCGGCTGAAATCGCGCCTGCGCAAGCCGACCGAGCTTGCCATCCTCAAATTCGTCGCCGCCTGGCGCGAGCGGGAGGCGCGCTCCCGCAACGTGCCTCGCTCGCGCGTGCTGAAAGACGATGCGATCTTCGAAATCGCTCAGCAGCAGCCAAAGGATGCCGAGGCGCTGTCGCGGCTTCGCACCATTCCCAAGGGCTGGGAACGCTCCGCGTCCGGCAACGCCATCGTCGAGACGGTGAATGCGGCGCTGGCGCTGCCGAAAGAAGAAATGCCGAAGGCACCGCGTCACAGCCACGCGCCGGAAGGCTCGGGCGCTGCCGTGGAACTGTTGAAGGTTCTGCTGAAGCTGACAGCTGACAAGCACGGCGTCGCCGCCAAGGTCATCGCCAATAGCGACGATCTGGACAAGATCGCCGCCGAGGGCGAAAAGGCAACGGTGGCGGCGCTGACCGGTTGGCGGCGGGAGCTTTTCGGCAATGTGGCGCTGAAGCTCATCAATGGTGAGGTCGCCCTGCGTTTTGCCGGCAAGAAGGTCGAGGCTGTAGAGGTTGCGGCGAACGAGTCGTAACGCTCGCTCTTTCCGCGACCTTCTCATACCGCGTATCGCCTCATTCGCTAGCGCTGCGTCTGAAGGGCGCTGGCCGAACACCCGAATCGCCCGACGGCGCGTCGGGCGACAAAATCGGTGAAGCCATCGATTATACAATATCAACTTAGGCGGGGTGCGGGCCCCGCCCGTTGCGGCAACCGGGCAACAGGCTTTCCGATCCTTTATGCAACCTTACCGATTGCTCACTTTTTCCAGCGCTTTTTCCACATTAATGTCGCATATGACCTGAACAGAAGCTTTGCCCGCAAGGAGCGACGGGCCTGCCCTTCCCGAGATCAAGAATCGACATGAGAAAATTGCTGCCCATTCTGGATTACGTGGTGCTCTTCGTTGCCGTGGCCGGCAGCGGCGTGGCCTACGCCTTCCTGGAATATGGCGGTGGCGCGCTCATCGGCGCGACCTATGCGCTGTTTGCCTGCGCGCCAATCCTCGCCTTCGAGCGCGGTTACATCATGCCCGGCCTGTCGCGGCAGGTCAGCGCCCTGCCGACACCGGTTTACATTGCCGTCGGTCTTGTCATCTATGCCGTTCTCGTCTTCTGCGGCTTCGGGCTGGGCGGCACGATCCTGTGGCTGAGCGGCATCTTTCCCGGCACCTGGAAACGCGCCGTTCATGCCGAAGTACAGACGCTGGTCTTCACGCTCATCGTCTGCGGCATCATCGTCTTCATCATGCGCGTGCGTGAACTTCTTGGCCGCGATATCTTCATCGACCTCATTCTCGGGCGCTATCGCAGACCGGTGAGCGAAGACCGTGTCTTCATCTTCATCGACCTTGTCGGCTCCACCTCCTTCGCCGAAACCCATGGCGACCTGAAGGCACAGGAATTTCTGGGCGAAATCTTCGCGAGCTATGCCGCACCGGTCAGGAAACACGGCGGCGTCATCGACGATTACATCGGCGACGCCGCGATCATCACCTGGCCGTACCATAGGGCGATAAGGCGCGCGGCCTGCGTGCGCTGCGTTTTCGATATTCAGGCGACCATCGAGGAAAAGCGCGACATGTGGCTTTCCCGCTTCGGTGAAGTGCCGCGCCTGCGCTTCGCCATCCATGGCGGACCTGTCATCACTGCGGAAATCGGCGTCGACCATCACAAGATCACCTATTTCGGCGATACGGTGAACACGACCTCCAGACTCGAATCGCTGAGCAAGATGCTTGGCCATCCCGTGCTGATTTCCGCCGACCTCGCCCATCAGCTGGTGCTTCCCAAGGGCGTGCGCAGCGAATATCTCGGCGAGCACGCGGTCAAGGGCCGTGGTCAGACGCTCGGTGTCTGCACGCTCAGCCAGTATCAGGCCCCCGCCGCTTAGGGCGAAGCAACGTCGCCGTCACCTTGCCAGCGGCGCCGTCATCAAAATTCATCAAAGCTTCAAACGGCAATCACCTCTCTGTCATGTGCTCCCCCTATCGCGTCAATCCTGTCTTCAACAGGTACTGAGAGGGGTCTCAACATGAAGCACGTTCTTTTCGCCTCTTGCGCGGTTCTCGCGCTCGCTTCTGCATCGCAGGCAGCGGAAAAGGAGTTTCCGGCAAAGCTGGTTTCACATGCCATTCTACCGGCCAACACCATCATCGCCGCGCCTGCCGATGCGCCGGCACATCTCAAGACCTCCGCCAAGTTCACCACAGCCGACCGCAAGCGCGCCGAAGGCCTCGGCACCGTGCCCGGCAAGGACGGCGTGCGCCTGACGGGCCTTTCCATGCCGTTCAACGGCCAGCCCATGCAGGGCTTTTCCGGCATCAAGGCCATGCCGGACGGCAGCTTCTGGAGCCTTTCCGACAACGGTTTCGGCTCCAAGCTCAATTCGAGCGACGCCATGCTGATGCTTCACCATCTGAAGTTCGACTGGGAAGCCGGCAAGGTCAATGCGCTTGAAACCGTGTTTCTCTCCGACCCCGACATGAAATCGCCCTTCCCCATCGTTCTGGAAGGCACGGAAAAGCGCTACCTGACGGGCGCCGATTTCGATGTCGAATCCATTCAGCCTGTTGCCGACGGTTTCTGGGTGGGTGAGGAATTCGGTCCTTACATCCTGAAATTCACCCGCGACGGCAAGCTGACCGATGTGATCTCCACCAAGGCCGGTGATATCGAGGTGAAGTCTCCCGACCATCCGGCTCTCGCACTGCCTGGCAACCCGACTCAGAAAATGCCCGCTTTCAACCTGAAACGCTCCGGCGGTTATGAAGGCATGGCGCTCTCCAAGGACGGCTCAAAGCTCTACGGCCTTCTCGAAGGACCGCTTTATATGGCGGACGGCCAGGTAGAAAAGACCGAAGACGGCGCGACCGCGCTGCGCATCATCGAACTGGACACCGCCAGGAAAGAGTGGACCGGTCGCAGCTGGCTTTATCCGCTGGCGGAAGGCGGCGAGGCGATCGGTGACTTCAACATGCTGGACGAGACCACTGCCCTCGTCATCGAACGCGACAACGGCGCCGGCACGGCCGACAAGGCCTGCGCCGACCCGAAGGCTCCCACTGCGGACTGCTTCGCCCGCCCAGCCAAGGTCAAGCGCATCTACAAGATCGAATTCAACGACGCCAATGTCGGCAAGGCCGCCCGCAAGATCGGCTATATCGACCTGATGAAGATCTCCGACCCTGATAACAAGAAGCGCCAGGGCGGCGGCAACGGTTTCTACGACATGCCTTTCGTCACCATCGAGAATGTCGACCGCGTCGATGCCACGCATATCATCGTCGGCAATGACAACAACCTGCCTTTCTCTGCCGGGCGGGCGCTGGACAAGGCTGATGACAACGAATTCGTTCTGCTTGAGGTCAAGGACCTGCTCGAGGCGAAGTGAGGCCACGGCTGCCGTCATTTGCATTGACGGTCACCAATGATCCGGACGGAGCGCTGGCAGACACGAACGTCTGCGCGGCGCTCCTCCCGATTTTCCGGCCGCGACAGAAACATGCTTGCGGAAAAGAAGACGTTTCATGCAGGACCATGCCGAAAGACTGTACTACGCCCTGAAGAGAAGCTGGTCGGGCGAGACCAGCGGCCTCTGGTCGCGCGAAAATCCAGCCAGGGGGCAAGGAAGCGTCACTGCCCTGGTGGTTCAGGACATTTTCGGTGGCGAAATTGCGAAAACCGCTGTCAGCGGCGCGCAACACTTCTACAATATCATTGATGGCGTCCGCTGGGATTTCACCTTCACCCAATTCGATCTGCCGGTGGGTTATCAGGATCATCCCGCCAATCGGACCGAAGTCATGGCGACGATAACGCCGCTGCAATATGCCTATCTCAGCGCCTGCATTCGAAAGGCACTCGGCCACGGCTGAACGGCTTGCAAAAAGGACAGCCCATTGCTGTTCGATCCGCACGGCATGGAGGTCAACCGGCGCGCTACACTTCAAGACCGAGATTTATGTTTCCCGCAAAGCGGACACAATCCACGCGATAATATTGCTTGGCGAAATGGTTGTACCCACAGGAGAGACATTTAATGAGCGAGAGTTGTCCGGTTCTGACACCGGCAGAACGGCAGGTTCAGGATATATTGGAACGCAAGGAAGCGGCGATGATGGCGAGTGTTCATGCAGCGGTTGAGCGCGCCAGCAAAGAAGTCGCCGAAGCATTCGAGGCGGCCGGGTCAGACATGCAGCCACCACCCCGGGATTATTTTGCCGCGGTCGCGCATCAACAGCTCTTTTTGTTGTTATGCGGGGCCGACCCGCAGACCTTCGAGGGCGGCGACCCAGAAATCGCCGGTCATATCATTCGGAATGCTCAAAACATAACGGAGCACTACTGGAAACGATAATGCGCCCGAATGTCGCCGGCAGGTGACGCCGATCTGTAAGGAGAGAATGTCACACGAAGCAAGAGACGTGTTCTGAACTTGACAGGGTATGCCGGTCACGGATGGAATGCTCC
This sequence comes from Agrobacterium sp. RC10-4-1, assembly GCF_014138475.1. Taxonomy (NCBI): domain Bacteria; kingdom Pseudomonadati; phylum Pseudomonadota; class Alphaproteobacteria; order Hyphomicrobiales; family Rhizobiaceae; genus Agrobacterium; species Agrobacterium sp. RC10-4-1. The sequence goes on from NZ_JACJIT010000005.1 coordinate 71,047, forward strand.
GCCGTCTCGCGTCATAGGGCCTTCATCATGCCCGGTTAAGCAGGCGCAAAATCGGGAGACTGCAATGGATTCGACCGCACAGATCAAGCGCCCTAAGCTCGCAGAGACCGTCATTCATGCAACAGCCAGCGTAAGAGACTCGAGCATCGGCAGATGCTGCGAGATTTTGGCCGATACCTCGCTGCATAATGTTGAGCTCGGAGACTACTCTTATCTTGGTCCCCGCTGCATGGTGGGGGATGCGATCATCGGGAAGTTCTGCGCCATCGCCGCGGAGGTCAGGATAGGCGCTCCCAACCATCCGATGGACCGGCCATCCATGCACCGTTTCAGCTACTGCCCGGAATATTACTCTGCCGATGCGGTGCGCGACGATGCCTTTTTCGCGCAGCGGAAGCAGGATCGCGCCGTTATCGGTCACGATGTCTGGATCGGACACGGGGTCATCGTCCTGCCGGGCGTCAAGGTGGGAGACGGCGCGGTGCTGGCCGCCGGCGCCGTGGTGACCAGGGACGTGCCGCCCTATACCATCGTCGGCGGCGTACCCGCAAAAATCATTCGCGAGCGCTTTTCACGATCGATTGCGCAGAAGCTTACCGCTATTGCGTGGTGGGACTGGCCCTTCGAGACAATCATGGCGCGGCTTGGCGACTTTCAGTCAAACGATATCGAAGCGTTCTGCGAGCGCTGGTCCTAGCACGGGGCCAATGTCGTTTCTGTCGTGAACGGAAACTCCGCCGCTCCTTATTCGAACACGAAGGCCAGCCGCTTGCCCGTCAGCTTCGCCAGTTGCTGCAAACGTCCGTCCAGCCGCTCGCCGGCAAAATCGCAATAATCATGCGGCACCACAAATTCCAGATCGAGATCCGGATTATCTGTCTTGCGGAATTTCAGGTGATCCACGACACCCGGCATGGAGGCTGAAAAAAGATATACGACGCGCAGCAGGCCGCCCAGCAGTTTGGCGAGTTCCTGCAGACGCTCCCCCGCCATGGCGGCAAGCGGCTCGGTGGTGCCGTTGTCGTTCAGGCCTTCAAAGCGGTAATAATTGGCAAGTGCAATATAGGCGCGCCCGGGATGGGTGATCGCCACGAAGGACGAGTGGGCGATGATATTGAGCGCCTGCAGACCGCGGTAATCGGGATGCGCGCGCCAGCTGATGTCGGCCAGCAGGCAGGCGGCCTGCCGATAGCGGCTTTCCTCTTCCGTCTCGTCGATGCCGAAAACCGGGAAGGTGCGACCGCTCCAGTCCGCCAGTTCTCGCGCATGCTCCGGAGAACGGGCGCGCAAAATGGCAAGTTCGTCGGCGGCAACCAGCAGCGGATCGGATTCGCGCTCCGCCTCCGTCAGCAGCGAATAAAGGTAACCCTCGCGTACGCCCTGTGCGGAAAAAGCGATCCTGGCCGGCTTCATCATCTTCAGAACTTCGCGCATGGCGATGGCACCGAATGGCAGCAGCGAGCGGCGGTTCTTGGAGACCGCCTGCCAGGCGGGATCCTTGCTATCCCGGGAGACGATGACCTCCTCGAGGAAATTCAGCATTTCCTCCAGCGGCAATTCATAACCCTGCATCATGTGCAGGGGATAACCGGATATCTCCATGTGCAGCTTGGCGATATTTCGCCAGGTGCCGCCGACGGCGTAAAAGGTGCGCCCCTCACCCGCCGCCAGAAGTTTGGCGAAGGATTTGACGTGTTTTCTGGCAATGGTCGCCGCTTTTTCCAGCGAGCCGTCCGATTGCTCCGAAAGCCGCAGACCGCCAAGCGGCAGGGTGATGCCTTCGCCGCAGCTCTTGCCCTTGATGTCGATCAGCTCCAGCGAGCCGCCCCCGAGGTCGCCGGCGATGCCATCAGGATCATGGAAACCGCTGATCACGCCATAGGCCGAATAAAGCGCTTCCTTCTCACCCGACAGAACCTCGATCTCGCAGCCGAGGATGGCTTCGGCCTCACGAATGAAATCGGGACCATTTTCCGCTTCTCGGGCCGCGGCCGTGGCCAGCACATAAAGCTGCTGCGCCTGCGCCTGCTCGGAGAGGGCGTGAAAACGCCTGAGCGCCAGGAGCGCGCGGCTCACACCTTCCTCATGCATGCGCCCCGTCAGCGCCAAACCTTTGCCAAGCCCGCAAAGCACCTTTTCGTTGAACAGCACCGCAGGCGCGCGGGAAAGACCTTCATATACGACAAGACGAACGGAGTTCGAGCCAATATCTATGACGGAAACGGGGGCAAGGCCGGTCAGCCGCCCCTGTGCTTCTGATCGAGTCATTCAGCCTGTTTCTTGCGGGACGAAATCAACCCGGCAATCAATTTGGGCGCACTGGATTTCAGGGCTTCACCACGTCCGGAAAGGCTGGGATTGGTCATGAAATAGTGCTGCGCGTTGAACGGTTCTTCGCCTTTACGCACCTCGATGCGCCTCGACGTTCCGTCCGCAAGTATCTCGTAGCTCTGCTGGTTGTCAATGAGATTGCCCAGCATAATCTGTGAAAGAACCTGCTCATGCACGGTGGGATTGGTCAGCGGCACCAGCGTCTCCACGCGGCGGTCAAGATTGCGCGGCATCATGTCGGCAGAGCCGATATAGACCAGCGCCTTGTCCGACGGCAGGCCGAAACCATTGCCGAAGCAGAAGATGCGGCTGTGCTCCAGGAAGCGGCCGACGATGGATTTGACGCGGATATTGTCCGACAGGCCGGGCACCTGCGGGCGCAGGCAGCAGATGCCGCGCACGACGAGGTCCACCTCAACACCGGCGGCGCTGGCATGGTAGAGCGCATCGATGATCTCTGGATCGACAAGCGAATTCATCTTCATCCAGATCGCCGCCGGCGCGCCGCGCTTGGCGTGCTCGATTTCCTCGTGAATATGCTTGAGGATGCGTGCGCGTAGCGTATAGGGCGAGACGGCCAGCTTCATGCCCTCCTCCGGTTCGCCGTAACCCGTGATGAAGTTGAAGATATTCGCCATGTCGTGGGCGATCTTTGGGTTGCAGGTGAAGAAGGACAGGTCGGTATAGATCTTCGCCGTGATCGGGTGATAGTTGCCCGTGCCAAGGTGGCAGTAGGTCCTGAGCTTGCCATCCTCGCGGCGCACCACCATCGACATCTTGGCGTGGGTCTTGAGTTCGATGAAGCCGAACACGACCTGCACGCCGGCGCGCTCCAGATCGCGCGCCCAGCGGATGTTTGCTTCCTCGTCGAAACGCGCTTTGAGCTCGACCAGCGCGGTGACGGATTTACCTGCTTCCGCGGCGTCGATCAGCGCGCGAACGATCGGGCTGTCGTTGGAGGTGCGGTAAAGCGTCTGCTTGATGGCGAGTACTTCGGGATCGCGCGCAGCCTGCAGGAGGAACTGCACCACCACGTCGAAGCTTTCATAGGGATGGTGAACCACCATGTCCTTTTCGCGGATCGCAGCGAGGCAATCGCCGGCATGTTCACGAACGCGCTCCGGGAAACGGGCATTGTAGGGCTCGAATTTCAGGTCGTCGCGCGGGGCACGCACGATTTCCGAGATCGTGTTGAGCGCGAGAAGACCGGGCAGAACCGCGACGCGATTATCCGGCACACCGAGTTCGTGCACCACGAACTGCCTGAGCGACTGCGGCATTTCGCTATCGGTCTCGATGCGGATGACGGAACCGCGGCGGCGGCGTTTCAGCGCGCTTTCGAAGAAGCGCACCAGATCTTCGGCCTCTTCCTCCACCTCGATATCGCTATCGCGGATGATGCGGAACGTGCCGGAACCGCGAACGGTATAGCCGGGATAGAGCCGGTGAATGAACAGACCAACCACATCCTCGAGCGTGATGTAGCGGATGGCGTTCTTTTCATCAGGCAGCCGCACGAAGCGGTCGAGCGCCGGCGGCAGGCGCAAAAGCGCCGTCATCGGCTCGCGGCCGTTGACGCTGTCCAACTGCAGGCCCATGGAAAAGCCGAGATTGGGAATGAAGGGGAACGGGTGCGCCGGATCGATGGAGAGCGGCGTCAGCACCGGGAACATGCGTTCCTCAAACTCGGTCTCCAGCCAGTTGCGATCCTCATCCGAAAGCGCAGCCGGGCGTACGATGTAGATTTCTTCCTTGGCAAGATATTGCTGCAGAACGGCAAGCGAGGCCTGCTGCTCCATCTGCAGGTTGTCGATTTCCTTCAGAATATCTTCGAGCTGTTCTGCCGGGGTCTTGCCGTCCGGGGTCCTGACGGTGATCTTCTGGCGCACCTGGCCTTCGAGGCCGGCGACGCGAACCATGAAGAACTCATCGAGATTGGCCGCCGAGATGGACAGGAAACGCAGCCGCTCCAGCAGCGGGTGATCGGTGTTCAGCGTTTCCTCAAGGACACGGCGGTTGAACTGGAGCCAGGAGAATTCGCGGTTGATGAAACGCGCGGGGCTATCCCAGAGGTTCTCGCCCTCGGTCTGCGGCTGAACCTTGTTGAAATCTTCCTGCGCGACAGCGTCCATGCCCTGTTCCATCCCCTGACCAATTTCCAATCCGTGATCCTGCTGCATCCCGCGATCGTCCTTCTTGCCCGTATAACAGTTTGACGACGGAACTGTGACAGTCAATCGTCGTCCGGTCCGTTATGTCTCTCGGCATTGTCCATCGCGTTGAGGACTTCCGCGACCAGTGGGCGGGTGATCCTCGTTCCGCGCGAAAGCGCCAGCCTGTCGATCCGCTCTACGATCGTCTGCGCCGTATCGAGCGAACGTTCCATTCTGTTGACGATGTAGCCTATGAGTTTGTCATCCATGTAAAGCTGCCGGTCAGCGAAGAGCTTCACCAGCACCTGCGCCAGCAGCGCCTCGTCCGGTTCACCCGTTTCCACCACCGTCACGGCCTTGAGGCGCGAGCGCAGATCCGGCAGCGTGACCGGCCAGGCCGACGGCCATTGCCGGCTGGTCATCAGAAGCGTCGTGCCATTCTGGCGTACGCTGTTGATGACATGGAAGAGTTCGGTATCGTCAAAACCACGCCGATCGGCGTCCTCGAACAGCACCGCCCCCCTTTCGGCCGCGCGCGCGGCATCCGCGCCCGCCTGCGGATGAATCTCGCGAGCCTCGCTGATATTTTTCCAGATATTGGCAAGGTGCGATTTTCCGGAACCGGGCGGCCCTGCCAGCACGACCACCGGCGAGGGCCAGTGCGGCCATGCGTCAACGAGGCTGACGGCGGCCTCCAGCGAAGCCGACACGAGGAGATCCTCCCGGCCGGAGGCGGACGGATGCGAAAATGCGAGCGGCAGCTGCTCGGCCTTCGACCGGGCGTTGTCGGTTTTGATTGGGTCAGTCATTGTCAGCTCTGAGAGTCAACCTTGCCGGAGGACGTTTCCCTTTCTTCCAGGGTGAGGTTGGCTTCCCAGGGAAGGTTGGCGGCGTGCCCGTGGTAAAGATCGCTTTCAAGATACCGCGACAAGGCGAAGCGGACAAGCACGCCGACCGCCGCCGCAGCCGGCACCGCGACTAGAAGCCCGACGAAGCCGAAAAGCGCGCCGAAAGCGAAGAGGGCAAACATCAGCCAGACAGGATGCAGGCCGACGCTGCTGCCGACAAGTTTCGGCTGCAGGATATTGCCTTCGATGAACTGGCCGGAAAAGAACACGACGAGGGTCAGCACGACATAGAGATAATCCGGCCAGAACTGCACGATGGCGACGCCAACCGCCAGGATCAGGCCGACCATGGAGCCGATATAGGGAATGAAGCTGATGAGGCCCGAAAAAAGGCCGATCAAAAGGCCGAAATTAAGCCCGACCAGCGATAGGCCGACGGCGTAATAAACCCCGAGAATGAGGCAGAGCGAGCCCTGCCCACGCACGAAACCGGCAATGGTCTTGTCCATGTCGCGGGCGATCTGGCGCACCGTGTGCACGTAATCGCGCGGTATCCAGCTGTCGACCTTGTCGATCATCCGGTCCCAGTCAAGCAACAGGTAAAAGGCGACGACGGGGGTGACCACCAGGAGCGACACGACATCGACCAGCGATTTGCCGGAATTCCATATCTGCGTCAGCAATGTGCCGATGAAACCCGCACCTTCGGTGAGGAGTTTCGAGAAGTTCTCCTTTACCGCGTCGATCTGGCTGCTCACCCAGTCCGGCAGGAGATTGGTATCCGCGCCGGCGATCAGCTGCTGCAGCGACGAGATATATTGCGGGATGCGCGTGATGAATTCCGAGGCCTGGGCGGCAATGAGCGGAATGATGATGATGAGCGACAGCGCGAAGACCAGCACGAAGGAGATGAGAATGACGACTGTGGCCATCAGCCGGCTGAGGCCGCGCCTCTCCAGCCAATCGGCCACCGGATCGAGAAAATAGGCTAGCGCCATGCCAGCCACGAAAGGCAGGAGAATGGAGCTGAAGACCATCAGGAAGAGGATAAAGACGGCAAGCACGCCGATCCAGAAAAACACCTGCCGGCGCAGGCTGGTACCGCTTACATGGGGTTGCATCCGTTCATCCTTCTGTCACCGCATCGTCGTCCCGCATCATGGAGATAGGATGGGCGTGGGCACATGGTCAAGACTGCGTCGGCAAAGGGATAAGGGGGGCTGAAAAAGCCGGCAACGCAGAATATCCGGTCCCACCTTCGCCGCATTGCGGCAAATGCTGCCGAGAGCGGCCATCGCGGAACGTCAAAGCCGTTAAAAACCGGAGGTTTTGCCACTCAAACCCTTGCATCAGGCCCCGTCCCGTGCGAATGGCGACGCCAAAGGAACCAGCGGAGACGAGAGCCATGAGCCAGTCGGGCAAGAACGGTCTTATCTATAGTGACGCAGGGGTGGATATCGACGCCGGCAATCTGATGGTCGAGAAGATCAAACCGGCGGTGCGTTCCACGCGACGTCCCGGCGCGGACGGCGAAATCGGCGGCTTCGGCGGCCTGTTCGATCTGAAAGCCGCTGGCTTCACCGACCCGGTTCTGGTGGCCGCCAATGACGGCGTCGGCACCAAGCTGAAGATCGCCATCGACGCAAACTATCACGACACCGTCGGTATCGATCTCGTCGCCATGTGCGTCAACGATCTCGTGGTTCAGGGTGCAGAACCGCTGTTCTTCCTCGATTATTTTGCCACCGGCAAGCTCGATCCCGACCAGGGCGCTGCGATCGTTTCCGGCATCGCCGCCGGCTGCCGCGAATCCGGTTGCGCGCTGATCGGCGGCGAAACCGCTGAAATGCCGGGAATGTACTCAGATGGTGATTACGACCTCGCGGGCTTTGCCGTGGGCGCGGCCGAACGCGGCCAGCTTCTGCCCGCCGGCGACATTTCCGAGGGCGACGTCATTCTTGGCCTGTCCTCATCCGGCGTCCACTCCAACGGCTTCTCGCTGGTGCGCAAGATCGTATCGATCTCCGGACTCGACTGGGATGCACCCGCTCCCTTCGCCGATGGCAAGAAGCTGGGCGAAGCGCTGCTGACTCCAACCCGCATCTATGTGAAGCCGCTTCTGAAGGCGATCCGCGAGACCGGCGCGCTGAAGGCACTGGCGCATATTACCGGCGGCGGTTTCCCGGAGAATATTCCGCGCGTTCTGCCCAAACATCTCGCCGCCGAGATCGATCTCGAAGCGATAGAGGTTCCCGCCGTCTTCTCCTGGCTTGCGAAAACCGGTGGTGTCGAAGCAAAGGAAATGCTGCGCACCTTCAATTGCGGCGTCGGCATGATCGTCGTGGTTTCGGCTGAAAATGCCGAAAAGGTCACCGAAGTTCTCACGGCCCAAGGCGAGACCGTCTTCCCGCTCGGCCGCATGGTCGCCCGTGAAGAAGGCGCGCATGGCACGATCTACAAGGGCGCCCTCGCCCTATGATGCCCGCCACCCTGTCGTCCGGCCGCAAACGTGTCGTCGTTTTCATCTCCGGCAGCGGCTCCAACATGGTGTCGCTGGTAAAGGCCTGCCAGACGGCGGATTTTCCGGCGGAAATCGCCTGCGTGATCTCGGACAAGGCAACTGCCGGCGGGCTGGAAAAGGCACGGGGTTTCGGCATTCCGACCCTCGTCTTCGAACGCAGGACCTATGCGAGCAAGACGGAACATGAGGGCGCCATTCTGGCCGCTCTTGGGGAGATTGCGCCTGACATCATCTGTCTCGCCGGCTATATGCGGCTGATCTCGGGGGATTTCATTGCCCCCTATGAAGGCCGCATCATCAATATCCACCCTTCCCTGCTGCCGCTTTTCCCCGGTTTGCATACGCATCAGCGTGCCATCGACAGCGGCATGAAGATTTCCGGCTGCACGGTGCATTTCGTCACCGAAGGCATGGACGAGGGCCCGACGATTGCGCAGGGGGCTGTGCCGGTTCTTTCCGACGACACGGCCGATACCCTGGCTGCGCGCATTCTCACCGTCGAGCACCAGCTCTATCCACTGGCGCTGAAATTACTCGCCGAAGGCAGGGTACGGATGGAAGGCGGAAAAGCCGTTTTCGACAAGAACGAAAGTAAAACCGAGTATTCCATCCTTGTTTCTGCCTCGTGATGTAGCTATTTCTAAAGTACATAGATAAATCAGAATTGGTATCTTCGGTGAAATAAACCGATCATTTACCATAATCGTCTTTAATGACCGCAACGGCCTCTACTTCAGGCCCTCCGGACGTTCAGGAGCGATTATGCGATTTTCGAGATTTCCCCTGCCGCTTTCTGCGGCTTTACTGATGGGTACCTGCCTGCCACTCGCCGCCGAACAAAACGGCATTACGGCTTCACTGGATGCCGGCGTTCTCAACATTAAGGCAACGGAAAAATTCTATAGCGGCAGTCATAAAAACAGTCAGCTCGACTGGAAAACGACAAACGCAATGGCTCTGCGCGGATCGCTTGGATTTGAGCTTTCACCCGATTGGCGCATCAAAACGGAAGGTCGTATCGGCTTTGCAGGTGATGGCTTCATGACCGACTACGATTGGCTCAGCCCGTTTTACAGAGATACATCGAAGAATGGGTGGAGCCACCGTTCAGAGCACGGCGACACGCGGCTGGACCACTACCTGACCGGAAGTATAGAATTAAACCGCACCCTGCTGGAGGACCCGCTGCAACACCTCAGCGCCGGCATCGGCTTTCGTTACACCGACGTGCAATGGTCCTCATATGGCGGAAACTACATCTACAGCTCCCGAGGTTTCCGCGATAATGTCGGTGCGTTCGGAAACAGCGAAAAAGCGATTACTTACAGACAGCAAATTCCGGTGTTTTACGGCAACCTGAGCGGTGGACGTAAATTCGGCAACTGGTCGCTGAATGCGGGTCTAGAAGGCGGCGCAATGGTCTATGCAAAAGCCACGGACGATCATTGGATGCGTTCGCTACGTTTTGCCGATAAATTCGACATAGGCGGGATGTTCGGAGCGAAAGCGGGCATAGCCTATGACCTGACTGACAATGCCTCCCTCTATCTCGACGGCGCTTACGAATATACCAGTTTTTCTCGCGGCGATAAAACCGCTACGCCATCCGGAAGCTCAACCGGCCTCGTCTACAACAACGCGGGGGGCGGCGATATGCAGTCTCTTTTCGTAGGCGCTGGTGTCAAAGGCCGGTTTTAATCACCAAGGTTGAAGGCGGGGACGAGTTGGTGGTTAAGCTCGAAGATGAGGTCGTAGAGTGTCTGGTCAAAGTCAACACCCCTCAGACCTGTCCCAAGCTCATTGCCGCTATACGGGCCGAGGGCTCAGGGCGCTCAAACGTAACCGCGGATAAAATTACGCTCTGGAAAGAAGACGGTCGCGATTCAACATCGCCCATTGCAGCAGAATGATCGTCTTCGAATCCGTAATTTCACCCGAGGCGATCATTCCGAAGGCTTCGTCGAGACCATAGGTCAGAACCTCGATATCCTCGCCTTCATCCTCCAGCCCGCCGCCGCTGCCCGCTTGCACGTCGAGATCGATGCAGGCGACGAAGAGACTGACCTTTTCCGTCAGCGTGCCAGGGCTGGCATACATGTCGAAGAGGTATTCAACCTTTTCGACGGCGTAACCGGATTCCTCCATCGCCTCACGGCGGATTGCATCAGCGGCATCGTCGCCATCGAGAAGCCCTGCCGGAACTTCGATCATGAAGTGCGGGTCGCCGTTGACGAAGGCGGCGGGGCGAAACTGGCGTACCATTACCACGCTGTCGCGTTTCGGGTCATAAAGGAGAATGGCGGCGGCGAGGCCGTGATCATGGACCTCCCTCACAATACGGATCGTCTTGCCGTCAGGCATGCGCTGGTCAAAAACGAGCTTCTGCAAATGCACGAAGCCCTTCCAGACGGTTTCCTTTTCCACCAGCCGGATCCGGTCAGTCCCGGCAGCGGGCGACTTTAAGAGCGACACGTTCATAAGAGTCTCCGAAAGATGATGAAATCTCAGGCTGTCAGGGAGGCGCGGTTCAAGGCCGCCCATTGCAGCAGCATGATCGTCTTGCCATCGCATATCTCGCCCGTCTCGATCATCTTCATGGCGTCGTCCAGCGGGATTTCCACGACCTCGATATCCTCGTCCTCATGGGCCGCACCGCCGCCTTCTTCGACACGATCCGAAGATTCGACAATCGCGGCGAAGAAATGAATGATCTCGGTGACAGAACCGGGCGACATGAACGATTTGAACAGGAACCGCACGTCCCTCACGACGTAGCCCGTTTCTTCCGTCACCTCGCGGCGAATGGCTTCAGCCGGATTATCGCCGTCCAGCAGGCCGGCCGGGGCTTCAAGGAGCCAGCCGGGATGACCGTTCACATGGGCCGGCATGCGAAACTGCCGTACCAGAACAACCGTCTGGCGTCGTGGATCAAACAGCAGGATCGTCGCGCCGTTGCCACGGTCATAGGCTTCGCGCCTGATGACTTTCGTTTCGCCACGGGAATTGGTGTAATTATAGGTTATGTTGCGGAGGTGATACCAGTTCTTTGAAAGCGTTTCGTCTTTCAGAATTTCAATTTTCACGTTGTCGAACTTCGTCATTCAAAATCTTCCGTCAGCTCTTGCGCAGCCAAACCTTGTTGTCGTGAAATGCCGCGCCGCCATAGGGAGCGACGGCGTCGGCACCGGTCAGCACGTTGATGCCCTCGCCGTCCAGATGCGCCTTGTTCGGCCAAAGTCCCTCGGCAATCAAAACGCCCGGCCTAGCACCTTCCACGATTTTCGCGTGGAGCCGGACCTCGCCTCGCCCGTTGCCGATGCGGACGATGTCGCCATCAGAAATGCCGTTGATGGCGGCATCCTCAGGACAGATCATCAGTTCCGGGCGACCTTCCTTCTGCACGGAGGTTTTGGTTTCCGCGAAAGTGGAATTCAGGAAGTTGCGCGCGGGCGATGTCGCCAGTCGGAAGGGATGGTCAGCATCCGCAACCTCGATGACATCGACCTGATCCGGGAATTTCGGAAATTCCGACACCGGCCCCATCACGCCGATGTTCTTCGGCGGTTTGTTGGGAGACGGCCCTGTTGCCCAATCGGGGCTGAAACGGAACTTCCCGTCACCGTAACCGAAGCCTTCAAGATAATGCGCGACCTCGAACGGTGGCTGCGCATCGATCCATTTCTCTTCGGCGAGCGTATCGAAGTCGCCCCAGCCACTGACTTTCAGCATATGATCGACATGATCGCGCGCTGAAAGGCCAAAGCCCGGCATGTGGTCGATCCCGAGACGCTTTGCCAGCTCCTCGATGACGAAGAGGTTGGTACGCACCGTTTCGGGCGGCTCCACCAGTTTAGGACCAAGCAAGATGTGATTCTGGCCGCCGGCGCGGTAAATGTCGTCATGTTCGAGGAACATGGTGGCGGGCAGCACGATATCGGCAAGCTCGGCCGTTTCCGTCATGAATTGCTCATGCACGGCGACGAAGAGATCATCGCGCAGGAAGCCCTGCTTCACCAGCCTCTGTTCGGGAGCGACATTGACCGGATTGGTGTTCTGGATGAGCAGCGCCGTCACCGGACCGCCATGGCGCAGCGCTTCGGCGTCCCCCGTCAGCACGCGGCCGATCTGCGACTGGTCGAGCTGGCGCACGTCGGGGTCGGCATAGGCCGTGCCCATGAGCTCCGCCTTGTTGAGCCGGAAGATGTCGCCATTATTGTGGAACGCGCCGCCGCCCTCATATTGCCAGGAACCGAGCACCGTGGCGATCGAAAGCGCTGCATGCATGGCGACCGCGCCGTTGCGCTGTCGGGCAAACCCATATCCGAGCCGGAAGAAGGTCTTTTTCGTGACGCCAACCAGCCTCGCGAAATCCTCGATCTCGTCGACCGAAAGGCCCGTGATCTCTGATGCCCACTGCGGCGTCTTCGTCTTCAAATGCGCCTCCAGCCCGGCCGGGTCGTCGGCGAAGCGCGCCATGTAACCACGGTCGGCGTAACCGTCGCGGAAGGCGATGTGCATCACGGCGCATGCCAGCGCCGCATCCGTGCCCGGCCGGACGACGAGGCGCATATCCGCCTGTTTCATGGTCGGATTGTCATAGATATCGACCACGACGATCTTCGCGCCGCGTTCCTTGCGGGCCTTGACCGCATGGGTCATGACATTGACCTGCGTGGCGACCGCATTGGTGCCCCAGATGACAACGACATCGGCCTTGCCGATCTCGCGCGGATCGGGGCCGCGCAAGGCGCCCGTGCCCATCACATAGCCGGTCCAGGCCATGTTGGTGCAAATCGAGCCGAAGAAGCCCGAATATTTCTTGGCGTGGCGCAGCCGCTCGATGGAGTCGCGCTGCACCTGCCCCATGGTGCCCGCATAGAAATAGGGCCAGATGGCCTCCGCGCCGTGCCGGGCTTCTGCCTTCACAAAAGCGTCGGCGATCTCGTCCAGCGCCGCTTCCCAGGAAATTTCCTGCCAGTCACCCGCCCCTTTTGCGCCCTTGCGGCGCTTCGGGGTCAGCAGACGACCGGGATGATAGATGCGCTCGGAATACCGCGCCACCTTGGCGCAGATCACGCCGGCGGTATAGGTGTTGGCATTGGCGCCGCGCACACGACCGATGCGGCCATCGGCATTGATATCGACCTCCAGCGCGCACGCGCTCGGACAGTCATGCGGGCAGACCGTGTGTCCGATACGGACTTCGGCCTTCAGGGCGGCTTTTTCAGCGGAAATCGGGGTCGCAACGTTCATGTCTTTTGTATATTGCATCAACGATGCGGCAAAAAGGCCGAAGTGACGTCCATCAAGAATATTCATCCTGACCATTCATCCGGATAAACGGCAAGCGAGACACATCCATGAACTACCGCCACATTTATCACGCCGGCAATTTCGCGGATGTCCTCAAACATGCCGTTCTCGCCCGCCTCGTGCGTTACCTGCAGAACAAGGACAAGGCCTTTCGGGTACTGGACACCCATGCCGGCATCGGTCTTTACGACCTGACGTCTGAAGAGGCGCAGAAAACCGGCGAATGGCAGACCGGCATCGGAAAGCTGATGGAGGGTGATCTGCCCGCCCCTATCGCCGAGCTGCTGGAGCCCTATCTTGCCGCCGTGAAGGAACTCAATCCTGAAGGCGGTGTCAAATTCTACCCCGGCTCACCGAAACTCGCGCGTATGCTGTTTCGCCCGCAGGACCGGCTTTCGGCCATGGAACTGCACCCGGATGACAGCCGCGCGCTCGCGCGGCTATTCGAAGGTGACTATCAGGTGCGGGTGACCGAGCTCGATGGCTGGCTGTCGCTTGGCGCGCATCTGCCGCCGAAAGAAAAACGCGGGCTCATCCTCGTTGATCCGCCATTTGAGCTGGAGAATGAATATCAGCGCCTGGCCGATGGTTTGAACAAGGCCTACCGACGTTTTTCCACTGGCACATATTGCCTGTGGTATCCGCTCAAGAAAGGCGCGCCGATCAAGGATTTCCACGAGCGGCTGCAATCCTTCGAGATTCCGAAGATGCTATGCGCGGAACTTTCCGTCAGGAGCGACCGGCTGGATGGGCTGAGCGGCTCCGGCCTCATCATCGTCAATCCGCCCTACACGCTGAAAGAAGAGTTGCACACGCTGCTGCCTTACCTCAAGACAAGGCTGGCGCAGGACAGGTTCGCCTCGCAGCGCGCCTTCTGGCTGCGCGGCGAGGAAAAGCCGGAAGACGGCTGAGTTACCTCAACCCTTCCCTTTTCTGCGCCGCGGCAAGCTGTGATCGTTCGAAGAACAGGATCACGAACAGCGCCATGATGAAGGGGATGATGAGGTAAAACAGGCGGAAGACCAGGAGCGCTGCGATGACGTCGGCCGGGTTCATGTCCGGCAGGCCGGTGACGAAGACGAGTTCCAGCACGCCCAATCCGCCCGGCGCATGCGAAATGAGCGCTGCGGAAAACGACACCAGAAATATGCCGAGAATGACCATATAGCCGGGATTGCCGGCTTCCGGCAGCGCGAAATAGATGATGCCCGCCGCGCCGATCAGCTCGATGGGGCCAATGACCAGTTGCTGCGCCACAAGCTTCGGCGCCGGGTATGGCAACACGAAGGAGCCGATCTTCAGAGGCTTCAGCCTGAGCAGGCTGCCGAGAACATAAAGGCTGACGAAAAAGAGCAGCACGACGCCTGTCGTGGTTGAGGCTTCGACCGGCAGTATGCCCGTGAACCGTTCAGTGATGTCAGGCTCGTAAAGCAGCACCAGTCCGATCAGCATGATCGTGCCGATGAGAAAGGTGAAAGAGCAGAGGCCGACGAGAACGCCCACTTCCGCCACACTTAGTCCCTTCGACGTATACGCCCGATATCGCACCACGGCGCCCGAAAACACCGACGCGCCGACATTGTGGGACAGCGCATAGGTGGTGAAGGAGGTGAGCGTGATGAAGAGCCAGTTCACCTTGCGGCCAAGATGCTGCAACGCGATGCGGTCATAACCGGCAAGCGCGGCATAGGCCAGCAGGGTGGAGAGACCCGAACACAACCAGTCCCGCACCCGAATGGCCTTCAGGCTGTCCCAGAGATCATCGAGCGACAGGCCGCGCAATTCGTGAAAGAGCAACCAGGCGGAAAAACCGATCGTCGCAAAGCCAACGACGGGCCAGATATATTTCTTGAATTTCATGCGGTCATGCCCGCCTATTTCCTCCAGCTTCACCCCAGCCTGTTCCATCTTTTGCGGAGATTCGTTCGACTCTATTCGTTATGCGGCGAAGCTTTCAACCTTTTCATCAAAGATTGGCGGTTTGCCCCGTTCACAAGTTGATGTAAGACCGGATCGTCGCCTGCCGGCGATATGAGGTCGTCCATTTTCCGGGGAACGTACACGGAATGAAGCGTTATGCCGGTTTCATCGCTCTGGGCCTTCTGTCGCTCGGCGCCTTATGGTTCGCGCAGCAAAATCCGGCCCCAACCACACCGGCCGACCGGCAGACACAACCCCAATCGCAGACCGCCGGCAATTCCGGGCCGGACGCTCCAGGGCGCTCGGTTTCTCAAGCGAAGCCGGATAAGAGGCCTCCGCCGCGCGGAAGCGGCTTCGATTTTTATGTGCTCTCGCTTTCATGGTCACCGGCATTCTGCGCCAGCTCCGAAGGCTCTGGCAACCGACAGCAGTGCGGCAGCGACAGGCGTTACGGATTCGTGGTGCACGGGCTATGGCCGCAGAACGAAAACGGCTATCCCGAATTCTGCCGAAGCGACGAGCCTGAGCGTGTTCCGGACGCGATTGGCCGCACCATGTTCGACATCATGCCCTCCATGGGCCTGATCGGCCATCAGTGGCGCAAACACGGCTCCTGTTCCGGCCTGTCGCAGCGAGACTATTTCTCGGCGACGCGGGCCGCCTTCGAGGCCATCCGGCTGCCGGAGAGAATCGCCTCCGGCGCCGAAACAGCCACGCTTTCAGCCGATGCGATAGAAACCGCCTTTACCGATGCCAATCCCGGCCTGTCGAAACGCGGCATTTCCATCAGCTGCGACGGCAAGCGCCTTGAAGAAGTGCGCATCTGCCTTAACCGGGACATGACATTCCGCGATTGCCCGGAGCTTGACCGCAAGGGCTGCCGCGCGAGTTCAACCGAAATCATCCCCATTCGCTGATCAACCCACAGGGACCCAACCATGGAACTGCTCTATTCGCCCGCCTCCCCCTACTCCGCCAAGGTGCGCATGGCGGCCCGTCATCTCGACATCGACATAACTTCCGTTCGCGTTGACACCAACGCCGAGCCGGCAACGCTGATGGACAATAATCCGCTGGGAAAGATTCCGGTGCTGCTGCTTGATGATGGCGGATCGGTCTACGACAGCGTGGCCATCATGCATTATCTCGACCGTCTTTCAGGCGGTAAACTCTACCCCAAAAAGAACGGCAAGCGCACGGATGTGGAAATTCTGGAGGCGCTGTGCGACGGCATCATGGATTGCCTGCTGGCCATCGTCTACGAGCGCCGTTTCCGACCGGAAGAGAAAATTCACCAGCCCTGGATCGACAAGCAGTGGAGCAAGGTGGTGCGCGGGCTCGACCATCTCAACGCCAACCTGCCGAAGACCGGCAAGAAGCTGCACGGCGGCCATTTCGCGCTGGCTGCGATGATCGGTTATCTAGACCTGCGTTTTGCGGGCGAGTGGGCCGAAGGGCGCGATGCGCTGGCGGCGTGGCCGGAAACCTTCGGCAAGCGTTTCGACGCCTATACGGAAATGAAGGCCGCCGCCTGACGTGACCGCGCAGAACACCCGGCTTTTTGCCGGGCGTTCAACGGCAAATTACAGACACAAAAAAGCCGGGGCATGACCCCGGCTTTTCTTTGACCGATCCGGAAAGGATCAGAACTTGACGCCGATACCGGCCTTGACCGAGTGGTCGTCATAACCGCGCGAGAAGGCGTCGTTGCCGAGCGTGTAGTCCTTCTTCTGGTAATCGCTGTAGCGATATTCCAGACGGGCGGTGATGTTGTCGGTCACCATGGCTTCTACACCGGCACCAACCGTGTAACCGAGAGCCGTGGCGCTGTCCTTGTTGACGCCGTCACGAACCTTGTTGTCGGAGACAGCAAGACCGGCCGTACCATAGAGCAGGAACGGGTTCATGTCGTAACCAACGCGGCCACGCAGCGAGCCGTTGACGCCCTGCTTGCCTTCGACCGAGCGACCTGCGACCGTACCGGCGGAACCGCGCTCGTCACCCATGTTAACGTCAGCTTCGGCACCGTAAACGATCTGGCCATTCTGCCAGTTGTAACCGCCGTACAGACCGCCGCCAGCGCCCTTGGCGTCACGGCCGTCGTTGCTGGAGCTGAAACGGCCCCAATCGTAGTTGACGGTACCACCGAGGTAAGCGCCGGACCAGTCCTTGACCGGTGCTGGCTGGTCGTAGGAAACCGGTGCCTGCGGCACTTCGTTTACGGCGTCAGCGGCGTGAGCAGCCGAAAAGCCAGCGGCGGCCATGGTCGAAGCCATAAGGGTTGCTACGAAAATACGCATGTTATTCTCCTTTCAGGACCGCTCTGTACTCAAAACATTGTTTTCAGACGCGGCATAATTCGTCGGGTTGATCGCCCCTCTGGAAACCGAATTTGATGGGAGAATGCGGAGATCAAAGAGCCAAAATGTGAATTGTTTGGGGCAGACGCGTGACTAGAATTAGACGTTGCCTAATTGCCACAAGGGTTTTATTAACCCTAACAGAAGGCTAAACAAAAATAGATCGCCTTTAAACTTCGTTATATTAAAATTAAACCGAAATTGCATTGTGAATAAAAAATCGCCCAATTCTTTTCGGGCCGAGTGACAGCTTGCGATTTGCATTTATATCCAGCAAATAGGGCGTGTAAGAGCAAATGCAGGTCCGCTGTGAAAGAAGATATACCGAAGACAGTCTTGATTACCGGGGCCGCGCGGCGGCTTGGGCGCGCTATCGCCACCGATCTGGCCAGCCACGGCTTTGCGATCGTGGTCCATGCCAATGAATCGATCGCGCAGGCGGAGGAATTCGCTAACGAAATAAGGCAGAAAGGTGGCCGGGCTGCAGCCGTTCAGGCGGACCTGACACAATCAGCCCCGACAGCGGCGCTCATCGAAAAGGCGTCTTCCGCCCTCGGCCCCATCGGCGTCGTCGTCAACAATGCGTCTGTTTTTCTCGGCGACACGGCGGAAGCGCCTGACCCTGATATCTTCGATGCGCATTTTGCCGTGCATGTGCGGGCGCCTTCCCTCATCGCCGCCGCCTTTGTCGAACAGTTGCCCGCCGATAAATCCGGGCTGATCGTCAACATCATCGACCAGCGTGTGCTTGCGCTCACGCCACGCTTTTATTCCTACACCCTTTCGAAATCAGCGCTTTGGACCGCCACGCGGACGATGGCGCAGAGCTTCGCTCCGCGCGTCAGGGTGAATGCCATCGGGCCTGGGCCCACCTTCAAAAGCGAAAGACAGGCGCCCGAGGACTTTCAGGCGCAGATCGACGGCCTTATATTAAAGCGTGGTCCTGCGCCGGACGAGTTCGGGCGGACGATTCGCTTTCTTTACGACACGCCGTCGGTCACCGGACAAATGATCGCGCTCGACGGCGGCCAGCACCTTGGCTGGGAAACCCCTGACGTGGCGGAGATACCTGAATGAACGGAAAGAAGCTGCCTGATGGCGGTATTCTCTTCGATGACACCGACGACGAAGATGACGATGCAAGCCTCGCCGCAACGGAAACGGCCGAGGCTCCGCGCGACGTCGCCGGCATGGACTGGAATGCGGGATGGAAGAACGAATCCGGCCTGAAGGGCATGGACCTCATTGGCGAATTCGTCAAACACCTGCCAAATGCGCCGGGTGTCTATCGCATGTTCAACGAGGCGGGCGACGTGCTTTACGTCGGCAAGGCACGCTCGTTGAAAAAGCGCGTCGGCAATTATGCGCAGGGCCGCGTGCATTCCAACCGCATCGCCCAGATGGTGCGTCACACCACGCACATGGAATTCGTCACCACCCGCACGGAGACCGAGGCGCTTCTTCTGGAAGCGAATCTAATCAAGCGCTTGCGGCCGCGATTTAACGTACTTCTGCGCGACGACAAGTCCTTCCCCTATATTCTCATCACCGCCGACAACCGTGCCCCAGCGATCTTCAAGCACCGGGGAGCAAGGGCGCGCAAGGGCGACTATTTCGGACCCTTCGCGTCCGCCGGCGCGGTTGGCCGCACGATCAATTCGCTGCAGCGCGCCTTCTTGATACGCACCTGCACAGACAGTGTGTTCGAAACCCGCACCCGTCCCTGTCTTCTGTACCAGATCAAGCGCTGTTCCGGGCCCTGTACGCATGAGATCAGCGACGAGGGCTACGCGGAGCTGGTCAAGGAAGCCAAGGATTTCCTGTCCGGCAAGAGCCAGAGCGTCAAGACCGCAATTGCGCGACAAATGAACGAGGCTTCCGAAGACCTCGATTTCGAGCGCGCCGCCATCTATCGCGACCGGCTGGCGGCACTTTCGCACGTCCAGAGCCACCAGGGCATCAACCCCGCCGGCATTGAAGAGGCGGATGTCTTCGCCATCCACCACGAAGGCGGCATTTCCTGTATTCAGGTGTTCTTTTTCCGCACCGGCCAGAACTGGGGCAACCGCGCCTATTTCCCCAAGGCCGATCCTTCCCTGCCCGGCTCGGAAATTCTCAACGCGTTTCTGGCGCAGTTCTACGACGACAAGCCGGTGCCGAAACAGATCCTGCTTTCCGAAACGGTGGAGGAACAGGAACTGCTGGCGGCCGCCCTCGGTGAAAAAGCCGGGCACAAGGTCACGATCAGCGTGCCGCAGCGTGGCGAGAAGAAGGACATTACCGATCACGTGCTTGCCAATGCCCGCGAGGCGCACGGCCGCAAGCTCGCGGAGACCTCGTCTCAGGCGCGGCTGCTGAAGGGCTTTGCCGAGACTTTCGGCCTTGCCTACGTGCCTCGGCGGATCGAAATCTACGATAACTCGCACATCATGGGCACCAATGCGGTCGGCGGCATGGTGGTGGCGGGGCCGGAAGGTTTCGTGAAGAACCAGTATCGCAAGTTCAATATCAAATCGACCGACATCACGCCGGGCGACGATTTCGGCATGATGCGGGAGGTGATGACCCGCCGCTTCTCACGCCTCCTGAAAGAAGAAGGAAAGCCGGATCGCGAGCGCATACCGACAGCAGAAGAAGCTGCCGACATGCCCTTCCCCGCCTGGCCGGACGTGATCCTGATCGATGGTGGTCAGGGGCAGATGACGGCGGTGCGGGCCATCCTCGACGAACTCGGCATTCGCGACTGCGTGACCGCCATCGGCGTCGCCAAAGGCGTGGACCGCGAGGCGGGCCGTGAACGTTTCTTCGCGGACGGGCGCAGCGATTTTTCCCTGCCGCCACGTGATCCCGTGCTCTACTTCATTCAGCGCATGCGTGACGAGGCGCACCGTTTCGCGATCGGATCGCACCGGGCCCGGCGCAAGAAGGAAATGGTGCGCAATCCGCTGGACGAAATCTCGGGAATCGGACCGGGGCGCAAACGTTCGTTGCTGCAGCATTTTGGAACCGCCAAGGCGGTTTCCCGCGCGGGCCTCAATGACCTGATGGCCGTCACCGGCATTTCCGAGACGGTGGCGCGGCAAATTTACAATCACTTCCACGAGAGCGGCAGCGATTGACGCAGAACGGCGGGGCTGACCTGCTAAAAAAACATAATCACGTGTTGACGCTATGCCCTAGCGGCGGCATCAAGGCAGCTGATCTCAGACTGACAGGTTTCCCCATGGCTTCGCGCGCATACAGCATTCCCAACCTCCTCACTTATGGCCGGATTCTCGCTGTTCCGGTCATTGTCCTTTGCTTTTACGTTGAAGGAAAACTGGAGAGTTCGGATTTTGCGCGCTGGACGGCACTGTGGCTGTTCATCATCGCCTCGCTGACCGATTTCCTCGACGGTTATCTGGCACGCATCTGGAACCAGACGTCGAATATCGGCCGCATGCTGGACCCGATCGCTGACAAGCTGCTGGTCGCATCCGTCCTGCTTCTGATGGCGGCCGACGGCACCATTGCCGGCTGGTCGCTCTGGGCGGCCATCACCATTCTCTGCCGTGAAATTCTTGTTTCCGGCCTGCGCGAATATCTGGCGGCGCTGAAGGTCAGCGTTCCCGTCACCCGCATCGCCAAATGGAAGACCACCATCCAGATGGTCGCCATCGCTTTCCTGCTCGCGGGTCCTGCCGGCGACAAGGTTCTGCCCTACACGACCGAGATGGGCATCACGCTTCTCTGGCTGGCCGCAGCGCTCACCATGTATACCGGTTATGATTACTTCAAGGCTGGCCTCAAGCACATCGTGGACGAAGAATGATGACACGGATCGTTTATTTCGCCTGGGTTCGCGAGAAGATCGGCACGGATGAAGAGGAGCTGGACCTCCCTTCCTCCATCGCTACGGCCGGCGAGCTGATTGCCTGGCTTGCGACACGCGGTGAAAATTACGAGGCTGCCTTCGAATTTCCCAATGTCATCCGCGTTGCGGTCAATCAGGAACACGTCGAGCATGATGAAAGCATCGTCGGCGCGCGCGAGATCGGCATTTTTCCGCCGATGACGGGGGGATGAGCGAATGCAGCCGACCGTCCGTGTCCAGGCAGATGATTTCGACGCAGCGGAAGAAACCCGCCGGCTAACGGAAGGTGACAGGAGCATCGGCGCGGTTGTCGCCTTCACCGGGCTCTGCCGGGATGATGGCGGCACGCTCGCGGCGCTGGAACTGGAACATTATCCCGGCATGGCGGAAGCGGAAATGACGCGCATCGCCAAGCTCGCGATGGAACGCTTCGGCCTGCTTGGCCTCACCGCCATCCATCGCCATGGCAAGATCGCCACGGGCGAAAATATCGTCCTCGTTATCGCCGCTTCATCGCATCGACAGGCAGCCTTCGATGGCGCGAATTTCGTGATGGACTACTTGAAGACATCCGCGCCGTTCTGGAAAAAGGAACATGGCAAGGATGGAACGGCGGGCGAGTGGGTTGCGGCAAAGACAACCGACGATACGGCCAGGGAAAAGTGGCGATAACGCCGTATTCTGCCCGCATGGTCCGGTGGAAGCGGGCACCGCTTTCGTCAATGCCCTAAGGCGCTTCAACCCTGCTGCGCATGATAACCAGCCAGCCAACCAGCATCGCGAGAACCATCGCATCCCGCCAGGCGGCCGGTCCGTAACCGACCCAGAAAGTTTCCGCAAAACCGACGGCGGCGGCCCCCAGCCCACAGATGAGCGGACTGGCATAACCGCCCGCCGCAGAAATCAGCACCACCTTCAGGCCAAAGACCAGACCGGCCCCGAAATCCATGGTGCCGTAATAAAATGTGGCCAGCACGCCCGCGATGGCGGCGACGAGACCCGCCGCGCAATAGGACATGAGAAATATCCGGCCTGCATTTACCCCGCACAAGGCTGCAGCAAAAGCATCGTCCGACACTGCCTTCCAGCGCCTGCCGAAAGCGGAGCGGCCAAGATAAAACGATCCGGCGAAAATGAGCAGGCTGAAGGCCGTCGTATTCAGCATTTGCATCGGCGTCAGCGTCACGGCGAAACCGCCATCGGCCCAGAAACGTATCGGCTCCGACAAAAGCGGCGGGAGCCATAATTGCCGTGTATCGGCGGCCAGCCTTGCACTTTCCGTCAGCGCTATCAACACCCCGATGGAAGCGACCGTCACCGCGTTGGGAGAGGCTTTCGCTAACGGCCGCATCACCACCCTGCCGATGAAACCCGCCGCCCACAGCCCGCCGAACAGGCCCGCCCCTGCCCCCAGCGCCAATGTCGCCGGGAGAACAAGCCACAGGCGGTTCCAGCCGAAATCGGCAAAAAGCAGGCAGGTCTGGCCAGCAAAGGCGAATATGGCACCATAGGTGACATCGGCGCGTCTGGTGACTGAAAAGGCGATGGCATAACCAAAGGCCAGAACCGCATAAAGCGCGGCGACCGGCACTGCATTCAGCAATTGTTGCAGGAAATAGGCCAAGCGCGTCCTCCTGCTGTGATTATAACTATTAAAACCTGTTTTGATAGTTATAATGTGCGGCATGACCTTTCGCTGGACAGAACATCGTTTCGCGGGCGGCGCATTGGCGTTGGATGTTGCCAATAGCGTGATCCTGCGTTCAGACGCCGCTAGATCGGTAGACCGCTTCGCCGTGGCCGGGCAGATCGCCACCTTTGCCGAAGCGGCGACACGGCTTGGTGCGGAGCGAGAAAGATTTCCCGCCCTCGTCGCGCCCGACGAAGAGAGACGGCCGGTTCTTTTCGATTTGCGCGAGGCAATCGACGATTATTTTCGCTCGTCCATCGCCGATGGCGGCGAGGACGACGGGAAACTGGCGCAGTTTCTCTTCGCTTGCGGCGCCGCCCTGCGCATGTTCCCGAAGGCAGAACATCTCGCCAATGCCACCGCCCACTCCGCACTGTCGCTGCTTACGGACGAACCACGGCAGCGGTTGAGGATCTGCGGCAATTGCGGCTGGCTGTTCATCGACCGCAGCAGAAACAGAAGCCGGATCTGGTGCGATATGGCGGTGTGCGGCAACCGGCAGAAAGCCAGCCGGCACTATCACCGCAGGAAGGAGACGCGGTCATGAAGAGAACCGGCCTGCCATTGCTGGCAATGGTGGCGATACTCACCCTTTCCGGCTGTCAGCGCGAAGAACCGCGCGAGGTGGCGAAGGTTTCCGGTCGCATGTTCGTCTTCAACTATCGCGTGGCCATTGCCACCTATCTGGTGACGCTGCAGCGTATTGCCCCCATTCGCGACGGCAGCAGCGTTGAAGCAACATTCGAAAACCCTCGCGGAGGGCCCGACCTCACCACCCGCGAGAAGATTTTTCCGAAGGACGAAAGGATCACCGTTCAGAGCCCGCCGGTCGAATGTGTGAAGCAGGATCGGCCCTACAGGGTCACCGTCCGCATCAAAGGGCCGGATGGCGATATTCTGCAGACGATCGAGACCACCATCCGCTCCGATACCGACCAGTCAGCTCTCCCCGCCAAGCCGCTGGTCGTCGGCCCGCTCTATACGCCCAATCCGGAGGTGTTTAAACCTGACGGAACGATTGATATGCGGCCGGCTCAGGGGTGCCCGGCGTCGTAGGGACTGACGGAGCGAGTGCAACCTCTCCTCGTGCCTGTGCTTGTCACAGGAATGATGATGGAGGCGGGTGCGGCATCCCCTTATCGCATCCAGAAACAAAAAAACGGAGCCTTTCGGCTCCGCTTCTTCGAGTCTTTTCAGCAGCTTCGAGCAATCGCCTGATAGAGCGATTCAAGCCGTTGAGACTTTGAATCAGCCGACGATTTCGGTTTCGGCGAACCAATAGGCGATTTCCTGAGCGGCGGTTTCCGGAGCGTCGGAACCGTGAACGGAGTTTTCGCCGATGGAAAGCGCGAAGGTCTTGCGGATGGTGCCTTCAGCGGCCTGGGCCGGGTTGGTGGCGCCCATGATTTCGCGGTTCTTGAGGATGGCGTTTTCGCCTTCCAGAACCTGAACGATGGTCGGGCCGGAAGTCATGCCTTCAACGAGTTCGCCGAAGAAGGGGCGCTCCTTGTGGACGGCGTAGAAGCCTTCGGCTTCGCGCTTGCTCATCCAGACGCGCTTGGAGGCGACGACGCGCAGGCCGTTGTCTTCAAATACCTTGGTGATCGCGCCCGTGAGGTTACGCTTGGTTGCGTCCGGCTTGATCATCGAAAATGTGCGTTCAATCGCCATGTGTCCGTTTCCTTTTCCTTCAGAGAAAGTGGGCGGTCTTTACCCGCCCAAAGGCCCGAAAACAAGGGGGATCAACGAGATTGCGGCACTGACGGCAGACATTTCACGCCGCTGTCACACTGCGGCCCCTTGCATCGTAAAGATCGAGGCACCCTTCGAACCAGTCGCGCACAGGGTCATTATCTGAAAAGAGATCCGCACCGGTGGTGATCCTCGCCCATTGCAGCGCGCCGAAAACGATGTAATCCGAAAAAAGCGGCGACGTGCCGCCGATGAAGGGCTGAAAACTCAGCATCCGGCGGATGGGAGCGAGCAAGGCAGGAAAGGCCGCGATCTCGTCTTCGCGGTTGGCGACGACATCCTCGAGCGGGCGGCCAAGCGCCCTTGTCCGGCTTTCGCGGAAATAACGACGATCCGGCTCATCCAGCATATTGTGGATATCCAGCACGGCGATACGGACGATGGCCGGATGCAGCTGGGTTTGGGACCAGCTTTCGACAAAGCGCGCCATGGCCTTGCCGCCCTCCCCATCGAACAACGATGGCCGCTCCGGGTAGGCCTCGTCCAGATAAAGGGCAATCTCGAAACTGTCGCTCACCAGGCGGTCGCCGTCCCGCAGGATCGGCACCGTCTTCGAAAAACCATCCTCCACGGTCGGGATGACGGTGAAGGGCAACGGACGCTCTTCGAAATCCAGTCCCTTATGCGCCAACGAAAACACGGTTTTCCAGCAATGGGGGGAAAATGGCCTGGAGACATCGCTTCCGCAGAGCGAATAGAGGGTTCGGGAATTCGTCATGGGCTGCACCTTCTCTGCAATAACGACCAAGCGATATAAAATCGGCGGGAGCCGGAAATCAAATCAGCATTTGTCATGTTATCAATCAAAGGACGTTTGAAAGGTTCCGTTCGCCAAGGGGCGAAATAAAACCTGGAGGTGATGAATTTCGCTCGCAGGTTTAGCCAATTTTAAGCCGTCTCGCCTATGATTTGGCCATTCAGAAAACGGTTATTTCGTTCGATTGATAAGACCATCGATACTGGAGCTGACAGCGATGACATCTGCTGGCGATAAAAAACGCGAACAGGCGAGAAGTAGTCTTGTCCTTACCAAGGTCGCGCAGTTCATCGCCAGGATGAATATTGCACCATTGCCGCGCAATTATGAATTGATCTACGAAATATTGTCGGGCCATAACCCGGCCATGGGGCGAGACATCCTGGCTCTCGGCAACGCGCCGCAACAGCACGAGATCGATCTGGTTGGCCAGAGGCACAATTTGCCCGGCTTCTCCCGCATCGAAGCGGAACAGATGGCCAGCGAGGCCTTTGAAACGCTGAAACAGATTTCCGCACGGCTGGAAGCTGGCCAGAGGCGCACGGAAGCCTTCATCGGACGCCTTGGCGAAGACGAAACTGTTGGGTCCCCGGCCACCGACCGCGTCGCCCGATTGCTGGACGACATCCACGAGGAACAGACCAGCCTAAGGCATTTCATCTCCATGGGGCTGATGAAAATACATGACGTCGAGAGGCGGCGCGCCGAACTGCAGGCCGGTTCCCTGCGCGACGTGCTGACGGCGCTGCCCAACCGGGCGGCTTTCCTCGAAAAACTCGGAGAGCTTTTTGCCGGAGACAGGGCCGCCTCCGCGACATCGCTGATGCTCCTCAATATCGACCATTTCCGCGAGATCAACGCCAAATACGGCCCCGCCGCCGGAGACAAGGCCCTGCGGCGGCTTGCTGGGCTCTTTCGCAAGACGATCAAGAAGGATGATTTTGTCGCCCGCATCGGCGGCAACGAATTTGCTTTCCTGTTTGCAGGCGTTGCGCAAAACACGGCTGAGGCGATCGCTGAACGTCTGCGGCAAAGCGTCGAAGCCTTGCGCTTCGTGACGAGTGAGGGCGGCGGCGAGCATCTGACGGTTTCAATCGGCGTCGCCTCAGTGGACGGCACGGCAACGCCCGCGGAATTCTTCAGCCAGGCTGAATTGGCCCTGCTTTGCGCCCGGTGCGGCACCCGCAACTGCGTCGTCGGTTATTGCAGGGACCTCGCGCAGCACAATCGCGACAGCTATCTCGCGCAGTTGGGTTGCTAGGACATTTCGGCAAGCCTTCAGGATGGGCTTATATCCGGAAAACGAGCTGCCATCCCGCGCCTTGTCCCCGTTTGCCGCCTCTTCATTTCCGACCTCATAACTGCCGCGGTGTGGCGTGCCTGCTCTTGCCTTGGTCACACAGTTCGGCCAAAACGACGCCATGATTACGATTACCGATCTTTCGGCCCGCATCGCCGGGCGTCTGCTCCTTGACCACGCCAGCGTGACACTTCCCGCCGGTGTGAAGGCGGGCCTCGTTGGCCGCAACGGTGCCGGCAAATCCACCCTTTTCCGCATCATCACCGGCGATCTCGCGGCAGAAGGCGGTTCGGTGACCATTCCGAAACAGGCCCGCATCGGCCAGGTGGCACAGGAAGCGCCGGGCACGGAGGAATCTCTCATCTCCATCGTGCTTTCCGCTGACAAGGAGCGCAGCGCGCTTTTGGCGGAGGCGGAGACCGCAACCGATCCGCATCGTATCGCAGAGATCCAGATGCGGCTTGTCGATATCGATGCCCATTCGGCGGAAGCGCGTGCATCGAGCATTCTTGCCGGTCTCGGTTTCGATCATGAAGCGCAGCTCCGCCCCGCCTCCTCCTTTTCAGGCGGCTGGCGCATGCGTGTGGCGCTCGCCTCGGTGCTGTTTGCCGAGCCCGATCTGCTGCTGCTCGATGAGCCGACCAACTATCTCGACCTTGAGGGCACGCTGTGGCTGGAAGAATATATCCGCCGCTATCCGCACACTGTCATTATCATCAGCCATGATCGCGATCTGCTGAACAACGCCGTCAATTCCATCGTGCATCTCGACCAGAAGAAGCTGGCCTTTTATCGCGGCGGCTACGATCAGTTCGAGCGGCAGAAGGCCGAGGCCGACGAATTGCAGATGAAAGCCAAGGCGAAAAACGACGCCGCGCGCAAACACCTGCAGAGCTTCATCGACCGTTTCCGCGCCAAGGCCACCAAGGCCCGTCAGGCGCAGAGCCGCATCAAGGCCCTGGAGCGCATGGGCACCGTCGCCGCCGTGATCGAAGATCATGTGCAGCCGATCACGTTTCCTGAGCCGGAAAAACAGCCGGCCTCGCCGATCGTTGCCATCAATGGCGGCGCGGTCGGCTATGAACCGGGCAAGTCCATTCTGAAACACCTCAACCTGCGCATCGACAATGACGACCGCATTGCGCTGCTCGGCTCCAACGGCAACGGCAAATCCACTTTTGCGAAGTTCATTTCCGGCCGTCTCGCCCCGCAGGCGGGTGATCTTCGCGTCGCGCCCGGCCTTAAGATCGGCTTCTTCGCGCAGCATCAGCTCGACGATCTGGTGCCGGATGAAACTCCGGTCGAACATGTGCGCAAGCTGATGCCGCTGGCACCGGAGGCGCAGGTGCGGTCACGCGTGGCGCAGATGGGGCTTGCGACGGAAAAGATGGCGACGGCTGCCAAAGACCTTTCCGGTGGCGAAAAGGCTCGCCTGCTGATGGGCCTTGCTGCCTTCCACGCACCCAACCTCTTGATCCTCGACGAACCGACCAACCATCTCGATATCGACAGCCGCCGGGCGCTGATCGAGGCGCTGAATGATTATAATGGCGCGGTGATCCTCATTTCCCACGACCGCCATCTTATTGAGGCGACCGTTGACCGGCTGTGGTTGGTGGCCGACGGGACGGTCAAGACGTTCGAAGGCGACATGGAGGAATATCGCGATCTCGTCGTTTCCTCCGGTAAAAAGAAGGACGACAAGAGCGACACCGTTGCCGATCAGGCTTCCAAGGCCGATCAGCGCAAGGCAAGCGCGGAAAAGCGTGCCCAACTCGCGCCGTTGAAGAAAAAGATCAACGAAATCGAATCCCTGACGGCAAAACTTGAGAAACTGATTCAGACGCTCGACACCGAACTGGCCGACCCGGCGCTATATGAAAAAGCCCCTGCCAAAGCCGCTCAGAAAGTCAAGGAGCGTGGCGAAGCCGCTGCCAGGCTATCGGATGCAGAAGAGCAATGGCTGATGCTTTCCAGTGAATACGAGGAAGCAATGGCCGGCTGATGCGCAACGGCACAGGAGCGGCGGCCTCTTGCGAAGCCGCCATATCGCATTGACGAAACTTACTTCGCGCCGATCGTGTTCAGACCTTCACGCGCACATTCGGCATCGATTGCACCCGACGGCGCGCCTCCAACGCCAATACCGCCGACGAGCGCGTCGCCGATCTTGATCGGCAGCCCGCCTGCCTGAATGACCATGCGCTCATCCATGTTGCGGAGGCCATCATTGGCGGGCTTGGAGGCGATGAATTCGGCGATCTCGCCGATATCACGGCCGAGCGATGCGGCAGCGAATGCCTTGCCGGTGGCGCTGGAGACCGTGTGCGGACCCGAACCATCTGCTTTCAGGACCGTCTTTACGGCGCCGTCGCGGGCGACGATGGCAACGGTGACAGCGTTGCCCTTGGCCGAGCAGGCCTGAAGTGCCGCACTGGCAGCCTTTTCCGCCAATTCGAGTGGCAGGTAAGGTGCGGTCGGCAGCGTCTGCGCCAGGGCGACCGAAGGAGCGAGCAGAGTGGAAACAACGAGAAGGTTGCGGATCATGAAAAGGTCCTCTTGCTTGATGAGGACTGCAGTTTAAGCGGATGGCGTTGAGCCGCGAATCCGTAAGACTTTCCGGCTGCTCGGTAGTTCTACCGATCCGCACCCGCTTCCAGCCAAAGTCTTGTCATTTCCGCCTGCGAGGTTGTGCCGAGCTTCAGGCCAATGGCGGCGCGATGGCTGTCCACCGTGCGTGGCGACAGACCAAGTCCGTCTGCGATCTGGCGCGAGGTAAAACCGAGCGCGATGCGTTCGAGTATCTCCCGCTCCCGCGCGGTCAGCAGCGACAGGAGTGCCAAATTCTCCGCCTGCAGCGCTTTTGCGTCAAGCGTGCGGGCCAATATCCGGTGCGCTTTCTGGATCGCGTCGATGAGATCCTGTTCGTCGACCGGCTTGGAGAGAAAATCCACCGCCCCATTGTGGAAGGCCCGGCGGCAGGCTTCGATGTTGCCGTGACCGGAAATGATGATGACCGGCCAGTCTATCCCCTCTTCCGTCAGTTTCTCCTGCAATTTCAATCCGGTTATGGCGGGCATGCGAATATCGAGGATCAGGCAGCCCGGCTCGAGGGCGGCAAGCTGGCTGAGAAACGCCACGGGATCAGCAAAGCCCTTCGCCTTTATGCCGACGGTGGAGAGAAGCAGGATGAGCGCCTTGCGCACGGCGTCATCGTCATCAACCAGATAGACGGGCAGCGTCATGGGTCCCGTGCCTCCGGTGCAAGCGGTAGGACAACCCGGAAATGGGCACCATTCTCACTCGCGACGTATCGGATTTCACCGCTGGCGCGTTCCACCAGCCTCTGGCTGAGGGCAAGCCCCAGCCCCATTCCGTTGTTTTTCGTGGTGGTGAAAGGTGTGAACAACCGGTCGAGCAGCTCGGGCGCTACGCCGGGGCCGTTATCGGCAACATCGAGAACGGCGAAATCACCGTTCCGGCTCAATCCTGCCGTGATCGCACGTCTGCCTTCAATGGCAGTGAGTGCGTCAAGCGCGTTGCGCAGCAAATTGAACATGACCTGTTCTATTTCGACGGGATCGACCCGCACCGGAAGCGGCACTTCCGGCATCGCGATATCAATGCTGGCGTCATGCCGGGCGGCTTCGCCGGCAAGCAGCGCATCGACATTGCGCAGGGCGGCGCGCAGGTCATGCGCCGCGACCGGCTGGCGGTGCGGCAGCGACCAGTTGCGGAACCGGTCGAGCATATTCGCGGCGCACCGCGCCTGATCGATCATATCGTCGAGAGCACCGGAAAGAGCCGTGACATCCTGACGGGCAAGCAGCCGTCTCCCCGCCTGCGCCTGCGCCAATATCGCCGTCAGGGGCTGGGTAAGCTCGTGGGCAAGGCCGCTCGCCATTTCTCCGAGAGCGTTAACCCGCGAGGCGTGGGTCAGTCTCGCTTCCATGCCGCTCAGTTCGGCGCGTCTCTCGGCGGCGCGCATGCGCGTCCTCTGTCTTGTCATGACAATACAGAGCACGAAAACGACGCTTGCGCCAGCCACGCCCGCCAGCAGGGCGCGGCCGGGCAAAAGGTCCCGCCAGGTGATTGCGAGCGCGACTTCCAGCGTCAGAGGCTGGCTGGCGCTGCTGAGCTGCCGGACATATTGCGGCGCTTCCGGCATCGTGGGTGGGCCGAGAAGGACTGTCCCGCCAGGCATTTTAAGACGGATCACCGCCTGTTTTTCCGACCAGAACGCAGCGTCGGACGCGAGAAGCCGCCCGGCATCGACGGCAAGCACCAGCACCTTCGAGGCCGACCCGCTATTGGGGCTGCGCTTGACGATCATGTAATGGCCGGGTCTGAGATCGCTCGCCACCAGAGCCGGCCGGCCGGTAAAGACCGATGCCGCCTCGCGGATCGTCGCTGCCAGCTCGCTCTCCAGCGGCCGTGTGCCGACAACAGGCCCCGCCTCGTTGAGGGAAACCAGCTGGACCTCGTCAATACGCGGGTAAAATTGCAGAATGGGTGCCGCGACATCGAGCAAGAGGCGATAATCCGCCCCCTGCTGCGCCTGCGCCACCGCCGAAAGCGCCGTCACATGGGCATCATGCTGATCGGCCCGGCGGGATGCCTCAGCCTGCAATGCATCGCTCTGCCGTGCCAATTCGCCGAGCAGGCTGACATATTGATAAGCCGCCAGTGCGGACACGACGGCTGCCATAAGCAGTGCCCAGACCAGAAACAACTTGAGAAACGGCCGCCCCGTCAGCGGCCATGGCGCGTGCGCCATGCGCCGGCTGCCGGAAAGGGAATGGGCGGTGGCATCAAGTGAGCGGCCGGCCGCAGCAGCGCCCCTGGCCGCTTCGTTCAGTCGGCGCTCGACCGGCGTTCCGGGCATGTCGTTCCATGCATCGTTTTTTTCAAGCATCGGCTCGCCCGCATGACCGACAGAGCGGATCATGACATTCGTTCAACAGGTGACTTTTCTCAGCACAGACAGTGAGAACATTCAATCCGGCCCCAGCCGAATTTACTGCTGATCCATCATTGGCGCGGGAAGACGTGAGCGGCGCCCTTGGCGCTAGGCACACGCCCTGCGGGACTGCAGCCGTGCGAGCGGCACGGCAGGGGAATAAAGATAACCCTGCCCGAAGCGAATACCCATCTGCATGAGAAGCCTGCTCTGCTCCTCGGTTTCTATACCTTCCGTCACCAGCTTAGCGCCATAACGCTCCGCGCTCTCGAAGGCGAGCGCAATGGCCTCCCGGAACCGCGATTGATCCAGCCTCGACGTCATCCAGTGATCGATCTTGACCTCTTCAAACGGGAACCGCGCCAGCAAAGTGAGCGCGGCATAACCGGTCCCGAAATCATCGAGCGCCAGTCGCACGCCGGCGGCGAACAGCGCATCGAAATTCTGCTGCACGACGTCGTTGGTCGGAATCCTGCTCATCTCCGTCACTTCGATCGCCAGGCGATGCGCCGGCACCGCCATTTCCTGCAGCAGCGCCACGACCCGGTCAGCAAAGTGCACGGTTGCAAAGGACGAAGCGGAAATATTCACCGCGAGATGAAAATCCGCATCGAAATCATGCAGATCGCGAAGGTCGTTCACCACGGCTTCGATCGTCGACCATTCGAATTCCGCCAGCAACCGATGACGTTCGGCGATCTCCAGCACATAATAGGGCGAAAGCGCCTGCCCCCGCGCATCGACCGCGCGCAGCAGCGCCTCAGCACCGATCATGCGGCGATTGCGCATTTCGAATTTCGGCTGATAGCAAATGGGCGGCCTGCCGGATTTGATCCAGTTGACGAGCATCTGCCGCACCGTCTCGTCCCGTGTCGCCTTCTCGGCAAAGGAAAAGGGGAAAATCTGCACGGGATGATCGCTTCCCTTGAGCGCCAGACTGAGATGTCTGAAGAACGAGGCCACGTTCTGCCGGGAAAGCCTGTCCAGACTTGCCGCGCCGATTTTGAGATGCGGCACCGGCCCCGCTTCCGCCGAGCGGCAAAAGGTGCTCAACCCCTCATGCAGATGCATCATGAGTTTCGTACCTTCGGACTTCTCCAGCGAAATCTCCCGCATGACAACTGCAAGTGTCGTATCACCGAACATGAAGCTGCAAGGTGCATGGGCGCTGCACAGCAGGCCGTATTCCCCATCGCAGATTTCCCGCGCCAGCCTGGGCCAGAAAATATCGCTCCAGTCCTCCCCCTCGCAGGCGGCGACATCGGCAATATTGACGATCTCGATCAGAACGAGGGCGTGCGAAACGGCCGGCTCCTGCCGCATGACCGTTTCCATATGGTCCTTGAGGGCGCGCCTGTTGGGCAGTCCGGTCAATGAATCCGTCCGCGCCGCCACCTCGCGTTTCTTTGCCTCGTCGCGCGCGCGCGCCTCGCTGCGCAGCAGGATGAACAGGCAGACGATCATCGGCAGGCCAACGGCGACGGCTCCCAGCGTTCGGCGGCCTATTGCGCTCAAGAACAGCGTCTGGTCGATCAGACCAAACACGAAGGAGATTGTGATGGCAAGCAGCGCGGCCATGAATCTGACGGCGAAGACGGTGAGAATATCCCGAGTTCCCAGATCGGCAAGGCGTCGGTCGCGCATCCAGCCATACATGATGATGCCGCAGGCCGAAATGACGACCATGTCCTGCAGAGCCGCAAAAAACAGCACGGGGCCGCCGAACACGAAACGCCCGGCTGCGACGAGGGACAGGCTGATAAGCCCGCCCTGCCATGAGCCCAGCACCCCCGCGAGGAACAGCAGATCGGAGCGGATGTAAGGCTTGGAGGGCAGCTTGATGAATTCGGAAACAAGCAGCGTCAGCAGAAAACCTGTCATTCCGAAGACGAGGCCATAGTAGATTTTATAGCGGGGATCCTCGAGGGCGATGTTCCGCCGCAGAAGGATCAGCACGGATACCATGCCAACCACCGCGGCCGCCTGAAGCAGCAGGAATGGAAGTTCGGCAGCGGACGCTGCCGCTTGTGCGGCGATCAATTCCATCATCTGCATTCCCCGATTATTATGTGTTCTTGCCCCGGAATTCCGGTGGCCGGCCTTCAACAATCCCGCTTGCGCGAGGCAAAATTTATGGCGCCGCCAAGCCATCAGCCCTATCCGGACATCATGGCCTCGACCCCGTACAGCTCCGCCGGCATTCCCATATGCCCGGAGGCCAGCACCAGCCGGTCGCGGCCCTGGCGTTTTGCCTCGTAAAGCGCCATATCGGCCCGGTTCACCATCTCGTATATGATTTCCCTGCCGTCGCCGGAAACGGCAATGCCGAGGCTGACCGTGACGATTTTCTGTCTGTCTGGACGGTTGAGATGGGGGATGGCCTCGTCGATTACGGCAAGTCTCAGTCTTTCGCCAATGGCAAGCGCAGCGGAAGCGGTACAATCGGCAAGCAGAACGACAAATTCTTCCCCACCGTAACGGGCTATAAAACTTCTGTCGCCATCGTCCCTGCGCAGGGCGCCACGCAGCCTGCCGGCAATCCTGCGCAGGCAGTCATCGCCGGCGACGTGGCCTTCTGCGTCATTGTAGTTCTTGAAATAATCGACATCGAGAAGGATGAGCGCCCGCGGCCGGCCGCTACTGACCGATGCCTCGTTCGCCGCCTCCTCGAAGCTGCGGCGATTGCGAATTCCGGTGAGCTGGTCGGTATTGGAAAGCTGCTGAAGCTCGTGATTTGCACTTTGAATCCGCTGCAGCAGGGTCTTCTCCCGCAGAGAGGCCAGATAGTCCTTTCTTTCCACCTGCTCGATGCGGTAGGCCGCAAACAGCGAGACGGCGCTGATGCCAGCGGAACACATGATGGCCGGTAGCTTGGCCACCTCGCTCGTGACCGTGACATATTCCATGCCGACGATGAAAACCGCCATGCAGCCAACCGTGCCCATGACCGCAAGCGAAAACGGTTTGCGATGTATCGTGTTCATATAAAGGACGACGGTGACGATACCCACGTAATATTCGCTCGCCGACGAGGTTTGCGCATTGGCATAGATGAACATGATCGAGGCGACGACCAACATGCAACCCAGCCCGTGCAGGACCTCATGCGCCACGCCGTCCGGCCGCATCCTGATCGCATAATATCGCGCGGGGAAATAAAGAAAGAGAAGCGGTGTGATGATCATCAGGCGGACTGTCAGATCCAGCCAGATGATTTCCGGCACCAGACTGATGTCCACGAATACGTAGAGATTGTAGAGGATGATGCCGAAGATCAATCCGTATGTATTGAATTGCCGGCTGCTTTCGTTGACTTTCTGAACGAAGCCAGACAGACGGTCAGCCTTGAATAAAACCACCACGACCCGCTCTTTAAAATATACTCAAGTTAAAAATACATAAAACTCTAACAAAATGAGAATATACCTAAAAAATTGGATTAAGACAGCCCGGCCATCGAAAACATCACTGAAAATTACAAAGAAATATTTTCATGATCAACCATTACACGATCGATAATGTGTATCGAAAGTTTCCGTGAAGTCATCGGCTGGAAAAGACGCGTCGCGCCGAAACGATCACCTTGCTCCTGCGGGCGTTTCTGCTAAAAACCTGTAAAAATCACACTTTATCTTAGGCAGCACTCACACACGGGTTCCACTTCATGTCAGCCACCAAGCTTGCCATCGTCGGCGTCGGCAAAATCGTTCGCGACCAGCATCTTCCCGCCATTGCAGGCAATCCGGGTTTTGAATTGATCTGCACCGCAAGCCGCCATGGCACGGTGGATGGCGTCGCATCCTACGGCACCATCGAGGCGATGCTCGAGGCCGTACCCGATATCAACGCCGTCTCTCTGTGCATGCCGCCGCAATATCGTTATGAGGCGGCCTATGCGGCACTGAATGCCGGCAAGCACGTCTTCCTCGAAAAGCCGCCGGGCGCGACGCTTTCGGAGGTACAGGATCTCGTCCGCCTCGCGGATTCTAAAGGCCTGTCACTGTTTGCAAGCTGGCATTCGCGTTATGCACCTGGCGTCGAGGCTGCCAAGGCGTTTCTAGCCTCCACGACGATCAACAGCGTTCATGTGATCTGGAAAGAAGATGTGCGCCACTGGCATCCGAACCAGGAATGGATCTGGCAGGCGGGTGGTCTCGGCGTGTTCGATCCCGGCATCAATGCGCTTTCCATCATCACCCATATCCTGCCGCGCGCGCTGTTCCTGACCAGGGCGACGCTTGAATTCCCGGAAAACCGCGACGCGCCGATCGCGGCCGACCTGCATTTCTCGGACGTGACAAAAATGCCCGTCCATGCCGAGTTCGACTGGCGTCAGACCGGCAAGCAGAGCTGGGACATCGTGGCCGAGACCGCCGCGGGGCGGATGG
The DNA here is from genome assembly GCF_014138475.1 of Agrobacterium sp. RC10-4-1. Classification (NCBI taxonomy): domain Bacteria; kingdom Pseudomonadati; phylum Pseudomonadota; class Alphaproteobacteria; order Hyphomicrobiales; family Rhizobiaceae; genus Agrobacterium; species Agrobacterium sp. RC10-4-1. The sequence goes on from NZ_JACJIT010000005.1 coordinate 107,193, forward strand.
TGCTTTCGGAAGGCGGGGCGAAGCTTTCGATCAATGGCGAGGAAAAACTATCCCAGCCGGAACGGGAATATCCGGCCCTTTACGAGCGCTTCGCCGAGATCATCAAGTCAGGCCGCTCGGACGTCGATCTTGCGCCGCTGACTCATGTGGCCGATGCTTTCCTGCTCGGCCGCCACAAATTCGTGGATTCTTTCTACGACTGAGCAGCGAAACGCTTCTCAAGGCAATCTTTCAGAGGGCGCGGCTGACAAACCGGTCGCGCCCCGATTTTTTGGCCTGATACAGGGCTTCATCGACGCTCCGCAGCAGCGTCGCGCGATCCGCGCCCGCCTGCGGCGCGATGGCGCCGCCGATGCTGAGGCGCGCAAGCACGCTCTCACCCTCCACATGAAACGGTTGCCGAAACGCGTGGAGCAGTTTTTCCGCAAGGCCACTGATGAGCATGGATGAATCCGGACGCGGCACGAATATTGCGAATTCGTCGCCCCCCATGCGCACCACCACATCATCTTCTCTTACAGCATCGCGGATTCGGGTGGATGCCTCGACCAGCACCCTGTCTCCTGCCGCATGGCCAAGCGTGTCATTGATGGTCTTGAAGCCGTCGAGATCGAGATAGAGAACACCGAAAGTGTCTTTCTCGCAAAGCGCGGCGCCAAGTTCCAGATCAACGATCGCGTCCAGAGCCTTGCGATTATAAAAGCCCGTGAGCGGATCGGTCATGGCCGCATCGCGCAGTTCCCGGGCAGCAAGGCTCATGGTGAAGTTCGCCTTCTGCAATCTCAAAAGCGCGCCCGCGAGTGTCGCAAAATACTGGAGATTATCGACCTCCGCAGCGGTGTACTCCCGAACGTGCGGGTCGAGCAGACAAAAAGTCCCGACCACCAGACCCGGTTCGAGTTCGATCGGGGCGCCAGCGTAGGACCGCAGGTCGGGCGCGCCCTTTACATAAGGCAAAGAGCCGAATTCAGGATGAGCGCTCAGATCCGTAACAGTCAGAATATTCTGCGTGACGACCACACGGTCGCAGATCGCAATGTCACGGGGGCATTCCTGGAATTGCAGCCCTGCCTGCTCGGCAATGTGGAGCCAGTCCTCATCCAGAATATGCACGGCCGCGCGTGCCACCCCGAATACGCCCTGCGCCAGTTGCGAGATCGCCTTCAATTCAGCGGTTTCCGCATTCTTGAAAGCCACAACGGACCGCACTGCTACCAGTCGTTCCAGCTCCAGATCCGGTCGTGGCATCATCTGTCCCATCGCATATCCCCTCTGTCTGCTGATAACGCGTCTAAAAGCGTACATGTTGCATGCGTTCATAAAACAACCGTCACGGGCGACACCACATGCGATTTCTTACCGGCCATTTTCCCGTTGCAAAGGTAGTCAGACGGGGGACGGGTCATGCCTTTTTCTGCCAGCGCCCTTCCGGCGATTGCTGCCAGTAGGTCAGCGAATGCCCCTCCGTTTTCAGCCTTTTCCAGTGGTTTCGCGCCATTTCGGTTTGGTAGGCATCGTATCCGTCGAACATGAAGACGATGCGTTCATAAGCCTCCACTGCCGGGGGCTCGGCGCCATCGACGAGAAAACGAACACTCGCGGCGTTGGCGTTCCCGTCCGATGCCGTCAGGAGAATCGGCTGGTTTTGCGGTACTGGCGAAGTGTCGGTGGCGTGCGGAAGGAAGCTGTCGTCGCGGAACGTCCAGAGATGCGTGTCGAGGAAGTCCCGGCGCTCCTCGCCCACTGTCTGGACCGCGACCTTCCAGCCGCGTTCCAGCGATTTCTCGAGCAAGGGCGGCAGCGCGTCCTCCAGCTTCGATTCCGTCAGGTGATAGAACAGAATTTCAGTCATGCGCTGGCGTGCCGCTCCGCTCGTCTCAATCTTCGTAATGGGCGCGAACGAGTTCGTTCAGAAGACGCACGCCGTAACCCGATCCCCAGGACTGGTTGATCTCGGTCAGCGGCGAGCCCATGGCTGTCCCGGCGATATCGAGATGCGCCCACGGTGTTTCACCCACGAAGCGCTTGAGGAACTGCGCAGCGGTGACGGAGCCCGCCAGGCGGCCCGAGCTGTTCTTCATGTCGGCAAATTTGGAATCGATGATCTTGTCGTAATCCTTGTGGAGCGGCATGCGCCACAGTTTTTCAGCCGTCACCTCGCCGGCCTGCGAAAGCCGCGTTGCCAGTTCATCGTCGTTGGAGAACAATCCGGCCTGCAGATTGCCGAGCGCCACGGTGATCGCGCCCGTCAGTGTTGCGAGATTGATCATGAATTTCGGATTGAAACGCTCCTTGGTGTACCAGAGCGCATCGGCCAGAACCAGCCGTCCTTCGGCGTCGGTATTGATGATCTCGATGGTCTGGCCGGACATGGAAGTCACGATGTCGCCGGGGCGCTGGGCGTTGCCATCAGGCATGTTCTCGACAAGGCCGATGACACCGATAACGTTTGCCTTGGCCTTGCGGGCCGCAAGCGCATGCATCAAGCCGGTTACGGCTGCAGCACCACCCATGTCACCCTTCATGTCTTCCATGTTGAGGCCGGGCTTCAGCGAAATGCCGCCGGTATCGAAAACGACCCCCTTGCCGACAAAGGCAACGGGTTCATCCTTTTTGGAGCCGCCGTTCCATTGCATGACCGCAAGCCGCGGCGGACGGGCCGAACCCTGCGCCACGCCGAGAAGGGCATTCATGCCAAGCTTCTTCAGTTCCTTTTCGCCAAGGACCTCCACCTCGACGCCGAGCTTGCGCAACTCTTCCGCCTTTTCGGCGAATTCGACCGGGCCGAGAACGTTCGGAGGGAGGTTGACGAGATCGCGCGCCAGTATAACGCCGCCCGCAACCGCCTCGGAGACGGCAAAAGCCTTTTCCGCATCCTGATGGGCGGCCGTGACGATGATGATCTCCACCTTCTTCGGCGTCTTTTCGTCCTCGGACTTTTTCTTGGTCTTGTATGCATCGAAGCTGTAGGCGCGCAGCAGAAGACCAAGCGCGAAATCCGCCGCCGCCTGAGCGCCAACCTCTACGCCCGGCGCATCGAGATAGACAACGACCTTGTCCGCCCTCTTGAAATGGGCAGCCGCCGTACCGCCGGCACGCAGCCAGTCATGGGCGACCAGCTTCGACGGCTTTCCGATTCCGATGACCAGCAGCCGGTCGGCAGCGGAACCCTGCGGCGCGATAACATCGAGCGTCGTCATGGATTTTGCGGAAAAGCCCGCGATCTTCGCCGCCCTTTCGATCACACCACCCGGATCGGCTTCGGAAGCACCGGCGACGGCCTTCGCATCACCCGAGGCCTGCAGCATCACGGCCAGGGCATTTTCCAGCGAGGCGGAATTGGCGAAAGATATATCGAATTTGGCGGACATGTTTTCCTGCTCTTCTTCTACGACTTGCACGATGCGCATGATCATGGCCTTTTCGGCCCCGGGCGCAACCCCGCATTCTTTAAAGCCCCACAGCCGTTAAAGGAAATGCATTTTTAGTGAATGCGAACTCCCGTCATGAAACCGACAGCTTGTTCCACAAAAAGACACAGGCGGCGGAAAAATTGTCGCGCAAAACATATTTGTGAGCCTGCCGGAATAGCCAATTGCAAACGATGCGATTAGATAGGCGGAAACTCGGCGAGCGATCGCAGGGAAAAACAATGTCGAACAGGGCCGTATGAAGCTTCTCGAGAACTATATCCTGCGGCGGACAACGCAGATGTTTCTGGTCGCGCTGTTGCCGGTGCTGGCCATCATCTGGACCATCCAGGTTCTCCAGAGAATCAATCTCGTGACCGATACGGGCCAGTCGATGGGTTCCTTCATGGCGCTCGCGACGATGATCCTGCCGACGCTCATTCCCGTCGTGCTGCCTTTCGCGCTCGTCATCGGCATCACCCAGATTTTCACGACGATGAACAATGATTCCGAGCTCGCGATCATCGATGCGGCCGGATCTCCGCGTTCGATCATGTATCGCCCGGTTCTCATTCTGGCCGCCGTCCTGAGCGCGCTTTCCTTCACCATCACCAATTTCGTCGAGCCGCCTGCCCGCAGTTCGGCCCGGCAGATGGTGGCTGCGGCCTATGCCGACCTTCTCTCCTCCGTGATCGAGGAGAAGACGTTCCGTACCATCCAGGACGGCCTTTACGTGCAGATTGCCCAACGGCAGGGTCGTATTCTCAAGGGACTGTTCGTTGCCGACCGCCGCGATCCGAATTTCGATCTCATTTATTATGCCAAGGAAGGCATGATCGACGAAAGCGGTACGTCGCTCACCATGCGCGACGGCGAGGTGCAGCAGAAGACGCCTGACGGCAAGGTCTCGATCGTCAAGTTCCTGTCCTATGCCTTCGACCTTTCGACCATGTCGGAAAAGCAGGATTCGGAGCCTTCGCTCTCTCCGGGCGACGCCAGCCTCGGTTTCCTTCTCTCGCCCGATGAAAACAATGCGAGCTACAAGCGCTCGCCGGAGACGTTCCGCAGCGAATTGCACAAGCGACTGTCGGACTGGATGTTCGCCTTTTCTTTTGCGCTGATATCGCTGGTCATCGCCGCCGACGCCCGTTCGCACCGCGAGGCGCGCATGCATCCGATGGTCGCGGCGCTGGTGACGGCTTTCGTGCTTCGCTGGCTCGGTTTTTACGTCACGAACCAGGTGAAGCAGAGCGCAGCCTTCATTCCTCTGGTCTATGCCGTTCCGGGCCTCAGCGGTGCTGCGGCCGCCTTCGTGCTGATCACCGGCCGTAAACCGAAAATGCCGAGGATGGTAACCGATGCGGCGGGCCGGTTGCGCCGTCTCTTCTCCAGCCGGCTGGCGCGCAATTCGGGGAGCGGCAACGCATGATCTTCAACACGCTCGCCCGGTACTTCCTGAAACGATATCTCATCACGGCCATCTGGTTCGTGATCGGCGTATCCTCGATCATTTACCTTGCCGACTTCAGCGAAACGGCGCGGCGCATGTCCGGCCTGCCCGGCTATTCCGTTCCGGCCGCGCTTGGCCTGACCGCGCTTCGCCTGCCGTTGATCCTGCAGCAGACCATACCATTCATTGCGCTGTTCGTCGGCATGACGACGCTGATCTCGCTCAACCGGCGCTACGAACTGGTCGTGACGCGCGCCGCCGGCATTTCCGCCTGGCAGTTCATTCTCCCCTTCGTGCTCGGCGCGGTCCTCATCGGCATCCTGTCGGTCACTGTCCTGAACCCCATCGCAGCGTGGGGCCAGAACAAGTCGCTCGCCATGGAAGCCGGCCTGCGAAACGAAGCGGGCGGCGGACGCCAGCAGCAGATCATTCCGTGGATGCGCCAGTCGAGCGGCGGCCAGGATACGATCATCGGCGCCAAGAGCTTCGAAGACAACGGAACGATGCTTCTCGACGTGGTTCTCATCGACCTCGACAAGGACGGAAACATCGTCTCGCGGAAGGATGCGAAGTCGGCTAAATTGGAAGATGGTTACTGGCTTCTTAACGGCGTTTCTGAAACGCGGGCCGGACATGTGCCAGTTCGGCAAGAGAGCATGCAGATCAGTACCAATCTGAGACGGGAATTCGTCCAAGAGCGCATGACGCAGACGGAAACCGTTGCTTTCTTTGACCTTTCTCACAAGATCGAAGTTGCAAAGTCCTTTGGACTATCTTCAAAGGCGCTTGAGACGCAGTATCATTTCCTGCTATCGACGCCCCTGCTTCTGGTTGCGATGACCTTGATCGCCGCGACCGTTTCATTAAAGTTCAGCCGCTTCGCCCAGTCGCGCTCCGTGATTCTGGGTGGAATCGTTTCCGGCTTCGTGCTTTATGTAGTAACCGTGCTCGTAAGGGCATTCGGGAGTGGTGGTGTTGTCCCTCCCACCGTCGCGGTCTGGGTTCCAGTCATCGTGGCGTTGGCTTTGGGGGCAACCATTCTGCTTCATCAGGAGGACGGCTAAGTGGCGGTAATTGACCGCGGGAATATCAGGCGGCTTTGGACGGCCCTTCTGACAGGTGCCGCTGTGTGCGCGTATTTGGCATCCAGCCCGGTCGCTTTCGGCCAGGATGGTTTGCTTGCGTCGGCAAGCCAAGACGATTCGAAACTCCTGCTTACAGCAAATGAACTGACCTATAACCGCGATTCCCAGCGCGTCATCGCGAAGGGCGTGGTTCGCATGAAATATTCGGGCTACCGTATGGTGGCCCAGCAAGTGGAATATAACCAGCAGACCGGTCGCGTGGTCGCCCATGGCAACATCGAGCTGATCGAGCCGGGTGGCAACAAGATCTATGCCGACGAGATGGACGTGACCGACGACTTCGGTCAGGGCTTCGTCAACGCATTGCGCGTCGAGACCACGGACAATACCCGCATTGCCGGGGAAAGCGCCGAGCGCCTTGAAGGCGACCTGATGGTCCTCAACAACGGTGTCTACACCGCGTGTCTGCCCTGCGCCGAGCGCCCGGAAAAGGCGCCGCTGTGGCAGGTCAAGGCCGAGCGCGTCATTCAGGACGGCAAGACCCATACGGTGCGGCTTGAAAAAGCACGTCTGCAGCTTTTCGGCCATTCGATCGCCTATATCCCGTTCCTGACGGTGCCGGACAATACGGTGAAGCGGAAGTCGGGCTTCCTGTTCCCGCAGATGAGCATGACCAACAAGCTCGGCTTCGGTATCGGTGTCCCCTATTTCCAGGTTCTTTCCGATACGTCCGACCTCACGGTCACACCGACCTACTACACAAAACAGGGCCTGCTTCTTCAGGCTGAGTTGCGCCAGCGTTTCGAAACCGGCATGCACACGCTGACGATCGCCGGCATCAGCCAGCAGTCCTCGGATACGTTCATTGCCGGAACGAGTGACGCGCTGAACGATCAGCGCGGCATGGTTGCCAGCAAGGGCGATTTCAGCATCAACCCGCGCTGGGCCTTCGGCTGGGACGCCATGGTGCAGTCGGATAACAATTTTTCGCGTACCTACAGCCTGAAAGGCTACAAGAACGACGTCCAGACCAATCAGATTTATCTGACAGGCACTGGCGAACGTAACAGCTTCGACGCCCGCGGTTATTACTTCAACGTTCAGGACACGGATAATTCCGAGCTCAAGGAACGTAAGCAGGCGATCGTTCATCCGGTCGTTGACTATCGTTACTTCCTGCCGGATCCGATCTATGGCGGCGAGCTCTCGCTGACTACGAACTTCACGAGCATCAGCCGTTCGACGCAGGATTCCTACGCGATGGGCGGCTTCCCGCGCTTCAACGGTCTGGAAGGCTCTTACACGCGCTGGACCACGGAAGCGGAATGGAAGCGCACCATCACGATGGATAGCGGTCTTCAGATCACGCCGATCCTTGCGGCGCGCGGCGACGCGTTGTGGACCGACATGACTGCGGCAAGCTTCACCTCCGGCGGCACATCCTATGCCTATGAAGGCATGATCCATGACGATGCTGCCTTGCGCGGCATGGTCACCGGTGGCCTTGAGGTGCGTTATCCCTGGCTGTTCACGGCTCTCAACAGCAGCCACGTGATCGAGCCCATCGCGCAGATTTTCGTGCGGCCGAACGAGCAATATTCCGGTCGTTTCCCGAACGAGGACTCACAAGCCTTTGTGTTCGACGCCACAAACCTGTTTGAGCGCGACAAATTTTCGGGCTTCGACCGGATCGAAGGCGGCACACGAGCCAATATCGGCTTCCGTTACAACGGTACTTTCGACAATGGTTACGGTGTTCGCGCCATTGCCGGCCAGTCCTTCCATCTCGCTGGCGATAATTCCTTCGCCTCCTATGATCTTCTGAATGTCGGCGCCGATTCCGGCCTCGAATCCGATCGTTCGGATTATGTCGCCATGGCTGCATTCGATGCACCTATCGGTCTTTCGCTGTCCTCGAGCCTGCGTCTCGACAAGGACAATTTCGAAATCAACCGGTCTGAAACGGGCATCAGCTATTCGGATCGCCGCATCAACGGCAGGCTCAGCTATACGCAGGTCAAGGCGCAGCCGAAATACGGCTATAACGAAGACCGCGATATCATCCAGGCATCCGGTTCACTGCGCATGGACGATAACTGGTCGCTGTTCGGCTCGATCAACTACGATCTGAACGGCAAGTTTGCCGCCGAACGCCGGATTGGTATCGCCTATCAGGATGAATGCACGATCTTGACGGTCAGCTATTCCGACGAAGGCAACATCAACTCCAGCCGCCAGGCCGCCAATGACTGGTCGATCAATGCCCGTCTTGCCTTCCGTACCCTTGGCGATATCAGCGTCGGCTCCGCGAACGAAGACTGGAACGACATGGATATTGGCTGGAAGCCGAACAATTACTGAGTTTAAAGGCGGGCCGCACAGCATTGTGGCCTGCCTTTTTGCTATCAGACCAGTAGTAGTCACGGTTTTGCCGCAACAACGCGCCAGTGTCGACCCGGCATGACAGTATCGGGTTTCTTTCAACAAACCGACACATTGCCGTTTTGCGGATCACGATGATATATACGTGGCAAATTCGCGGTGCGGATGCACATGTGCAGGTCTGAAAGGCGGGGGAAGGCAAAATCCCTGTTACCAGACGAACAGATTGGCGGGACAGGGCAACAGGACCCTGCCTGACGAAAGGGAGAAGGATATGATGAATTTCGGAAAGTCGGCTTTGCGTGGCGCTGCTTTTGCCTTTGCGATATTCGCCGTTCCCATGGCCATCGTGCCCTATGCCGGTCAGGCCTTTGCCGATAACACCGTGAAGATCGTCGTCAACAAGACCCCGATCACCAATGACGACATTTCCAAGCGCGTCGCCTTCCTGAAGCTGCAGCGCCAGTCCGGCAACCTCAATGAAAAGGCGCGTGAGCAGCTTGTCGATGAAGCGCTGAAGCGCGAAGAAATCGCCCGCGTCAAAATGTCGGTCAGTACGGAGGATGTCGATGCTGCCTTCGCGCGATTTGCCGGCAACAACAAGATGAAGCCGGAGCAGTTGACGAAGGTGCTGGCGCAGGCGGGTGTTGGCGCGGACCACTTCAAGGCCTTCATCGCCGTTCAGATGAGCTGGCCGCGCCTTGTGAACGCCCGTTATGGCGCGCGCGGCAAGATGTCAACGCAGGATCTTGTCACCCGCCTGAAGGAGCGAGGCGACAAACCGGTCACCACGGAATATTTCCTGCAGCAGGTCATCTTCGTTATCCCGGAAGCAAAGCGCAACGCCATCACTGGCAAGCGCAAGGCGGAGGCTGAAGCCTCGCGCAAACGTTATCCCGGCTGCGATCAGGCGATGAGCTTTGCCGCGACCATGCGTGATGTGGCAATCAAGGACCTCGGCCGCATTCTGGCGCCTGAGTTGCCGGAAGACTGGAAGGCTCTGGTAGAAAAGACCAAGGAAGGCGGCACCACCGGCACGCGCGTGACCGAAAAGGGCGTCGAATATCTGGCCATCTGCAAGCAGCGCCAGGTTTCCGACGACTATGCGGCGGAAATGGTGTTCAAGTCCGAAGACCTGATGAAGGCCAAGGAAGGCGAAAACCCGAACGAAAAGAAATACATGGATGAGCTGCGCAAGAAGGCGCAGATCGTCAACACCTGATATTGATACAAGAGCCGGGTCTTTCCGTGACATATGCATCCCTGCCGCTTGCCCTGACACAGGGAGATCCAGCCGGTATCGGCCCTGATATCGCCATTACCGCCTGGGCGAAGCGCCGGGAAAACGGTGTGCCCCCCTTCATCTTCATCGGCGACCCCGATGTGGTGGCAAGCCGCGCGTCGCTGATCGGCGTGCCGCTCAATATCGAGACCTGCGATGCGGACAGTGCCGTTGGCCTTTTCGAAAACGCGTTTCCGATCCTACCTCTTTCCGTTGGCTTCGACGTGCAGGCGGGGCAACCGCATGTCGGCGCCGCCCATGCCACAATCAAGGCCATCGAAACCGCCGTTTCGCTGACGGTTGAGGGCAAGGCTGCGGCCGTTGTCACCAATCCCATCGCAAAATCGGTGCTTTACGAGGCTGGCTTCGGTTTCCCCGGTCACACGGAGTTTCTGGCTGATCTCGCCTTGCGCCAGACCGGTGAACAAGTCACGCCTGTCATGATGATCGCCGGCCCCAAGGTCCGTGTCGTGCCGGTGACGATCCATATTCCCGTGAAAGACGTGCCGGCCGCGCTGACGGAAGAATTGATCGTCACGACCTGCCGGATCATCGATGCGGATCTGCGACGGAAATTCGGCATCGAAGCTCCGCGTCTGGCGGTTGCCGGGCTGAACCCGCACGCGGGTGAAGACGGCGCACTCGGCACGGAGGATCGCGATATCGTTCACCCCGCGACCATGCGGCTGCGCAAGGACGGAATCGATGCGTTCGGTCCCCTGCCCGCTGACACCATGTTCCACGATGCCGCCCGCAAGCGTTATGACGTGGCAGTGTGCATGTATCACGATCAGGCGCTCATTCCCGCCAAGGCGCTGGGCTTCGACGATTCGGTCAACGTCACACTCGGGCTGCCCTTCATTCGCACCTCGCCAGACCATGGCACTGCCTTTGGTATTGCCGGCCAGGGCATCGCCAATGAGGCGAGCCTCGTGGCGGCACTCAAGATGGCGGCGGACATTTCCCTCCGCAGCCGGGCCGGCGCATAATGGCGGCCATCGACGGACTACCACCGCTACGGGACGTCATCCAGCGTCATGGGCTCGATGCGAAGAAATCGCTCGGACAGAACTTCCTGTTCGACCTCAATCTTACCCAGAAGATCGCCAGAACGGCGGGACCGCTCGAAGGCGTGACTGTCATTGAGGTCGGGCCCGGTCCCGGCGGCCTCACCCGCGCTATTCTTTCGCTCGGGGCGAAAAAGGTCATCGCTGTCGAACGGGACAGTCGCTGCCTGCCGGCACTGGCGGAAATCGAGGCGCATTACCCCGGACGGCTTGAGGTCATAGAGGGAGACGCCCTGCAGACCGATTTCGAGGCTCTGGTCCCCGTCGGCGAGCCGGTGCGCATCATCGCCAACCTGCCTTACAATGTCGGCACGCAATTGCTGGTCAATTGGCTTCTGCCGAAGCAATGGCCGCCCTTCTGGCTCTCCATGACGCTGATGTTCCAGAAGGAAGTCGGGCAGCGCATCGTGGCGGAAGAAGGCGACAACCATTATGGCCGCCTTGGCGTTCTCGCCGGCTGGCGTACGGTTGCCGAAATGGCCTTCGATGTCCCGCCACAGGCCTTCAGCCCGCCACCGAAGGTAACCTCCACCGTCGTGCATCTGCTGCCGAAGGACAAGCCGCTGCCCTGCGACGTCGCCAAGCTCGAAAAAGTGACCGAAGCCGCCTTCGGTCAGCGCCGCAAGATGTTGCGCCAGAGCGTGAAAAGCCTCGGCGGCGAGGCGCTGCTTGAAAAGGCTGGTATCGATCCCACGCGGCGGGCGGAGACGCTCTCAGTGGAGGAATTCGTGACACTGGCGAATTGCCTGTAACATCTGGCAGATGTTCGCCGTTCCGAACGGAAGCAACGGTTCCTGGACACCTGCGAATGGAGGAGCAAGTGCGTGGAGAATGCCGGTTTTCACTATAAGCTTGATATTCCCGCTGAAACGCCGGATTGCGCTGTCATCTTGCTGCATGGATCGGGACGAACGGAAGACGACCTCATTTCTTTTGGCCGCGCCGTCTTTCCTAAGGGTGCGTTATATGCGCCGAGGGGCGCGGTTCCCTGGGAGAATGGTTTCGCATTTTTTCGCAGAAAACCCGACAGAGAACTCGATATCGACGATCTGAAACATCAGGCAACCAGACTGTGCGGCTTCGTTGCCTTTGTATGTCAGCAGACGGCGCAAGAGCCCCTTCTCGTCGGATACTCGAACGGCGCGATCGTCGCGGCTGAAACCATGTGCCAAGCGCATCATCTGTCGAAAGGCGCCATCCTGCTTCGTCCGTTGTCTCCGAGAAAAGACCAGCCTCTTCCGAACCTCGCGGGGTACCCCGTACTTCTGCTTGCAGGCGTCAACGACGACCGGCGTCACCCCTCCGACGCTCCGCATTTGGCCGAGCAACTGGTCTCAGCCGGGGCTGATGCCGTGCTCGAAACGATCAATACAGGTCATGGCTGGGCGGAAGACGCGGCGGACGAGCGATTGTCACGGCAATGGCTGGCGCGCGGACTCATCGCATAAATCAGAGCTTCGGCTCTTCCTCCAGCAAAGCCCGCACGAAATCGAACATGCCATGGCGGCGGTCTCGGCGGACGCGTTCGGCTTTGACGATTGCTTCGACGGCCTCGAAAGCGGCCTGCAGGTCGTCATTGAGAATGACGTAGTCATAGTCGCGCCAGTGCTCGATTTCGGCGCGGGAATTGAGAAGCCGGGTCTTGATCACCTCTTCGGTGTCTTCGGCGCGGCGGTGCAGGCGCGATTGCAGTTCGGTCATGGTCGGCGGCAGGATGAAGATCGAGACCACGTCTGCCTTCATCTTGTCCTGCAACTGCTCGGCACCCTGCCAGTCGATGTCGAACAGCATGTCGCGGCCGGCGGCCATGGCATCTTCCACCGGCTCGCGCGGCGTGCCGTAGAAATTGCCGTGAACCTCGGCCCATTCCAGCAATTCCTCATTATCACGCATGCGCTCGAAATCGCGCTTGGAGATGAAGTGGTAGTGAATGCCCTCGATCTCGCTCTGCCGTCGAGCGCGTGTGGTGACGCTGACGGAAAGGCTGATATTCTTGTCTTTCTCAAGCAGGTTGCGCGCGATCGTGGATTTGCCCGCGCCGGAAGGCGAAGAAATCACCAGCATCAGCCCCCTGCGGGCGATCGTGACGGGAGAAATATTCACCGGGGCCATGGGTCTACTCCAGATTTTGGACCTGCTCGCGGAATTGGTCGATAACCACTTTCAGCTCTATACCTGCTGCGGTTACCGCACTGGCGTTCGATTTGGAACAGATTGTATTCGACTCACGGTTAAATTCCTGTGCAAGAAAATCGAGCTTGCGGCCAGCCGGACCGCCATTGGCCAAAAGCTCCCGAGAGGCCTGCACATGGGCATGCAGCCGATCGATCTCTTCGCGCAGATCCGCCTTGGTGGCGATCAGCGCCGCCTCGGCATGAAGGCGGTCACGATCAAGCCCGTGCATGCCATCGCCAATCAGCGCAATCTGCTGAGCAAGCCTCGCCGCGATCTGCTCCGGGTGACGGGAGGGATCGCTTTCAATGATGTTCACAAGCTGCTCGATCCGGTCGATATGACCGGAAAGGATGGCGAACAGAGATGCCCCTTCCCGCTCGCGCATGTCCTTCAGCTTTTCGACTGCAACAGCGAAGCCAGCCAGCACATCGCCGTTGCGCGCAGCCAGCGCCTCCACATCGTCTTCCGCCTCGCGAATATCGACCAGACCGCGCAACGTAAGCAGCGTATCGAAGCTCAATGGCTTGTCGTCGACGACATCGCCCAGTTCCTTCTTGAGCGCCAGAACCGCGGCGAGAGCATCGCGATTGATGACCGCCTCGAGCCGGTTCTCGGCAACTGAGAGCGCCAGTCCCGCCTGGATATTGCCGCGGGAAAGATGCGCGCCCGCGATTTCCCTCAGCCCGGTTTCCAAGGCTTCCAGACCGGCAGGCAGACGCAGGCGCAGATCCAGCCCCTTGCCGTTTACCGAGCGTAATTCCCACGCCCAGCGGTAGCGGCCGGAGGTGCCTTCGCTGCGCGCGAAGCCGGTCATCGATTGCAACGTCATATATGGAATCCCCCCGTCAAGCCGCACGAAACCGGGCCTTGTGGTCACAAGGCCCGGCCGTGATTTATCAGTTAGTTATTGGCCGGTTTTTCCGCCTCTGCACCACCGGGCTGACCATCCACGACAACTTCGGGATTCGCTCCGGCAGCCGCCTTTTCGGCCTCGATTTTGCGCCACCGGCGCACATTGGCATTGTGCTCGTCCAGCGTCTTTGCGAACACATGACCGCCCGTACCATCGGCCACGAAATAAAGATCATCCGTGCGCCATGGGTTGGCAACCGCCTCCAGTGCGGCCCGGCCGGGATTGGCGATGGGCGATGGCGGCAGGCCCTTGATCACGTAAGTGTTGAACGGCGTCTGTTTCTGGAGATCCGATTGATAAATCGGCCTATCCGAAGGTTTACCGTCACCGCCGAACAGACCATAGATGATCGTCGGGTCGGATTGCAGACGCATGCCCTTTTTCAGGCGGTTGTAGAAGACCGAGGCAACATGGGCGCGCTCGTCATCCTTGCCTGTTTCCTTTTCGACGATCGAGGCCAGCGTCACGAACTCCTCGACGGTCTTGATCGGCAGGTCGGGATCACGCCGTTCCCAGATCATGTCGATCAGCTTGTCCTGCGCCGCGCTCATCTGATTGATGATTTCTTCGCGCTTGGTGCCGCGGGTGAAGCGGTAAGTATCCGGACGCAGACTACCCTCCGGTGGCAAGGTGGCGGGAAGTTCACCATCCAGAACCTCGTCGGCAGCAAGGCGGGCGAACATCTGCTTGACCGTCAACCCTTCAGGCAGCGACACGGAATAAAGGATCGACTTGCCCGATTCCAGCAGCATCAGGATGTCCTTCATCGATGCGCCGGCCTTGATCTCATATTCGCCGGTCTTCAACGTCTGGTCCTTTTGCAGATAGCTGCCGGCCATCAGACGGAAAACGCGTGCGTTGGAAATGATGTCGTTGCGCTCGAGATTATTGGCGATCTCAATGAGACCGGCACCATTACGCACGGTGAAATGTGTATTCGTTTCAAGCGGCCCCGGCTCCTGAAACGCATTGATCATGTAATAAAAGGCGGCGATCGCCAGGACGCAAACGGCAACGGCAAGCGTCATCAGGAAGTTCAGGAAGATGACAAGCTGGCCATGGGCCTTGCGGGAGCGCTTCGGCGGCGCCGGCACCTTTTCCGGCCGCAAGGCTTCCGTCGGGGATTTCGGAATGATCGGACCGCGATTGCCTTCGCCCGCGCCGTTTTGTCCGTATGGTCCCTGGCTGTTCTGGTTCGTGTCGCTCACCGTCGGTCCTTTTCAGTTCGGCGTTGTCAGCGCTTTTTGCGCAGGTAATGCGGCAAAAACAGGTTCGGAATGGCTTCCTGCACCACATAAAGACACCGTGAAGCCTTCTTGTTCTGCCTCACGAATATCACCTCGGACAAAGCCGATGGGGGAAAGATACCTGTGGTCCGAAATCGAGCAGACCGGCAAACTCTCCCAATCAATGACTACAATATCGGCGCGAAAACCGGAATGGCTTTCGCAAGCCGAACCACGTTCTTCTAAGGAAAGAACATTCTTTTAAAGCGTCCGGCAGGAGAGCGCCGCACCGCCGGGGACGGTATGCGGCGCGGACGCCATCGCGACGGCCACAGCCGCCGCGACTTACGCTTCGTAACGGCGCAGCACGAGGGAGGCGTTTGTGCCACCGAAGCCGAAGGAATTCGAAAGCGCCACATTGACCTGCCGCTTGCGCGCCTTGTGCGGCACAAGATCGATCTTGGTCTCGACATCGGGATTGTCGAGATTCAGCGTCGGCGGAACGATGTTGTCGCGGATTGCAAGCGTAGCGAAGATCGCCTCTATGGCGCCCGCCGCACCGAGCAGATGGCCGGTGGCCGACTTGGTGGAAGACATGGAAATCTTCGAGGCCGATTCGCCGACAAGACGCTCGACAGCTCCAAGCTCAATGGTATCGGCCATGGTGGATGTGCCGTGGGCATTGATATAGTCGATATCGTCAGGCGTCAGGCCCGCCCGCTTCAGCGCCATCGACATGCAGCGGTAGGCGCCTTCGCCATCTTCGGACGGTGCCGTGATGTGATAGGCATCACCAGAAAGGCCGTAACCGACCACTTCCGCATAGATCTTCGCGCCGCGCGCCTTGGCGTGCTCCAGCTCTTCCAGAACGACGATGCCAGCACCCTCGCCCATGACGAAACCATCGCGGTCGCGATCATAAGGGCGCGAGGCTTTTTCCGGATTGTCATTGTGCTGGGTGGAAAGGGCCTTGCAGGCCGCAAAACCGGCAAGCGCGATGCGGCAGACCGGCGATTCGGCACCACCGGCGACCATGACATCGGCATCGCCGAGCGCGATCAACCGGGCGGCGTCGCCGATAGCGTGCGCGCCGGTCGAGCAGGCCGTCACCACGGCATGGTTCGGTCCGCGCAGCTTGTGGCGGATGGAAACCTGGCCGGATACGAGATTGATCAGGCGGCCGGGAATGAAAAACGGGGAAATGCGACGCGGGCCCTTGTCACGCAGCGTATAACCGGCCTCGACGATGCCTTCCAGACCACCGATGCCGGAGCCGATCAGAACGCCGGTTGCGATCTGGTCTTCGTCGGTTTCAGGATGCCAGTCTGCATCAGCAAGCGCCATGTCGGCGGCAGCCATGCCATACAGGATGAAGGGATCGATCTTGCGCTGTTCCTTGGGTTCCATCCAGTCATCGGCATTGAAGGTGCCGTTGGAACCATCGCCCACGGGAATGCGGCAGGCGATCTTTGCAGGAAGGTCTTCGACTTCGAATTCAGTCACGAGACGGGCGCCGTTCTGGCCGGCCAACAGCCGTTCCCAGGTCACTTCCGTTCCACATCCAAGAGGAGATACCATGCCGGTACCGGTGATAACGACACGCCTCATCGCCAATGCTCCGCCCTTATCCAAATCATCGGTCTTCTGCGACATCGGGCACCACGGGGTGTTCACGCAATGGCGCAGCATTTCAAAATCACGGCATGAGAATCGCGGCTACCGTTCCGGGCCGTAACCTCATGCATCGCCGGAAACGAGCACCTGTCGGAGCACGTGCCACCGGCCGATAAAACATTGGCCCGGACAAGCCGGGCCAAGACGGGAGGATATTGCACCTCCCCATGCGGGTCGATCAGGCCTGGGCCTTCTCGATGAACTTGACAGCGTCGCCGACGGTCAGGATCGAATCCGCAGCGTCGTCGGGAATTTCAACGCCAAATTCTTCTTCGAAAGCCATGACCAGTTCAACGGTATCGAGCGAATCAGCGCCCAGATCGTCAATGAAGCTGGCGCCTTCAACAACCTTGTCGGCGTCAACGCCAAGATGATCAATTACAATTTTCTTTACGCGTTCTGCGATATCGCTCATGTCGGTTTCCTCGACCTTTATTTTGAAGGGAATGCCTCGCGGCACCCTGCCCTGTTAGAAGCCCTCATGCGCCGTTCAAATCCGGCACTGCGGGCAAACCCGTTCAACCCGGTCCAAGCTAGACATCGTCACGCAAAATCGCAACGGCTTCCTGTCTCTCCGGGACGACTGTTCACAGTCTTGGCCCGCTTAACATGGTTTCAATCGGTCGAAAAGCCTGAAAACGCGCTAAGCACAGCGTATGACAGGCAATTTCGCCGAAAACCGGTCAGCGGGGCCTTGCGGCGCCAGCTACCCAAGAAGGTGCTTAAACAGCGCCGCAATCCTTTTCATGACGGACTTACGTGCCGTCAGATCATCGCCATGCCGCCGTTGACGTGCAGGGTCTGGCCGGTCATGTAGGCCGCTTCGTTGGAAGCGAGATAAAGCACGGCAGAGGCGACTTCGGCACCCGTGCCCATGCGCTTCATGGGAATGGCGCCCATGATGGCGTCTTTCTGCTTGTCGTTGAGCTTGCCGGTCATCGCGCTTTCGATGAAGCCCGGGGCTACGCAGTTGACGGTAACGTTGCGGGTGGCGATTTCCTGCGCCAGCGACTTGGAAAAGCCGATCATGCCGGCCTTGGAAGCGCAATAGTTCGCCTGGCCGGGATTGCCGGTAACGCCGACGATGGAGGTGATGTTGATGATGCGGCCAAAACGGCGGCGCATCATCGGATGCGTCAGCTCGCGCGTCAGGCGGAACATCGCCGTCAGGTTCACTTCGATGACGTTATCCCAGTCTTCGTCGCTCATGCGAACGAACAGGCCATCCTTGGTGATGCCGGCGTTGTTGACGAGGATATCGACGCCTTCCAGCTCGGCTTCAGCCTTTTCACCGAGTGCCTTGACCTCGGCGCGGTCGGCGAGGTTGGCCGGGAAAATCTTGACGCGGTCGCCAAGTTCCGTCGCCAGCGCCTCAAGCTTTTCAACGCGGGTGCCGTGCAGGCCGACAGTTGCGCCCTTTTTGTGCAGAAGGCGGGCGATTTCTTCGCCAATGCCGCCGGTCGCGCCGGTTACGAGGGCCTTGCGGCCTGTCAGATCAAACATGTCCTATTCCTTCTTTAGAGCTTCGGACTGAAAATGGTGAGCGTTGTTGCGCCCTGAGGAATGCGGCTGCGGGAGAAATCCCGCCTCAGCCGATAAGCGTGGCGAGAAGCTGATCGATATCGGCAGCACCGTTGACGGCAACGCCATTCACCGTCTTGTCGATACGGCGGGCAAGGCCCGTCAGCACCTTGCCGGAACCGATTTCGTAAAGCTGGGTCACGTTGTTGGTGGCAAACCATTCCACCGTCTCACGCCAGCGCACCTGGCCCGTCACCTGCTCGACCAGGAGGCCGGCGATCTCATTGGCGTCGGAAACGGGGGCGGCACGCACATTGGCGATGACAGGAACGACCGGATTGTGCTTTTCGACTTTGGCCAGCGCCTCGCGCATGGCTTCCGCCGCCGGCGCCATCAGCGCGGAGTGGAAGGGAGCGGAGACCGGCAGCATGATGGCGCGCTTGGCGCCCTTTTCGGAAGCGATTGCCGCTGCCTTTTCGACAGCCGCCTTGCTGCCTGATATAACCAGCTGGCCACCGCCATTGTCGTTGGCGATCTGGCACACGCCGAGAATGCCAGCCTCGTCGCAAATGGCGGAAACGGCATCGTGCTCAAGCCCGATGATTGCGGCCATCGCGCCCTCACCCACCGGCACGGCGGCCTGCATGGCATTGCCGCGGATGCGCAGAAGACGGGCGGTATCGGCAACCGAGAAAGTACCGGCGGCACAGAGCGCCGAATATTCGCCGAGGGAGTGGCCCGCGACATAAGAAACGGTATCGGACAGTTTTAATCCGCGCGCCTCAAGAACGCGCATGACCGCCATCGAGACGGCCATGAGGGCCGGCTGGGCATTGGCCGTCAGCGTCAGCGTCTCTTCAGGGCCGTTCCACATGAT
The DNA here is from genome assembly GCF_014138475.1 of Agrobacterium sp. RC10-4-1. Classification (NCBI taxonomy): domain Bacteria; kingdom Pseudomonadati; phylum Pseudomonadota; class Alphaproteobacteria; order Hyphomicrobiales; family Rhizobiaceae; genus Agrobacterium; species Agrobacterium sp. RC10-4-1. Next base: position 126,255 of record NZ_JACJIT010000005.1, read on the forward strand.
GTCGGAAAGCTTCTGGTCGAGCGCTTCGTCGACTTCCTGAAACACGGCGCGTGCTTCCGGATAGGTATCCGCCAGCTCCTTGCCCATGCCAACAGCCTGGCTTCCCTGACCGGGAAATGTGAATGCAATACCCATGGGATGTCGTCCTTCTTGTCTGGCCTTGCCTTTATTCTTGTCGACTTCCATTCACATTCCCACCAGCGAAGTCAAGGCTTGAGGCCGCCTGCCGGCCCGGTGTGAGGGGTTTTGTCGTGCTGTTTTCCCCTTTCTTTTCATCATATTTTTTCTTGCACTGCGGCAATTCCCCATTACTTTCACACCACCTTCCAAACTATCTGGCCAAGCACCGGGACATTTCCATGAAACAGAGACTATTGGGCCGCACGGATATTTCCGTGTCTGAAATCTGCCTCGGCACCATGACATGGGGCACACAGAATACCGAAGCCGAAGCGCATGCGCAGATGGATTACGCCGTCGAAAACGGTGTGAATTTCTTCGATACGGCAGAGCTTTACCCCACCACGCCCGTTTCCGCGGAGACCCAGGGCCGGACGGAAGATTATATCGGCTCGTGGTTTGAAAAGACCGGAAAGCGCGATCAGGTCGTGCTCGCGACCAAGGTTGCCGGCTCAGGACGCGATTACATTCGTGGCGGTCGCGATATCGACGCAGCCGCGATCCGTGAGGCTGTCGATACCAGCCTCCAGCGCCTGAAGACCGACTATATAGACCTCTACCAAATCCACTGGCCGAATCGCGGCACCTATCATTTCCGTGGAGCATGGAGCTTTGACGCTTCCGGTCAGGACACGGCGCGCACGCTTGCCGAAATTACCGAAAAGCTGGAAACGCTCGGCGAACTGGTAAAGGCCGGAAAAATCCGCGCCATTGGCCTTTCCAACGAAAGCGCCTGGGGCACGCAGAAATATATCGACATCGCCGAAGCCAAGGGCCTGCCGCGCGTCGCCACGATCCAGAACGAATATAACCTGCTCTATCGCAGCTTCGATCTGGACATGGCGGAAGTCGCCCACCATGAAGATGTCGGCCTGCTCGCCTATTCACCGCTGGCAGCAGGGCTGCTGACCGGCAAATACCAGAACGGCGCCCGTCCCGCCGGTTCACGCGGAACCATCAACAAGGATCTCGGTGGCCGTCTGCAGCCGCTTCAGGAAGCTCCGGTAAAGGCCTATCTGGAGCTTGCCGCCGCGCATGGTATCGACCCCGCAAAGCTCGCCATTGCGTTCTGCCTGACGCGCCCCTTCATGGCCTCCGTCATCATCGGCGCCACCACGATAGAGCAGCTGAAGGTTGATATTGCGGCAGCGGATGTCACTCTTTCCGAGGACGTGCTGACGGGCATCGCAGCCATTCACCGGCAATATCCAATGCCGATCTGATGATCGAGCGGCGCGCTTTTTCGCCTCTGCCCTTGCATTCCGGGCAAAAATCCGTATAAGCGCGCTGTTCACAACACCCGGTCCAATTGGCTGGTGGCTGAACGGAGGGCTGGTTCCGGTCACGGAACAGCAGGAACCATAAGGTTTTTCCGGCCTCCCGTGTCTCCGCTCTCGACCGTCTCGAACAACGCTTTTCTTGCTTTAAGGCTCACGCCTTTTCAGGAGCAGTCGTTGAGGCTTAGCGCCGTTGCCGGGTGAAGGACGAAACGCAAGAAAGGCAAAGCTTAAATGGCTCTTTACGAACACATCTTCCTTGCCCGGCAGGATATTTCTGCCCAGCAGGTCGACGCACTTGTCGAGCAGTACAAGGGCGTTATCGAATCGTTCGGCGGCAAAGTCGGACGCATCGAGAACTGGGGTCTGAAGTCCCTCACCTACCGCATCAAGAAGAACCGCAAGGCTCACTACGCTCTCATGGACATCGACGCTCCGGCGGCCGCCATCCATGAAGTCGAGCGCCAGATGCGCATCAACGAAGACGTTCTTCGCTACATGACCATCGCCGTCGAAGCCCACGAAGAAGGCCCGTCCGCGATGATGCAGAAGCGCGACCGTGACGACCGTCCGCGCCGCGATGGCGACCGTCCGGACCGTGGCCCGCGTGAAGATCGTGGTCCTCGCGAAGACCGTCCGCGCCGTCCGCGCGAAGACCGTGCATAAGGAGAATTGACCAATGGCTGACGCATCCTCTTCCCAGGCACGCCGCCCGTTCCACCGCCGTCGCAAGACGTGCCCCTTCTCCGGCGCCAACGCTCCGAAGATCGACTACAAAGACGTACGTCTCCTGCAGCGCTACATTTCCGAGCGCGGCAAGATCGTTCCTTCCCGCATCACGGCCGTTTCCCAGAAGAAGCAGCGCGAACTCGCCCAGGCGATCAAGCGCGCCCGTTTCCTCGGCCTGCTGCCCTACGTTGTAGCGTAATGAATTGAAGCGAGGCTGCGTTTAACGCGGCCTCGCTTTTCCAGATCCTTCCGCGTTGGGCGCGGATCGATACTCTAAATCCCATGTTGGGGATGAGGCTCTCACGAGCGATCCTCTAACTGCTTAGTTTCAGCAGGACAGCGAAGTGCAAAAGTTGAACCAGACAGTGCTGATCTCCGGCGTTCTCGCCGGCATATGCGCCGCGTTTTTAACGCTTGGCGCAACGGCACAGTCGTCCTTTTCTTTCCTGCTCTATGCCGGTTCCGCCATGCCGATCCTGATCGCAGGCATGGGCTGGGGTAATCGCGCCGCCATCGTCGCCATCATCACCACCGCCATCATCGGTGCGCTGGTCATGTCGCCGCTGTTTGCGCTGACCATCGCGATCTTCACGCTGATCCCGGCGGGCTGGCTTTCGCATCTCGCCAATCTGGCGCGCCCGGCTTCCGAAATCGGCGGCCCGGATGATCTGCTTGCCTGGTATCCGCTCTCCGGCATCGTGCTGCACCTGTGCATTCTGGTTTCGGTCGCCGTCGTCATTCTTGGCTGGATGATCGGTTACGGCCCTGATCTGGTCGCGCGCATGGTCGATATCATGATGACCTCGGTGCAGAACCGCGAACCGCTGTTCGAACCCAATGCAGAGGCGCTGGCGCAAACGAAATCGCTGCTGGTGCTGATGCTGCCGATCGTTCAGGGCGGCCTCTGGGTCATCCTTCTGTTTGCGGCCTATTATTTCGCGACCCGGCTGGTCGGCTCTTTCGGCAAGGGCCTGCGCCCGCGTGAGGACATTCCCTCGGCACTGCGCATGCATCGCAACGCGATCTTCATTTTCCTGGCCGGCATTCTCGCCATGTTCCTTGGCGGCGTGGCGGCCATGATCGGCGCGGTCATCTGCGGCACCTTTGGCGCGGGCTTCCTGATGGCGGGTTATGCCTCGCTGCACAAGCGCGCCCGCGGCAAGGACTGGCGCCTGCCGGTCCTCATTCTCGCATATCTCTCGGCGGTCTTTGTCTTTCCGCTGTTCATCATTCTCGTGTTCGGCCTCAGCGACGTGCGCAGCACGATCTCCCTGACGCCGGCGCGGAAAACCGACACTACGAACGAAACCAAACCATAGAAAGGATCAAGAAGATGGACGTTATTCTTCTCGAACGCATCAACAAGCTCGGCCAGATGGGCGAAACCGTCAAGGTTCGCGACGGCTATGCCCGTAACTTCCTGCTGCCGCAGGGCAAAGCGCTGCGCGCCAACGCCGCCAACAAGACCCGTTTCGAAACCGAGCGCGCAACGCTCGAAGCTCGTAACCTCGAGCGCAAGTCGGAAGCCCAGAAGGTTGCCGAAGCACTCGAAGGCAAGTCCTTCATCGTTGTCCGTTCGGCTGGCGAAACCGGTCAGCTGTACGGTTCTGTTGCTGCTCGCGACGTCGTTGAAATCCTGGCTGCCGAAGGCTTCAACATCGGCCGCAACCAGGTTGAGCTGAACACGCCGATCAAGACCATCGGCCTGCACAACGTTACCCTGCACCTGCACGCCGAAGTCGAGCTGCAGGTCGAGCTGAACGTTGCCCGTTCGGCTGAAGAAGCAGAGCGTCAGGCCAAGGGCGAAAGCCTCACCTCCGCTGACGCCATCTACGGCGTTGACGAAGACGCGCTGCGTCCGGAAGACTTCTTCGATCCGGAAGCTGACCGCGACGGCGACGACGAGTAAGATCTGGCCTAACGGTCAAAGGAAAACCCCGGATGGCGACATCCGGGGTTTTTTGTTTGCGTGGTCTGAGTTTGCAGAGGGGTTATCCCTCCGCAAACTCAACGCCAGACTACCTCGCCGCCGTCTCCGCCCCATCGGGCGCCTTGCTCTTGTCCACATGCACCACCACAGACATGCCCGGCGAAAGTTCTGCCGCCAGCGGCTGATCCGCGTCGATGGTGATGCGCACACCGAGACGCTGGGCGATTTTCACGAAATTGCCGGTCGCATTGTCGGGCTTGATAACGGCGAATTCCGAACCCGTGGCGGGCGAAAAACGCTCCACATGGCCGGTCAGCTTCCGGCGATGCAGCGCATCGACGGAAATCGTCACAGGTTGGCCGACCTGCATGCCCGCAAGCTGGGTCTCCTTGAAATTGGCGATAACCCAGACATCATGCGGCACAACGGCCATCAGCTGCGTGCCGGCGGTGACATATTGGCCAGTGCGCACGCCGATTTCGCCGAGCCTGCCATCCACGGGCGCACGGATTTCGGTGTTGGCGAGGTCGATCCGGGCAAGCTCGACGGCCGCTTCGGCATTTGCGACCGCAGCCTGCAGCGAACTGCGGTTAACGATGATGGTCTGCAGATCCTGCCGTGAAACCTCAAGGGCGGCTTTCGCCTGCGAGAGCGATGCCCGCGCCTTTTCCAGTGCGGCATGGGCTTCTTCCTGAAGGCTGGAAGTTCCCACGCCGCTTTTTATGAGATTATCCTGCCGGTCGGATGCCAGTTGGGCCTGTTTCAGCGAGGCTTCGGCGCTGTCGACCGCGGCCTGGCTGGAAAGAATATGGGCATTGGCTGCATTTTCCTGCTGGCGGGAATTATCGAGAGCCGCCTTTTGCGTATCGAGCGTTGCTTCCGCCTGCGCCTGTTTCTGGCGATAGATACGGTCATCAATCTTCGCCAGCAAAGCACCCTGCTTCACCTCCTGATAATCCTTCACCGGCACATCCACGACATATCCGCTGACCTGCGGGCTCATGGTCGTGACGTAACCGCGCACGAATGCGTTGTCGGTCATTTCCACGGTCGAGAGAAAGGGCGGCAGCCGCCAGGCGTAAAGCACGAGCGCAACACCGGCGAAACCGCCGAGCAGCACGAGAATGGAAACGGGAGTAAAAAACTTCTTCAACATTTTGGCACTCTTGGAAGGTTCAAGACTGGGGGGCCGGTGCGGCATCGATGTCCTCCGGGAAAAGGAAGGGGCGGATGCGCAACCATGCGAGGTGGATCAAAAGCGCGGCCAGCGCCAGCGCGGAAACGACGGAGATGAGCAGGAACGTGTCATTATAGGCAAGCACATAGGCTTCCCGGCTGACTTGCTGGCCAAGCAGCGACAATCCCTCCGCCTTCAGCAATGCCGGATCGGTGATGACATGGCTGTAAGCACCGGAAAGCTGGGAGACACGCTGGGCAACGAGAGGGTTGGTGAGCAGGATGTTCTCCACCAGCACATTGGAGTGGAATTTCTCCCGCAGCGTTACGAAACTGCCGAGCAGGCCCGTCATCAGCATGGAACCGGTGATCTGCGTAAACAGGAAGATGGTGATGAAGTTCACCAGATAAGGCGCACCCCGTGCCAGTGCTGCGCCGAAACCCTTCGCCATGACAGGCGGCAGGAACATGGCCGCACCGAAGGCGATCATCATCTGGCTGAGATACATCTGTTCGGGGCGGGTGAGGTTCGTCGACTGGCTGTCCATAAAGGAACCAGTCGCGATCAGTGTCAGCGCAATGACATGGGCGGTTTCGACATATTTCGTCAACATCAGCCATGCGCAGGCCGCCCCGCCAAGAATGGTGGCAAGCAGCACGAGGGCATAAAGCATGGTGGTCTGGTCGTTGAGCAAGCCAAGCTGCTGATAGAAGCTGACCGCGGTGGAGGATTGTTCCGACGAGACCGCCCGGTAGACAAGCAGGACGGCAATGGCGTGCAGGTTGGTTTTGGAGAAAATCCAGCGCAGGTCGAGCAACGGGTTCTTACGCGGCAATTCGATGAAAGCCATCAGTGTCAGAAGCGCGATGGATGTCGCCAGCAGCGCGCCAAGCCACCAGGTTTCGAACCACCAGTAGAACCGGCCGAGCGTCAGCATGACTGCAAGGCAACCGAGACCGCCCGCAAACAGGAGATAGCTGAGGATATCCATACGCTCGATCACCTTCGCACGCGGCGGCGGTGTGACCTTGAGGACGTAAATCATGGCGAAGGAAATCAGCGCAAAACCGACCTCCATTGAATAAAGGGCGTTCCAGCCATCGATCGCCAGCAGCGAGGGTGACACCATGCGCGCAAGCGGCGCCGACAACAGCGTACCTGTCAGTGCAATGCTGAATCCCAGCGAGAATTTTCGCGCGGGCGGAAAGGCCTCAAGAATATAGAGAAAGCCGAGCGAGGAAATCGGCGCGGCGGCCATGCCGCTGACGAAGCGGATGACGATGGCCGAATGCAGGTCCGTCACGAAGAGGTTGAGGCAGGAAGCAACCACGAAGGCGATGATCGAAAGTTCGGCGAAGGGCCGCAGGCCATATTGCGCGCGCACCTTGAACAAGGCGATGGAAAAGGTGGCATAGGGTGCCATATAGGCAGCGGATAACCAGGCGACCTCGGCCACCGTCGCCGAAAACTCGCCCTGCAGCTGGTAGATATTGGCCATGACGAGGTTCATGCCGAGGCCCTGCGTAATGAAAAACGACAGGCCTGCAAAAATGAAACACAGCCGCAGCCACAATGGCCGCTCCACCGGCTGAGGTGCAGCTGCGGCAGACGGAGCCTGCGTGCCGCTCCCGGCGCCGGCGTCCGGTGATTGAGCCGGGCCCGTCGTCTCTGTGGGGCCATTGGCGGGCCTGTCCTTTTCGGCGGCGTCCGACGCTGCCGTTAGCGGTAAAGAGGTGCTCACGATTGCGCCCTCCCCGCTGCAAGATTTTGCAGATTGGCCGAAAGCCGCCGCATGACATCCAGCGCCATTGCCAGCTCCTGCGAGGAGATATCGGCGGCGATTTCCGAACGCAGCGACTTTGCCATTTCCTGCACCGTCTGCGAGGTTTCTTCGCCCTCCGCCGTCATGTGAATACGTTTGGCACGCCGGTCGTTCTCATCGGATCGGCGTTCGATGAGGTTCTGCTTCTCCATGCCATCAAGCACTCGCACCAGTGTCGGCGTCTCGATTTCCATTTCCTCCGCGAGCTCCGTCTGCGTCAACGGTCCGCGCCGCGAGAGCGCGAAAAGCGCACGCGCACGCGCCAGCGTCAGCCCGCTTTCCCCTACCCGCGCATCGAAAAACGCGCGCAGTTTGCGGGTGAAAGCGGAAACTTCATCGAGAAGCTGTTCCTTGTCGGTCTCGCGGGACATGTCAGCAAGCCTTATAATTAGTACACTACTTATTTTCTGCCTATTTATTCGTAAGGCTGACGATTTTCAAGTTTCTTTCGTGCCGGGTCTGCCATGCGGTAAACTCATGGCGGCGAATCACGTTGCCGGGAAATTTCCCGCTTTGTCCCCATCCCGCCTGTGGATTGCTGGGGACAACTGAAGATGTGATCCGACTTCGCTCAGCGGACGTCGGCCTGCCATGGAGTGTTGCAACAATATCATTGACTGCAATGGCACAGAAAGCCAAACCCGAGGTGTAAGAACAGGCAAAGGGAGATCGCGCAAACCATGAACGACGCTGTGAGAAAGATCACCCCCGCGCAACCGGCGGAACCGCATTACCGCGAAGCGCCGAACAATATCGAGGCCGAACAGGCGCTGCTCGGCGCCATCCTCGTCAATAACGACGCCTATTACCGCGTATCGGACTTCTTGAAGCCCGTGCACCTCTACGAACCGCTGCACCGCAAGATTTTCGAGGTGGCAGGCGATATCATCCGCATGGGCAAGACCGCCAATCCGGTGACGATCAAGACCTTCCTGCCGGCCGACGACAAGATCGGCGACCTGACGGTGGCGCAGTATCTCGCGCGTCTGGCGGCAGAAGCCGTGTCGATCATCAACGCGGAAGATTACGGCCGGGCGATCTATGATCTGGCGCTGCGCCGCGCGCTGATCCAGATCGGCGAGGATGTCGTCAACATCGCCTATGACGCGCCGCTCGACATGCCGCCGCAGGCACAGATCGAAGACACCGAACGGCGCCTGTTCGAACTGGCGGAAACCGGCCGTTACGACGGCGGCTTCCAGTCGTTCAACGACGCGGTGGCGCTGGCGATCGACATGGCGGGCGCGGCCTTCGAGCGCGACGGAAACCTCTCCGGCATCTCCACCGGCATCCACTCGCTTGACGCCCGCATGGGTGGCTTGCAGCGTTCCGACCTTATCGTGCTTGCCGGTCGTCCGGGTATGGGCAAGACCTCGCTTGCGACCAACATCGCCTACAATATCGCCGCTTCCTATGAGCAGGAAGTGCAGCCGGACGGCTCGTTCAAGGCGAAAAATGGCGGCGTTGTCGGTTTCTACTCGCTCGAAATGTCCTCCGAACAGCTGGCAACGCGTATCATTTCAGAGCAGACCGAAGTTTCCTCGTCGAAAATCCGTCGCGGTGACATCACCGAGGCCGATTTCGAAAAACTCGTCGCCTGCTCACAGATGATGCAGAAGGTGCCGCTTTACATCGACCAGACCGGTGGTATCTCGATTGCCCAGCTTTCCGCGCGCGCCCGCCGCCTGAAGCGCCAGCGCGGCCTCGATGTTCTGGTGGTCGACTACGTTCAGCTGATGACCGGCTCCGGCAAGAGCGGCGAAAACCGCGTGCAGGAAATCACCCAGATCACCACGGGCCTGAAGGCGTTGGGCAAGGAACTCAATGTTCCGATCATCGCGCTGTCACAGCTCTCCCGTGCGGTGGAGAGCCGCGAAGACAAGCGCCCGCAGCTTTCCGACCTGCGTGAATCAGGTTCCATCGAGCAGGACGCCGACGTGGTGCTGTTCGTGTTCCGCGAGGAATATTACGTCAAGAACATGGAGCCGCGCGATCCTGCCGATCCGAAATATGCCGAGTGGGAAGCGCTGTTCGACAAGGTAAAAGGCACGGCTGACGTCATCATCGCCAAGCAGCGTCACGGACCGACTGGCACCGTGAAGCTTGCCTTCCAGTCCGAATTCACCCGCTTTACGGACTTGGCCGATCCGAGCTTCAGCCAATACGAAGAACATTGAGGCGGCAATAATTGCCGTATGTTTACCGTCTCGGCTATTTCCCACGTTCCGGAAACAAGGCTCGAGTCCTTTCAAGACGTTGGTGGCTTTTTCTCACAAACCGATTCCGCGCAGCAGCGCCACGGCCGCCACGCCGACTGTTGCCGCCGGCAGAAGGCTGAGGCGCAGCGCCGCGACAGCGGTGACCGCGCAGGCGATGGTTTCCGCCGGTCCGCTGGCAAGCGCAGTCGGCGTGACGACGGCCATCAGGACGGCGGGCGGCACTACGCCGAGGGCCTTTTTAAGGCGCGCGGTCAGGGTAAACCGACTGACAAGCAACAGGCCGCCGAGGCGTGTTGCGACGGTTGCCGCCATCATGGCGAGAATCGTCAGCAGCGTATTAAGGTCGAGCGTCATGCCGGCTGCTCCGCCTGTTCATCATGGCCGAAGGCGGCGACAGCGAGGCCCGCGAGCGCACCGGCGGCGATATACCAGGCTCCGGGTACCAGCGCATGGGTGAGAAAGGCGGCGGAGGCGCTTGCCAGAAGCACCGAGCCCGTTTCCCGGCCCTTCCAGAACCCTATGAGCAGCACGATAAACACCGCGGGAAAGGCGAAATCCAGCCCGATGACCGACATGTCGCCCATGACCGAACCCAGCAAAGCACCGGTGAGGGTGGCCAGGTTCCAGACGATATAGATCGACAATGCAGCGCCGGTGAAGAAACCCGCCGTCAGCCTGCCGGCGATGACACGAAACTCCGACAACGCCCAGGATTCATCCGTCAGCACCAGCATGGCCGCATATTTCCGCCAGCCCCGGAAATCGTCCAGCTTGCCGGCGATGGAAGCGCTCATCAGCACGTGGCGCAGATTGACGAGCAGCGCCGCAAAGCCGAGCGCGCTCCAGCTAGCCGGATGGGTCCATAAGTCCATCGCCACGAATTGCGAGCCGCCGGCGAAGACCAGCAGCGACATCAGCGAGGCTTCGAGCGGCGACAGGCCCTTGCCGATGGCGACCGCGCCAAACACGACGCCGATCGGCACCATGGCCACGAGCAATGGCGCGGCGGCCCGTAATCCCGCGACGAATTCCGTCCTTTTGTCCCATATTGACATCGCTTTCTCCCTTTCAGGAGAGCGATTACGCGTAAGACATCCACCGGTCTTGTACGAAAGTGACGTCACACAGGAATGCGTGTGCCGGCATCACCCCATGCGAAACTGGCCCGGGGTAATGCCGGTGCGCGCCTTGAAATGGCGGGTGAAATGCGCCTGGTCCGCAAAACCGCACATCGCCGCCACCTCGGCCGGCATCTCGCCGGCGCGCAGAAGCCGACGCGCCCTGCGGATGCGCACGTCGGTCAGATAGGCGTGCGGGGTGATGTAGAACTCTTTCCTGAAAGCACGGATAAGGTGTGCGCGGCTGAGACCGGCAATGGAAGCCAGTTCCTCAAGGCCGATATCGGTCTCGTAATTGTCGGAAAGGTAGTCGCGGGCGGTGTAAACCGCCGTTTTCTCGCGCGTTTCGACCTGCAGAATAATGGCGCTGCCATGCCTGCCGAAAAGGGCGGCGAGAACCGAGAACATGCCCTCATCCGCCTCGAGGGCACCGGATTTCTCCTCCAGACGCCGGTGCGCCATCTGAAAGGCGGCCGCCATCTGCGGATCGCGCGGCAGAAACTTCGGGAATGAAGGCGTACCGTGGAAGGCCCTGCCTGTCACATCCTCGATGATATCGCGCAGCAGTGCGGTGTCGGGATAGATCATCCGGTAACGGTAACCGCCGCCGCCTGGTGCACCATCGTGAATCTCGTCGGGATTGATGAGATAGAGATGCCCCGGCCCCGTCTGTTCGGTAGTGCCCTGAATGGTGGAAATCTGCGAGCCACTTTCGATGGCGCCTATCGAAAACGTGTCATGGGCGTGAGGCGAATATTCATGGGTGAGAAACGTAGCACTCAGGCATTCCATGCCGCCAAAACGTTCGTCTCGCCAGAAACGCGTGGTTTCCGTCGTGGCGACGGGCATGAAATCGAGGGCCTGTTCCTGCGAAACATTGTGCATGAGCGAAGTTTAGAGCATTCGATCCTTACCGTCTTGAACAAAAGTGCTAGGGTCTGGTCGGTTCCAAAATCAACCGGACGCATGGCATGACAGACGACTTCGAGGATACATTCGCTGAAACCGAAACCGACGCTTTCGAACACGCGCCACTGCGGCTGACCGTCGATCTCGGTGCGCTGGCCGATAATTGGCGGGACATGAGGAGACGCTCCGGTAAGGCGCGGACAGCGGCCGTCGTGAAGGCTGATGCCTATGGCCTCGGCATCGAGGATTGCGGCGCAGCGCTCTACCATGCCGGCGCGCGCGACTTCTTCGTGGCAACGGTTGCCGAGGGTGAGACCCTGCGTTCCTATGCACCTGAAGCACGCATCTTCGTCCTGTCAGGCATCTGGCAGGGCCAGGAACGGCAGGTCTTCGACAATGATCTGGTGCCGGTTCTTGCCTCCGAGGAGCAGCTTTCCTTCTGGATGGCGACGGTGGCCGAGCGTGGTGATCACCCCTGCGCACTGCATGTGGACACCGGCTTCAACCGTCTCGGACTGCCGCTCGACGATGCGCTGTTTCTGGCCGACGACGTGACCCGGCCGGCAAGTTTTGACCCGGTTCTGGTGCTTTCCCATCTCGCCTGTGCCGACACGCCCTCCTCGCCGATGAACAGGGCTCAGCTCGAATCATTCCGGATGGTTAGCACTGCTTTCGAAGGTATCGAATCGAGCCTCTCGGCTTCCGCCGGTATCTTTCTCGGCCCGGATTATCATTTCGACCTTACCCGTCCCGGCATAGCGCTCTATGGCGGAGAGGCGGTCAACGACGTTGCAAGTCCCATGCGGCCGGTCGCCAAAGCCGAAGCGCGCATCATCCAGATCCGCGATGCGGGCGAAGGCCAGACCGTCAGTTATGGCGGCACCTTTCTGCTGAAACGCGCAAGCCGCCTCGCCATCGCGACTGTCGGTTACGCGGACGGATACCAGCGTTCGCTGTCCGGTTCCGGCATTCCGCTGCGCGAAATGGGCCATGGCGGCGCATACGGTGTCGTCAACGGCCACAAGGTGCCGGTTGCTGGCCGCGTCACCATGGACCTCACCATCTTCGACGTGACGGATGTTCCGGCCAATGCCATTCGAACCGGAGACTATGTCGAGCTTTTCGGTCCCAGTGTGCCCGTAGACGAGACTGCACGGGCGGCAGGAACGATCGGCTATGAGATGTTGACAGGACTTGGTCTGCGATATGAGCGGCAATATCTGATGGCGGATGATTGAGACGCGCCTTTAGCGCTTGGAAAGCTCACGCGACCTGTGTTAAAAGAGAACAAAAGGAGATCGAAATGCCCGAAATCCATTTGAGCGAGCAGGACGAGAAGTTCATCGAGGAGCAGGTGGCAGCTGGCGTCTATAGCGATGCGGATGCAGTGATTTCTGCTGGACTTCGTTTGCTGGGCAGCGATGAGGGAAAGAAAGCGGCACTCAAGCTGCTGCTGCAGGAAGGAATTGATGATGCTGACGCTGGCCGTGTTCACAGCTATCGGTCGCGAGATGCTTTCCTGAGCGACATCAAGAACCTGTCCGCGCAACGAAAAACGGGGACCGATCATTAATATCCGGACCGTTATCTGGACCACGCGGGCAAGGCAGGACGTCGCTGAAGATCACGCCTATATCGCAGTGGAAAATCCGGCCGCGGCCGACCGTCTCGCGCTTGAAATTTTTGACAAGGTCGAATCGCTAGCGGCGCTCGGCCTGTCCGGCGTCTCACGAAGCAGCTATGGAACAGGGCTTCGCAGCATTGCCTATCGGGACCGCGTGATTTTCTTCCGCGTCAACGAGAATGAGCTTACGGTCCTGCGCGTCCTCCACGGCCACCAAGACATCTCCGCAGATCATTTCAAACAAGAAGAAAACTGACATAGATGGCCAAAGCCAAGACTCAATTCGTGTGCCAGAACTGCGGCACGGTTCATACCCGATGGGCGGGAAAATGCGAAGGCTGCGGCGAGTGGAATACCATCGTCGAGGAAGACCCGATGGGCGGCATCGGATCCGGCCCGGGCAAGGCTCCCAAGAAGGGCCGGCCAGTCACACTCACCTCACTATCAGGTGAAATCGAAGAAGCCCCCCGCATCCCGACCGGCATCAGCGAACTTGATCGGGCGACCGGCGGCGGTTTCGTGCGCGGTTCGGCCGTTCTGATCGGTGGGGATCCCGGTATCGGCAAATCGACGCTCCTCATGCAGGCGGCCGCCGCCCTTTCGCGGCGCGGCCATCGCATCATCTATGTCTCCGGCGAAGAGGCGGTGGCGCAGGTGCGTCTGCGTGCGCAACGTCTGGGGGCTGCGGAAACCGATGTGCTTCTGGCGGCGGAAACCAATGTCGAGGATATTCTGGCGACGATTTCCGAAGGCAAGCGGCCCGATCTCGTCATCATCGATTCCATCCAGACATTGTGGAGCGATACCGCCGATTCCGCCCCCGGCACGGTGACACAGGTGCGCACCGGCGTGCAGGCGATGATCCGTTTCGCCAAGCAGACGGGCGCGACCATGGTGCTTGTCGGCCATGTCACCAAGGAAGGCCAGATCGCCGGCCCGCGCGTGGTGGAGCACATGGTCGATGCCGTCCTTTATTTCGAAGGTGACCGCGGCCACCATTACCGCATTCTTCGAACCGTCAAGAACCGCTTCGGGCCGACCGATGAAATCGGCGTGTTCGAAATGTCGGATCGCGGCCTCAGGGAAGTGTCCAATCCATCCGAACTGTTTCTGGGAGAACGCAACGAAAAATCACCGGGCGCTGCGGTTTTTGCAGGCATCGAGGGCACACGCCCCGTGCTCGTTGAAGTGCAGGCGCTGGTCGCGCCAACCTCGCTCGGCACACCGCGCCGCGCGGTGGTCGGCTGGGATTCGTCGCGACTCGCCATGATTCTCGCGGTACTGGAGGCCCATTGCGGCGTGAAGCTCGGTCAGCACGATGTCTATCTCAACGTCGCCGGCGGCTACCGGATTTCTGAACCGGCCGCCGATATGGCTATTGCTTCTGCGCTGGTTTCCTCGCTTGCCGGTCTTGCCCTCCCCGCCGATTGCGTCTATTTCGGCGAAATCAGCCTGTCGGGCGCGGTGCGCCCGGTCTCGCACACGGGCCAGCGATTGAAAGAAGCTGAAAAACTCGGCTTTTCCGCCGCACTTCTGCCTTCTGCTTCGGCTGAATTGCCGAAAGGCGGCAAGGGGCGCTGGACGGAAATCGAAAGCCTTCCGGACCTCGTGGCCCGCATCGCCGGCTCCGGCAACCGGTTCAAACAGGTTGAGGACGACGAATATTGATCCTTTCGCCAAAGGAAACAGTGGTGTAAGAGGATCGCAAAATTGGCAAGGCAGCGCCTGACAGGGCGTCGCACCTCCGGAGTTGGTATATGCCCATTACAATTTTCGACGGCATCGTCATCGCCGTTGTTCTTTTCTCCGCCATTCTCGCGATGGTCCGCGGTTTTTCCCGCGAAATCCTGTCGATTGCGAGCTGGGCCGGTTCGGTCGCCGCCGCCTATTATCTTTATCCGGTCCTGCTGCCCTATGCGCGCAACTATACCGATGACGACAAGATCGCCATTGCCGGTTCCGCAGGCGTCGTTTTCCTCGTCTCGCTGATCGTGATTTCCTTCATCACCTCGCGCATTGCCGATTTCATCATCGACAGCCGCATCGGCGCACTGGACCGTACGCTCGGATTCCTGTTCGGCGCGGCGCGCGGCATTCTGCTTCTAGTGGTTGCGGTCGCCTTCTGGAACTGGCTGGTGGATGTGAAGACGCAGCCGGAATGGGTGACGCAGGCGAAGTCCAAGCCCTTCCTCGACGGGCTGGTGGGCAAGCTGGAGGCGGTTCTGCCTGACGATATCGAGCCGCAGATTCGCGCTCGCATCCTTGGAAAACCGCAGGAACAGACGACCACGCAGGCGCCTGCCGAAGATGTGCCGGCAACAAATCCGCCGGCAACGAATAATTGACACAGTGTCGCGTCTTGCAATGCATGCAAGGCGCGCTATTTGTGCTAAATATCAAGCACGACACAGACGGACCGACCGGGAGAGATACTCGCCGGCGAGGTCTTTCTTTTTTCTCGGTAGAGAGCAAGGGCAAGCCGGATGATTGAGCCGCTTTCGCATTCCACATTCCATGGGACCACTTTCAAGGAAGAGATCGACGGCGATACGCTGCATGAAGAATGCGGCGTTTTCGGCATTCTCGGCCATGCCGACGCCTCGGCGCTGACCGCGCTTGGCCTGCATGCCCTGCAGCATCGCGGCCAGGAAGCAGCCGGCATCGTCTCCTTCGATGGCAAGCGCTTCCATCAGGAACGCCATATGGGCCTCGTCGGCGATCATTATACCGATCCTGCAACGCTTGCCCGCCTGCCCGGCTCCATCGCCATCGGCCACACCCGTTATTCCACCACCGGCGAAGTGGCGATGCGCAACGTACAGCCGCTGTTTGCCGAACTGGAAGAAGGCGGTATTTCGATTGCCCATAACGGCAACTTCACCAACGGCCTGACGCTGCGCCGCCAGATCATCGCGACGGGCGCCATCTGTCAGTCGACCTCGGATACCGAAGTGGTGCTGCACCTCATCGCGCGCTCCCGTCATGCCTCCACCGCCGACCGTTTCATCGATGCCATCAGGCAGATGGAAGGCGGTTACTCGATGCTGGCGATGACCCGCACCAAGCTGATTGCCGCGCGTGACCCGATCGGTATCCGCCCGCTGGTCATGGGCGAGCTGGACGGCAAGCCTATCTTCTGCTCGGAGACCTGTGCTCTCGATATCATCGGCGCGAAATTCGTGCGCGACGTTGAAAACGGCGAAGTCATCATCTGCGAGATCCAGCCTGACGGTTCGATCACCATCGATGCGCGCAAGCCCTCGAAACCGCAGCCGGAGCGTCTCTGCCTGTTCGAATATGTCTATTTCGCCCGTCCCGATTCCGTCGTCGGCGGCCGCAACGTCTACACGACGCGCAAGAACATGGGCATGAACCTTGCCAAGGAAGCACCGCTCGAAGCCGATGTGGTGGTGCCCGTTCCCGATGGCGGCACGCCCGCAGCGCTCGGTTTTGCGCAGGAGAGCGGCATTCCCTTCGAATACGGTATCATCCGCAACCATTATGTCGGCCGCACCTTCATCGAGCCGACCCAGCAGATCCGCGCCTTCGGTGTCAAGCTCAAGCATTCCGCCAATCGGGCGATGATCGAAGGCAAGCGCGTGGTGCTGGTGGATGATTCCATCGTGCGCGGCACGACCTCGGTCAAGATCGTGCAGATGATCCGCGAGGCCGGCGCCAAGGAAGTGCATATCCGCGTTGCCAGCCCGATGATCTTCCATCCGGATTTCTACGGCATCGACACACCTGATGCCGACAAGCTGCTGGCGAACCAGTATGCGGATGTCGAGGCGATGGCGAAATATATCGGCGCCGATTCGCTGGCGTTCCTGTCGATCGACGGGCTTTATCGCGCGGTGGGCGGTGAAAACCGCAATCAGGCGCGGCCGCAGTTCACCGACCACTATTTCACCGGCGATTATCCGACCCGCCTCCTCGACAAAAACGGCGAGGCGATGGGCAGCAAGATTTCCATGCTGGCCAGCAACGGCTGATAATCCCGAAAGAACAAGCGGCCACCGGTCTCCGGTGGCCGCTTTTTTCTTGCCTTTTATCAGCCCGCGAGCTGCGGCAATTTAATTGCTTGCAGCAGGCGGCTGCGGCTTCGTACAAGGAAGCGCAATCATTTCGGGGGAGACCATGACTATCGATCTCAAGGGCCGCATCGCTCTCGTCACCGGCGCGTCGCGCGGCATCGGCTATTTCACCGCGCTGGAACTCGCCAAGGCCGGCGCGCATGTCATCGCCTGCGCCCGCACGGTGGGCGGCCTTGAGGAACTGGACGACGCCATCAAGGCCGTCGGCGGCACCGCGACGCTGGTTCCCTTCGATCTCTCCGACATGAAAGCCATCGATGCGCTGGGCGCCAATATCTACGAGCGCTGGGGCAAGCTGGATATTCTGGTCGCCAATGCCGGTGTCCTCGGCGTCATCTCGCCGGTCGGCCATATCGAGGCAAAGGTTTTCGAAAGGGTCATGACCATCAACGTCACCGCCACCTGGCGGCTGATCCGCTCGGTCGAGCCGCTGCTTCTCAAATCTGACGCCGGTCGGGCATTGATCCTGTCCTCGGGTGCCGCTCATAGCTGTCGTCCCTTCTGGGGCGTCTACTCCACCTCCAAGGCAGCTGTGGAAGCACTTGCCCGCACCTGGGCGGCGGAGACGCAGAAGAGCGCGCTTCGCGTCAACAGCATCAATCCCGGCGCCACGCGCACGGCAATGCGCGCGCAGGCCATGCCCGGCGAAGATCCCGCCACCGTGCCGCATCCGTCAGAGGTAGCCGCAGCCATCCTGCCGCTTGCTTCGCCCGATCTCAAAGAGACCGGCAAGCTCTTCCTGGTCCGGGAAAACCGGTTCGTGGATTACCGTCCGCCGGAGTGATGCCGGTCGGCGGGTCAGCCAACGTCACGAGAGAAACGCTTGACCGCGCATGACCGCCGCGCCATAACGCAAGTCATGAAAACGACGATCTGCACCTGCTGCTGAAATAATTTTGCTGGTTCGCCACCGGCCGGCTCGTTTTCGTCTCCCGCAAGGTCTTACAGACAAACGGCCCGGTCAGGACAACTGACTGCCTCTAGGGAATTGCCGCATGTCCTTGCGCCTGAAACTTTACAACACGCTGACCCGCGAAAAGGCGGAATTTGCGCCCATCGATCCTGAAAACGTGCGCATGTATGTCTGCGGCCCGACGGTCTATGATTTCGCCCATATCGGCAACGCGCGACCCGTCATCGTGTTCGATGTTCTCTTCCGGCTGCTGCGCCATGTCTATGGCGAAAATCACGTCACCTATGCCCGCAACATCACTGACGTTGATGACAAGATCAATGCGCGGGCGCTGCGGGACTATCCGCATCTGCCGCTCAACGATGCCATCCACGCCGTGACGGAAAAGACGGCTGACCAGTTCCATGCGGACGTCGCGGCGCTGGGCTGCCTTCAGCCAAGTGTCGAACCGCGCGCGACCGACAATATCGCACAGATGATCGACATCATCGAGAAACTGATCGCACGCGGCCACGCCTATGCGGCCGGTGGCGAGGTCTTGTTCGACACTCGCTCCATGGCGGATTACGGGCAGCTTTCGAAGCGTCCGCTGGACGAGCAGCAGGCGGGCGCGCGCGTGGCGGTGGATGCCCACAAGAAGAACCCCGGCGATTTCGTGCTGTGGAAGCTTTCCTCCCACAACGAGCCCGGCTGGGAAAGCCCTTGGGGCCGCGGCCGTCCCGGCTGGCATATCGAATGCTCGGCTATGTCCGGCCGCTACCTCGGTGACGTTTTCGACATTCACGGCGGCGGGCTCGACCTCATCTTCCCACATCACGAGAACGAAATCGCCCAGTCCCGTTGCGCGCACGGCACGCATGTCATGGCGAACGTGTGGATGCATAACGGCTTTGTGCAGGTGGAAGGCCGCAAGATGTCGAAGTCCGAGGGCAACTTCGTGACGATCTATGAATTGCTGCACACGGAGAAATTCGGCGGCCGGAAATGGCCGGGCGAGGTTCTGCGTCTTGCGATGCTGATGACGCATTATAGAGAGCCGATCGATTTTTCGGTAAAGCGTCTGGAAGAGGCCGAACGCCTGCTCGCCAAATGGCCGGCGGCGGAAGCCTCCGATGCCGCGCCGGATGAAACCGTGCTCGAGGCGCTTGCCGACGATCTCAACACCGTTGCGGCCGTGCAGGCGCTGCATGCATCGGCACACGCGGCCAATGTGAACCCATCCAAGCTGCCGGCCTTCGCGGCGAGTGCTGCCCTCTTGGGCGTGCTGCCGAAGACAACTGAAATGGACGAGGCCATCGTTTCGGCGGTCAACGCTCTGGTGGAATTGCGTCTGGAGATGCTGAAGGCGAAGAACTTTGCAGAGGCTGATCGGTTGCGCGATGAGCTTTCGGAGAAGGGCATTCAGTTGAAGGATGGCAAGGACAAGGAGACCGGCGAGCGGACGACGACCTGGGAGTTGAAGCGGTAGGGCTTGCGTCCAGCGCTTGAGGCTGCGGCTTGCGGTTTACCCCCCTCTGCCCTGCCGGGCATCTCCCCCACAGGTGGGGAGATCGACTCGTTGTTAGGCCCCGCATTTCTCTTCGGTCGAAATGGAGCGACGCAGGCGCGTCATGCCGATCTCCCTCCTTGTGGGGGAGATGCCCGGCAGGGCAGAGGGGGGTATCCTCGCCCACCACAATACGCTTGCGATTTTAAGTTCCCTCAACCAATCTAAGGCGAGGCACTAAACGGCGAGCCAGATCATGCCGCATGCAGATGTAGACCCAATGCATCGCAAATACGCGAAGCAAATGCGGAAAGTAATGACGGATGCCGAGCTGAAACTCTGGAACGCAATTCGCGCCCATCGCCTGGAAGGCTTGAGTTTCCGTAGACAAATGCCGATTGCCGGTTTTATCGTCGATTTCGCCTGTTCCGATCATCGACTTATTATCGAGATCGATGGCTCTCAACATACATCCGAGGCAGCATTACACTACGATCATGAAAGAACCGTGCGGCTTGAAAAAGACGGCTGGACCATCCTCCGCTTCTGGAACCATGACGTCCTCACAGACTTAGATAATGTCTGTCTCCACATTATCAGAACGATCCGGGAGGACCGAAGATGACGACATATACCGGCGGATGCCAATGCGGCGCGGTCCGTTTTCGCGCCACTGGCGACCTGAAAGACAGTTCCATCTGCCATTGCCGCATGTGCCAGAAGGCTTTCGGGGCTTATTACGCGCCACTGGTTTCAGTTCGCAATGTGGAGTTCACATGGACGCGCGGCGAGCCGAAACGCTTCCAGTCCTCCAGCGTCGTGAAGCGCGGCTTTTGCCCCGAATGCGGCACGCCGCTAACCTATGAGGCTCCGGATGGCATTGCGGTGGCGGCCGGCGCCTTCGACGATCCCGCCGCGCTGCCGCCAACCATCCAGTGGGGCGTGGAACGGAAGATCGGTTTTGTCGACAACCTCCACACCCTGCCCGCCGTTGCGACCGAGGACGACCTGACGCAGGTGGACTACCTTGCCAATCTCGTTTCCTATCAGCACCCCGACCACGACACCGAAAACTGGCCACCGGAGAACAGACAATGAGCGAAACGGGTTTTTCCGGCGGCTGCCAGTGCGGCGCCGTACGGTTCCATGCGGGCAAGCTCGGCAGGGCCTCCATCTGCCACTGCCGCATGTGCCAGAAACATTTCGGCAATTTCTTTGGCGCACTTGTGACTGCCGATCAGGCACATCTGACCTGGACACGCGGCCAGCCTGCCCTCTTCCGCTCGTCGCAGAAAATCCATCGCGGTTTCTGCAACAAGTGCGGCACACCGCTGACCTATCATTATCCCGGCGGCGTGGAGATCGCGATCGGCGCTTTCGACCATCCCGAGAAGATAGAGCCGCAGGTGCAGGTGAACATCCACAAGCGTATGCCGTGGATCGAGCAACTCTTCGCCAAACCGGCAGTCGAACAGGGCGTCGATGAGGCCGAGATCACCTCCTACCAACATCCGGATCATGACACGGCCGAATGGCCGCCTGAGGAACGATAAAACATGACTGAAGAACTGCGCGGCTTTTATCCAGAGATCGAACCCTTCGAGACCGGCATGCTCGACGTGGGTGACGGCCACACGATCTATTGGGAGCGGGTGGGCACACGCGGCGCTAAGCCGGCGGTCTTCCTGCACGGGGGCCCAGGCGGCGGAGTGAATCCCACCCATCGCCGGGTATTCGATCCCGATCTTTACGATGTCATCCTGTTCGATCAGCGCGGCTGCGGTCGCTCCACGCCACACGCGGAACTCAAAGCCAACACCACATGGCATCTGGTTGCCGATATTGAACGGCTGCGTGAACTCTGCGGCTTCGAGAAATGGCTGGTGTTCGGCGGCTCCTGGGGTTCGACGCTGGCGCTCGCCTATGCCGAAACCCATCCGGACCGCGTCAGCGAACTGGTCCTGCGCGGTATCTACACCGTCACCCGGCCGGAACTCGACTGGTACTACCAGTTCGGCGTCTCTGAAATCTATCCGGATCAATGGGAAAAATTCATCGCACCCATTCCCGAATCCGAACGCGGCGAGATGATGCAGGCCTATAATCGCTATCTCACAGGCACTGACGAAACGAAGAAGCTGGAATGCGCGAAAGCATGGAGCCAATGGGAGGGCGCGACCATTGCACTCGTCACCGATCCCGACCGCGTCGAGGATTTCGGTGAAGACAAATACGCGATTGCCTTCGCCCGCATCGAAAACCACTTCTTCGTTAATGGCGGCTGGCTTGAGGAAGGACAATTGCTGCGCGATGCCGGCAAGCTCAGGAATATTCCCGGTGTCATCGTGCATGGACGTTACGACATGCCCTGCCCGCTGAAATATGCCTGGCAGCTGGCCAAGGCCTGGCCGGACGCGGATTTCCACATTATCGAGGCCGCGGGACATGCGATGAGCGAGCCCGGCATTCTCGATCAACTGATCCGCGCTAACGACCGTTTTGCCGGGAAATAGTATTTATTTCAGCACGTTGTAGCGGCAGGATAAGATGATGATTCACGCAGGGGTTTCCTGCGGGAATCATTTACCCGGCGCTGATCAGCACGTTTGAAAGGCAAAGCGCCTTTTATTCATGCAGTTTTTCTCATGAACCCTTCACGGAAATGAATTGGCCGCCATTGTGCCGATCCGTTATAAAACGCCATCCGAACAATTGGCGGTACTCCCATGGCACTCGACAAAACGCTTCCAGCCCAAGAGGGCGGCGACAGCGCGCGCGGTTTTGCTTTCGCGCTTTCCGCATATCTTTTGTGGGGTTTCCTGCCCTTCTACATGAAGGCGGTTGCACATATTTCACCGATCGAGGTCATCGTGCATCGCGTCGTCTGGTCGGTGCCGATCGCAGCGGTGGTGCTGATCGTGCTCGGGCGCACGGCTGAAATCCGTACGGCGCTGAGAAGTCCGAAGATGCTTGCGATGGCGAGTCTTACGGCTGCGCTCATCAGTATCAACTGGGGCGTCTACATCTGGTCGATCGGCGCGGGCCGCGCACTTGATGCCGCGCTCGGCTATTTCATCAATCCGCTGTTCAGCATCTTCCTCGGTGCCGTACTGCTGAAGGAAAAACTCTATCCGGCGCAGATCGCCGCCATCAGCCTCGTGGCGGTTGCGGTGGCCATCCTCACCTGGCATGCGGGCAGCCTGCCGTGGGTTTCCATCGCGCTCACCGTTTCCTGGGGCTTTTACGCCTTTTTCCGCAAAACCCTGCCCATAGGCGCGACGCAGGGCTTCCTGCTGGAAGTCATGCTGCTGTCTATTCCCGCCGTGCTGGTCATGATCTGGCTTGCGTTCAGCGGACAGGCGCATTTCATGGGCGGCAATTCCGCCGATACCTGGCTTCTGGCGGCAAGCGGCCTCATCACCGCCGTTCCCCTCATTCTCTATGGCAATGGTGCGAAACTGCTGAAGCTCTCCACCATCGGCATCATGCAATATATCGCGCCGACGATGATCTTCCTGATAGCCATTTTCGTCTTCAAGGAACCGTTCGACATGGTGCGTCTGGCGGCTTTCGCAATGATCTGGGTGGCGCTTGCGATCTACACCGGCTCAAGCCTGCTGCGGCTCAAGCGATGACCAAATCCTTTCTCACTCCTGCTCCCTGAGACAGGAGTGAGGTAGCCAGGCGTCAGTAATCCACCAGCAATTGCGGGTTTCCCTCATAGCCGAAGCGCGGCTTGACACCGAGGAGGCCCGCCGTCTGGGCGATGATCTCGCGCGTCATGGGGGCCGCTGTCGAGGCTGCCGTGCGGCCGCCGTTCACGCCGGTCCTTGGCGCATCGATCATGGTCAGCACGACATATTTCGGCTTGTGCATGGGAAAACCGGCCACGAAGGCGTTGAAATTGATGTCCTTGGCGTAACGGCCATTGATCACCTTGTCTGCCGTCCCCGTCTTGCCGCCGACATGAAACCCCTCCACCTGTGCGCCACGGCCGGAACCCTTGATGCCGTTCCAGTTGAAGAGGTAACGCATGTCGGCGCTCGTCCTGTCGTTGATGACGCTGCGCGCGAGCGATGCCGCAGCCTCTTTCGAACGCGGCAGGAAGGTCGGAGAGATCAGGCTTCCGCCATTGATAAGGGCTGCAGCGGCCACCGCCGTCTGCAACGGAGTGGTAGCAACGCCATGGCCGAAGGAGATGGTGACGGAATTGATCTTCTTCCAGTTTCTCGGCTGGGTCGGCGTGGCAACGCCGGGCATTTCCGTGTCCATTCTGGTCAGCAGACCAAGCTTCGTCAGGAATTGTTGATGGCCCTCGACACCGACCCTGTCGGCCACCGCCGCCGTGCCGATATTCGATGAAAATTGAAACACTTCCGGAATGGAGAGCGGCCGGTTTCTTCCCTTGAAATCCCTGATGGTGAAGCCGCCCATGCGGATCGGCCGCGACGCATCCACCACCGAATTGAGCGTAATCGCCCCGGCATCCAGACCCATGGCGAGCGTGAAGCTCTTGAATGTGGAGCCCATCTCGAAGGTGGCGTTGCTCATCCTGTTGAACCAGCCTTTTTCATACTCCTTGTCGACGCTGCCATCAGCGAGGGTGCGGGAAGGTTCGTTCGGATCGTAATCCGGGACGGAAGCCATGGCCAGCACTTCGCCCGTC
Organism: Agrobacterium sp. RC10-4-1; assembly: GCF_014138475.1. Classification (NCBI taxonomy): domain Bacteria; kingdom Pseudomonadati; phylum Pseudomonadota; class Alphaproteobacteria; order Hyphomicrobiales; family Rhizobiaceae; genus Agrobacterium; species Agrobacterium sp. RC10-4-1. The sequence continues at coordinate 150,399 of NZ_JACJIT010000005.1, forward strand.
TCCACATCGAGGATCACCGAACCGGCGGCTTCGGCCTGATAGGCACTTTTCGCCTTCACGACCACGTCGCGAACGATGTTTTGTACCCTGAGATCGATGGACAGCCGCACCGGTTCCAGTGGCGTGCCGCTGGCAAGACCCACAGCGCGCAGATCGGCCAGCCCCTGCTGGTCCAGGTAACGCTCCATGCCAGCGAGACCCTGATTGTCGACATTGACGTGGCCGATAATATGCGAAGCGGTTGGGCCGCCCGGATAAAACCGCCGTTTTTCCGGGCGGAAACCGATACCCGGTATGCCGAGATTGAGAATATCCGCCTGCTGCCGCGGTGTCAGCTGGCGTCGCAACCACTGGAAGCCTGTATCCGAACGCAATCTACGATGCGTCTCGCGCCAATCCAGATTGGGAATGACGGTCGCGAGTTTTTCCACCACCTCGTCCGGATCGACGATCCTGCGCGGATCCGCATAAAGCGATACCATGTTGAGATCGGTCGCCAGAAGCGTGCCGTTGCGGTCGACGATGTCAGGCCGTGAGGCGATGGCGTTGACGCCGGAATTGATCCATGCGGTGGAAACGGGTTCGGCGAGCCCATATTGAACGAGGCGCGCCGCGGCAACGCCATATATCGCAATGAAGACGGCGATGACGATCGCAAGCCGCGTCTTTGCCTCCGCCCGGCGGCGGGCGACCGAACCGAACACGACCTCCCTGCCCCGCAGTGGGTTTCTCTTGATAATGAAATGCGTCCGGCTCTTCAGCCGCATCACGAAAGCAATCATTGCCGATGACACCCACCCGAGGCGGCGGAGCAAAATTCCGCGATAACCAACGCCTGGGAAACGGTGACACAGGATCAGTCGCCGGGCCACGAAAAGGACGGGCGGAAGGATGCCGCCGTTAAATCTATATTAATATACATTTAAAATTGTAACGAGCCGCCTGAGCGGCCGTTAACAATCGCCGGGCCTACAGGCGCGAAATCACCGAAGGGTCGCCTTCAGGGTTCTGCTGCGCCAGCGCGCGGTCGATGATGGCGGGGACGATATCCTTCACCTCGTCAATGATGAGCGGGTTGAGAAGATGCGCACGGTGGATGAAGCCCTGGTCACGCATATGTTGCACGAGTTCCAGCATCGGGTTCCAGAAACCGTTGATATTGGCGAAGACCATTGGCTTCGCGTGACGGCCGAGCTGCGCCCAGGTCATGATCTCCACGATCTCTTCCAGCGTGCCGACACCGCCCGGCAGGGTGACGAAAGCATCCGAGCGCTCGAACATCATGTGTTTGCGCTCGTGCATGTCCTTTGTGATGACAAGCTCGTTCAATTGTCCGAGAGAATGGCGTGTTGCCTCCATATCGACCAGAAATTCCGGTATGATGCCCGTCACTTCGCCGCCATTGGAAAGAACGCCGCTGGCAACTGCGCCCATGATGCCCTTGGTGCCGCCACCATAAACCAGGCGAATGCCGTTTTCGGCAATGGATTTCCCAAGCGCACGGCCTGCTTCCATGTGGGCGGGATCACGTCCGGGCTGGGAGCCGCAATAAACGCAGATGGATCGAATCGCTGTATCTTTGTCCGTCATGAAGGGAAGGAACTATGTGCGATGCGGCACGTCAAGAAAATTTGGGAAATCCCTTGCAAATATGGCCTTTTGGCCACTCACCGCTTGTCTGGCGCTAGGTAAGACGCTAGCAATCTCAACTCGTGTGAAAAGCTTGAATTATCCGGAGCACCCAGGATGAAAAACAATAAAGCCGGTTTGCTGGCGCTGATCGTGTTGGGGATTGCATCCCTGCTCATGATCTTTTTCGTCCTGCCGCGGATTTCAAACGACGGCAAGCCGATCGGCGACGCCATCAACGAGGCGGGCAACGCCGTGAAGAACAGCGTGGAAATGGGCGCCGACAAGGCGGGCGACATCCTGTCCGATGCGGCAGAAGAAACCGCCAATATCGCCGACAAGGTCGGCCGTCTGGCGGCTTCCGCCACACAGTCGATCAAGGATCTGACCACGCTTTTCGCCGACAGCAAGGTTCCCTCCGACGCCGATTTCGCAGCGGCGCGCAAGAAGGTCGAGACCTCGCTCAAGGAACTGACGAATATCGAAATTCCCGAGTCGCTGGATGAAACGACGTCGCGGCTCATCACCACAGCCCGCACCGCCGCCGAGCGCACCACGGCCTTCCTGCGCGGCCTGCCTGACAATGCGGCGGCAGCGGCGGCGCAGGTGCGTCGTCTCGCGGGCGTCTTCGCCGGCACCGACGATGGCGCGCCCGAAGCGGCGAAGCCGGCGGCGGCGCCAGCCGATGCCGCGCAGACCTCTTCCGGCGCGCCGACTTTCGACGTCCTGCGCGTCGAGCCTGATGGTTCGGCGGTTGTTGCCGGCAAGGCGCAGCCGGGTGCGAAACTTGAAATCCTGAGCAACGGCAAGGTCGTCGCCCAGACAACGATCGACGGCTCCGGCGATTTCGCAGCCGTTTTCGACAATCCCCTGCCGCCCGGCGACCATGAACTGGTGCTGCGTTCGACCGATACCGCCGGCAAGGCGACGCAGTCTGAGGAAGTGGCGACGGTTTCCGTTCCGGAAGGCAAGGCCGGCGAGCTTCTGGCCATGGTTTCAAAGCCCGGCAAGGCAAGCCGGGTCCTCGCCATGCCGGAGGCGGCCCCTCCGGCGCTTCAGCCGCAAACGCCATCACAACAGCCTGCGGCAACGGCTGCGACCAACGCCAATGCGGCCTCCGTACCGCTTGCCGGCGCGGCCGCTGCCGCCGCTCCGTTGACGTCGAGCGTCCAGGTCACTGCCGTCGAGTTCGAGGGATCGAAGATTTTCGTCGCGGGTTCCGCGCCCGCCGGTTCGACGGTTCGCGCGCTGGTCGATGACAGGGAAATCGGCAAGGCCACGACGGAAGCCTCCGGGCATTTTGTCATCGAAGGCGACGTTGATCTCGCCGTTGGCAGCCACATCATCACCGTCGAGGAGCTGAATGCCGACGGCACCGCGAAAGTGCGCGTGCGCGTTCCGTTCGAAAGGCCGCAGACCGACCAGGCAACCGTCGCGATGCAGACGCCGTCTGGTTCTTCGTCAGCGGCCACGACTGCAGCGCCGGCCGAAAACCAGAGCACGGCAAGCGACCGCGCCGCTTTCGAAAAGCTGCGCACCGATGTCGCCAAGGCCTTCGGCATCCTCTCCAATCTCTATAGGGACCAGGCGACACCGGCGCTCGATCAGGCAATTGCCGGCCGCTCCGCCTTGGTGATCGCGCTGAAATCGCTTTCGGAGTTCCGCACCGCGGCAGCCACCGAGCCGGACTTCACAGCCTTCGCCGGCGACATCGCCGCCAAGGCGCGCCAGCTGCTGACATCGGTCGAAGCCTGGCCGAATGACGTGGCGGCAATCGGCAAGGGGCTGGCTTCGCTGGCCAGCAGGCTTGCCGAACTCCACATCACCGCGCCGCCCGCTCCCACGCCACAGGCGCCAGCCGGTCCGCAGACCTTCGAGCAGGCGCCGCTGGCCGAAAGCCAGAACAGCGTCATCATCCGCCGTGGTGACACGCTGTGGCAGATTTCGCGCCGCGTCTATGGCCAGGGCGTCCGTTATACCACGATCTATCTCGCCAATGAGGACCAGATCAAAAACCCTGACCTGATCGAGCCCGGCCAGATTTTCGGCGTGCCGAAAGAGGCCCTGCCGAATGCGGAAGAACTTCACCGCAAGCGGCTGAAAGGTGGCTCTTGAGCAACTGAACCGTTGCGGTAAATCCGCAACGATCCTATCTGTGACGCGCGCGGCGGCTTGACCAAAGCCGCCGTCATGCTGTCGGCTTCCGGCAGTGCCCGGAGAGTATGATGGCCACGAAGAAAAAAACCATTTCTGCGGATTCCAGCAATCCCACACAGACGCTGATCAATCTCTGGCCATATATGTGGCCGGAGGGGCGGTGGGATCTGAAGATGCGGGTGGTCTGGGCCACCGTATACCTTGTTGTCGCCAAGCTGGTCCTCATCTCCGTCCCCTATTTCTTCAAATGGGCGACGGACGCGCTGAATGGCAGGCTCGATATGGCGGGGCTGGTCCCGGCCTTCCTGCTGGGCGCGGTCGCCCTTGTCATCGCCTATAATCTGACGCGGCTGATACAGGTCGGGCTTAACCAGCTGCGCGATTCGCTTTTCGCCAGCGTCGGTCAGCACGCGGTCCGCCAGCTGGCCTACAGAACATTCGTACACATGCACCGGCTTTCGCTGCGCTTCCATCTGGAGCGCAAGACCGGCGGGCTCTCGCGGGTTATCGAGCGTGGCACCAAGGGCATCGAGACCATTGTCCGCTTCACCATCCTCAACACCGCACCGACCTTCATCGAATTCCTGCTGACGGCAATCATCTTCTGGGCGTCCTACGGCTTTTCCTACGTTCTCGTCACGGTCATCACCGTCTGGGCCTATATCTGGTTCACTGTCCGGGCCAGCAACTGGCGAATCTCCATCCGCCGCGCGATGAACGACAGCGACACCGATGCCAATACCAAGGCAATCGACTCGCTGCTGAATTTCGAGACCGTCAAATATTTCGGCAATGAAGAGATGGAGGCGCAGCGCTTCGATGTCGCAATGGCGCGTTACGAAAAATCGGCGATCTCGATCTGGACCTCACTCGGCTGGCTGAACTTCGGCCAGGGTGTAATTTTCGGCCTTGGCTCCACCGTCATGATGGTGATGTCGGCGCTTGCCGTGCAGCGCGGCGAACAGACGATCGGTGATTTCGTCTTCATCAATGCACTTTTGCTGCAGCTTTCCGTGCCGCTCAATTTCATCGGTTTCGTCTATCGCGAAATCCGCCAGGGCCTCGCCGATATCGAGCAGATGTTCGAGCTTCTGGAAGTGGAAGCCGAGGTTACCGACAGGCCGGGTGCGACGCCGCTCGCCGCCGGTCCCGGCGCGATCTCGTTCCGCGACGTGCATTTTGCCTATGATGCCGAGAGACCGATCCTGAAGGGCATTTCCTTCGACGTGCCGGCGGGCAAGACAGTTGCCATTGTCGGGCCTTCGGGTGCAGGAAAATCAACGATCTCGCGGCTGCTCTACCGTTTCTACGATATCCAGGAAGGGGCGATCACGATTGACGGGCAGGATGTCCGCGACGTGACGCAAAAGAGCCTCCGTTCCGTCATCGGCATGGTTCCGCAGGATACGGTGCTGTTCAACGATACACTGGCCTACAATATCCGTTACGGTCGCCCTTCGGCGAATGACGAAGACATCACGGCGGCAGCGGATGCAGCCCAGATCAGCGCCTTCATCGGAAAGCTTCCGGATGGCTACGCCACCATGGTCGGGGAGCGCGGGCTGAAGCTCTCCGGTGGCGAAAAGCAGCGTGTGGCGATTGCCCGGACGATCCTCAAGGCACCGCCGATCCTGATCCTCGACGAGGCGACCTCGGCGCTCGATACGCATACGGAGCAGGAAATCCAGAGCGCGCTTGATATCGTTTCGAAAAACCGCACCACACTGGTCATCGCCCACCGGCTCTCGACGGTGATCGGCGCAGATGAAATCATCGTGCTGAAGGAAGGGCTGATCGCGGAGCGCGGCACGCACACATCCCTGATGGCCCAGAACGGTCTTTACGCCTCGATGTGGAGCCGCCAGCGCGAAGCTATCCGGGCCGAAGAGATGCTGCGCCATGTTCGCGAAACCGACGATCTCGGTGTCGTGGACCGTGGCGAACCAGCGCATTGAGGCGCATAAACGCCTGATAACGGCCCCCGCATGGCAAGGGGACCATTGCCGGGCGGTCCGTTTGGCTGTAACCAGCTAGGCAAAATTTGTCGCACGTCCGTATGGATCATGTCGTATCACGACCACATATAGACGCGACAGACAAAACCGGAGCAAGGAACCATATGAATCTGTTCGACACCATTCGCAACACCATCGTACCGATCCACAAGGAAGGTTATGTCTTCGTAGCCGCTTTCTTCGTGGCATCGCTGGTGCTCGGCTGGATCGCCGAACCGCTGTTCTGGGTCGGCCTGGTGCTGACGGCCTGGTGCGCCTATTTCTTCCGCGATCCCGAGCGCGTGACGCCGCAGGATGACGACCTGATCATCAGCCCCGCCGATGGCAGGGTTTCCGCCGTACAGACCGTCATCCCGCCGCTGGAACTGGAGCTGGGCAAGGAGCCGATGGTGCGTATCTCGGTGTTCATGAACGTCTTCAACTGCCACGTGAACCGTTCGCCGGTCCGCGGCCGCATCGTCAATGTTGCCTACCGTCCCGGCCTGTTTCTCAATGCCGAGGTGGACAAGGCTTCCGAGGACAATGAGCGCAACGGCCTCGTCATCGAAACGTCGCATGGCAAGGTCGGCGTGGTGCAGATCGCCGGCATGGTCGCTCGGCGCATCGTCTGCTGGGTCAAGCCAAACGAGCCCGTCGATGCCGGCGAGCGTTTCGGCCTTATCCGCTTCGGCTCGCGCCTTGACATCTTCCTCCCGGAAGGCTTCCAGCCGCGTGTATCCGTGGGTCAGACGGCAATCGCCGGCGAGACCGTGCTGGCAGAGTTCGGTTCCGCCAAGGGTCCGCTCCTCAGCCGCCGCGGCTGATGACGATCAGGAAAGACATGCGCCATGGAAACGCCGATCGCCGAACCGCCGCAGAACGGAAAACATGAGGGCAGAAAGGATAGCGGCCGCGGGCCGCGCCTGAGAGAAATTCCCTTTCGCCTGCTTGTTCCCAATCTCATCACCGTTCTGGCCATCTGCGCCGGCCTCAGCGGCGTGCGGCTGGCCATCGAAGGGCGTTTCGAACTCGCCGTTGGCATGGTGCTGCTCGCGGCCTTCCTCGACGGCATAGACGGGCGCATCGCCCGCATGATGAAAGCGACGTCCAAATTCGGCGAACAGATGGATAGTCTGGCCGATATCGTCAATTTCGGTGTCGCGCCCGCGCTGGTGGTCTATGCCTATCTTCTCGATCAGGCGCGGTCGATCGGCTGGATCGCCGCCCTCATCTATGTCATCGCCGCGGGTCTGCGCCTGGCGCGCTTCAACGTGATGATCGAACGGCCGGTCAAGGCGCCATGGCAGAACGAGTTTTTTGTCGGCGTCCCTGCCCCGATGGGTGCCATGCTGGTGCTGCTGCCGGTCTATCTCGGCTTCCTCGGCGTCGAGCCGGACAAGCCATTCGCTTATGTCGCTGCCGCCTATACCGTGCTGATCGGTTATCTCCTTATCAGCCGCCTCCCGGTCTGGTCGGGAAAATCAGGCACAAGCCGTATCCGCCGCGATCTCGTGCTGCCGATGATCCTCGTCGTCGTTCTCTATGTGGCCATGCTGATGAGCTTCACCTGGGAGGTGCTGGTTCTCACCGTTGCCGCCTATCTCGTCTTCATTCCCATCAGCGCGCGGCTCTGGCACCGCCGCTACGGTACGCTTACGATCGAAGAGGACGCGCATGACGACGGAAATGGCGGCAATGGCCTCGATCGCAGCATTTAAAACCGCAGGTATCATTTTTCTTGCTTCACCTATCTGCGCCGTGGCGCAAAATGTCGCACCCTGAACGGCCGGCTTCGCGTTTTCCGCCTCGAATCCGTCAAGATTAGCCGCGAAAGAAGGGGCTCACACGCATCGCAACGGCGTTTGGCGTGAATTGTGGAGAGAGAAAATGACGAACGAGACGAAGGCACAGCCGCAGGCAAAGCCGGACCTCAAAAGCCACTACCGCCCGCTCGGACTGAAGGCCGTCGCGGCCGCAGCGCTGATGTTGAAGCGCAAGCCCGCAGCCAAAACCGCTTGAAAATAAACGATTTTTCTTAAATCGGACAGGTCGGCGCCTGATAGGTCAGCTGACCGAAGACGGTCAATCCGGGATAACCGAGCACAACACGGCGCTATGAATGGCGCCGTTTTCTTTTGCTACCGTCATGCGCCATTCCGGCCAGGACCATGGAGCCGATCCGTTATAGTGTAACGTGACTGCAACAAAACCATGCTAAAGTATTCGACTTCCACGAGACGACTGTACGGACAGTCTCGCATCAATTACTGAGAAATTACAAATTTTCTACTTTAGAGATTCATTCCTCTGCGGTTACCAAGATTTTCAATACCGTGACGTGCGGTGGCGAAAGAATGAAGTTTCGTGGAGACATCATGAAGACGGCCATGGGGGGCTTGGGCGGCATGCAGGATAAAATCCTTCTGATTGAAGATTCCGTTGCTCTGTCCATGCTGCTGAAGACGCGCCTTTCGGAAGAGACGCAGGCCGAGGTGATCCACTGCGACAGCATGGCCGCGGCCGATACCCTGCTGCGCGCTCATGATTTCACGCTGGCGCTGACGGGTCTCAATCTTCCCGACGCTCCGAAGGGTGAAATTCTGGCGCTGCTCTCCGAACGCAAAGTGCCCGCCATCGTCTTCACCGCGACAGTGGATGAGGAGGCCCGCAAGCGTTATGCCGAGAAGAAGATCATCGACTATATCGTCAAGGACGGTCACCGCACCGTCGACGCGGTGGTCAAAACTGTCGACAGGATTCTGACCAACAGACAGTTTTCCGTTCTGGTGGTGATGATGCGCGGACCGCGCGCTCCGGCCTCGTGGAAATTCTGGAACGGCAGAACTTCAAGGTCAGCGAGGCGCATTCGGGCAATCGCGCGCTGGAAATCCTGGCGCAGGACCCGTCCATCCAGCTCGTCATCACCGATTATCACATGCCCGATATGGACGGTTACGAACTTACGCGCCGCATTCGCGACAGCCGCTCCTCGGAGGATCTGCGCGTGATCGGCATATCATCCTCCACGGACCGGCTGCTTTCAGCAAGCTTCCTGAAGGCGGGCGCGTCGGATTTCGTCTATCGCCCCTTCGTGCCGGAAGAGTTGCAGTGCCGTATCGACAACAACATAGAAACGCTGAAACAGCTCAAGCGCCTGCGCGAACTGGCCGAGCGCGATCATCTGACAGGCTTGCCAAACCGCCGCTCCTTTTTCGAGCGCACCCGTGCGCTCATGGACGTTATCAATGACAATGACGAAAATGGCGCCGTCGCCATCCTCGACATCGATCACTTCAAGAAGATCAACGACACGCTGGGGCACGATGCGGGCGACCGGGCTCTAAAAAAGCTGGCGGAGCTTCTGCACGACAAGTGCGACGCGCACCGCCATATCCCCGCCCGTCTGGGCGGCGAGGAATTCGCGGTCTTCCTGCGTGGCCTGGATGCCCACGCCGCCTATGCGTTCTGCGAAGAATTGCGCGCCCATGTGGAAAAAAGCGGCCGACAATTGAGCGGCAGCAGCCTCGCACTGACGATCTCGCTCGGCGTCGTAGAGATCGAGAAGGGCGAGCCCTTCGACAACCAGTTGAATGCCGCCGATCAGCTGCTCTATCTCGCCAAGGCGAACGGCCGCAACCGCGTCTATTCCGATATCATGATCCAGGAAGGTTTGCAGAAGATCGGGCGGAACGGCTGAGTTTCTTCCGGAACTGAGGCATGGGGAGCCAGCGGATGAGGCTTGTTTCTTCTCCCCGCCGGGGAGAAGCCCGTGGCAGCGGGATGAGGGGCAAGCCCACCGTATATCTCTGCCGTAGCCCCCTCATCCGACCCTTCGGCCACCTTCTCCCCCTCGGGGAGAAGAATTGGCGGCAATGTCAGAGCTTAGATAACCAGCCTCACACGCTGCGCAAAGACGTCAAAACAGCGACATCTGCCCCTCGTCCTTCGCCGGTTTGATCTTTGCCAGCGGCACGCTTTCCGGCACTGGCTCGATGAGATCGGCGCCGACATTGGCGACCTTGTTGACCTTGTCCGAGACGGGAATCATCTCAAAGAAATCATCCTGAACCGGCCGCATCAGATCGGCGACCTCGCGTGGTTCCTGGGTCTTGCAATCGAGCCAACGGCTGAAATCCTCAGGCGCGATGACAACGGGCACGCGGTCGTGAATGCGCCCGATGGCGGCATTGGCGGCCGTGGTGAGGATAACGCCGGTATCGACCTCCGAACCATCGGCCGAAGACCATGTCTCCATGAGACCGGCGAAGGCGACGATGCCGCCTTTCTTCGGGCGAATGAAATAGGGCTGGGGTTTGCCGCCCTCTTCCTTCGGCGGACGTCGCCATTCATAAAAGCCGGTCGCAGGCACGAGCACACGGCGATGGCGCATGGCGGCGCGGAAGGAGGCCTTGCCGATTGCCGTTTCCGAACGCGCGTTGATGAGCAGCGGAAAATCCTTCGGGTCCTTGACCCATCCGGGCAGGAAACCCCACCGAACCAGCACTGCCCGGCGATTGGGCAGGTTGCTGCCGCGCTCCTGCCGTTCACCCTCCATGACAATCAATATCGGCTGCGTGGGCGCGATATTGAAGCGGGCGGGGAAATCCTCTAGCCCGATCAGGTCAAGATAATCGGCAATCTCTTCCGGCGTCGCTTTCAGGACGAAACGTCCGCACATATGTTTCTCCTCAACCCCGCGGCCCGAACAGGATGATGGTGGCCCCTGCGAGACAAACGGCACCGCCGGCGATATCCCATTTGTCCGGCGCGTGGCCCTCGACCCCCCAGAGCCACAAAAGGGAAGCGGCGATATAGATGCCGCCATAAGCGGCATACGCCCTGCCTGCGGCCTCCGCTGGCACCACCGTCAGGAGCCAGGCAAAAGCGGCCAGCGACAACATGCCCGGCAACAATATCCACGCCGTTCTGCCAAGTTTCAGCCAGGCCCAGAAGGAAAAACAGCCGGCAATTTCGGCAAGAGCCGCCAACGCATAGATAAGATAGATCTTCATTCCACCGTCTTCTGCCTGCACAATCGAACCGATTCTGGACTATAACATCGGCGCAGAAACCGGAATCGATTTTTCCAGACCGTCCGACCGAGACACGCGAAACCTTACATGACCGTTCGTATCAAGCCCCGCCTCGCCTCCTCCACCATCGTCAGAAATGGCGACCGGCTTTTGCTCGTGCGCCGCATCAATCCCCCGTCGAAGGACATGTTCGCCTTTCCCGGCGGCCGGGCCGAGGAAGGCGAAACGCCGGCCGAGACGGCGCTACGTGAACTGCACGAGGAAACCGGCATTGTCGCACGCGATCCGCAACTTTTCGCGACCTACGATCTTCCCTCGCACGATGCAAATGGGACCCTGACGAGCCATTTTTTGCTCTCCGTCTTCACCGTGGAAACGGATGCCGATCCGCTTGTGACCGTCGGCGATGACGCAGCGGACGCAGGCTGGTACACGCTTGCGGAAATCCGCCGAATGCCGGCCCCGGAAAGCGTGGTGGAATGCGCCGAGCGGCTGCTAGCATGATTGCCAGCAGGGCAGAATCGCGATTATCTAGACCCGTCCGCCCGCCGGATGTTCACGAGTATGTGTGGGGCAGAATAAAATTTTGATACGACCAACCATTTTCCTGTCTCTTTTCCTGACCATGCTGCCGACCGGGCAAAACGGCGCCGTTTACGCGCAGCCTTCCAAGGCAGCATCCGAGGCACGTCCTGCGGACACGGCACCTCCCAAACCCGCGCCCTATGACGACAAGCTGGCACGGCTGTCGGAAATATTGGGTGCGGTGCAATATCTGAGAACGCTGTGCCCTTCTTCCGGACCGGAGGACTGGCGCAAATCGATGGGCGACCTTCTGGCTGCGGACACGGCCAACGAACCTGAACGACGTCAGCGCATGACGGCTGCATTCAACCGTGGATACCGCTCCTTTGCGGCCATTCACACCAGTTGCACACGCGCCGCCATCATGGCAGAAGAGAACTACCGTAACGAAGGGGCAACACTCGCTCAGGAAATCGCGTCCAGGTTCGGAAATTAGAGGATTATTAACCTCTTTTCGCCGCAGCCCGTGCCGTTTTGATAAAAGGCTGCTAGTGTTGTTAACAGGGTGGTAAGGACTTGCCCGCCCTGTCGAGGATGAAAAATGCAGACAAGCCGTAACGAAATCGACGATATGATCGTGCATGAAAAGATGCAGGTCGCTCTGGAACACCAGAACGAGGCATGGGCTGACGGCATGGCCGACGGCATCGAGCCGGAGATCATCGCCGATGCTGCAATCGCTCTGGCCATGCGCGAAACCATCCGGATCCACGGCGAGGCTGGCGCGGAAGCAATGCTGGAATCGCTGCGTCAGCGCATGCTTCAAGGCGAATTTTCTCCGCAGCGGGTGATACAGTAAAGCCGGGGTCTATCATGTCTTGCCTGAGCAAGGGGCTTTTGCGCTCTTCCGCCCTGCTATCCATCGTGCTCGCTCTGACCGCCGGGTCGATTGGCCTGCCGGGCCAAGCCTTTGCGCTTTCCGAGCTGAAGCCGGCCCAGAACAACGAAGGCGAGCCACAGGCTCAGAAGGGCGAACAGCCTGAGCAGACCGCGCCCGCCGAGCCGGACGAAATCGAGGGCGATTCGGAAGGCATTCCCCTGCCCGACCCTCTGGTCGACCGATCTGCCGCGCAGACGAACCAGCAATCGTCCAAGCCGGACAATACCCCCGAAATGTCAGTGGTCATCGAACACGATATTTCCAAGGCACCGGAAGCCGTACGCAAGCTGCGCCAACAGATCATCGACGCGGCAGCGACGGGCGATATTGAAAAGTTGCGGCCATTCATCGCTGCCGGCCAGAAAGAGTTCCGTATCGACGGCAATGACGGCGAAGACCCGATCGCAGCACTGAAAAGCTATTCAGGAGATACCGACGGGCTGGAAGTGCTGGCGATCATCATCGACCTCCTGTCGACCGGTTACGCCCATATTGATGCCGGCACGCCGGACGAAGCCTATGTTTTCCCCTATTTCGCCGGAAAGCCGCTCAATACGCTGACACCGCCGGAAAAAGTGGAACTGCTGCGCATCATCACTGCCGGCGACCTTGCGGATATGCAGGAATACGGCAATTACAGCTTCTATCGCATCGGCATCTCGCCTGATGGCAAGTGGAAGTTCTTTACCGCCGGCGATTGATCCTATCCCGGCGCTTGCCGTTCTTTTGCAAAAATCCTAACTGTGCGGAATGAGCGTCCGGCACCGGTACATGTGCTGTTGCCCAGACGCATAGTCTCGACGAACCGAACGGTGACGCCATGCCTTCCGCTTTTCTTGCCGACCGCCGCCTGATCCGGGTTTCCGGCACCGGCGCCGAGGAGTTTCTGAACAATCTCATTACCACCGATGTGGAGCATCTGCCTGAAGGGGAAGCCCGCGCCTGCGCCCTTCTGACCCCTCAGGGCAAGATCCTGTTCGATTTCCTCATCGCGCGCGACGGAACGGACTATCTCATCGAGATCACCGCTTCCGAACAGGAAGCGCTGTTGCGCCGCCTGACGATGTACAAGCTGCGCGCTCCCGTCGATCTGAAAGCGGAAGCCGCCGAAGGTGTGAGCGTTTTCTGGGAGGAACAGGCACCTCAGCCTGCGTTAAGGGACGGCCGTTTCGCCAAGGCGGGTCTCGATCTATTCCGCATTCCGGGCGCAACTGCCGCTGGCGACGCAGCCGTCTATGATGTGCTGCGTGTCGAATACGGCATTGCCGAAGCTGGCCGCGACTATGCGCTGCAGGATGCTTTTCCGCATGACGTGCTGATGGATGTGAACGACGGGGTGTCATTCAAGAAGGGCTGCTTTGTCGGCCAGGAAGTTGTATCGCGCATGAAACATCGCGGTACGGCAAGGCGGCGTGTTGTCCTTGTTTCAGCGCAGGACGCCCTCCCCGGCAGCGGCGTGGACATTACCGCACAGGGCAAATCCGTCGGTACGCTCGGCACCGTCTGCGGCAACAAGGCACTCGCCATCGCGCGCATCGACCGCATTGCCGCGGCGCTCGCGTCCGGCACGCCGCTTCTCGCGGAAACTGTTCCCGTCGCCGTTGCCCTGCCCGCCTGGAGCGGTCTTTCCTTCCCGGCGGCCGATCCGGCGGCACAGGCGGAGGAATAGAGGTGGCCTCCGTCAAAGGCCCGCGCGCCTGGCAGCGCATGCTGTCCGGACGGCGGCTCGATCTGCTCGACCCTTCGCCGCTCGACGTGGAAATCGCCGATATTGCCCATGGGCTTGCCCGCGTTGCCCGCTGGAACGGCCAGACGCGTGGCGACCACGCCTTTTCAGTCGCTCAGCACTGCCTCATCGTCGAGACGATCTTCTGCCGCATGTGCACGGCCGCGACCGCCGATGAAATGCAGATGGCGCTTCTGCACGATGCGCCGGAATATGTGATCGGCGACATGATCTCTCCGTTCAAATCCGTGGTCGGCGGCGGTTACAAGACTGTAGAAAAGCGGCTTGAGGCCGCCGTGCATCTGCGCTTCGGCCTGCCGCCGCATGCATCGCGCGAGTTGAAGGACCGCATCAAGAAGGCCGACACGGTCGCCGCCTTTTTCGAGGCGACGGAGCTTGCCGGTTTTTCCACGGCCGAGGCGCAAAAATTTTTCGGCCTGCCACGCGGTATTACCCGCGACATGTTCGACATCACGCCGCTTCCCTCCACGGAAGCGCAAAAGCTGTTCATCCAGCGTTTTGAGGCCATCGAGGCCATGCGCGGGACGAACCCCGGGGGTGCCAAATGACGGCCATCGTGGTTTCACCGCTCGGACGGATCGCGGAAATGGCCGTGAAGCACAAGGCCCGGGAAATGGTGACATTGATCGCCAGGGAGCAGACATTTCACCGCCCCGCGGTCATTGCCGCCGAACGGCATCTGACGCTTGCGATGAACGACATCTCCTTCAAGGGCACCGGCAATCTTATCGCCCCTGACGATGCGCATGTGCTGAAGCTCATCGAGTTCGCGCATGAATGGGATCAGACGGCCCCGTTGCTTATCCATTGCTGGATGGGCGTTTCGCGCTCGCCTGCGGCTGCCGTCATCGCCGCGCTCAGTCTTTACCCTGATCAGGATGAGACTGAACTTGCGCTGCGTCTGCGCGCCGCCTCGCCCTATGCCACTCCGAATGCCCGCATCATCGCCATCGGCGACCGGCTGCTCGGCCGGAAGGGTCGTCTGGAGGCGGCTATCAAGGCGATTGGCAGGGGCGCGGACACAGATGGCAATGTGCCTTTCGTGCTGCCACTTCGCAGTTGACAACCCTTTTGGCGGAACCCCTTCGGAACGCAGTCGTTACCAACCCTGAACGCAAATAAAATCACGGGACGATTCATGGAACAACAGGCAACGGATATCATTGTCGCATCGCAAGCGGCCGTAAGACAGGCGAGCGCACTGGCGGTGCAATATTCCTTTTCGGTGATCGGTGCACTTCTGCTGTTAATCGTCGGCTGGCTGGCCGCTGCCTTTCTTCAACGCTGGGCCTTTCAGGGCCTGTCGCGCATTCGCGGCTTCGATGCGACGCTCGCCGGATTCTTCGCGGGCGCCATTCGTTATGTCGTCCTCATTCTCGTCATCGTGATGGTGCTGGGCCAATTCGGGGTGCAGACGGCCTCCATTCTGGCGGCCCTCGGCGCCGCCGGTCTTGCCATTGGCCTCGCGCTGCAGGGAACGCTGCAGAACATTGCCGCCGGCATCATGCTGCTGGTGCTGCGTCCCTTCCGGGTCGGGGAATATATCGAAACCAGCAGCGTCAGCGGGACGATCATCGAGATCGGGCTGTTTGCGACCGAGCTGAAGACCAGCGACGGCCTTTACCGTCTGGCGCCCAACTCGACGCTCTGGAACGTGCCGATCACCAATTTCAGCCGCTTTCCTTCTCGCCGTCACGAATTGAGCCTGACGGTGAAAAACGATGAGAATCTCGCCGCTGCGCAGGACATGCTGATGAATGTCGTACGCTCGGAAAGCCGGGTGCTGCTTGACCCAGCCCCTGTCACCTTTGTCGATTCTGTGAGCGCCGACAGCGCCACCGTCAAGTTGCGTTACTGGGTGCGTAGCGACAGCTATTTCGCGACGACCCGCGATGTGACGAAAGCGATGAAACTCGCGTTCGACGAGCGTAAGGCGGAAGTGAGCGCACAGCCGGCCTGAGACGTCACCCCCATTTTGCTGCAAGCGCGATGGCTGCAAGAGCCGTCGCGCTTTTTCGCTGCCTCGCCCTGTAGCGCACTTGCATCCGGCTGATGCGATCTCTATAGCTTCATACGTAATGTTATTACGTAACTTGTCTTAGGAGAGAGCCGAAACAATGCAGAAGACAATCACCCGCCTCACCGGCGCTGTCGCACTTGGTTCCATGCTGTTGGCGGCGACCACGGCAATGGCTGCCGGTGGCGACAAATCCGCAGCCCACAGCCATGAGCACGGGCACGATCACGGCCATCAGATGACCGAAGCTGAAAAGCAGATCTACAAGGGTTATTTCGAGGATGCCCAGGTGAAACCACGCACACTTTCCGATTGGGAAGGCGACTGGCAATCCGTTTATCCCTACCTGCTGAACGGCTCGCTCGATCCCGTCATGGCGGAAAAGGCGGCTCATGGCGACAAGACGGCCGCCGAATACCGCGCCTATTACGAGGTCGGCTACAAGACCGACGTGAACCGTATCGTCATCAAGAGCGACAGCGTGGCGTTTTATGAAGATGGCAAACCCGCTGAAGGCACCTATGTCAGCGACGGCCACGAAATCCTGACCTACAAGAAGGGCAATCGTGGGGTCCGCTACATCTTCAAGAAAACCGGCGGCGATGAGGCCGCACCGCAATTCATCCAGTTCAGCGATCACTCCATCGCCCCGGTCAAGGCGGGCCATTACCATCTCTATTGGGGCAACGACCGCAAGGCATTGCTGGACGAAGTGACCAATTGGCCAACGTATTATCCGTTCCTGATGGACGGCGCCGATATCGTCAAGGAAATGGCGGCGCATTGAGCTATAGCAGGCTCGCGGCTTTCCGGAGCGTGAGGAATGCCGAGCAAGCAAGTCTTTCGCCTTCTCCCCGCCGGGGAGAAGGTCGCGGCAGCGGGTTGAGGGGGCAAGCTCTCCGCATATCTCTGCCTTCGCCCCCTGATCTGGCCCTTCGGGCCACCGTCTCCCCGGCGGGGAAAAGAAAGACTCACTGCCCCATGGTGGAGCGATGCGCCCAGCCCGTCATGCGCTTTTCGAGCCAGGCCATGATGGCATACATGGCGATGCCTTCCACCGCGAGCATCAGCAGGCCGGCAAAGACCAGCGGCACATTGAACTGGCTCTGCGCCGAACTCATCATGTTGCCGAGGCCATAATTGGAGGCGACGGTTTCCGAGACGACCGAGCCGACGAAGGCGAGCGTGATGGCGATTTTGAGCGAGCCGAAGAAATAGGGCATGGACCGCGGAATACCGACCTTCAACATGATGTCCATCTTCTTGGCACCGAGTGCCCGCAGCACGTCTTCGGTTTCCGGCTCAATGGTGGCAAGCCCGGTCGCCACATTAACGACGATCGGGAAGAAGGAGATCAAAAAGGCGGTCAGAACGGCGGGAACCGTGCCGATGCCGAACCAGATGACGAGGATGGGCACCAGCGCCACCTTGGGGATGGCGTTGAAACCGATCATCAGCGGATAAAGCCCGGCATAGATGGTTTTCGACCAGCCAATGAACAGGCCAATAGCAAGACCGGCGACCACGGCAAGGGCAAAGCCCAGTGTCGTCGTATAAAGCGTCTGCAGCGAGTTTTTCCAGATCGGCGACCAATATTGCATGATGGCCTGGCCCACCCTTACCGGGGATGGCAGGATCGTGGGCGGCATTTTCAGCGCATGGACGAGCAGTTCCCACACCACGAAGAGCGCCAGCGTATAAAGCCAGGGAGCGGCTTTCACCCAGTTGACGCGGGCGATCAGCGGCTTCGGCGGTTCGGCCGCCACGGTGCTTTCCACGATCGCGCTCATGCCGCCACCCTCGCCTGCGCGATTTCGCCATGCAGTTCCTGCACCATGTCGTTAAAACCCTTGTCATACATGATGTCGAGCTGGCGCGGGCGTGCAAATGGCACGCGGTGTTCGGCGAGCACCCGGCCCGGCCTCGCACTCATCACGAAAATCTTGTCGGCCAGAAATGTCGCCTCGCGCAGATCGTGGGTCACCAGGATGATAGTGACGCGCTGCGCGGCGTGCAGGTCGCGTATGACGCACCACAATTCCTCGCGGGTGAAAGCATCGAGCGCACCGAAAGGTTCGTCCAGCATCAGCAGTTCCGGTTCGTGAATCAGCGCACGGCAAAGATTGGCGCGCTGCTGCATGCCGCCGGAAAGCTGCCACGGATACTTCGAGCCAAAACCTTTCAGGCCGACGATTTCCAGAAGGCGCTCGGCTTTCGCAACATATTCCGCCTTGTGGGCGCGCAGGCGACGGCGATGTTTTTCGACGATCTCCAGTGGCAGCAGGATATTTTCGAGCGTCGTGCGCCAGGGCAGCATCGTCGGGTTCTGAAACGCCATGCCGACAATGGAAACCGGCTCCGTGACCTGCCGTCCGGCGACGATGACATTGCCCTTCTGCGGAATATGCAGCCCCGTCACCAGTTTCATCAGGGTCGACTTACCGCAGCCAGACGGGCCGACCACGGCCGCGAATTCACCCTTGTCGACCGTCAGGTTCAAGCCGGAGACGGCCAGCGTGCCGGCCGACCCGCCGTAGCGCATGTCGACATTATCTATTTCCACGAGATGTGACATCGCGATCCCCATTTTCAGGCTGGAACGGGCGCTTATGGCCTTCGTTACTCCCGCCGCAATTCCCTAGGCTGCCGGCCATACCCGGCGTTGCCGCTTGTTTCTTCTCCCCGAGGGGGGAGAAGGTGGCCCGAAGGGTCGGATGAGGGGGGAAACGTCAGCGGTAGACCGAGAGCTTGCTCCCTCATCCCGCTACCGCGGACTTCTCCCCGGCGGGGAGAAGAAACCTGCGGCACCCGCTCATTTTACCCATCAGGGAAGCATGCGTTCTGCCTTGGCCGGCAGGTAGGTCGCGTCGAACACCTGCTCCGCCTTGACGTTGCCCTTCAGGCCCATGGACACCTTGAGCGTCTCCAGCGAGGCGGCAAGCCGGCTTGGCTCGACGCCGCCCATACCGTTTTCCACCACATAGGGCGTCTTGATGTTCATGCTGTTGGCCATGTTCAGGCGTTCGAGTTCGATGGCACTGTCGAGCGTTTCGTTGCGCTTGAGAACAGCAGCCACGCCCTCTTCGGGGTTCTTGACGGAATCAGCAAAACCCTTCGCCAGCGCTTTCAGGAAACCTTTCACCGCTTCAGGGTTTTTCTCAGCGAAATCAGTGTTTACCAGCACTGCATTGCCATAGAGATTCAAGCCGTGCTCGGCCATCAGAATGGTCGAGATATCATCGTCACCGATGCCCTGCTTCTTGAGATTGAGGATCACCGAAAAGGCAAAACCGAAAACCGCATCGACATCACCCTTGGCGAGCATCGGCTCACGCACCGGGAAACCGATCGATTCGATCTTGATCTTGCCGTCATCGAGACCGGCGACCTGCTTGAAAGCCGGCCATTGCGCAAAAGCGCCATCCGGCGGCGGCGCGCCGAGCTTCTTGCCTTCCAGCGATTTCGGATCGCCGGTGACGCCAAGCGACTTGCGGCCAACAACGGCGAAAGTGGGCCGCTCATAAACCATATAGACGGCCTTGACCTTCTGGCTTGGATCCTCATCGAGGAATTTCATCACCGAGTTGATGTCGCCGAAACCCATCTGGTAGGCGCCGGTCGCGACACGCGGAATGGCTTCGACCGAGCCGTTGCCGCTGTCGATGGTGACGTCGAGGCCCTCGGCCTTGAAGTACCCCTTGTCGAGTGCCAGCAGGAAACCGGCGGCCGGACCTTCGAACTTCCAGTCGAGCGTGAATTTCACCGGCGTTTCTGCCCGCGCCTCCCCCGCTGGCAGCGAAAAGCCGGCGGATACACCGATGGCGGTAATGGCCAGAGCTCTGGTCAACAACCTGCGCGTTAAAATCATCTGTTCCCCCTGATGGTTTTGTTGGATTGGTTGCATAAGACCCAATTCCGACCTCCAAGGCAAGATAAAATTGCATACAAAATAGCCGTTATTTTGTATGCTTATTTTATATGCACAATTATTCGCGAGCCAGGCAAAAAGCCGGCATTCTGCCCATCGCGCATGCAACGAAGCGAGAGCAGTATCGTTCACGCAGAGAACACAGCGTTCTCATTTGCCGGGGTTGCGGATCAGGGGCAGCGTGAGACAAATAGGCCACGAACAGCAGGCGGCTACAGCGGGGGCAAGATGAATTCTGCACTGGGCATACACCACATCACGATGATCACCCGAAAGGTGCAGGCGAATGTGGATTTTTACGCCGGCTTTCTGGGCTTGCGGCTGGCCAAACGCACGGCGGGCTTCGAAGACGCCATGCAGCTTCATCTGCTCTATGGCGATGATATCGCCTCGCCCGGTTCCCTGCTGACTTTTCTGGTGTGGGAGGACGGTGGCCAAGGCCGCGTGGGTTACGGCCAGACGCTGGAAATTTCCGTGGCGATCGATCCTGCCGCCATCGGCTTCTGGCTGACGCGGGCGCTGAGATTCGGCATCCGGGCGGAAGGTCCCTCCGACGAATTCGGCGAGCCCGTCATTCGGCTGAAAGACCCTGACGGCCTGATCGTCAAGCTGGTCGGCACTCAGGCCTTTGACGACGCCACGCCGCGCATGACGAAAGACATTTCCGAAGAGGACGCCATTCGCCGCATCTACGGTGCAACCGTGCTGAGCGAAGTGCCGGAAGAAACCGTGGCTTTTCTCGAAAAACACTTCGGATACAGGCAGGTAAGCCAGACGGGCGCAATTCGCCGGCTCGTTTCCGATAGCGGCGACATTATCGATGTGCGCGACGCCACGGGCTTCTGGTCCAGCGCGCCGGGCACCGGCACGGTTGATCACATAGCCTTCCGCGCAAAAGACATGGATGAGTTGAACTCGGTTCTAACCGGGCTGAAATCACTGAATTCCAGCACCACCAACGCCCATGACCGTAAATATTTCCATTCGCTCTACGTCCGCGAACCGGGCGGGGTATTGATCGAAATGGCGACCGACGGGCCGGGTATGACGGTGGACGAACCGCTGGAATCGCTCGGCGAAAAACTGTTCATCCCGCCGCTCTTCATGAAGGATGAGGCGGATGTGCGTGTCGCCCTGCCGCAATTTGCGATGCCTGGCGAAGAGCGCATCGTCTATCGCGACCTGCCCTTCGTACACCGTTTCTACACGCCCGAAGAGCCTGATGGCAGCACCATGATTCTGCTGCACGGTTCCGGCGGAAGTGAAACAAGCCTGATGCCGCTGGCGCACCGGGCAGCACCGGGCGCGACGCTTCTCGGCGTCCGCGGCCGCAGTACGGAAGAAGGGATTGCCCGGTGGTTCCGGCGTTATCCCGATTTCAGCTTCGACCAGAAGGATATCGTCTCGGAAGCGGAAGCCTTCGCCGCATTCGTGGAAGGGGCAATCCGCTCCTATGGGCTCGATCGTTCGAAACTGCGGTTTATCGGCCATTCCAATGGGGCAAACTTCTATGCGGCCTTTGCCGCGCTTTATCCGGAGCTTGCCGGGGACGCCCTGCTGTACCGCCCAATGCCTGTTCTCGAAACATGGCCGGAAAGTGATCTTTCCGGCCGCAGCTTCCTGCTTGTTGCGGGAGAACGCGACAAATACCGCGACGGGGCGAGCGTGTTGCGGGACAGGCTTGCGGCAAACGGCGCAAGGGTTGAGGTGGAAACGCTGGAAGATGGGCACGAACTCGGGCTCACGGATATCGAAGTGGCGCGGCGCTGGCTGGCGTATGTTCCCTGATTTTCGGGGGATGCGCATGAGGCGAGCGGATGCCGCCCATTTCTTCTCGCCGAGGGGAGAAAGTGGTCTGAAGGGTCGGTTGAGGGGGCAAGCTCTCAGTTTATTTCTACCCTCGCCCCCTCATCCCACTGCCGCAGACTTCTCCCCTCGGGGAGAAGAAGCGGATGCGAGCGCTCGCTCCCCCGTTACCCACAACCTCATCAACCGGGCCTTGCATAAATTCACCAAAAGGGCTTTAAAAACAGCTTCATAATTGGAGAGTCCGTTTGGAAATCCCGCTGTTTATCCTCGCCCTTGTCGCGGCCTTCATCTACACGCTGGTCGCAAGCATCCGCAATTCAAGCCGCATTAAGTCGCTCGAACGGGAGGTTCACAGCCTCAAGCGGCTGATGGCGGCGGGCGTGGCCGCTCCTGCTGCGGCACTGGCGGAAAACACAGAAACCGCCGAAAAGACTGATTTCGCAGCAGAGACGGAAGGCCAAACGGCGCTGGAACCAGCGGGCATCCGGGATGAAGACGCCTTCGAGCGTTCAGAAGCCAGCACCGCTGCGGCGGATCAAGACGTGGCGCGCGAAGACGCTTCCGCTGCGCCACTAGCCGATGCCGTATCCGTGGCGGCTTCTGATACCGCGTCTGCCCCGGCAGCGAAAGAAAGCTTCGAAAGCCTGCTCGGCGCGCGCTGGGCGGTTTGGGCGGGCGGGCTGGCGCTGGCGCTCGGCGGCATTTTCCTCGTCAAATATTCGATCGAATCAGGCCTGCTCAGCCCGGCGGTCAGGCTGTCGCTCGCCGCCATTTTCGGCCTCTTTCTCGGGCTTGCCGGTGAAGCGATCCGCCGCAAGGCGGTGCCAGGCATCGCCACCACCTACTCCAACGCCATGATACCGGGTGTGCTCACTGCGGCCGGCGCATTGACGCTGTTCGGTGTGGTTTATGCGGCTTATGGCATCTACGACTATATCGGCCCCGGCACCGCCTTTATCCTGCTCGGCCTCGTCGCCTTCGCCACCATCGGCCTGTCGTTGTTGCACGGACAGGCGCTCGCCGGTCTCGGACTTCTAGGTTCGATGCTGACGCCGGCGCTGATTTCCACCGAAACGCCGAATATCTGGGCGCTCTTCGTCTTCCTCACCGTCTCTTGGCTCGCAACCGCGGCAGCGGCGCGCCGGCAGGGCTGGACGGTGGTCCCGTCGCTTGCCAATGCCGGACTTGGCCTCTGGGCTCTCGGATATATCGGCTTTTCGGATGCAATCAGTGCCGAACCGCCGACTCTTGCCCTGCTCATTATGCTCGCTGGCACGATCTTCCTTTGGCCCGGAAAACAGTACGACACCACGCCTCGGGAAACTGCCGAAACGGCAGCTCCCGAGCGGCGCGCGATTCGCATCATGCGGCTTTTGCTGCGCCCGTCGCTCGCCCTCAACCTCACCGTATCGATGGCGGTGATCCTGCCGGCCATCGGCTTCCTCTTTGCCGAAGGCAGCGTCGATACTCACCCGGCGCTCATCGTTTCAGCGCTTATTGCAGCTCTTGCAGCACTCGGTGCTGCCCGTCACTATGCCGTCTGGCCGGCGATCATCGCCGCGCTCGGCGCGCAGTCTGCGGTGTCGCTCATGTCGCGGCGTGGCATCGATTTTATTGGTCTCGTGAATGATACCGGCGTGACGCTTCCGCCCGTGGGCACAGGCTACGCTGCGGAAATTGCCATGGCGCTCGGCCTTGGGGCTATCTTCGTGCTGTGCGCCTTTTCCTTCCTGAAACGCAAGGGCGCAGAAGATGCGGATTTCGCCCAGCTCTGGGCTGGCATTGCCGCCCTGTTCCCTGTCTGGCTCGCGACGGCGAGCTTCGTCGAATATGGCAATCTCGGCCGCGACTGGCTGCACGCGGCCTATGGTCTCGGCCTTGGCTTCGTGCTGCTTGCCGGTGCTGAATGGCTGCACCGGCGCAACAGTGAGGCCTATCGCAAGCCGCTGAACATCCTTGTGCTCGGCTCCTTCGCCGCCTTCGCGGTCTGCCTGCACACGCTGACGGAAGGGCTCGCGACGACAGTGCTGCTGTCCGTCATCGGCTTCCTTTACGTGCTGGCGAGCCGCTACCGCAACTGGGATATACTGCCTTGGGTCATGGCTGTCGCAAGTGTTGCCGTTCTTGGCCGGATCGCCTGGGAGCCGACAATCGTCGGGCCGCAAAATCTCGGCACGACGCCGGTCTTCAACGCGCTGCTGCCGGGCTATGGCATCCCTGCCTTGCTGGCCATCGTCTCCGCGTGGTTGTTGCGCGACTGGCCGGGCATGCGGATCAAGAACTTCCTGCAGGCCATCGCCGGCGTCATGGGACTTCTGGCCGTGGCCATCCTCGTTCGCCACGCAATGAATGGCGGTACGCTCGACAGCAATGTGCCGACGCTCGGCGAGCAGTCGATCTACACGCTGCTGACCATCGGCTTCTCCGGTGTCCTGATGACGCTGGATTTGAAAAGCCCCAGCCCCGTCTTCCGTTACGGCTCGATGATCGCCGGCGTCATCGCCGTCATCAACGTGCTGACGATGCATTTCTTCACGCTCAACCCCTATTTCACCGGCGAGAATACCGGCCGCATCCCGGTCCTCAACCTGCTGCTGATCGGTTACCTTTTGCCGGCATTCGCTTATGGCGGCCTCGCCTATTACGCGCGCGGAAAACGTCCGCCGCCCTATGTCAGCATGCTGGCGGTGGCGGGAGCAGCGCTCGGTTTTGCCTGGGCCACGCTTTCGGTGCGCCGTTTCTGGCAGGGCGAGAATATTGCTGACTGGAAGGGCTTTATGCAGGGCGAGACCTACAGCTATTCGGTGGTCTGGCTGCTGATCGGCGTCCTGCTGCTCGTGCTTGGCTCGCGCTTTAATGCCCGCAGCCTGCGTCTGGCATCGGCCGCCTTCGTGCTGATCTCGGTTGCCAAAGCCTTCCTGATCGACATGAGCAACCTCGAAGGCGTGCTCCGGGCGCTGTCCTTCATCGGGCTCGGCGCGGTGCTCATCGGCATCGGCCTGTTCTACCAGAAAATCCTCACCCGGAAGCCGCAGGCATGATCGCGGCGGAGGCTTTCGCGCCCCATGCGGCGCTTGCGCAGGAGTTGATCCCGCACGCCGCCGATGCGGGCGACGGCTCGCATGATCTGGCCCATATTCACCGCGTCTTCCGCAATGCCATGCGCATCCATGCGGGTGAAGGCGGCGATGGCACCGTGCTGGCGGCCAGCGTGCTGCTGCATGATTGTGTGGCCGTGGAGAAAAACTCGCCCTTGCGGGCACAGGCATCACGGCTGGCGGCAGAAAAGGCTTCAGGCATTCTGGCCGGCCTCGGCTGGAAGAAGCAGGATATCGACGCCGCCACGCATGCGATCATCACCCACAGCTTTTCCGCCAATATCGAGCCGCAGACACTGGAAGCGAAAATCCTTCAGGATGCCGACAGGCTGGACGCCATCGGTATGGTGGGCGCGGCGCGCTGCTTTTATATTGCCGGACGCATGGGCTCCGCACTTTACGATCCGGTCGACCCCTTGGCGAAGGAACGGCCGCTTGATGACCGCGCTTTTGCCATCGACCATTTCGAGACCAAGCTGTTCAAGCTGGCAGATGGTTTTCGCACAGAGACCGGCAGGCAGATGGCCAGAGCCCGCCATGAGCGGCTGAAACAGGTGCTGGACCTGTTTCTCGATGAAATATGAGGAAGCATGATGCGTGTGACAGAGCTTAATATCTACCCGCTGAAAAGCGCGCGCGGCATTTCCCTCCCGGACAGCGCCGTGTCGGCCGAGGGTCTGCCGGGTGACCGTCGCGCCATGCTTGTGGACCCGTCGGGCCACTTCATCACCCAGCGTGAATTGCCTGCCATTGCCACGGTTCTGGCGCGGCACGAGGACGGGGGCATGTTGCTTTCGCGCGACCAGCATGGCGAGATCGTCGCAAGACCATCCGGCGAGCGCATGGATGTGGCGGTATGGAAATCGATAGTCAGCGCCAATATGGCCGACGCTGTGACCAATGACACGCTCTCGGCATGGCTCGGACGCGAAGTGAAGCTCGCCTTTTTCGATAACGCTTCCAAACGCATCGCGAGCCTCGAGTGGACAGGCAATGAAACGCCCGTCACCTTTGCGGATGGCTACCAGATCCTTGTCACCACCACCGCCTCGCTCGCCGCGCTGAACGACAACATGCGCGAAAATGGCGAAGACGACGTTGGCATGGAGCGGTTCCGGCCCAATATCGTGCTTGAGACGGACGAACCATGGGCGGAAGACGGGTGGGCGGCCATCGAGATCGGCGGCATTCGCTTCGATCTCGTCAAACCCTGCGCCCGCTGCATCATGACCACGCAGGACCAGACGACCGGCTCCCGCGATGTGCCCTCTCCCATGAAGGCCATGGGCCGCATCCGCATGTCCGCAGACCGGCGCGTGCCCGGCCCGCTGTTCGGCTGGAACGTGACACCGCGCGGTGAAGGCAGGCTGTTTGTCGGCGACGTCGCAAAGGTGATCGAGGAAAGGCCCGAAGGCTGGGCGATCAAGAGGCGCTAAGTCAGTCCGGTTCAAACGGAATCCTCTGGGCATCAGGCAGCGCTTTAACGTGCCGTCAAACCCTCGCTCCCCTCATTCCTGTGCTTGTCACAGGAATCCAGCCGATACGCGTCTGCGCGGCAAAACAATCCCTCAGCCCAAAGACTTGGGCTGGCTGGATCTCTGTGACAAGCACACAGATGAGGAGAGGACGGAGCACTGTGAACAAGGCAAGCTTCGAGCCTGACGCGCCGATCTCAATCTTTGTGCACCCCGGCGATACAACGCACGGGTCATGTCACGACTTCTTCACACCGACGATCAAAAAGATCGGGCGGCGGTCTTCATGCTTCAGCTCCGGGCGCTCGGCCATCAAAGCCGGATCCGGACGTGGTTCCGCCAGACGCGTCAGGGTGAAACCAGCGGACAGGAGGCCGTTGACGATAGCTGACACGGTGCGGTGATATTTCACCACATCGTCCGCCATCCAGTTGGAGTGGCGCACGCCCTCGTTCTGGTAGTTGTCGAGTGGCCAGTGCAGGATTTCGCCATCCTCGCCGTAAAACCAGTCCTGTTTTTCCAGCGCCGTAAAAACGGGATGCTCGATGGAAAAAATGAGATCGCCGCCCGACTTCAGCACGGCGAAAATCCTTGCGAATGCCACGTCGAGATCGCGGACGTAATGCAGGGCAAGGGAACTCAGCACCACATCGAAACTCTGCCGCGGAAAATCGATGTCTTCGATAGCGGCGCGGCGATATTCGATGCCGGGCCCACCATTGATCTCGGCGGCGCGGCGCAACATGTTCTCCGAGAGATCGACGCCGACGACATGGCGTGCGCCCTGCTCCGCGGCAAAGCGGCAATGCCAGCCGAAACCGCAACCGAGGTCGAGAAAGGACTTGTCTTTCAGCGGGGGCAGCATGGCGCGCAATTCGTGCCACTCGCCGGCCTGACGCAGACCTTCCACGGAACGCGGCATGGCGCTGTAGCGCTCGAAAAACCCGGGATCGTCGTAGATATTCTGTTTCATCGTCGCCTCTTAGGCCGCATTCCATCAATCGCATGAATAATGGTCGTCAAGAAAAGTCGCTAGTGGGGCCGGCTGACAAAAGATAATATTCATCCCATCATTGTGGAATCCGCGGCATGCTTTGCGCTTCTTTCAGAGGCGGGTGCTGCGAGGGGGGAATATTCATGTCGCAAGCCACTCGCCAGAGCATGCCCTGGCTGATTATCGCAGCCGGGTCGCTGATTGCGGTCATGACGTTCGGCCCCCGCTCCGCCATGGGCTTTTTCCAGTTGCCGATGCTGGCCGATACCGGCTGGGATCGTTCAACCTTCGGTCTTGCCATGGCGCTGCAGAACCTCTTCTGGGGTCTCGGCCAACCCTTCTTCGGCGCCATCGCCGATAAGTTCGGTACGGGCCGCGTGCTCGTGCTCTCGGGCTTTCTTTATGCGACGGGCCTCATCTGCATGTCCTTCGGCACATCGCCCTTCTGGCTGCATTTCGGCGGCGGCGTTCTCGTGGGGCTTGGCATTGCCGCAGGGTCCTTCAGCGTCATCCTTTCCGCCTTCGCCCGCCATGTCACGCCGCAGCAGCGTTCATTCGCCTTTGGTATCGGCACGGCGGCGGGTTCGGCAGGCATGTTCCTGTTTGCACCTATCAGCCAGGGGCTGATTTCCACCTATGGCTGGTCGGACAGTCTCGTCTGGCTCGCCGCCATGATGATGCTGGTGCCGCTGCTCGCCTTTTTCATGCGCGGAAACTCATCCTCCGGCACCCAGTCGCAGGCGCAGTTCCAGCAGACCGCGGGCGAAGCGCTGAAGGAAGCGCTTGGCCACAAGAGCTATCTGCTGCTGACGACGGGCTTCTTCGTCTGTGGTTTCCAGGTGGCCTTCATCACCGCGCATTTCCCGGCCTATCTCGGCGATATCGGTATCGAACCACGCTACGCGGTGATTGCCATGGCGCTCATCGGCTTCTTCAACATCATCGGATCGCTGGCCGCCGGCGTCATCGCACAGCGTTATTCCAAGCCCTATTTCCTGGCCTATATCTATATTGCCCGTTCCGTGGTCGTGACTGCCTTTCTGCTTTTGCCGCAATCGCCGCTTTCAGTCATTCTCTTTGCTTCCGTCATGGGCATCCTCTGGCTCTCCACCGTGCCGCCCACAAATGCGCTGGTGGCCATCATGTTCGGCACGCGCCATCTCGGCATGCTCGGCGGCGTCGTGTTCCTCACCCACCAGATCGGCTCGTTCCTTGGCGTCTGGCTGGGCGGCTTTCTTTATGACAGGTTCGGTTCTTACGACCTCGTCTGGTGGCTTGGCGTCGGCATGGGGATTTTTGCAGCCGTCGTGCACTGGCCCATTGAAGAACGCCCCGCCCCACGGCCGGCCTTCGCCCAATAGCGATGGCCCGGAATTAACCGGCCCTGTCCAGTGCGGGCGGCGATCCCCTGCGCTCCAAAGCCTTCAGCGCCGCCTGCACGAAACCGTCGCGGGCGGCGTTTTCATTGAGCCCGCGCGGATCGTAGACATGGCGGTTGAGGAAATGGGCGGTCAGGCGAAAAGCTGCCGCAAGGCTCTCGGGATCAGCGGCTTTCGACTGGCCTTCGCCGAGAAAAGCCGGAAGCGACAGCATCCGGTCCGCATAGGGCGCTCCCGCCGTGCGGCAGACCGCCCTTCCCGTTTTCGGCGAAACATAGATGAGATCGTTGCGCAGCCCCGTCGCCGCACATTCGGTAAGATCAAGCCCGAAACCGAGATCATTCAGCACCGCCAATTCGAAGCGCACGAAAAGTTCGCCTGCATCGGCCGGGTCGTGGAGATTATCGAGAATGATATCGAGCGCCTGATAAAGATGCGGATGCGGATCGCGCTCCGGCAAAAGCCTCAGCAGCGCGCCCATGGCCTGGACGCCGTATACGGCGGTGGCCGTTTCCATCAATTGCGCCGCGCGCAGTTGCAGGGGCTCGATGCGGTATTCTCCGAGATGATCGTCAAGGCGCGCGCGCCAGACGACGTCTACCCGGTTTCCCGCCTGCAGCACCGGCTGCATGCTGCGGGAGCGCCCGGAGCGCACCATCCCGAGATGGCGGCCGCGTGTGCGGGTCATCACCTCGGCGATGACACTCGTCTCGCCATGGCGCTTTACGCCGAGAATGATCGCCTCATCCTGCCACTGCATGAAACCTGTCCGAATTTCGATTCAAGCCCGATCATAACCGATCCGGTGGCGAAACGTTATTCTTTTACGGTAACACGCGCCGCATCGACGAGGCGGAGGACGAAATCGGTGATTTCGTTTTCTCCGAAAGGCTTGCCGAGCAAGGGCGCATGCAGGAGATCTTCGGGGAATCCGGTCGTGTCGCCGTAACCGCTGACAAAACCGAAAGGAATGGACGCAGACCGCAAGTGGCGTGCAAAATCATAACTTTTACCGTCAGAAAGGCTGACATCGAGAAGCACGCAATCGGCGCCATCCTCTTCGAGAGCCTTCCTCGCCTGCGCAAGCGTCGTGGCGATGATAACGGTCTCCACACCCATCGACTGGAGAACCGCCTCAACATCGAGCGCCACCAGATATTCATCCTCAACGATGATAACCCGTTGTGGCACCATATTTTTCTTCCTAACAAAGAGAGCCGTCAGGCTCGAAGCCGTCGTCTTCGAAACGATTCTCCAGTGAGATATCATGGGAGCAGTCGCAAATTGCGGCTCGCCCGTCATTTAAAAAAGACATGTCGGAAGATCAGATAAACGGTCTCTGCCGCTTGCCGTCGCTTTCCCAGCCCGCAACTTGCGCCAGTCCGGCGTCATCCAGCACCAGACAGCCCTTGTCCGTCCAGCGGATAAGCCCGCGATCGACGAGCTTTCTCAGCGTCTTGTTGGTGTGGACGATGGAGAGGCCGAGCGTATCGGCCACGTGCTGCTGGGTGACAGGAATCGTCGCCTCGCCCTGCAGCAGCGCGACCGCTTTCGCCCTGCTGTAAAGGAAAGCGATAAGGTAGGCCGCGCGCTCAAGCGCCGTGCGACGGCCGATGCTGAGCAGATGACTGTCGAGCATGCGCTCTTCGCTCGCCGCAATCCATGTCAGATCATAGGCAAGCGTCGGGTGGTCGGTAAAGAGATTGTTGAGGCGCGATCGCTCAAAGACGCACAGCGTGACCGGCGACAAGGCCTCAACCGAGTGCTGCATCTCCCCCATCACCGTGCCCTGCAGGCCGACGAGGTCGCCCGGCATCACGTAATTCAGGATCTGCCGCCGGCCGTCCTCCAAAGTCTTGTAGCGAAATGCCCAGCCCGCAAGCACCGTGTAGAGGTGAGCGCTGTGTGAGCCTTCCATCAGGATGACGGAGCCGCTCTCCACCGCCAATTCCCCCGTCTTGAAACGGGACACGAAATCCAGTTCCGAAGAAGAAAAGTCCCTGAAATGCGGTAGATCGCGCAGCGGGCATTGCTGGCAGGGGGTGGTGGAAATCCCGTTCGGTTTTTTGGGTGACATGATTATCCATCATGAAAAAAGGTTGCGCCCAATTGTTTTTGGAACAACCCGTTCCAAGGATATTCGGTTCCCTGCCGGGAACAAAGACATCGCGCTCCTCCCACCGCGTTTCTGTATCCTCACAGAAACGCGGGAATGACGCGCTTTCAGCCTCGCGGGAATTCCAGCCCCATTTCGCGGAAACGCTCCGGGTCGTCGCCCCAGTTCTCGCGCACCTTGACGAACAGGAAGAGATGCACCGGCTGTTCGAGGATTTCCGAGAGTTCCTTGCGCGAGGCGGTGGAGATCGCCTTGATGGCATCGCCGTTCTTGCCGAGCGCAATCTTTTTCTGGCTGTCGCGCTCGACATAGATCACCTGCTCGATGCGCACTGAGCCATCCTTGCGCTCTTCCCACTTTTCCGTCTCGACATGCGAGGCATAGGGCAGTTCCTGGTGCAGGCGCAGGAACAGCTTTTCGCGGGTGATTTCGGCGGCAAGCTGGCGCATGGGCAGGTCGGAGATCTGGTCTTCCGGATAATACCATGGGCCTTCGGGCAATTCGGCAGCCAGATAGTTCATCAGGTCTTCACAACCGGAGCCATTGGTCGCCGAGATCATGAAGGTGCGGTCGAAGGCGACCGTCTCATTGGCGGCGGCGGCGAGCTTCAGGAGGTCTTCGCGCTTTACCTGGTCGATCTTGTTGAGGCAGAGAATTTTCTTCTGGGGGACGTCCTTCAGGCCTTCGAGAATCGCCTCAGCGTCGCCCTTCAGGCCGCGCTCGCTGTCGATCAAAAGAAGAATGAGATCGGCGTCCTTCGCGCCGCCCCAGGCGGAGGTGACCATGGCGCGGTCCAGCCGACGGCGCGGCTTGAAGATACCGGGCGTGTCCATGAACACGATCTGCGCGTTGTCGTGAATGGCGATGCCGCGCATGACCGCACGCGTCGTCTGCACCTTGTGGCTGACGATGGAAACCTTGGCGCCCACCAGCCGGTTTACCAGCGTCGACTTACCGGCATTTGTAGGGCCAATGAGGGCAACGAAGCCGGAGCGGGTCGGAAGGGCATTGTCTTCGCCTGTCGAGGCGGGGTTTTCGTGATCGGTCATGATATCCATTCAAGGTCAGAGGTATTCAACATGCGGCCAGAGGGCTCGCCATGCGCTTGATAGTCAGCTGCCGTCGCCGGTCAGCTCAGTTTCAGGTAGAGCTTTTCTGCCAGACGCCTTCGCGTTCCAGCAATCTGGTTGCCGCCACCTGCTCGGCCGCGCGCTTGGAACGCTCGACGCCGGTTTCCGGCTTTACGCCGGGAATTTCAACAGTCACCGTAAAGCGGGGATCGTGATCCGGTCCGGAGCGATCGTCAACCCGGTAAGATGGGGTGACCGCAAACTTTGCGTGCGCCCATTCCTGCAGTTCCGTTTTCGCGTCACGCCGTCCGGCATCCACGCTCGTGGCACGGCCCTGCCAATATTTCAGAATGAATTTGCGCGACGCATCGAGGCCGCCATCCAGATAGATGGTGGCAATCAGGCTTTCGACGACATCGGCGCGCACGTTCAGCATCGCCTTGCCGGTGAGTTTCTTGACGTCGGATCCGGTGCGGATGAAATTGTGCAGGCCCATCTCGTCAGCGATCGACGCGCAGGATTCGGCGCTGACCAGTTGGTTCAGACGCACCGAAAGCTCACCTTCGGACGCGTTGCGGAAGATGGAGAACAGAAGTTCTGCAACGCAGAGACCCAGAACGCGGTCGCCCAGAAACTCCAGACGTTCGTAATTGCCCGCCGCGGCGGAGCGGGCGCTAGCATGGGTCAAGGCCCGGTCGAGCCGGGCCTTTTCCTTGAACTCATATCCGATCAACGCTTCCAGACGAGAAATCTCGTCCGCGGAAAGCGGCTTGGTCTTGCTCATCCCACAACCTTGAACAGGCGGTCCCAACGCATGTTGGCCGGCCATTCCCAAATGCGGCTGAACGGCGTGTCGTTGCCCAAAGAGAAGAAGATGACGCTGGCGCGGCCAATCAGGTTTTCTTCCGGCACGAAACCGACATCGAAACGGCTATCCAGCGAATTGTCTCTGTTGTCGCCCATCATGAAATAATGGCCTTCGGGGACCACGAATTCGCGGGTGTTGTCGCCGCGCGAGTCGGGCGACTGATCGAGCGTGTCGTAGGTAACGCCATTGTCAAGCGTTTCGCGGAAGACGGGGACGTTGGCGCCCGGATCGGCGCGATAATCCGACGTGAAGGTGCCGTCCGGCTGCTTGGGCACCGGCTGGCCGTTGATGAACAGCACGCCGTTCGTGACCTGAATTCGGTCGCCCGGCAGGCCGACCAGACGCTTGATGTAATCCACTTCAGGATTGGGCGGCAGGCGGAAGACCACGACATCGCCGCGCTTCGGCTTGCTGAATTCCAGAATGCGGCCCGAAAACAGGTTCGGCGAGAAAGGCAGCGAATATTTAGAATAGCCGTAGGAGAACTTGTTGACGAAAAGATAGTCGCCGACCAGCAGCGTCGGCATCATCGAGCCCGACGGGATGGTGAAGGGCTGAAACAGCACGGTGCGGATGACCATCGCCAGCAGCAGCGCCTGAATGATGACCTTGACGTTCTCCCAAAGGGCGTTCTGCTTCTTTTCCGCTTTTTCCGACACTTAAAGACCTGCCTGATTGTTTCCCGGCTTCTTCGATCCAAGAAGCTGACGGGCCGTTGCTTATCGCGCCTGGGGCGGGTGATGCTGTTTCACGCGGCCCGCAACGCTTTCATATTTCTGCGACTTCTCTAGAACCTTTCCAGCCCGAAGGGAAGCGCTTCTGTGACAGCGGTGCAAATAGAGCGCGCCCAACGACGCCCCCAGGCCTCAATCGATCACGGGAAGCGCCTCGATGATCACAAATGCCTGAGCGTAAGGGTGGTCATCCGTGATCGTCAGGTGAATATTGGCGCGATGGCCTGCGGGCAGCATGGCCGCCAGTCGCTCCCCTGCCCCGTTTGTCAGCACCATGGTGGGCTTGCCGCCCGGAAGGTTGACGACGCCCATGTCCTTCCAGAAAACGCCGTTCGCAAGGCCGGTGCCAAGCGCCTTGGAACAGGCCTCCTTGGCGGCGAAACGCTTGGCATAGGACGCGGCGCGGTTCTTGCGGCCATCGGATTTGGCGCGCTCGATATCGGTAAAACACCGATGAGTGAAACGCTCGCCGAAGCGCTCGATCGATTTTTCAACGCGCCGGATGTCTATCAGGTCGCTTCCCAATCCAATGATCATTTCAACATCTCCAGAGAAGCATTCTTGTTGGCGGCGCGATGCGCGAGATTTTCCATCTTGCGGCGCTGAAAACCGTTGATGAGCCCATAAACGGCGATATAGGCGATGACCGCGCTGATGATGGCGGGCGGAACCGCACCAATGGTCATGGGTTCCAGTACCGGCGTCCATATCTGCCGGAATTCAAGATGGCTAAACAGCGCCACGAAATCCACATGCGCAGCACTTTCCGACGTCTTTCGCCCGAGAATGACATGTCCCAGCTCCCAGGTGGAGGCCCAGATGAAAGGAAATGTCAGCGGATTGGCGAACGTCGTACCGAGTGCCGCCGCCACGAGGTTGACGCGCATGAGGAAACCGAGCGCCATGGCAATGATGATGTGAACACCGAGAAACGGCATCCACGCCACACCCACACCGATGGCGACACCGGCGGCAATGGAATGGGGAGAGGCGGAAAGCCTGAGCAGGCGCAACTTCATGTAGCGCAGGGAACGGGAAAAACCCGTTCGCGGCCAGAAGAGGTCGCGAATCTTCTCTGAAAAACCAACGGGTTCACGGCGGCGAAACGGCATGGGGGCAGTCTATTTCATCACCCCGGCCGAGCCAAGAGCGTGGTAGGCAACAAAGAACTTTTGCCCGGTTATCCCACGCTGATCATTGCAGATGCAGCATACCCGATCAGTCACACTGGACAGCGGCATGGAGGAGACGCGCTGAGGCGCGTATCTCCTGGGCTTGCGGTGCACAGGAAAACACAGGCCATTACCGCCGCGCTTTCCGTGTCCATACGCATGGCGACTGGCTGCCATGCGCTGAGCGCATTACCGGCGGAACAGGCCGCGGTCGATTTCGCGCTGACGGAACTCGAGGTCGACATTCGATACCGAGCCGCTGAGATATTCGAATTCGCGTTCCTGGGTGGTCTTGCCACGAACGGCGCGGGCGATCTTACGAAGCGGAGTAAACATGATTTTCGGTCCTTTCGGTTTGGAACTGGCGTTTCTCATCGGTGTTCATCCACCGGCACGCCGCGTCTCCTTCTCTTCAATTTCTGAGAGGAAAATAGTCGCAAACCGCATTAACCACCAGAGACAGGAAAAGGCCGCTGCCATGCGCAGAACGCATAACAGCGGCCTTCCGCTATCTCAAAGGCATCAAAAATGCCTCAATCAAAGGCACGCGTGACCGTGGAGACGCAATCCAGATCCTTGAGCTGCGACAGAAGCTGGTTCAGCTGCCTGAGATCCCAGACTTCCACGTCCAGCGCCAACTCGGAGAAGTCGGTACCGATGCGGACCATGTTCAGCCCGCGAATATTGACGTCGAGCGTTGCGATCGACTGCGCGACTGAGGCGAGCGTGCCCGGCTCGTTCAACGCATTGATCATCACCCGCGCCATGAAGCGCGACTTGTTCGCTTCGTCCAGATCCCACCGCACATCGATCCAGCGTTCCGGCTCGTCGTCGAAGCGCTGAAGCGCCGGCGCCTGGATTGGATAGATGGTAATGCCCTTGCCCTTTTCCATGATGCCGACGATGCGGTCCCCCGGAACGGCGCCGGCCGGCCCGAAATGCACATCGACATTGCCGGAAAGGCCACGAATGGGCAGCGGGTCAGGCCCGTCGAGCATTTCGGCCGCACCGTCATCCTCCAGCGCCGAACGGGACTTGCCCGGTATCTTGAAGACCATGCCCGAGGCGCTGCGCATGTTGAACCAGCCGTCGTCACCGGTCATCTTCACCGTCACGCGCTCGTCCTGATAATCCGGGAATACCGCGCGCAGCACATCGAGCGAGGAAACCTCGCCACGGCCGACAGCCGCGATGGCGTCCTCGACATCCTTCTGCGCCAGCCGATGCAGGACCGGCTTCAGCGCCTCCTTGGAGAAGGCCTTGCCGGCGCGTTCGAAGGTGCGCTCGAGAATGCGATAACCAAGGCCGGAATATTGTTTGCGGATGGCCATACGGGTGGCGCGGCGGATGGCCGAGCGTGCCTTGCCCGTCACCACTACCTCTTCCCATGCGGCGGGCGGCACCTGCACGCCGGAGCGGATGATCTCCACCTCGTCGCCATTGTTCAGCCGGGTGACGAGCGGCATGATCCGGCCGTTGATCTTGGCGCCAACGGTGGTGTCGCCGATATTGGTGTGCACCGCATAGGCAAAATCGATGGGAGTCGCGCCGCGCGGCAGGGCAATGAGCTTGCCCTTGGGCGTGAAGCAGAACACCTGATCCTGAAAGAGTTCCAGCTTGGTATGCTCAAGGAATTCTTCCGGGCTGTCGCCTTCCGCCAGCGATTCGATGGTGTGGCGCAGCCAGGAATAGGCGTTGCTTTCCGGCGAAAGCAGATCGCCCTCCCCGTTTTCGCCATCCTTGTAGAGCGCGTGGGCGGCAATACCGAATTCGGCGATCTCATGCATGCGCTTGGTGCGGATCTGCAGCTCGATACGCTGGCGCGACGGGCCAACGATGGTGGTGTGGATGGAGCGATAGTCGTTCTGCTTCGGCGTGGAGATGTAATCCTTGAAGCGGCCCGGCACCACACGCCAGCGTGTGTGCACGATGCCGAGCGCCCGATAGCAGGAGGGAATGTCGTCGACCAGAATGCGGAAACCGTAGACGTCAGACAGCTGCTCGAAAGAGAGCGACTTCGACTGCATCTTGCGAAACACCGAATAAGGCTTTTTCTGCCGGCCCTTGACGCCCGCGCCGATGAGGCCGTTCGCCACGAGCAATTCACGCAGCTCGTCCTCGATCTTCTTGATGAGGCCTTCATTGCGCGTTTCCAGTTCCTGCAAACGGTTTGTCACCGTCTCATAGGCTTCAGGATTGAGATAACGGAAGGACAGGTCCTCCAGCTCGTCGCGCATGTCCTGCATGCCCATGCGGCCGGCGAGCGGCGCATAGATTTCCATGGTTTCTTCGGAAATGCGGCTGCGCTTGTCGGCCGGCATGTATTCCATGGTACGCATGTTGTGCAGGCGATCGGCGAGCTTCACCAGGAGGACGCGCACGTCATCGGAAATGGCGAGCAGCAGCTTGCGCAGGTTCTCCGCCTGTTTCGCCTTGCGGGTGACGAGATCAAGCTTCTTGAGCTTGGTCAGCCCTTCCACCAGCCGGCCGATGTCTTCGCCGAATAATTCGTCGATTTCAGCGCGAGTTGCGGTGGTGTCCTCGATCGTATCGTGCAGCAACGCCACCGCGATGGTCGATTCGTCGAGATGCATTTCGGTGAGGATTGCGGCAACTTCCAGCGGATGCGAGATGTAGGGGTCGCCATTGGCCCGCTTCTGCTGGCCGTGTTTCTGCATCGCGTAAACATAGGCCTTGTTCAGCAGGGCCTCATTCGCATCCGGTTTATATTTTTGAACCCGCTCAACGAGTTCGTATTGCCGCATCATGCGATATTCCACAAAAAGAAAGCGCGCCAACCTTGGGGTCGGCGCACAATGCTGCATCAATAAGGATCAGATTATGACGGCAACTATTGACAGACGGTAACCGCCGCCTGCCAAAGGCGTCATAAAACCGGATCAATAATCGTCATTTTTTTCCGGCGGCACAAGGCCTTCGATACCGGCCAGCAGTTCTTCTTCCGACATCTGGTCGAAGGTGACAGTTTCCGGCTGGTCGTCTTCTTCGCTGTCGGCAGCGGCGGCGGCAAGCGTGACCGGATCGGGCTCGGGCTCGTCCACTTCCACGTGCTTCTGCAGCGAATGGATGAGGTCTTCCTTCAGATCGTCGGGAGACAGCGTCTCGTCGGCGATTTCACGCAGCGCAACGACGGGGTTCTTGTCATTATCGCGGTCAACCGTGATGGAAGAGCCCTGAGAAATCTGGCGCGCACGGTGGCTGGCGAGAAGCACCAGCTCGAAACGGTTGTCTACTTTATCAATGCAATCTTCAACTGTGACGCGGGCCATTGCCTGTCCTTTGCGGGTCGTAATGTCGTGGATCAGAGCGCCGTGCGGTTTTCAGGATGCACAAGGGTTGCTCTAACCTATTGAATCTGCGCTTCGTGCCGTGCGGAAAACACCTGGAATTTCTCGCGACGAAGCTTTCCAGCTTCCGATACAGCCATTGGCCGCGGAATTCAAGTTTTTCCTGTCTTTGGCGTCTTTTGGCACCTTATCCTCGATGTTTGGCGCCTGATGAACAAAATGTCTAGAAGAATTGTCTTGGAATAAGGGGGAAGGTAGCTTACTTAAAACGCAACGGCGGTACGCAAAGCGCGTTGATACGACATGATATTTAGCGCTATCGACCGGATATAAAAGCCAGATAATGGCCTTTCCAAAAAAAGGAATGGGATGGAATGTTCGATCCACGGGAGAAAATTGCGCTCTTCATAGATGGAGCCAATCTTTATGCAGCATCGAAAAGCCTGGGATTCGATATCGACTACCGCAAGCTTCTGAAGGCGTTTCAAAAGCGCGGCTATCTGCTGCGCGCCTATTATTACACGGCCCTGATCGAAGATCAGGAATATTCCTCGATCCGCCCGCTGATCGACTGGCTAGACTATAACGGTTACAAGGTCGTGACGAAGCCGGCGAAGGAATTTACCGACGCGCTCGGCCGCCGCAAGATCAAGGGTAACATGGATATCGAACTGGCGGTCGACGCCATGGAGCAGTCCGAAACGGTCGATCACCTGGTGCTGTTTTCCGGCGACGGCGATTTCACCACGCTGGTGGACGCGCTGCAGCGCAAGGGCCGCAAGGTTTCCGTGGTTTCCACCATGGCCACCCAGCCCGCGATGATCGCCGACGACCTGCGCCGCCAGGCCGATCACTTCATCGACCTGATGACGCTGAAAGCCGAAATCGGACGCGATCCGAATGAGCGCCCTGCCCGGCACGCGGAAGGCCCCGAGACGGTCTGATCCCGATTTCGCAATCACCGATATTTCAAGAACGCGTCCGTCTCAAAGACTGGCGCGTTTTTGTTTACCCCCCTATCTGCAGGGAAAAATTCCCGCTGAAATTAACAACCGTCAAATCCGGCCGGGGGAAATTATATCTTGGTTAATTTTAGACGTGTCTAAATCAAGTAACGGCACCAACGACATGATTTGGGTGCCAAAGCAGGATGACTAGACATGCATGGCCAAGAAAAAACCGACCGACAGCTCGAAGAAAGACTGAATTTTCTGGGGCTCGGCCACGAGCAGCGACAGAATCTCTCAGACATGAAGGGTGTCATCACCGGCTCTCTCGATGCGTCGCTGGACCGCTTCTATGCGAAAGTGCGCTCGGTGCCGGAGACGGCGAAGTTCTTTGCCAATGACGCACATGTGCAGCACGCCAAGGGCATGCAGCTCAAACACTGGACGAGGATCGCCTCCGGTACATTCAACGCGGACTATACAGATGCCGTGACCGCGATCGGCCGCACCCATGCCAGACTGGGGCTGGAGCCGCGATGGTACATTGGCGGTTATGCGCTGATGCTTGACGGCATCGTCAAGGCCCTGATCGAGTCGGAGTTGAAGGGCCTATTCATGGAGAAGAAGGCCAGGAAGGTGAAGGACGCCTTGTCCGCTACCATCAAGGCCGCCCTTCTGGACATGGACTATTCGATTTCCGTCTATCTCGACGTGCTCGCCGCCGAGCGGCATAAGGTAGAGGCCGAACAGGCGCAGATGAAGAAGGAGCAGGACCATATTCTCACGCTCCTCAACAGTGCCCTCGACCGGCTGGCCAACGGCGACCTCACCTCCAGCATCAACGAAAAGACCGCGCCGCAATTCGAAGGGCTGATCGCCAATTTCAACACCGCTGTCGGCAATCTCGCCGGTGCCTTCGCCCAGATCGTGGAGGAAGCGAACAAGATTTCCGGCAATACGCGCGAGCTCACCTCCGCCACCGATGACATGGCCCGCCGGACGGAGCAGCAGGCGGCCGCGCTTGAGGAAACCGCCGCAGCCGTTGAGGAAATCACCACCATTTCCAGATTGTCGGCGCAACGTTCCGAAGAGGCCAAGGCCATCGTCGAAAGTTCGGCCATCGAAGCAGCACGCTCTCGCAATGTGGTGACGGATGCGGTGAAAGCGATGGGCGCCATCGAGGACTCGTCGCAGAAGATCACCCAGATTATTTCCGTCATCGATGAGATTTCGTTCCAGACCAATCTATTGGCGTTGAACGCCGGCGTGGAAGCCGCGCGCGCCGGCGAGGCTGGCAAGGGTTTCGCCGTCGTCGCCCAGGAAGTACGTGAGCTGGCGCAACGCTCCGCCACCGCCGCAAAGGAAATCAAGACACTGATCGCCAAGTCATCCGAGGATGTGATGCAGGGCGTTTCGCTGGTGAACAAAACGGGTGAATCCCTGAATACGATCGGCAGCAAGGTCGATCACATCAAGGATCACATCACCTCGCTCACCAAGGCGGCGCAGGAACAATCCGTCGGCATTCAGGAAATCAGTGCGGCGATCAACAGCATGGACAATCTGACGCAGAAGAATGCGGCAATGGTGGAAGAGACCAATGCCGCCACGCACAATCTGAGCGATGTCAGCGCCAACCTCGCGGCGCTTGTCAGCCGGTTCAGCGTTTCGACGACGAAGGCGCATGTGGAGCGGACGTACCGGGCGGCGTGACGGGCGCAGCGGACAGTAACAAACTCCCGTCATCCCGGCCTTGAGCCGGGATCCAGCCAGCCCAAGTCCTTGGGCTGAAAGGGCTCTTCTCACAGCGCAGACGCGCTGCGACTGGATGCCGGATCAAGTCCGGCATGACGGAGGAGCATGCTGCGAAAGGCGGCGAACTTAGGCCGCCCCACCCTTCAACAACCGCGACTTCTGCCGGTTCCAGTCGCGTTCCTTCTCCGTCTCGCGCTTGTCGTGCAGCTTCTTGCCCTTGGCGAGCGCCAGTTCCAGCTTCGCACGGCCCCTGTCGTTGAAGTAGATCTTGAGCGGCACCAGCGTCATGCCTTCGCGGTTGATGCCGGCGCGCAGGCGGTTGATCTCGCGCTTGCTCAGGAGCAGCTTGCGGCGGCGGCGCGGCTCATGGTTGAAACGGTTGGCCTGCAGATATTCCGGCAGGTGGGAATTAATGAGCCAGATTTCATCGCCCTCGTCCGACGCGTAGGATTCGGCAATGTTCGCCTTGCCTTCGCGCAGCGACTTGACCTCGGTGCCGGTCAGCACCAGTCCTGCCTCATAGGTGTCGACGATTTCGTAGTTGAAACGGGCCTTGCGGTTTTCCGCAACGATCTTGTTCACCACGCGCTGGCTGCCTTTGGGGGCCATGATATTTCAATCCCTTGTTTTTCTTATTGCGCCTTCGGCCTGCCGCCGAGAGCGGTTTTCGAACCTCTATTTAGTATCGTCGCCACGAAAAGAAAAGGCGCGCGGGACGGCTTCTGCTGCGAAGCGGTCCATTGCGCGCCTTCCGGCTTTTCAGACCTGTCTCAGTTCATCAGGCCGGCATGCTTCAGCGCCGCATCGATGGCTGCT
This sequence comes from Agrobacterium sp. RC10-4-1, assembly GCF_014138475.1. Taxonomy (NCBI): domain Bacteria; kingdom Pseudomonadati; phylum Pseudomonadota; class Alphaproteobacteria; order Hyphomicrobiales; family Rhizobiaceae; genus Agrobacterium; species Agrobacterium sp. RC10-4-1. Next base: position 191,910 of record NZ_JACJIT010000005.1, read on the forward strand.
TCGGTTGCCGGTTCCAGCGTGCTCATCAAGGGCGAACGCACACGGCGGTTGCCGCCGCGCGTCTTCGACAGCGCATATTTTGTGCCGCAGACGCCTGGCTCCATGAAGATGGCCTTATGCAGCGGCATCAGGCGATCCTGGTACTCCAGCGCCTTGGCATAATCGCCGGCAAGCATCGCCGCCTGGAATTCCGAACAGAGGCGCGGTGCCACGTTGGCCGTCACGGAAATGCAGCCGACACCGCCATGGGCGTTGAAGCCGAGAGCGGTACCGTCTTCACCCGAGAGCTGGACGAAATCCTTGCCGCAGGAAATGCGCTGTTCGGAAACGCGGTCGATCTTGCCCGTCGCGTCCTTGACGCCAACGATGTTCTTATGGGCCTTGACCAGGGCGCCCATGGTTTCCGGCAACATATCCACCACCGAGCGCGGCGGAATATTGTAGATGACGATGGGCAGCTTCACCGCTTCCGCGACGGCGGAGAAATGGGCGAACAGGCCCTTCTGGGTCGGCTTGTTGTAATAGGGGGTAACCACCAGCAGCGCATCCGCACCCGCTTCCTGCGCATGCAGGGCCAGCTCGATCGCTTCATCGGTATTGTTGGAGCCTGCACCCGCAATGACCGGAACCCGTTTCGCCGCAACCTCGATGCACAGTTCAACGACACGTTTGTGCTCGTCGTGGGAAAGCGTCGGGGATTCCCCCGTCGTGCCCACCGGCACAAGTCCGTTACTGCCTTCGGCGATCTGCCATTCCACATGGGCGGCGAAAGCCTTTTCGTCCACGGCGCCATTGTCCGTGAACGGGGTAATGAGGGCGGGAATTGATCCCTTGAACATGCAAAGCTCCTGGCGCCGAGCCGGTTCATGCTTCGGCCGCATTCGATGGTTAAAACCGGCACACATTAGTGCCAGCCCTTGGCGCCGACAAGCGCAAAGGCAGCGTATTTTGTCCGAAATTGTCGGAAGTGTGACAGTGTTCGGGCCGTGATCTGCAAGCGTTAAATGCACATAGCGAAAAGCGACATTGCTCGCGGGCCGGTGAATAAAAGTTGATTGAATTGCAGGGTCGCGCTTAACATTTCATTAAGCCTGAAATCCCAAGATTTACAGGCGGGAGATCAGACCTTTTTTCGGCAATCCCGCTGCAATGTAGCGATATTAGAAGAAAGTCGGCAACTCCGTTACACGATGAAGAACGGCATGAAAAAAACAGTCTGGGGATTGATGGCGGCGGGCCTTGCCGCAACCGTGTGGAACGCGCTGGCCGGGCCGCTGCCCGAGGGCGTCGCGCCGCTTCCCTATGTGAAGCCGGATGCGCCCACCGTTCCCGCTTTCATGCCCGCTTCGCCAGAGGTTACCGGCGCCATTCCCCGCCTTAACCGGCCCGATGATGCGAGCCAGCTGAAGGCAGGCCTCGACGCGCTTTCCGGGCGCGATGCGGCGCGGGCCATCGCGCTGCGCAACGCCATGCCGACCGGCAGTCTGGACCGTCACATCCTCACATGGGCAATCGCCGTTTCGGGCCAGAAGGATGTGCCTTCAGCCGAAATCGCCGCAGCACAGCGCGAACTCGCCGGCTGGCCGGGCGCCGCGACTTTGCGGGCCAATTCCGAAAAAGCGCTTTATCGCGAGGACCCGCCGGCACAGCAGGTGCTTGCTGCATTCGGCGGCAGCAAGCCAGAAACGGCGGAGGGCACGGTGGTTCTCGCCAAGGCGCTGGCCGCCTCCGGCAAGGTCGTGGATTCGCAGCGACTCATTCGCCAGCTGTGGGTGAGCGAAGGCATGGACAAGGATATGGAAGACCGCGTGCTGGCCGCCTTTCCTGCCTATCTGACGGCCGCGGACCACAAGGCGCGCATGGATTATCTGATGTATCGCAGCCGCATCAGCCAGGCGAAACGTTTCGGCGAACTCGGCAAAGCGCAGTCCCTTTACAATGCCTGGGCGGCTGTGCTGCAGCGTTCCGCCAATGCCGGCGCCCTGCTCGGCAAGGTGGATGCCGGCTGGCGCGATGATCCCGCGTTCCTTTTCGCGCGCGTGGAGAACCTGCGCAACCAGCAGAAATATCCGGAAGCGGCGGCTCTTCTGCGGCAGGCGCCGAAGGATACTACCAAGCTGGTCAATCCCGGCGAATGGTGGAACGAGCGGCGAATCATCGCGCGCGGCCTCGCCGATCTCGGCGATTTTGCTGAAGCCTATCGTATCGTCGCCAATCACAATGCCACATCAGCGGTGGATGTCGCCGATGCCGAGTTTCATGCCGGCTGGTATGCTCTGCGGGCGATGCGCGACCCGGCCACGGCTTCGCGTCATTTCAACGCCCTGCTCCAGACATCAAACCGGCCACTTTCAGCCTCCCGCGCCTATTACTGGCTCGGAAGGGCGGCCGAAGCCGGAGGACCCGGCGATGCACGCGACTTCTTTGCAAAGGCGGCAGCCCATCCCGGTACGTTTTACGGCCAGCTTGCCGCTGCACGGATCGGCACGAAGACGCTGAACGTGACCTATCCCAGCCCGAGCAATGGCGACCGAGAACGCTTTGCCGGCCGCGAAGCCGTGCGCGCCATAGACCGCCTGGAGGCGGCAGGTTATGGCTGGCGCGCCGACAGCCTTTACAGGTCGCTGGCCGAACAGCTCGACAGTCCCGGCGAGCTTGCCATTCTGGCGGCGCGGGCTGAGGGCAACGGTAATCATCAGGTCTCGCTGCAGATCGGCAAGACGGCCTTCAGCCGCGGTATCGATGCGGCCGCACTCGCCTATCCGCTCGGCGTCATTCCCGCCAGCGCCAATATTGCCGGCTCCGGAAAGGCGCTTGCCTATGCGATCGCCCGGCAGGAAAGCGCCTTCAACCCCGCCGCCGTCTCCGCCGCCAATGCCCGCGGCCTGCTGCAACTGCTGCCGGGAACCGCCAAGGGCGTGGCCGGCCGCCACGGCCTGCCCTACACGCAGGCGATGCTGACCAGCGATGCGGGCTATAACGCCACGCTCGGGGCCCATTATCTCGGCGAGCAGATCGACAGCTTCGGCGGCTCCTACATCCTCACCTTCATCGCCTATAATGCCGGCCCGAAACGTGTGCCGGAATGGATCGCCCGTTATGGCGACCCGCGCGGCAAGCCTATCGATGAGGTGGTCGACTGGATCGAGCGCATCCCGTTCCCCGAAACACGCAACTACGTGCAGCGGGTGATGGAAAATTATCAGGTCTACAAGACGAGGCTCGGGCAACAGGCCGATATCGTTGATGATCTGCGCCATGGGCGCTCCGGGTAAAGGCGGTTTCCCTAGCCGACGAGCGGCGCATTCAAGCACCTGCCGGCGAGCGCTTCTGACCACTGTGAAGCCTAAGGTTCCTTGCGTCATGCTCGGGCCCGTTCCGAGCATCTGCAGCGTTCAGATTTCATGCGACGTGATTGGATCACTGGGGCAAGCCCAGGGATGACACCGACGGCTTGGACAGATGAGCGACAGGTGGGCTGGTCGATGCTTCAAAGCACACGCGATGCCCGACGACTTACAGTCCCATCCGGTCTTCCAAAAGAAAAACCCCGGCATTTCTGCCGGGGTCTCCATCACTGACAATGTCAGATCAGATTAGAACGAACGCTGAAGGCGAACGAAACCGGTCCACTGATCACCAGCGCCGCTGTCAACACCTTCGGTGCCGTCAACGTCCTGGTAGTTAACAGCAACCTTCGTAGCAAGGCCCTGCGTGATCTGGTAGTCAAGCGTTACACCAGCGCGCCAAGCGTCGCGATCGCCGACGAAGTCGTTGTCAGCGCCGATATCAACCGTACCGAAGTACTGTGCACCGGGGGTGATGGTCAACTTGTCGGTTGCCTTGATGGCGTATTCAGCAGCAACGGTCCACTCAGACTCTTCGTAGTAAGAGTTTGCACCGGAAGCCCATGCGCCGGAAAGGCCGAAAGTACCCGGACCGATGTCAGCCGTGACGATTGCACGGATCGCACCATTTTCCTGGTCGGTGTCATAGGAACCAAGCAGGTTTGCGCTAACCGCACCGAACTTGGCGCCGATGATACCGCTGATACCAACGTTGTTCGGGCCTTCGATGAAGCCACCCTTAGCAACGCCGAGGTTCGAAACGCTGTCAAGTGCGGTTTCCAATTCCTCAACCGAGATACCTGCATAGAAGGAGCCGGCATCGTAGGTGTAACGCAGAGCGTTCGAACGAGTCGTGTTCGAAGAGAGGATGTCGGTTTCGCCGGAGAGATCGTCATCCCACCAGGTGTACATGTAACCGACCTTCAGGCCGCCGAGTTCGATGAAAGCCTGGTCAACATTGACGCCACGGTTGGTGTCGTTGTCAGCCTGACCGCGGAAACCAATGAAGCCGCGCAGAGCGCCGAGTTCAGTGTCGGTGCGGGTGTCGATTTCAAACTGAGCGCGAGTGAAAGAATCCCAGTCAGACGTACCGGACTGGTTGCGACCGAAGTCCGTCTGGAAACGGATGTAACCGCCGAACTTCAGGCAGGTTTCGGTGCCGGGGATGTAGAAGAAGCCGGTGCCGAAAGCGTCGCAAACGCGAACATATTCCAGGGGCTCGGGCTCAGCAGCGACGATAGCGTCGGCAGCATGAGCGCCGGATACTGCTGCGAGGGCCGCAGCGGAGCCGATGAGAAGGCTCTTGATGTTCATGGTTGACCTCCAGTCAAACTTAATCTTCTAAGCAGCGGGTGGGAAGCACTTCTGAAATGCGTGCCGCTTATGAGGATGATTAGAGCCAAAACCGGCCGGACAGGCAATCGCAATCATGACAGAAGGAAGACAGTAAGGTGTCCTTAGTTTCTCATTGTTGCGAAATAGCTACAATTCTAACCGACGGGGAGCTGTTTGTTAAAAATGAGTTAATAAACTATGCTTTTCAGTTACTTAACGAAGAGTCCGACCAAACCGACAACATGAAGCGACGCATTTCTCCAAAATTCTGACACAACAAGGTCATGAGAAATTGGCCAAAGGCGCGGGCGCGAGCGAGGATCAGCACTCTCTTCCTTGGAGAATCAGCCTCAGAAGTAAATTTGAATTCCTTGATGGCGAATCAATGCAAGTCACATTGGGTGTTTCAGCAAAGCGCCGAAGTTTGCCTCGTGCGGTTCCCGCCCTTGCCTCATAGCCGGCTAAAGCGCCTATCCAAATGAAAAACCCCGGCATTTCTGCCGGGGTCTCCATCACTGACAATGTCAGATCAGATTAGAACGAACGCTGAAGGCGAACGAAACCGGTCCACTGGTCGCCACCGCCGTTAACACCTTCGGTGCCGTCGACGTCCTGGTAGTTAACAGCAATCTTCGTGGAGAGACCCTGGGTGATCTTGTAATCAACCGTCAGGCCAGCGCGCCATGCGTCACGATCGCCAACGAAGTCGTTGTCAGCGCCGATATCAACCGTACCAAAGTACTGGAAGCCGGGGGTGATGGTCAGCTTGTCAGTTGCCTTGATGGCGTATTCAGCAGCAACTGCCCACTCAGACTCTTCGTAGTAAGCGTTGGCGCCGGAAGCCCATACGCCGGAGAGGCCAAGAGTGCCCGGACCGATGTCAGCCGTGACGATTGCACGGATCGCACCGTTTTCCTGGTCGGTGTCGTAGCCGCCAAGCAGGTTAGCGTTTACGCCGCCGAACTTGGCGCCGATGATACCGCTGATACCAACGTTGTTCGGGCCTTCGATGAAGCCGCCCTTCAGGACGCCGAGGTTCGAACGTGCGTCGAGCGGAGCTTCCAGTTCTTCAACTGCAACGCCAACGTAGAACGAGCCAGCATCGTAGGTGTAACGGATGGCGTTCAGACGGGTGTCGTTCGAAGAAAGGATATCGGTTTCGCCGGAGAGACCATCATCCCACCAGTTGTAGTAGTAACCAACCTTCAGGCCGCCGAGTTCGATGAAAGCCTGGTCAACATTGACGCTGCGGCTCGTGTCGTTGTCAGCGTCGCCACGGAAACCGATGTAGCCACGCAGAGCGCCAAGCTCGGTGTCGGTACGGGTGTCGATGTTGAACTGAGCGCGGGTGAAGGAATCCCAGTCAGACGTGCCGGACTTGTTACGGCCGAAGTCGGTCTGGAAACGGATGTAACCGTCGAACTTCAGGCAGGTTTCGGTGCCGGGGATGTAGAAGAAGCCGGTGCCGAAAGCGTCGCAAACGCGAACGTATTCCAGGGGCTCAGGCTCAGCAGCGACGATAGCGTCGGCAGCGTGAGCGCCGGATACTGCTGCGAGAGCCGCAGCGGAGCCGATCAGAAGGCTCTTGATGTTCATGGTTGACCTCCAGTCAAAGTTTTTAAGTGGGTCTGGGTTTTTTCGCTGAAGGACAGCATTCCCTGCCCCATTCCCGTGTTCTTAGAAGCCAAACGATCCACCGCCTCGCTTCTGGTGGTGAAAATACAAAAGGTTTCGTCGCTTGCAATCGCCAACATTCGATAAATAGCATTTACGTACATGCTTCATTTCGGTTTGTTGCGGAAACAACACACAGCCCTGCGCGGGCCTGCATAAACTTTACGATACGTTAAGATTTCCGTTGAGAATCCGTTGGTTAGGGCAACCGGTAGGTTGTTTCTCATCTAATGGCGTTTTTAGAGAACCCTTGCTAAGCAGGCAAAGCCGCATGGATTTTTTTGCTCTATTCCGCGTCCTCCCGCCTCCGGCGTCGTATGGGAGCCAAACAATCATAGGGAAAGAGGTGATGAGGCGAGCGATGTCTTGTAATGATTCGTCAGAACACGGCGTGCAAATTCTTGCGCGACAGTCTACGCGGCCACAGAATGGGCGACGCGGCTCCAGTGTTTTATCTCTAGACGTTGAATATGCGACAAAGTGCCCAACAGGCTGCCGTGCTCTGCGATATCTGGCAGACAGACACGTATTCTCGCGACATCCAGCCGACCATGAATCACACTTAATCGGCCAATCCTAATCACGATTTTTGGATATGTATCAGTAAAAGCTCGCCACATGGTGTCAGGCAACGGGTGGGACCCGACGGCGCACACACGATGATTCCTGCGCGCCCGAGCCGATTAAAACCGACTAAAATGTACCCATCGAGTTAAGCCGTGATCATCCGCAGCCGCTCTCCTAAATGGAGAGCGCCACTGTCTTACATTCCGCGGTGCCCTCCAGGGCTACCGGCGGTGATGACGTTTTTAGTCGGGGTAAATCGCGCGACCATTTGGCAAGATGACCGGTGCCTTTCCCGTGTCCCGGCGACTTCCCGTCCCTGGCTCCATACGTGGCTGTCCCCGATCCCGCCAATCGGTTTGACTCCGGTTGCGGTCGCGCCAGTCCCTGCGATCGCGTTGGTCGCGCCATTCCCTGCGGTCACCCCAGTGACGGCGGTCGTAGTCCCGGTAGTAGCGGTCGCGGTCATACGATCGATAATACACACCAGTCGTATTATAATATCCTCCAGAACGGTAACCCGGCTCGTCGACACATCCGGCCAGAACTCCCAGAGACACTAGACAGATTGCTGCGTTTAATAGCTTCATGATTTTAGCTCCCGATAGCGGACTCAAACGCACATAGGAGTCCTTAGTTCCCAAACCGCTAAATTCCCGCGTTCGGGCTTAACCGGGCCTGAACAGGCCCGCAGCAATTACGCCTATGCAATTTAAAGAGAATCGAGGCAACAACTTGCGATTCGCACGCCAAGGATTATCAATCGTTGTCGGTGGGTTCTAAAGGAATGAATGGCGGAGAGGATGGGATTCGAACCCACGATACGCTTTTGACGTATACTCCCTTAGCAGGGGAGCGCCTTCGACCACTCGGCCACCTCTCCGGTGCGGCCTGATTATTGCGTAAGAAAAATGATTGCAAGGCTTTTTCGCCAAGAAGCCAAAAAACCTGTTGGCCAAATAAACCGCGGGTCTAACTTTACGCCCGGTTGCGGAACTTCTTCAGGGCCCGCACGTTTCCACCTCGGTAACAAAAGAGGTGTTCTAATGGCTCAGACGAAACTAAATGTTGTCGAAGACACGATCGAAAACCAGATTGCAGAACTGCGTTCGCAGATCGCGTCCCTGTCCAAATCCGTTTCCGCCCGTGCGGAAGGTGTCGGCGAGGATGCATCGGAATTTCTGGATGAGGCGCGCGGCCGCGTTCGCAAGGCGGCGCATAATGTCCGGGCGCAGGGCCAGAATGTCGTGGAAGCCGTGAAGGAAAATCCAGGCACCGCCACCTCCCTGCTGACGATCGTCGGCGCACTCGGTTTCGCGATCGGTTATGCGGTGGGCACAAGCACGCAGCAGAGTTCGTCGAACAGCAGCCTTTATCGCTGGCGCTGATGACGAACGGGCATTAAATCAAGGCAAGGCGGGTTTGCCCGCCTTGCCTTTATGCATTGGTAAAAACGGCAGGAATGAAGGGGGCGAATATGCGGTTCAGCGACGACCTTGAGGCGGCATTGTCTGATTTTGCAAGGGATCACGGCATCGACAGAGACGAGGCAATCCAGCGCATCGTCCGCTCCGCCCTCATCAATGGCGGTTATCTCGCCTCCGGCGAGGAAGGTATTCCGCCGGAGAAGCTGAACGCCAGTAACGACGATTGATCAATATCCCGATCCGGACGGCGTCACTGCCGGCCCACCCTTGTAGCGTGCGGAAAGCGCACGCAGCGTATTGGCGAATTCCGTGACATCGGCTCCCACGGCAACGAACGACGCGCCGAGTTCCAGATAACGGCGATTATAGGTTTCATTGAAGGTGAGGATGCCGGCGGCCTTGCCAGCCGCGACGATTTTCACGATCGCCGCTTCGATAACCGCCTGCACCGCCGCTTCGTCAATCCTTCCCAGATAACCCATGTCCGCGGCGAGATCCGCCGGGCCGATGAAGACGCCATCCACGCCGTCCACCGCAAGAATATTGTCGAGATCTTCGATTGCCGCGCGGGTTTCCGCCTGCACCAGCAGGCATACGCTGGCAGAGGCGCTGTCGGCATAATCCGTTATTGTATTAAAAGCGGAAGCGCGGGCGACGGCCGCTCCCATGCCGCGAATGCCGCGCGGCGGGTAATGCATGGCGCTGACGAGGGCTTCCGCCTGTGCCGCTGAATCGACCATGGGCACAAGAAGCGTGCGGGCGCCAGCATCCAGAAGCTGCTTGATCATCCAGCTCTCGCCGACAGGCACACGCACCACCGGCTCGGCGGCAGAGGTGGCAAGCGCGCGCAGCTGGTCGATGATGCTGCGCAGGTCGTTCGGCCCGTGCTCACCGTCGATCACCAGCCAGTCGAAGCCAGCCGTTCCGGCGATTTCCGCCGTAATGGCCTCGCCCATGTCGAGCCACAGGCCAATCTGCGGCTTGCCGGCATGAATGGCGGTTTTGAAACGGTTTTCGGCAGCGGGCATGATATCCTCAGGAGAGCAGTAATTTCAGATCGGCGGACGGATCCGCCAGGATTGTGCGGTCGGGTTGGGCGGCTGTATCGAGCAGTTTCTTACCCGCAACATAGGCCTTGGCGTCATTGACGGCATCGACAGCCACGAAGCGGCCATCACGGAAATACCAGATGGACCAGCTGCCTTCCCTTGCGCCGGGCCTCAAAATCGTCTCGTCGTAACCGAGATTGAAGCCGGCGATCTGCAGCTTCACATCGTACTGATCCGACCAGAACCAGGGTTTCGCGTCGTATACCGCTTCCGTGCCGGCCAGTACCGCGGCGGCCGCCTCAGCCTGATCGACCGCGTTCTGGACCGATTCGATCCTCACCTGCTGGCCGCGCCAGGGCAGAAGCGCGCAATCGCCCACCGCATGAATGGCGGGGTCGGATGTGCGGGTATATTCGTCAACCACGATGCCGTTACCAACATCGAGACCCGATTCGCGGGCAAGCCGGTCGTTCGGTGTCACGCCGATGCCGACGATGACGAAATCAACGTCGATCGTCGAACCATCTGAAAGTTCGGCCGCAGCAACCCGCCCGTCCATGCCGACGAGGCGCACGAGACCGGTTTTTTCGCGGATGGAAACGCCCTGGGCCTCATGAATGCCGCGCATGATATCCGCAGTTTCCTTCGCCGCCACGCGCTGGAGAATACGGTCGGCCATTTCGATCAGCGTCGCCTCGAGGCCAAGCTTGCGGGCAACGGCGGCAGCTTCAAGGCCAATATAACCGCCACCAATGACCAGCAGCCTGCGGCCCGGCTTCATCTCCTCCGTCAAGCGGTCGGCGTCGCGCCTGTCACGGACGGTAAGCACGCCGTCGAGATCGCCACCGATGCTGGCGGGCAGCAGCCGGGGCGCGGCCCCGGTCGCAAGAACCAGCCGGTCATAAGAAAGCGTACTGCCATCCTGCATGCGCACGGTCTTGCCGGCGCGGTCTATCTCCTCCACCCAGGTGGAAAGCCGGATATCGACATTGTTTTCGGCATACCATTCTTCCGGGCGGAACATCAGCCGGTCAAAACTCATCTCGCCGAGGAGGTATTTTTTGGAGAGCGGCGGCCGCTGATAGGGGTAGGCATCTTCCGAGCCTATGATGGTGATGGCACGCTCGTCCTTCAGCGCCCGGAGCTTCGACGCCAGCGCAAAAGCGGCCTGCCCCGCCCCGACGATTACCAGCCTTCCAGTCACTTTCCACTCCCAGGACAATCACAGCCGGCCGATGACGCCCGAGGCTGCGAAGCGATGTTGCGCGATCAGGCGTAACGCCAAGTACGGCCGGCGTCAACCGCACGAGGCTCCAGCCCTGTGCAAGCATGCCCGATTATCAAAACGGGCGCCCGCCTTCTGCAACCAGTCGAGATAATGTGCGTTTTAAACAGGCGAAACACGGGTTGCGTACACAAAGCTGGCCCATGTCGATACGGACTAGAGACAATTGCGGATATTTCCTTCATGCCCTGGCAAGGAAGCCGCGTTAAAATCAGACGGAAGAGGCAATCCGGGAGGTTGTCATGGCTCTACATATGGATATCGGTCAAAACGTCCCGCAGGACGAGATGTATGAGAAATTTCAGATCGACCGGCCCGGCAAGATCACCTTCATCGGGCACCACCTGAGCGCCAAGGACACCATGCGCTGCCTGGTGCGCACCATTTCGCTCTACGGCGCGGAGCTGGATGTCAGTGCCGATCTGGAAATGCCGGTCAACTTCTATCTGGAAATTCTCGGTATCCGCGACGAAATCGGCTGCACGCTGATCCGCCGGGAAGAGGAAAAAGTGACGATCGGCTTCAACATGCTGATCGATGCCGAATTTCTGCACCATGTCCGCCGGCTGAGCTTCGAGACCAGCGTCTGAGCGGCAACCGCGCGTCAGCCCGCCGATCTTTGCGTTGTGCCGTGGCGAACCAAAAATCTGTTGCCAAACACTCATCTAACCCCCGGGCGCGGCTTGCGTCCGGTTTTTTTGTACCTATTGTGAGCCGGGTTTTCAAACACAGGTCCCGGAACTTCTGTCAATGTCCGCTTTTTCACGCCTCACGCCGCTTGCCGCTTCGCTTCCCTCCACCGTTCCCTTCGTCGGCCCGGAGGCCATAGAAAGGAACCGCGGCTTGAAGGTGGAGGCGCGAATCGGTGCAAACGAAAGCGGCTTCGGCCCCGCCCCATCGGTGCTTCTGGCGATGCGCGATGCGGCGGCTGAAACCTGGATGTATAGCGATCCGGAAAATTTCGAGCTGAAGGAAGCGCTTGCCATCCACCACGGGGTTTCGCGCGGCAACATCGCCATAGGCGGCGGAGTGGACGGATTGCTCGGTGAAATCGCCAGGCTGATCGTGGAACCAGGCACGCCTGTTGTCACCTCTTTGGGAGGTTACCCCACCTTCAATTATCACGTGAACGGTTTTGGCGGAAAACTGGTGACCACGCCCTATGTAGACGACCACGAAAACCTCGACGGGCTTCTCGACCTCGTTCACAGGGAAAACGCGCCGCTCGTCTATTTCGCCAATCCGGACAATCCCATGGGAAGCTGGTGGGATGCGAGCGAGGTGGTGGCATTTGCCCGTGCGTTGCCGGAAACCTGCCTGCTCATTCTGGACGAGGCCTATTGCGAAACCGCGCCCGCGAGCGCGGTGCCTGCTATCGACGCGCTGATCGGCCAGCCCAATATCCTGCGCATGCGCACCTTCTCCAAAGCTTACGGGCTCGCCGGCGCCCGCGTGGGTTACGCCATCGGTACGCTTGGCAATGTCGAAGCCTTCGACAAGATCCGCAACCATTTCGGCATGGCGCGTATTTCTATCGCCGGCGCTTTGGCAGCGCTCAAGGACCAGTCCTATCTGCATGAGGTGGTTGGCAAGATTTCCGAGGCACGGGATCGTATTTCCGCTGTCGCCCGCAATAACGGCCTTTCACCGCTGCCCTCCGCTACCAATTTCGTTACCATCGATTGCCACCGCGACGGCGCCTATGCGCGCGCCATCGTTGACGGGCTGATGGACCATGGGGTTTTCATCCGCATGCCGGGCGTGGCCCCGCTTAACCGTTGCATCCGCGTGAGCGTTGGGCCGGGTGACAAGCTCGATCTGTTCGAGCAGGCATTGCCGAAGGTTCTCAAGGCCATCGGGTAAGCTCCCAACCCACCCTCATTCCTGTGTTTGTCACAGGAATGAGGGTGGGTTGGGAAGTGCCGCGCGTTACACGCATCGAATCAACATCCTCCCGCAAGCCCCTGCGCGACAATCATTTTCCGGCGAAGACACATTGCAGAACATAAGAAAACCGCGCCGGCCTTGTTCCTGCCGGTCGCGGTTCGATGTGTCAGCGCAAAAGCTTCGTTTCGGAGCCCTCGCCGCGTTCCCCTTCGGGTTTTACTTTCGTTTGGGCCGGTCGTCGGGACTGGAGGGAACCGGACCGGCAATCTTATGGATCGCGGAGATGGATCAGTGCATCGTCATCCAGTCGCGGGCGGCGCGAAGGGCTTCGGCCAGTTCCGCTTTCGTCATGTTGCGGGCGAGATCCGCACGGAGAGAAGCCGCTCTTTCCGATCCGCGGATCGCGGCGATGTTAAGCCATTTGTGGGCCGCGATCAGGTCCACCTTGCAGCCCCGGCCGGTCGCATAGACCAGGCCGAGATTGCAAAGGGTGTCGGCGCGGGTTTCGCCACCGGCAGCCATTTCGATATCACTGATGTCAAAGCGTGCCATTGTTTTAATCCCTGTCGTTCTGCCTGTTTTCATCGTGCGCCTTCTTGCCGAGGCGTCTTCCGGACTGCCGTCTTTTGCGGCTTTTTTGTCCTTCCGTCCGGCAGGTTTTCCCTGCGCTTTTGATGAGTTCACTATGCCACGAGGCTTTCAACGCTCGCTTAAAAGGCATGATTAATGTGCCGCAAACAAACTGCAAACGATTGGTAAAATTGGGTTTTTGTTAAATATCATTGCCTGCGGAAATTAAGGACTTTCCGATGAATTTTACGAAAGCTTTACAATTGGATTTAAACCCTTCCTTCACCACGATAAGAACCGCGATTTTCGAAACTGCTCTCCTTCGCCCTTCCCGCACACGCCAACGCTGCACCGGCACCGCAAATTTCTGTTTCCTTTTACGTGAACGTCAAATACTATCCGCCCTGCCCGTCACGAGGATAAAACGGGCACGGAAGAGCGCGGTGGGAGGAGCAATCGTTGCACCGCACGGCGGCCGCCGGCCAGAGATGGTGGAGGCATGCTGAAGGGAGTTTGATCTGCGCATCGCATCCTTGGCCGTTCCGGCCTGGGAAAAGCCTGCGCGAATTTCGGGAGGAATTTCATGAAGCTTATGATGACGATTGCAGCTGCCCTGTTGATGAGCGGCAATATTGCCTTTGCCGCCGAGGCGATCGAAGGCAACTGGAAGACGGCCAGCGGCGAAACCGCCGTGATCGGCCCCTGCGGCGGCGCTTTCTGCGTAACGCTGAAGACCGGCAAGCATGCCGGAAAACAGATCGGCAAGCTTTCGGGAAAGGGAAACAGCTACTCGGGTGAGATCACCGATCCCGCCAATGACAAGACCTATAGCGGCTCCGGCACCGTTTCGGGGAATTCGCTGAGCATGAAGGGTTGCGTACTGAAGGTCCTGTGCAAATCGCAGACCTGGACACGGCTGTAATACAGGGAACGGCAGGCGGGCTTTTGTCCCCCAGCCTGCCGTCTCGCGACGCAGAGCGCGGTGGCTGCCAGGAATCGCGCGCAGGCTGCGAACAGACGTCGCATGGAAACCATATATCCGTTTATTATCGCTGCATCCGATGCCAATGAGAGCAACGATATGCGCCCCACCCTTTCGACAATTCTGATCGCGGGCACCTCGCATGTCGGCAAAAGCACGCTGGCCGGCCTGCTCAGCGAAAGGCTGCGCTGCGAGGCGATATCGACCGACAGTCTCGCCCGCCATCCGGGGAGGCCATGGCCGGGTATTCCGGTGCCGGTTGAGGAATATTACACACAGCTGTCGGCGGATACGATCCACTGGTTTCTCAAGGTCCATCACCAGAACATCTGGCCGCTGATCCGCGCGATGATTGACAGAAGATCCGGCACAGGGACTACGACGATCTTCGAGGGCGCCGCCCTGCGACCGGAGTTCATATCGCCTCTCCTCGACAGCACGGTGGCGGGCGTATTTCTTCATGCCGACAATGATTTTCTTCTCGGAAGAATGCGCTCTGAAGCACGCTACCAAGATGCAACGGCGAAGAGGCAGCGGATCATGGACGCCTTCATCGAACGCTCGCTACGTGAGAACACCGAGATGCTGGCATCCGCGCAGGAACACCGGGTGCCGATTGTCGACGTGACTCAAGGTGAAGAATTGGAGAAACTGCTAACCGATCTTGCGCCAGGCGCGGACATCCCTCTGTCCTGAAGCTGGACATGCGCACCACTGCGGCATCAATCCGCCATGTCACCGCCCGTTAACATCCCTGAACACCATATGAACCGGGGCCTCAGGGTCCGTTCAGTCCGACTATGGCAAAACTCTGTCCATCAACTCCGATAAAGGGGAATGGACATGACAAAGCTGATCAGCCGACTGGCAATCTTCGCGTTTCTCATGGCGATCTTCGCCATGTCCTTCGCCTCGCTCGTCGTTAATCCGAACCGCAGTTTCCAGCGCGTGAATGCCGGTGCGGCAATCGCATGCCAGCACGGCTCGGCGCCCGCCGCCAATTGCCCCGTCGTATTGTGAGGACCGGCCAATGACCACCAGTTTTTCCAACGGCCTGTTCTCCGCACTGCGGCTGATGCTGATGGCCTCGATCTTTCTCGGCCCGGTGGCCGGACTTGCGGTTTACAAGGCCGATCCCCGCCCAGCCTCCAAAGGCGCCGGCTTCGTGCTGCTGATGAGCCTGCAGCGCGGCGCGCTCGGCTGAGTTTCTGCCGCGCCAGCATTGTCCGGCTGCATTTTCGCGTTTCTTTTCAGTTTCTTCGTATTTCTGTCGCTTGCCTGTCGAAATTGGCCTCTTATAATGGGCCATGACAATAGCAAAACCAACGATTCCGCCCCTCACCTTCATCAGTCCAGAGCCTTTCGCGCCGCAGACATTCACGGACCCGAAAGAAGCTGTTGCGGCTTTGAGCGCGCTCTACGAACGCAACACGGCGTTCCTGATCAATTCCTTCACAGACCTTGCCGAGGGCGCGCCGATTGCCGGGCGTTACCGCGCCTGCTACCCGCAGGTCAGCCTCGAGACCGCCACTTTCGGCCATGTCGATTCCCGCCTTTCCTATGGCCACGTAACTGCGCCCGGCGTCTATACGACAACGATCACACGGCCTGAGCTTTTCCGCCACTATCTCAAGGAACAGCTGGGGCTTCTTATGAAGAACCACGGCGTTCCGGTCACGGTGTCGGAATCGGCTACGCCCATTCCGCTGCATTTCGCTTTCGGTGAAGGCGCGTATGTCGAGGCAGCGGCGGCTTCGTCGCTGTCAGACGTGCCGCTGCGTGATCTCTTCGATACGCCCGATCTCAACAATACCGACGATCTCATAGCCAATGGTGAATATGATCAGGTGCCGGGCGAGCCGGCGCCGCTTGCGCCCTTTACGGCGCAGCGCATCGATTATTCGCTGGCGCGCCTCAGCCATTATACGGCGACGAGCGCCAGCCATTTCCAGAACTTCGTGCTGTTCACCAACTACCAGTTCTATATCGACGAATTCGCTGCCTGGGCGAGGCAGATGATGAAGAATGGCGGCGAGGGTTACACGGCCTTTGTGGAGCCGGGCAACATCATCACCCATGCGGGTTCCGATAAGCCCGAGACGGACGCGGTGCTGGCCCGACTGCCGCAGATGCCGGCCTATCACCTGAAGAAAAAAGGTCATGCCGGCATTACGCTCGTCAATATCGGCGTCGGCCCCTCCAACGCCAAGACGATCACCGATCACATCGCCGTGCTGCGCCCGCATGCCTGGCTGATGGTTGGTCATTGCGCCGGCCTGCGCAACAGCCAGCGGCTGGGCGACTATGTTCTGGCCCACGCCTATGTGCGCGAGGACCACGTGCTTGACGACGACCTGCCGGTGTGGGTGCCTATCCCGGCGCTTGCCGAAGTGCAGCTGGCGCTGGAAGGTGCAGTCGCCGAAGTCACGGGTTACGAGGGCTTCGAACTGAAGCGCATCATGCGCACCGGCACCGTCGCCACCATCGACAACCGCAACTGGGAGCTCCGTGATCAGGCCGGTCCCGTCAAGCGCCTATCGCAGTCCCGCGCCATCGCGCTCGACATGGAATCCGCCACCATAGCGGCCAACGGCTTCCGCTTCCGCGTGCCCTACGGCACCTTGCTGTGCGTTTCCGACAAGCCGCTGCATGGCGAATTGAAGCTGCCAG
The DNA here is from genome assembly GCF_014138475.1 of Agrobacterium sp. RC10-4-1. Classification (NCBI taxonomy): domain Bacteria; kingdom Pseudomonadati; phylum Pseudomonadota; class Alphaproteobacteria; order Hyphomicrobiales; family Rhizobiaceae; genus Agrobacterium; species Agrobacterium sp. RC10-4-1. The sequence goes on from NZ_JACJIT010000005.1 coordinate 208,700, forward strand.
GCATGGCGACGGAATTTTACCGCACCCAGGTCGCCCAGCATCTGCAGATCGGCATCCGCGCCGTGCAGAAGCTTGCCGCCATGCCGACGGAAACGCTGCACTCGCGCAAGCTCAGAAGCTTCTACGAGACGGCGTTCCAGTAAAAAGAGATATCGCAGAAGCATGCCTTGGTGTATGATTTTGAAAATCGATACACCAAGGATTATCCATGCGTACGAATATTGATCTTGATGACGCCTTGATCGCCGAAGCGATGGAAATTACCGGCCTTTCGACAAAAAAGGCGACGGTGGAGAAGGCGTTGCGCGATCTTGTAGAGAATCTCGGACGACGCAAAGCGCTGGAAGAACTGAGAGGCATCGGCTGGAGTGGTAATCTGGACGATGTGCGCCGTAGCTGGAGCGTGGACGACATCGAAGCGCAAGACGCCGCGGAATGATAGTCGTCGATACTTCTGTCTGGATTGACTGGTTTCAGAATAAATCCACCCGCCAAGGTAGGATGCTAAATGATATCGGCGATCTGACCGACGTCATCATCGGCGACATTATTCTCCTCGAAATCCTGCAGGGCGAACGCAACGACGATCGGGCGGCGGCGATACATGACCGGTTAAAGCGCTTCGGTTTTGTCTCGATGCTCACGCCAGAACTTGCCGTGAAATCCGCCGCTAACTATCGGAAACTTCGAAGCGTTGGGAAAACCGTGCGTAAAACTCCCGACCTCATCATCGGCACCTACTGTATTGAGCACGGCCATAAGCTGCTGCAAAACGACCGAGACTTTCAGCCGATGGCCGATCATCTCGGTCTGCAACTGGCATGAGTCTCAAACCACCTTCACGGTCCCCTCCACCCGCACCGGAAAATTCACCGACCGCGCGATGAAGCACTTGTCGTGCGCGTCATGGTGCAGCGCATCCGCCCGGGCGGGATCGCCCTTCGAGATGGTAATGACCGGTTTCAGCACCACTTCGCTGAACTGCCCGGCGCCATCCTTTTCCATGACGAGCGTGCCTTCGGCATCGTCGACATAGTCTTCGACGATGATGCCGTTGACCGAGCAGAAATGCAGGTACCAGAGCTTGTGGCAGGCCGAGAGCGAAGCGACCAGCAGGTCTTCAGGGTTCCAGCGGGCGGGATCGCCACGGAAGGCCGGATCGGACGAGCCGGCTATATCAGCCTTTCCCTCGGTGGAAATCGTGTAGTCGCGTTCGTAGTCGCGATAGCCCGACGTGCCCTTGCCACGATTACCCGTCCACGTCACCTTCACGGCGTAATGGTGTTCCTGTCCTGCCATTTCAGTCCTCCCTTGGCATCTCTTTTCGCATTCTTTAACGGAAAACCGGTGTCCACTTTCCCTAGAAATGCTCGCGCGTATCACGCAGGTGGTCGAGCCCCTTGCGCAACGTCTCTATGATCTCATCCACTTCCGAACAGCTGATGGTCAGCGCCGGCGAAGCCAGCATTCGGTCGCCCGTTGCGCGCATGACGAGGCCGTTTGCAAGGCAATGATTGCGCACCGTTATACCAACATCGTCCGGCTTGCCGAAGCGTCTGCGGGTCGCCTTGTCCGCCGTGATCTGCAGTCCACCCATCAAGCCGACATTGACGGCTTCGCCCACCAGTTCGTGGTCCTCAAGGCTTTTCCAGCCCTGGGAAAAATAAGGGCCGATATCGTCGCGCACCCGCTCCACCAGACCCTCCGCTTCGATGATGCGGAGATTTTCCAGCGCGGCGGCGGCGCAGACGGGATGTCCGGAATAGGTGAAGCCGTGGTTGAAATCACCGACCTCGGACAACATCACTTCCGCCACCCGATCCGACACGACCGCGCCGCCAATCGGCAGATAACCCGAGGACAGGCCCTTGGCGATGGGGGCAAAGTCCGGCTCCACGCCGAAATACTGGTAGCCGAACCAGGAGCCCAGGCGACCGAAACCGCAGATCACCTCATCGGAGACGAGCAGAATATTGCGCGCCTTGCAGATACGGGCGATTTCCGGCCAGTAGGTCTCCGGCGGTACAATGACGCCACCGGCTCCCTGAATCGGTTCGGCCACGAAAGCAGCAACGTTTTCCTCGCCCAATTCGTCGATTTTCTCATTGAGTTCGCGAGCCACCTTCAGGCCGAATTCGGCCGGAGAAAGATCGCCACCCTCGGCATACCAATAGGGCTGGCCGATATGGGCGACGCCATCGATGGGCAGGCTGCCCTGCTCGTGCATCCACTTCATGCCACCCAGCGAGGCCCCGGCCACCGTCGAGCCGTGGTAGCCGTTGCGGCGGGCGATAACTTTCGTCTTCGCGGGATGGCCGAGGGCCTTCCAGTAGACCCGCGCCATGCGGAACCAGGTATCGGTGGCTTCCGAGCCGGAATTGGTGAAGAACACGTGGTTCATGCCAGGCCCGGCGTGAGAAGCGATCTTCTGCGCCAGCAGCGTCGCGGGCGGCGTGGTGGTGCCGAAAAACGCGTTGTAATAGGGGAGCTCGTTCATCTGACGCCGTACCACATCGGCGATCTCGCGGCGTCCGTAACCGATATTCACACACCAGAGGCCGGCGAAGGCGTCGAGATATTTCCTGCCGGTGCTGTCGTAGATGAACACCCCTTCCGCGCGCTCGATGATGCGGGTGCCGGCGGCGTTGAGCTTGCCCATGTCTGAAAAGGGATGGAGATGATGGGCGGCATCGATGGCAGCAAGGTTGGAGAGGGGGTTGGAGATTTCATTCATGACAGATCGCACTCCCATAGAAGCGACAGCGCGCACGCCATCGCACCCGCCGACCATGGCCGGGCGGCTTCGATTTGGCAAGACTGGAGGTTTTCAGGGGGCTAGGGAGGATACGGCATCGCCGCTTGTTTTTCTCCCCGCCGGGCAGAAGAACAGGCGGCGATGGCCTAATTCACGGTCGGTTTGCGCTAAGCGAAGAACGACCGCCCCACCAGCACCTTCAACTCGCCGGCGTGCACTTCCAGTGCCACGTCGCGTTCCATCGGCAGCAGCTCGCCATCGATGACGCAGCGGACATCATGGCGTTTCTTGGGAAAATGCAGTTCCACATCCGTCACGGTCATGGCTGTCACGGCGGCATTCTGCTTGAACTTGCCGCGCAGAATATCCAGGGCGAGTTTGGCGACACCGGACGGGCGTAACGGATCGGTGAGATAAAAACCCAGATGACCGCCGGAGACGTTATCCGCCACCAGCAGCGAATTCTGACCGAATTCATTGTTGGAGACGGAAATGGCCGATACCTTTCGATGCTGCGTCCGGCCATCAACGGTGTATTGCACCTCGAAGACAGGCGGGTTGAGGATGACGCTGATGGCGGCGCGGATGCTCGCCTTGATCTTGCCGAGACGGGAGGCAAAGGCGAGATTGTTTCGATAGCGCACCATGCGCGAATGCAGGCCCGCGGAAAACTGGTGGACAAAGAGGCGGCCATTGGCGCTGGCGATGTCGACACTGGCAATCTCGCCATTCGCCAGCGTTTCCAGCGCCTGACGAATGTCGAGCGGCAGCTTCAGCGAGCGGGCGAAGAGGTTCATGGTGCCGGCCGGCACGACGCCGAGCGCGATGCCCTGTTTCCAGGCAATGCCGGCAGCCGCCGAAATGGTGCCATCTCCGCCGCCGGCAATGATGCCTTCAATGCCCGGCTCCTCGGCGGCGCGTGCCATTTCCTCGACGACGTCCTTTCCGGAGACAAGACGGCAATCGATCACGTGTCCGGCGCGGGTGAAGACCTCGCGGGCATGATCACAATAGGCTTCCATGTCGGTAGTGCGAAATGTGCCGCCGTCACGATTGAAAATTGCAATGAGCTTCATGTTTCCAACCCGGTCCCGTAACATTCGCAGCCGCGCGTAAATGCCTGGCCTTATATAGAGTTCCGAACACCATCGCGTGAAGATCGTCTTTTGCCGAGAATCGCTCTACCGCAACGCATCATTTCATGTTAGAGGTCACTTAAGGTCATTTTCATGACCGCGCATCTCCAGTCAGGGCAGACCGCTCCCATACGGTCTTGCCCTTTTTTCTGTGGGCCCTTCCCGCTTTTCAGGTCACGATGAGTCATTCGAACATCTCCGAAGCCCGCCCTGGCGGGGAGAATGAAACCGTTTACACGGCTGCGCCTGCCGTGGTCCTCTCCCCACTTGCCATTGCGCTTATAGAGCTGGCGCTGGCTGCCGGCGGTTTTGGCATCGGTACCGGCGAGTTCGCCATCATGGGCCTTTTGCCCGACGTCGCCTCGACCTATGGCGTCACGGTGCCGGAAGCGGGTTATGTCATCACCGCCTATGCGCTGGGCGTCGTCATTGGCGCGCCGATCATCGCGGTTCTCGCCGCGCGTATCACGCGCCGCACATTGCTTCTCAGTCTGATGGGACTTTTTGCGGCTGGAAACATCCTGAGCGCCGTCGCGCCGGATTTTGTGAGCTTCACCATTCTCCGCTTCATCACCGGCCTGCCACATGGGGCCTATTTTGGCGTTGCTGCGCTCGTGGCGGCCTCGATGGCGCCAATCCACAAGCGCGCCCGCGCCGTTGGCCGAGTCATGCTCGGCCTCACCATCGCCACCCTGCTCGGCACTCCGCTCGCCACCTTCTTCGGCCAGCTACTGTCCTGGCGCGCGGCTTTCATGCTTGTCGGCGGCATCGCACTTCTGACGGTGGCCCTGCTTTGGCTGTTCCAGCCGCGTGACAGGGTGGAAGAAGGCGCCAGCGTATGGCGCGAACTCGGCGCCTTCCGCCGCATACAGGTATGGCTGACGCTCGCCATTGCCGCCGTCGGCTTTGGAGGCATGTTCTCGGTCTTCAGCTATATCGCGAAGACCACGACTGACGTGGCGATGATGCCGGTTTCTACGGTCTCCATGGTGCTCGCGCTGTTCGGCATCGGCATGAATGTCGGTAATGTCGTCGGCTCACGGCTCGCCGATATCTCGCTCAACGGCACGATTGGCGGCATGCTGGCCTTCAATGTGCTTGTCATGGCTGTCTTCGGCATGACGGCGCAGGATCCCTTCATGCTCTGCCTTTGCGTCTTCCTGATCGGCTGCGGTTTTGCCGCCTGCCCGGCCGTACAGACGCGGCTGATGGATGTGGCGCAGGATGCGCAGACGCTGGCTGCCGCCTCGAACCATTCCGCCTTCAACATCGCCAATGCGCTTGGCGCCTGGCTCGGCGGCCTCGTCATAGCCATGGGCTTCGGTTACGCCTCGACGGGTTATGTGGGCGCCGTTCTTTCCCTTCTCGGGCTTGGCGTTTTTCTTGTTTCCGTCACCGTAGAGCGGCGTCAAAAGGCGGCTTGACCCGGCCCTTTCGAAGCTTACGGAAAATTCACAATCGGGCGCTTGACTCTTTCCGGTTTCAGGCGCAACACGGCCTTACGCGCATGCCTTGGGCACGGCGCGGATTTCAACGGAGCATCATTAGATGTCTAGCGACAGTAGCAGTCGATTGCCTTTGCCGAGACCGGCGAACGTGAACTGATCCGACCGCTGTCGGCTCACCACCGCGTTCGCCGTGATCGGCGAATCGACGGAAAGGTGAGCAATCATGAACTTCCACAACCTCTCCCAGAGGGCCAGCAAGGCCGCACGCCTTCTTCGTAGCGGAAATGCCGGCTCCACCACCATTGCCGAACGCGTCGAGCACCTCAACACGCTGGATGTCGGCGCCGCCGCAGCCGCCCTTCTCGCCATGCCGCAGGCAAAGGCCGTCGCCATTCTCGACCGGCCGGAACTGCATGGTGCCGCCGCGATCATAGCCGATATTCCGGTCGAACAGGCCGCGCGCCTCGTCAACCTGATGTCGGACGACCGCGTGGCCGACGTCATGGCGGAAATGGCCGAAGAGCCGCGCGCCAAGCTGTTTGCCCGGCTGGACCGCACCACGGCGCTCTCCATCAAGCACCTGATGGGTTACCCGCCGCGCACGGCCGGCTCGATCATGACCACGGAATTCGTTAGCGTGCCGGACAATTGGACGGTGGAACAGACCCTTTCGCACATCCGCGTCGTCGAGCGGTCGCGTGAAACGGTCTATGCCATCTATGTGCTGGCCGAGGACGGGACGCTAACCACCGTCGTGACGCTGCGCCGCCTTTTGACCGGCGAAGCGGGCGCCTCCATTCTTTCGGTCGCATCCAAGGAAGGCATTGTCTGTGCGAGCCCCCTGATGTCACAGGAGGATGTCGCGCGGCTGATCCGCAAGCACGACCTTCTGGCGCTGCCCGTCGTGGATGACCGCTCGCATATTCTCGGCATCGTCACCGTTGACGACGTGATCGACACCATGATCGCCGATACCACGGAAGACGCCCACAAGTTCGGTGGTATGGAGGCGCTGGGTAAGCCCTACATGACGATCGGCTTTCCGGACATGATCCGCAAGCGCGCCGGCTGGCTCGCAGCACTGTTCCTCGGCGAAATGCTGACGGCCAGCGCCATGCAGCATTTCGAAGGCGAGCTGGAAAAGGCCGTGGTGCTGACGCTGTTCATTCCGCTCATCATGTCTTCGGGCGGCAACTCCGGTTCGCAGGCCACTTCGCTCATCATCCGGGCGCTGGCGCTGGGCGAACTGAAGCTTTCCGACTGGTGGCGGGTGCTGCTTCGGGAAATCCCGACGGGCCTGACGCTCGGCTGCATTCTGGGCGCCATCGGCTTCCTGCGGCTCACGGTCTGGCAGCAGGCTGGCTTCTACGACTACGGTGAGCACTGGCTGCTCGTTGGTGCCACGGTTTTTGCGGCCCTCGTCGGTATCGTCACTTTCGGTTCGCTCGCCGGCTCCATGCTGCCCTTCGTGCTGCAACGTCTGCGGCTTGATCCCGCCAGCGCTTCGGCCCCCTTCGTCGCCACGCTGGTGGATGTCAGCGGGCTCGTCATCTATTTCTCGGTGGCGCTGGTGATCTTGAGCGGCACGTTGCTCTGAAAGACGAAAGGCCCGTTCGAAAGAGCGGGCCTTCTACATTTCGCGGCACGTCATAATCTCTCCTCCGTCATGCCGGACTTGATCCGGCATCCAGCCACGGCGCGTCTGCGCCGTGAGAAGAGTCTTTTGCGATCAATGACTCGATCGCGCTGGACCCCGGATCTAGTCCGGGGTGACGGCGTGCGGATGATGCAACTCTGCCCAAAGCATGGTTCCTGGAAAGCCCCTCACCCACCCGCGTTGATCACGCCCGTTCCCAGCAGCCCCAAAAGAATGACGCCGATGACCACGCGGTACCAGACGAAGGGCATGTAGCTTTTGGTCGAAACCAGCTTCAGGAAAACGACGATAACGGCGTAACCGACGATGAAGGCGATCAGGGTCGCGAGGCCTGTCGGGCCCCAGCCCACCGGATTGTCTTCGCCGATGCTTTTGAACAGCTGGTAGAAACCGGAGCCGAAGACGGCGGGTACGGCGAGCAGGAAGGAATAACGGGCCGCCGCCTCGCGGGTATAACCCAGAAGCAGGCCGGCGCTGATGGTGCCGCCGGAACGCGAAACGCCGGGGATGAGCGCCATGGCCTGCGCGAAACCGAAGAGGATACCATCACGCCAGATCAGCTGGTTGAGCTTGTAGCGCTTTTTCCCGATCCTGTCGGCGACGCCAAGAACGATACCGAACACGATCAGCATCACGGCAGTAATGTAGAGGTTTCGGAGCGAATGCTCGATGGCGTCCTTGAAGAGAAGGCCGAGCAGCACGATGGGCACGGAGCCGACGATGATCAGCCAGCCGAGACGTGCATCGGCCTTGTCATAGGGGCCGAGACGAAGGTTTTGCCGGAGCCAGGCGGCGGCGATCCGCATGATGTCGGACCAGAAATAGACTAGCACGGCCATTTCCGTGCCGATCTGGGTAATGGCGGTGAAGGCAGCGCCGGGGTCGGCGCCGGAGGGCAGGAACTCCCCGGCGATCCTCAGATGCGCGCTCGACGAAATTGGGAGAAACTCCGTAAGTCCTTGCAAAAGACCGAGAAATCCGGCCTCCATCCAACCCATGCTCATGTGCTTTGATGTCCCTGCTGCGAATCGAGATCGCAGCATTATGCATCAATCGGGGCAAATCCGTGTTGCATCGCACCATGAAAAATGATGTCCACGGCACGTGCTCTTACCCGTGATTTCTTTCAGGCCGCCTTCTCCGCCACCTGCGGAAGCTGCGTATATTTCGCGCCGTTTTTGCAGACGACGTGCGCATCGCCCCAGCTTTTCAGCGCCGAAATCACCGGCCGCATCGTCTCGCCAAGCGGCGTCAACGCATAATCCACGCGCGGCGGCACGACGGGGAAAACGGTCCGTGAAATCAAACCCGCCTCCTCCAGTTCCCGCAGCTGCTTGGTCAGCATGCGCTGGGTGACACTTGGAATATGGCGGCGCAGTTCGTTGAAGCGCAGGGTCCCCTCATTGATGAGGTGATAGAGGATCACGCCTTTCCATTTGCCATCGAGAAAACTCAGGGCCGATTCCACCGGGCAGCCGGGAAAGTTGCCGGTGAGCTTGGCGCGTGGTCGCGACATCACAGTATCCTTTTTGTATGTATCATCACAAAATGTGCATTCTTGCGATCGTTGTTCATATGTATCAAGTAAGAGGCACGCAAACAAGCAAAGGAGACTTTTCATGCGCGCCATCGGTTACAGGGCGAGCCAGCCCATCACTGCCAAGGATGCCCTCATCGACATCGATCTGCCCCAGCCGGAAGCGAAGGGACACGACATTCTGGTGGAGGTGAAAGCCGTTTCGGTAAATCCCGTCGATACCAAGGTACGTCGGAACCAGTCGCCGGAAAACGGCGAGGCCCGTGTGCTCGGCTTCGATGCAGCGGGTGTGGTGAAGGCCGTTGGCGACAAGGTTTCGCTGTTCAAACCGGGTGATGAGGTGTTTTACGCCGGCGTCATCAACCGTCCCGGCTCCAACAGCGAATTCCATCTGGTCGACGAGCGCATCGTCGGTGCCAAGCCGAAGTCCCTGAATTTCGAGGAAGCCGCCGCGCTGCCGCTGACCGCCATCACCGCGTATGAGACCCTATTCGACCGGTTGCGGGTGAATGAGCCGGTTCCGGGTGCAGCCAGCGCCGTTCTCGTCATCGGCGGCGCGGGCGGCGTCGGTTCCATCGCCGTTCAGCTTCTGCGGGCGCTGACCGACCTGACCGTGATCGCGACTGCCTCGCGGCCGGAAACGATCGAATGGGTAAAGGAACTCGGCGCGCATCACGTTGTGGATCACAGCAAGCCCATCGCGCCGCAGGTGGAAGCGCTTGGCCTTGGTGCGCCGGGCTTCGTCTTCTCCACCACCCATAGCGACATCCACGCGGCCGACAGCGTGGCGACCATCGCACCGCAGGGCCGTTTCGCCCTGATCGACGATCCGGCTGGCGGTTTCGACATCATGGCGTTCAAGCGCAAATGCATATCCATCCATTGGGAAATGATGTTCGCCCGCGCCGTTTTCCAGACGCCTGACATGATCGAGCAGCACAAGCTGCTCAACCACGTGGCCGAGCTTGTCGATGCCGGCAAGATCAAGACGACGCTGACCGAGGTTTTCGGCACCATCAATGCCGCAAATCTTATCAAGGCGCATGCACTGATCGAGAGCAACAAGGCCAAGGGCAAGATCGTGCTTTCGGGCTTCTGATCGCCGATGAAGCGTTCGCATGGCGAACGCTTCCCTTCCGCTTACGGAGAGGTTCGGGCCGCGCAAAACCGCGCGGCCTTTTATCACTCGTCGTCGGGATCTTCCGGGCACGGCCAGGAGGCGGGCGCCGTCAGGCCATTCGGCAGTTTGGTCTTGGCGTCGCCGCAGGCGATGTCGATCTGTTTCTGGTCAAGGCCGGTGGCCGTGGAAAGATCGACCCCCTCAATCCGAGTCAGCAGCAGGAAGGCGCTGGTGAAATCGACCGGGCCACCCAGCTTCGCGCCACCGAACCGGGCCCGCGACAGGTTGGTGAGCGAGAATTTCGAGCCGTTCAGCGTTGCGCCCTCGAAATCGGCGCGGCCGAGTTCAGCCTTGGTGAAATCCGTGCCGTCCAGCTTGGTGTTTTCGAATTTGGTTCGCTGCATTTCGGCATTCACGAATTTCGCGTTGGTGGCGTCGGCGGCGGAAAAATCGCTTCGATAGGCTTCCACCTTCGTCAGATTGGCGCCCTGAAGGTTCGCCTCGCCAAGGGCAGCGCGGATGAGCTTGGCCTTCTCAAGGTTAGCGCCCTTCAGCGACGAACCGCGCAGATCCGTATAAGTGAAATCCGTACCGTAGAGCATCGCCGAGTCGAGATTGCTGCCGCCCAGCATCAGGAGGCGCTTGTTGCATTCGCGCCAGTCTATGCCGGCCATGGCATCGGAACGACAGCTCGCGGCAGCCACCGGATTGCCAGTGAAAGAAAAGGCAGCCATCGCAAGCGCCGCGACGCTGCCAGCCAAGCCTGTCTTCCGCACGATATTCAGCCTTTGAAAGCCGGACATTCCTTCACTCCCTGCCGTCTGGCGACGGCACCTAGGACCATATGCACGTTCAAGGCGTTATCGCATTCACTGCCCGCGATCCACAGGCCACATGATGCTACAACACCCCAACATCCTATATGTAAGAAATCGAAGAGCAATCCACAAATACTGACGGGAAAGAGGGCAATGGCGCTGCTCTGGTGCCGTGGCAGACACAATGAACCAGGCGGACCGACGAGCTGCATGACCGCGACGAGCTTTCGCCGACGGAAACGGCGCTCCGCAGAGTATCTGTCCACCTATCGTAAAATCACCCGTTGCAGATGCTCGGGACAAGCCCGAGCATCATGAGGCAAGATAGCTTCACCGTCACATGTTGGCGTAAACCGGCCCCTCGCCGCCCTGCGGCGGCACCCAGTTGATGTTCTGGTTCGGATCCTTGATGTCGCAGGTCTTGCAGTGCACGCAGTTCTGGGCGTTGATGACGTAGACTTCCTGGCCGTCCTTCTCCACCCACTCATAAACGCCGGCTGGACAATAACGCGTGGAGGGACCGGCAAAGACGTCGTGTTCGGAGCGCTTCTGCAGCTCCATGTCCTTCACCTGAAGATGGACCGGCTGGTCCTCTTCATGGTTGGTGGACGACAGGAAGACGGAGGACAGGCGGTCGAAGGTCAGAACGCCATCCGGCTTCGGATAGGCGATCGGCTTGTGTTTGGAGGCGGGCTCCAGGCTCTGCGCATCCGTCTTGCCGTGCTTCAGCGTGCCGAAGAAAGAGAAACCGAACAGCTGGTTCGTCCACATGTCGAGACCGCCGAGGCCGACGCCGATGAGCGTGCCGAACTTCGACCAGAGCGGCTTGACGTTGCGGACCCGCTTCAGGTCCTTGCCGATATCGCCTTCACGCCATTCGGCCTCGATCTCGGTAACCTCGTCATGGGCGCGGCCGGCGGAAATCGCCGCGGCGATCTTTTCCGCCGCGAGCATGCCCGAGAGAACCGCATTATGGCTTCCCTTGATGCGTGGCACGTTGACGAAACCGGCGGAACAGCCGATCAGCGCGCCGCCCGGGAAGGTGAGCTTCGGCACTGACTGGTAACCACCTTCCGTGATGGCGCGCGCGCCATAGGAAATGCGCTTGCCGCCCTCGAACGTATCGCGGATCGCCGGATGCGTCTTGAACCGCTGGAATTCCTCGAAGGGATAGAGATAGGGGTTCTTGTAATTGAGATGCACCACGAAACCGACGGCGACGAGGTTATCTTCCAGATGATACAGGAAAGAGCCACCGCCGGTCTTGAAACCCAGCGGCCAGCCGAAGGAGTGCTGCACGAGGCCCTGCTTGTGCTTCTCCGGCTTGACCTGCCAGAGCTCCTTGATGCCGATGCCGAATTTCTGCGGCTCGCGATCTTTGGACAGGTCGAATCTGGAAATCAGCTGTTTGGCGAGCGATCCGCGCACGCCCTCGCCGATCAACACGTATTTGCCGTGCAGTTCCATGCCGCGGGTGAAGTTCGGGCCCGGCTCGCCATTCTTCTCGATGCCCATATCGCCGGTGGCAACGCCGATGACAGCGCCGTCGTCGTTATAAAGCACTTCCGTGGCGGCAAAGCCCGGATAGATCTCGACGCCGAGCCCTTCCGCCTTTTCCGCCAGCCAGCGACAGACGAGGCCAAGCGAGACGATGTAATTGCCATGATTGTTCATCAATGGCGGCATCATGGCGTTCGGCAGGCGGATGGAGCCGGCCGGCCCCAGGAACAGGAACTGGTCGTCCTTGACCTCGGTCTTGAAGGGATGCCCCTCCTCGTCGCGCCATCCCGGCAGCAGCCTGTCGATGCCGATGGGGTCGACCACGGCGCCGGAGAGGATGTGGGCACCGACTTCCGCGCCCTTTTCCAGCACGACGACCGAGAGCTCCGGCTCCACCTGCTTCAGCCGGATTGCGGCGGCAAGACCGGCCGGACCCGCACCGACGATCACAACGTCGAATTCCATCGCTTCGCGTTCGGGCAGTTCCATCGCTTCCGTCATTTCCATCCTCTCAGATCGCCAGTCCCATCCGGCTGTTGTTATCGTCTTTTCCACACCTGCGACGCACCGCCTGCGCCGGACAAAAAGTCCATCCGCGACACCGTATCCATCAGCATCCGTCTTTGCAAAGCGGCACGCCTTTGTCGAGCTTCTATAGCGGCAAAACATGTCGCACGCCAGTCAATTGTCAGACAACCTGATGATTGTTTATTACTTTTACGTTCACGTAATAATGAGGATATGATCGACGGGGGAATGCGTCAAGGGTTGCGGGCATTGGGCAGGCATAGCCAGCCTATAATCAGGCGGCCAAAAGCGATTGATGGGCAGGCCGATCGCATGACAAGGGGAGATCGGGACCGCATCTGCGTCAATATGGCCGGTGTCGGACGCAGCGGTTTTGAGCTAATATTCCCAAGAAATATATCGTCGCGTCATAGCTGGAATATCTGAAATGTGGGACTTCTTCCCTATCGTCTTCTTGCCGTTCAAAATTCTCGTATTGGGAACGGGCATGTTCTTCGCCATCAAATGGCATCATGATCAGGCGAAGAAGGAAAACGAAACCAAGGGACCGTGAGCGCCGCCAGTTTTAAAGGCGCGGGCCGCTTGGCCCACTCCCGGGGACGAAGCAGATCTTGCTTTCCACACCCCGCTCAAACAGCCCATTCTTCATCCGTCGTGAACACGATCGTCAGCCAACGGTCACTCCCCTCGCCGCCTATCGCTTCGCCGATCTCGTCGCGGATCGCATCCCATTCCTCAAGGCGCCGCGGCGGCCAGTTTCTGGGAACAATGAAGAAGAGTTCGATCTGGCGGCCGCGGCCAACCCGGGCCACATAGGAGTAATGCGAGGAAAAGCCGAACTTCGCCACGACCTCCCCCGCCACCCTGTCGACATGCTGTTTGAACTCCAGCGGGGTGACAAGAAGTATGTCGGCCAGCGCCTGTTTCACATTGCCGAGCGGCATGGGAATGATGACGAGGCAGACCAGCGCCAGCACGGCCGGGTCGACATACGGCGACAGCCATGCCTGCGACGTTCCCGTCAGCCCGTAACCGATGGCGAAAGCGATGAACAGCGCCACGCTCAGCAGCGCGCTCATCAGCCAGCTTTTAGCGTCCAGCGCCACGAAGGCGGATTTCAGCCGTTGGTTCTGCCGTTTGACAAACCATGCCATGGCGAGCGAGACGGCGAAGCTGACGAAGGTGACGATGATGGCGTAATCGAACTCGATCGACCGGCCGCCATCCATCAGGCTGTCGATGGCATTGATGAGCGCGTAAATCGCCGCCCCCATCAGAAGCGTGCCGTTGAGGCCGAGCACCATTGGCTCCAGATGCCAGAAGCCCATGGTGAAGCGCTCCACCAGCCGGCCGCCCGGCCTGGGTGCCGCGGCGGCGGCGATCAGCCGCGCCACGAGCAATGCGAGCACCGTCATGAAAGCATCCGTCAGGGCGTAGACACCGTCGAAGACGACCGCGAAGGAGCCGGAAAACAGGCCCGCCCCGATGCCGAACAACGCCAGCAGAACCGTGACGGCAATCGAGAATTTCAGCAAAGATTGTTCTGTCATGACACTTGTTCGACCTTCAAAACCGGGCCCGCCTTCACAGGGGGATTTTGCTTTTCCTCGAATCGAGAAAACGCCTAACTCTTTGTTTCGGCGCATTTCCAGACGGAAAACCGGGGTCCACTTTTCCTGGAAATGCTCTATAAACACCACATACAGCACTCACAAGACAGGACAAAACCCATGGATTTCGGCATTTCCGGCAAACGCGCCCTCGTTCTCGCCTCTTCACGCGGCCTTGGGCTTGGCATTGCGACGGCGCTGGCAAAGGAGGGTGCAAATGTCCTTCTCGTCGGCAGGAGCGGTGAAAAGCTGGAAGCGAACTGCAAGGCCATCAACGCCCTTGGCAAAGGCAAGGCCGACTGGGTTTGGGGCGATCTTGCCGACGACAATTTTGTCGAGGCCATGGTTCAGGCCGTCAGGGAAAAGCTCGGCGGCATCGACATTCTCGTCAACAATACCGGCGGCCCGACGCCGGGCCTCGCTCAGGAGATGACGGCGGAGAAGCTGGATACGTTCTTCCAGTCGATGGTGCTGCGGGTCATCACGCTGACCAATGCGCTTCTGCCCGGCATGAAGGAGCAGGGTTTCGGCCGCATCCTCACCGTCGCCTCGTCAGGCGTATTCGAGCCGATTGCCAATCTCGCCCTTTCCAACACGTTGCGCGGCGCGCTTGTGGGCTGGAGCAAGACGCTGTCCTCCGAAGTGGCCGGTTTCGGCATTACCTCAAACCTGCTTCTGCCCGGCCGCATCCACACCGACCGCATCGATGAGCTCGATGGCGCCAATGCAAAGCGTCTCGGCAAGAGCATCGAGGAAATCCGCGAGGCCTCGGTCAAGAGCATTCCCGCAGGCCGCCTCGGCACGGTGGAGGAGTTCGCTGCCGCCGGCGCTTTCCTCTGCTCGGTGCCCGCAAGCTACATCACCGGCACGATGCTCAGGGTGGATGGCGGCGCGGCAAAGTCGAACTGACGACTGGGTGCTGTCACGACGCCGTTCCGTAAACCACGTAGCGGTTCCGCCCGGTATTCTTGGCTTCATAAAGCGCGGTATCGGCGTGGCGCAAAACGTCACTGGTACTCTCCCCGGGATTGGCAAAGGCGATCCCGGCGGAGCAGCTGTAGCGAAACTCGGGCATGTCGCGCAGAGGGGCTGCATCGGCCAGTGACGACAGGAGCTGCCGCATCAGGCTTTCGGCGCCGTGCATGCGCGAGCCACTGAGCACCAGCAAAAACTCTTCCCCGCCAATCCTGCCGAGAAGGTCGTCACGCCCGGCAGCGGCGGACAGTCGTCCTGCAAAATCTTTCAGCACGAGATCGCCGTAGGCATGGCCGAAGCGATCGTTGACGCTCTTGAAGTGGTCGATATCAATGATGATGACGGCGAGCGCCTGCGCCTTGTTGGGTCCAAGCAGGTGGTTGAGCGCATCCATGGCGTAACGCCTGTTTCCGAGCCCGGTCAGCTCGTCGCTCAGGGCGGATTTCAGCGCCCTGTCCCGCTCCTGGCGCAGATCGCGCAATTCGATGCCAAGTTCGGAAACATCGGTGACCACGCATAGCATCCAGCCGCCCGGCAGCGTGGTCTCGGTCGTCAGTATCCAGCGCCCGTCATTGAGACTGGTCTCAATGGTCCGGTACGGCAGCTTGCCGCGCCTCGTCTTGGCCGAGCGCAGCCAGAGTTCGAAATCCGATGTCTCGATGGCCGTACCGGTCGCGTTGCGAAAACCATTGCGCATCAGTTCCACCCAGCTCGGAAAATCGCGCTGTCCGATACCGAGCGCGGCGCGGAAGGCACTGTTGGCGAACCGCAACTCATCGCTGCCATCAAACAAAGCGTATCCCTGCTGCGATGCTTCCAGGAGGGCCATGAGCTGCCGGAAGAAAACGCCCATATCGCCGTGAACGACACCGGCATCGTCCGGCGCTGCATCCTCCACTGCATGCTGGCTGATTTTGTGGGGCATATAATTTCCAAAACTAAAAACGACCGAAAACCAAATACAGCATGTCCATATGGACATTCCGAAATTTAATAAATATTTACGCTCGATAGCAAAATGGATACATCTTCAATCCGGTTACTTCGACAAAGCTGACTTTAACAGAATTCCCTTAAAGCCGTCGCCTAGAACTACACTGCTCTTTCTTAAAGGAATTGTAATCCCGTTTACCATGCATTGCCAGGATTGCCGCAACTTTGCGACTGGCGCGCGGGCACGGGCGTTCGACCGAAAAAAGACCCACGGCGCTTGCCATTCCGCCCGCCCTGTGCAATCAACCGCCCTCCTCTGACATCGGGGTGCCAAGAGCATCCCTTATTTTCACGCCGGGCCATCCAGGGCCGGGCGGGTTCTTCTATCGACACAAGGAATATGGCGATGACGCAAAAGCGGGCTCTCGGCCTCGATTTCGGCACGACAAATACGGTCATGGCTCTTTCCGACAATGGCGGCGCAAGCCATTCCATGCGCTTTACCAGCAGCGCCGGCACGGATGACAGCATGCGCACGGCCCTCTCCTTCATGAAGGACGCCGGCCTCGGCGCGGCCGCCCTGCATGTGGAGGCGGGCCACGCCGCTATCCGCCAGTTCATCGACAATGCCGGCGACTGCCGTTTCCTGCAATCGATCAAGACGTTTGCGGCGTCACCGCTGTTTCAGGGCACGTTGATCTTCGCCAAGCGGCAGAGCTTCGAGGATTTGATGGAAGTGTTCCTGCGCAAGCTGAAGACCTATGCCGGGACGGAATGGCCCGATGATGTATCGACTGTCATTGCCGGCCGGCCGGTGCGTTTTGCCGGCAGCAATCCGGACGAGACGCTGGCGCTTGCCCGATACAACGAGGCGCTGAGCCGGGCCGGTTTCCCCGAAATCCACTATGTCTATGAGCCGGTGGCGGCCGCTTATTATTTCGCGCAAAGCCTGAAGAAGGACGCCAACGTGCTGGTGGCGGATTTCGGCGGCGGCACCACCGACTATTCGCTCATCCGTTTCGAAACCCATGCCGGCAAGCTTTCCGCCACCCCCATCGGCCATTCCGGCGTCGGTGTTGCGGGCGATCATTTCGACTTCCGCATGATCGACAATCTGGTGTCGCCGGAGATCGGCAAGGGCAGCAAGTTCAAGAGTTTCGACAAGGTGCTGGATGTGCCCTCCGGCTATTACGTGAATTTCGGCCGCTGGAACCAGCTGTCGATCTTCAAGACCTCGAAGGAATTCACCGATCTGAAGTCGCTGGTGCGCTCGGCGCTGGAGCCGGAAAAGCTGGAAATGTTCATCGACCTCGTTGAGCATGATGAGGGCTACCCGCTCTATCAGGCTATTTCCGCCACCAAGATGGCGCTCTCCTCGGCGGAAGAAGCGGAGTTCAACTTTGCGCCGCTCGGCAAGGCCGGACGCAAGATGGTGAAGCGCAGCGATTTCAACAGCTGGATCGCCGAGGACCTTGCCAAGATAGAAGAAGCGCTCGACGAGGTTCTGGAAAAGACGCAGGTTTCGCCAGATGCGATCGACAAGGTGTTCCTGACCGGCGGAACCTCCTTCGTGCCGGCGGTGCGGGAGCTTTTCACCCGCCGTTTCGACGCCGACCGCATCGAAAGCGGCGGCGAGCTGCTTTCGATTGCCCATGGTCTGGCCATGATCGGCGAAAGCGGCGATATTCAGCGCTGGACAGTGTGATTTGCGGGTTCCCCGGGCGGGGAACATGGGGTAATTTCCGCCCATGATCGCCGCTCAAGACCTCTCCCCGGCCGAACTCGCCGCCCTCCTGCATTTCCATGCGGATGCGGGCGTCGACTGGTTGCTGGAAGAGGCGCCCGTAGACCGTTTCGCCGAATTTGCCGCCGCCCGCCCTGCCCGGTCCGCGCCTGTTCAGGCGGCGGCGACATCTGCACGGCAGACTGAAAGGCCCGCGGATCGCGGCGCCGATGTGCCGCAGCGGCAGGGAGCAACGCGCAGTGCTCCCGCGCGCGGAGCGCCGGCAAGTCCTGCCGTTCAGCAGAATGTCGCCATGCCGGATGAGCAGGCGGTGGCAGCGGCGCGTTTTGCCGCAGAAAGCGCGAGATCGCTTGCCGAACTGAAAACCGCGCTTGAGGGTTTTTCCGGATGCAACCTCAAGAACAGCGCCCGCAATACGATCTTCACCGAAGGTGACGCTTCCTCGGGCATCATGGTCATCGGCCCCATGCCGGATGCGGATGACGATCGCGAGGGCCTGCCCTTTGCCGGCAAGACCGGCCTGCTGCTTGACCGGATGCTGGCGGCCATCGGCCTTAAGCGCAGCACCATCATGCTCGGCAATGTGGTGCCGTGGCGGCCACCGGGCAACCGCCCGCCGACCCAAGCCGAAATGGATATCTGCCGCCCCTTCATCGAGCGCCAGATCGCCCTTGCGGAGCCAAAACACCTGTTGCTTCTGGGCAACTTTACCGCACGTTTCTTCTTTGGCGGCACCGGCACAATCCATACATTGCGCGGACAGTGGCGTGATGTCGCAGCCGGACACCTTGTTTTGCCGGCGCTCGCCAGCCCGCACCCCCAGGAACTATTGAACGCCCCGGCCAGTAAGTCCTTGGCATGGCAGGATTTATTGATGTTTCGGGCAAAGATCGCCGAAGGCTGATTGCCTCATTCCTGCTCAATGTAAATGAATTATGAAAATAGCCATGCGCATTACGCATAACAGCGGCGCATTTGGTCAACTTGCCGAATCCATGCTGCGCTGCGATATACGGCCATGTCTTGGGAGGAATTTCGGTTAAAGGAACCAAGGCAATGACCACTCGCTTCCGTCCGGTGCATTCCGGCTTTGAATCGCTCCGCCTGGCGGGCCTCGGCCCTCGCTCCAGTCAGGGCTACCATCGTTTCGGCGCAGCCGCTAACGAACAGTTGACCGCACGCGCTGCAATGCAGCAGGTCCGCGTGACGCGTCCCTCGGCAGTCTTCGCGGATTTCCGCGAGCGCTGAGAAGCACTCAGGCCGGCTTACACTGGCTTACAGATATGATTGCGCGCTGGCGTCTTTCCTCGGGAAGGCGCCTTTTGCTTTTGTGGGTGTACGATCATAAGTCTCCGTCATGCCGGACCTGATCCGGCATCCAGCCAGCCCAAGTCCTTGGGCTGAAAGAACTCCTTCGCCGCGCGGACGCGCGTCGGCTGGATCCCGGCTCAAGGCCGGGATGACGGAAGCGGTTGCCCTGAAACACCGGCAATAGCGCTCCTCACCCCTGCGGCGTCGAGGCCTTGCGCGCCGCGCGTCGCGCCAATCCCAGCTGATGTTCACGGAAAATGATGAAGATGCCGGCCAGGATCACGATCGCCGTGCCGATGAGCATCGTCAGCGTGGGTATGTCTCCGAAAAGGACGTAGGAAACCACGATGCCGAAGACGATGGAACTGTATTCGAAGGGCGCGATGACCGAGACCTCGGCGTGCCGGTAACTCTCCGTCAGGAAGATTTGCGCGACGCCGCCGCAGATGCCGCTGGTTATCAGAAGCAGGGTCTGCGTCACTGTCAGCACGCTCCAGCCGAAGGGAACGCTGATGAGCGACAGCAGGGTGGCGGTGAGCGAAAAATAAAGCACGATGGTTGGCGTCTTTTCCGTTTCCACCAGTTGCCGCACCTGGATCATCGCCAGCCCGCCAAGGGCGGCACCACACAGCACGGCAATGGCGCCCAGCCCCTCACCCGCGGCAAACCCGCCTTCCCTGAGAAGCGTCATCTTCGGCCAGAGAATGACCAGCACGCCGATCATTCCCACGAAGACTGCACTCCAGCGATAAATGCGCACCTTCTCATGCAGGATAAAGGCGGCAAAAACCACGGCGAGAAGTGGCGAGGCATAACCGATGGCGATGAATTCCGGCAGCGGCAGCATGGTCAGCCCGTAAAAGCCGCAGGCCATTGAGAGGATTCCAAGAAAACCGCGCTTGAAATGGCCGAGGAGATTGTTGGTGTGCAGCGCACTTGCGAGCGCGTGAAGCCAGGCAAGATAAACGACAATCGGAATGATGGCGAAAGCCGAACGAAAGAAGGTGATCTGGCCGGCCGGCACATCCCCCGCGGCCTTTATACAGGTCTGCATGACAAGAAAAAAGCCAACCGAAATCAGCTTCATGCTGATCCCGCGGAAGGGATTCATCGGTTCGGCGTTCATTAGCAGTTACTCATATCGGCTGCGCAGACACGCCATCGGGAGGTTTCATGCGGGGGAGACGACGCGGGGGAATTGGATTTGCGCAAGGCTAGAGCATTCCTCCGGCGCTTTACAACAAAAATTGTGATTTATCCCTGAATTCGGGTGATGGCGTGGAGAAATCGAAGCCTCGCAAGGCAGGCGCGAAGGCAAAAAGTGGCACGCGCTAAAATTTGAAGAAAATAAAATATAATTTCAGCAATCGTTCAACATTTGCTGCGATGGTCCGTTGGTCCGGCAGCGGGGAGGATCGTCTGCATGGCCGGCAAAGCCTTCCATGGCGGGACAGAATGTCCTCCGACGCGCACATGATCGTGACGAATATTCTACCCATTTTACATCCGGGCCTTATGACGACATGATGCCGGGAAGACCACGCAAAGTTATTCAGGGACAGTCATGCGAACAGACACGGGCCAGATCGTTCACCTGGCGGATTACCGCCCCACCGATTTCGTTCTGGAGCGGGTGGATCTCACCTTCGAACTCGACCCTAAAAATACCAAGGTCGAAGCCCGTCTGATCTTCCACCGGCGCGAAAGCGCCGACCGGCATGCACCGCTGGTTCTTGATGGCGACGAGCTGAAGCTTTCCAGCCTGCTGCTCGACCAGGTGGAGCTGCCCGCCGCTCAATATGAGGCCACACCGGACAGCCTGACCATCCGCGACCTTCCCGCTGAATCTCCCTTCGAGATCTGCGTCACCAATTACATCAACCCGCAGGTCAATACGCAGCTGATGGGGCTTTACCGCACCAATGGCGTTTATTGCACCCAATGCGAAGCGGAAGGTTTCCGCCGCATCACCTATTTCCCCGACCGTCCGGATGTTCTGGCGCCTTATACGGTGACGATCATCGCGGCAAAGGAAGGTAATCCGCTGCTGCTCTCGAACGGCAATTTCCTGGGCGGCGGCAATTACGACGAAGGCCGTCACTTCGCGGCCTGGTTCGATCCGCATCCGAAACCGAGCTACCTGTTCGCTCTCGTTGCCGGCGATCTCGGCGTGGTGGAAGATACTTTCACGACCATGTCCGGACGGGAAGTGGCGCTGAAGATTTATGTCGAGCACGGCAAGGAGCCGCGCGCTGCCTATGCCATGGATGCGCTGAAGCGTTCGATGAAATGGGACGAAGAGCGCTTCGGCCGCGAATACGACCTCGACATCTTCATGATCGTCGCCGTGTCGGATTTCAACATGGGCGCGATGGAGAACAAGGGTCTCAACGTCTTCAACGACAAATTCGTGCTGGCCGACCCGGAAACCGCCTCGGATGCGGACTATGCCAATATCGAGCGCATCATTGCGCATGAATATTTCCACAACTGGACAGGCAATCGCATCACCTGCCGTGACTGGTTCCAGCTGTGCCTGAAAGAAGGCCTGACGGTCTATCGCGATCAGGAATTTTCCTCCGACATGCGCTCGCGGCCGGTGAAGCGCATTGCCGATGTGCGCCACCTGAAATCGGAGCAGTTCCCGGAGGATTCCGGTCCGCTGGCGCATCCGCCGCGCCCGGATACCTATCGCGAAATCAACAACTTCTACACGACGACCGTGTATGAAAAAGGTGCCGAAGTCACCCGCATGATCGCCACGATCCTCGGCGCTGAAGACTTCAAAAAGGGCATGGACCTCTATTTTGAACGTCATGACGGCGAAGCTGCAACGGTTGAGGATTTCGTCAGGAGCTTTGCCGATGCCAGCGGTCGCGATCTCTCGCAGTTTTCGCTATGGTACACCGAGGCCGGCACGCCGCTAGTCTCCGTTTCGTCCGCTTACGATGCCGGCAAGGCCACTTTCAGCTTGACGCTGGAACAGACGACCGCGCCGACCCCCGGCCAGCCGGTGAAACAGCCACGCCACATTCCGCTTTCGCTGGCGCTGATCCTCGATAATGGTCAGATCGCCGAACCGCAGGCCGTCGAAGGCGGCGAGTATCGCGACGGCGTACTTCATTTGACCCAGCGCAACCAGACCTTCTCCTTCTCCGGCATTTCCTCGCGGCCGGTGCTGTCGATCAACCGCAGCTTCTCCGCGCCGATCAACCTGCATTTCGAGCAGAATGCTGCCGACCTGGTGCAGATTGCCCGGCATGAGACGGATATGTTCGCGCGTTTCCAGGCGCTGACCGATCTCGCCCTGCCCGTGCTGATCGCCGCCACCAAGGCGGTGCAAAAAGGCGAAGACGTCCGCACCGATGCCGACCTGATCGCGACGCTCATCGAAATCATCGGCGACGACGCGCTTGAACCAGCATTCCGGGCGCAGGCACTCGCCCTGCCCAGCGAGACCGATATCGCCCGCGAACTCGGCGGAAACACGGATCCCGATGCCATCCACAAGGCGCGCAACGCCACGATCACGGCGATTGCGACAGCCGGCCAGGACACACTGCGGCGGCTTGCCGACGATGCTGCCAATGGCGAGGCCTACAGCCCCGATGCCGGAAGCGCCGGGCGGCGTTCACTGCGCAACGGTGCGCTGACCTTCCTCGCCTTTGCCGAGGGAACGCCGGAGCGGGCGGCGAAGGCCTATGCCGGCGCCACCAACATGACCGATCTCGCCCATGCACTCAGCGTGCTGACGCAGCGCTTCCCCGACAGTGCGGAAACGAAGGAAGCGCTTGCCGCTTTCGAAAAACGCTTCGCCGACAATGCACTGGTGCTCGACAAGTGGTTTTCGCTGCAGGCCGCCATTCCCGGCGAAGGCGCTCTTGATCGTATCAAGGCACTGATGAAATCGAAACATTTCATCGCCACCAATCCGAACCGGGTGCGTTCGCTCGTCGGCACGCTCGCCTTTTCCAATCCTACCGGCTTTCATCGTGCCGATGGCGCCGCCTATCGGTTCCTCGCAGAGCAGATCATCGCCATCGACAAACGCAATCCGCAGCTTGCCGCCCGCATTCTCACGTCCATGCGCTCCTGGCGCTCACTTGAGGCAAGCCGCGCCGACCATGCGAAAGCAGCGCTTTCCACCATTGCCGAGGCGAAAGGCCTCTCGACGGATGTAAGCGATATCGTCGGGCGTATCCTGAAGGGCTGACTTTCCGCCGAAGCTCCGACATTCTGACCCATTCCGCGACGCCGTCTTGATTTCCATCAAGGCGGCGTCGTGCATCATGCAGCATCCTTCGTGCGAAGGGCCGCGGTTGGCCCGGGATCAGACAGGAACCTCAGATGACGGATATGTCCAGAACAAGCGCTTCGTTTCAGCGTTTCATCAGCGATGCTCCAGACCATAAGGCGGCGTGGTTTCAGGCCGTGCAGGCTCTCGGGGCCGCGTCCACGCTCGACGTGAAGACACAGAGCCTGATCTACATCGGCATTCTTGCCGCCCTCCGCCTGGAAAGCGGCATCGGTTTTCATGTGATGGAAGCCAAGTCCCACGGCGCGAGCCGCGACGATATCATCAGCGCGGTGCTCACCGGTCTTCCTGCCGCCGGAAATGGCGTGATCAGCGCGCTTGGCCCTGCTCTCGATGCCTTCGACGGAGCCTGAAACGTTACACGCGGCATTCCCAAGCAGCCGGAATTGAAGCGCCGCCTCACTGTTTTTCTTCATGAATCCCGCTTTTGCCGAAGCGGAAGCAGACTGTCCCGAAAAAATACGGAGTCGGTTCAAGGGGTTAAAATTCTTTTAACTTTTGCCTCTGGACAGGGCGAATCCCATTTGATTCATTAGAGATATTCGAGCGGCGGCGCTTCGAATCACGGGGACATCTAAAAGGCGGGACAATGACGAACGTGCGGCGGGCGACTGCGGGCGATGAGCGGCCGTATGCCAAATTTTCTGATCTAGCGGCCTGGGGCGAAAAGCTTTCCAGTGACCTGATGGGTTTGATGAGCGGCGCGGAACGGCCCATGCCGCAGGTCGAGACCCTGCTGAAGCGCCTCATTCCCATTCTCATCCTCGCATTTCTGGTGGTCGTGGCGGCCTCGCGCATGCTGGGCATCGTCGCCGAATACAGCCGCATGGAAGAAGCCGCCCGCCACTCCACGGCTTTGACGGCGCTGACCGCCAAGGCGGCCCTGCTGAACGACGGCACTGTTTTCACCTCGCAGGACCGCACCCGCGCCGAGGCAAGCCTTGTCGCCGCGTTGCCGCAGGGAAGTCTTGCCGATGGTACCATGGTGCTGCTGTCGGGCAGCAACGGTCGTATTTTTGCCGGTTCCGGCAAGGAGGCAATGCTTTACATTGGCACCTCCCTGCCTGCCCTGCTGCCGGAAATCGCCATCGTGCAGCGTTTTCCCGGCGCTCCCGGAACCATCGAGACCAATATAGACGGCCAGCAGCATTACGCGACGATGATCCCCTTCGGAAACGATGGTGCCATGGTCATCGCGGCGCGGTCGCTGCAGCCGATCCGCTCGTTCTGGCGCAGCGAAATCGCCATGAATGTCACGCTGTTCGCGGGCATTTCCTCCATCCTGCTCGTGGTGCTCTATGCCTATTACATGCAGGTGAAGCGCGCCCGCGATGCCGACGACATCTTCGCCGAATCCAACCTGCGGGTGGAGACGGCGCTCTCGCGCGGCCGTTGCGGCCTGTGGGATTTCGACCTTTCCACCCGGCGCATGTTCTGGTCCGGTTCGCTTTACGAGATTCTCGGTATGCCGCCCAAGGCGACACCGCTGTCCTTCTCCGATGCGGCGCGAATGATGCATTCCGAAGACGGCAATCTCTATGAGCTTGCCCGGGCTGTCGGCTGCGGCAACCTGCGCCAGATCGACCAGATCTTCCGCATGCGCCACACCAAGGGCCATTATGTCTGGTTGCGTGCCCGCGCCCAGGTCATCCGCACCAATAATGGGCCGCGTGTCATCGGCATTGCCATGGATGTCACCGAACAGCACCGCCTTGCGCAGCGCTATGCCGAGGCCGACCAGCGCCTTGCCGACGCCATCGAATCCACGTCCGAAGCTTTCGTGCTGTGGGACAAGAACGACCGTCTCGTCATGTGCAATACCCATTACCAGAAGGCCTATGGCCTGCCGGACAGCGTGCTGGTGGCAGGCACGGAGAAATCCACGGTTTATGCCGCAGCAGCCCGGCCGGTCGTCGAACGTCGCGTTGCCGATCCCGATCAGTCTGGCCTGTCCCGCACCACGGAGGTGCAGCTTGCCGACGATCGCTGGCTGCAGATCAACGAACGCCGCACCCGCGATGGCGGCCTCGTCTCGGTCGGCACCGACATCACGCTTCTGAAGCGCCACCAGGAACGGCTGCGCGATTCCGAGCGGCGACTGATGGCCACCATCGGCGATCTCTCTGCCTCGCAGCACAAGCTGGAGCGCCAGAAGACCGAGCTTTCTGACGCCAACGCCAACTACCTTGCCGAAAAAGAGCGCGCCCAGGCCGCCAACCGGGCGAAATCGGAATTCCTTGCCAATATGAGCCATGAGCTGCGCACGCCGCTAAACGCCATCCTCGGCTTCTCCGAAATACTGCTGAACGAGATGTTCGGCCCCGTGGGTTCTCCCAAATATTCCGAATATGCGCGCGACATCCATGACAGTGGCAAACATCTGCTCAACGTCATCAACGATATTCTCGACATGTCGAAGATTGAGGCGGGCCATATGCGCATCAACCGCGAGACCATCGATCTCGCGCCGCTGATCGAAGAAACGCTGCGTCTGACCGCCATCCAGGCCGGACAGAAGAACATCACCGTGCAGCAGAAGGTCTGCGCCGGCCTCACCATGCAGGGCGACCGCCGCGCCATGAAGCAGATCATGCTCAACCTGCTCTCCAATGCCGTGAAATTCACCGGCGACGGCGGCAGCATTGCGCTGCGCACCCATGTGCATGAGGCTGCGATGATCCTCACCATCGCCGACACCGGTATCGGCATTCCGACACAGGCGCTGGAAAAGATCGGTCAGCCCTTTGAGCAGGTGCAGAGCCAATATGCCAAGAGCCAGGGCGGCTCCGGTCTCGGGCTTGCGATTTCCCGCTCGCTGGTGAAGCTGCATGGCGGAACGATGAAAATTCGTTCCTGTGAGGGGCGTGGCACGGTGGTGACGATTATTATTCCGCATGCGGCGGGGGTTTGTGGGACGGTGCATTGAAGCTTGGTGGGTGTGGTTCACCCCCCTCTGCCCTGCCGGGCATCTCCCCCACAGGTGGGGAGATAGATATGCGGCAAGGTTTTGCCCATCTCGACGTTAGAGAATGAAGTGGCGATAGCGGATCTTGCCGATCTCCCCCCTTGAGGGGGAGATGCCCGGCAGGGCAGAGGGGGGTAAGCCACACCCACCGACATCACCCCCCATTCTTCACCACCGCCACAAACGCCTTCCGCACCGCCTTCGCCAGCCGCTTCACCTCTCCCTCCAGCGTCGGAATGTCAGGGCAATCCCCCGCTCGGCACACGAGATCAGTGAGGCCCGCCGGCGCTTCCTTCGGATTGAACGTGCCGTCGATGCACAGCCTTACGATCTGCGATATCTCGGTATAAAGCCCCATCGCCGCCATGCAGTCATCGAAGGCCTGCGGCTCCATCACCGGAGCGGCGAGCGCCTGGAGCGCCTCGGCCGTGTTGCGCCCCGGTTCGTGCGCGGCAAGCCCCTTCGCAGGCCCTACGAGCGCCAGATATTGGGCGATGAATTCAAGGTCGATCAGGCCGCCATTGATGAGTTTGAAGTCCCAATTATTTTCCGGCGGTTTTTCCTGCTCGATGAGGCTGCGCATTTCCAACACATCGGCCGAGACCTTGGCCACATCCCGCTTTTGCGACAGGACGGAAGCAATGATGCGGCGCGCATCTTCCATCAGCGAGGCATCGCCGCAGATCAGGCGGGCGCGCGACAGCGCCATGTGCTCCCAGGTCCAGGCCTCCTCACGCTGGTATTTTTCGAAGGCGGAAATGCGGGTCGCCACCGGCCCCTTGTTGCCGGAGGGGCGAAGCCGCATGTCGACCTCGTAAAGCACGCCTTCTGCCGTCGGGGCCGACAGGGCGGCAATCAACCGCTGGGTCACGCGGGTGAAATAACGCACCACATCGAGCGGTTTTGCGCCGGTCGATTCATGGGCGGCATCATCATAATCGTAAAGCAGGATGAGATCGACATCCGATCCGGCCGTCAGCTCGAAGGAGCCGAGCTTGCCCATTCCCATCACGGCGACACGGCCGCCGGGATAGGGCCCATGTGCCGCCTCCATCTCCGCCAGCACCGCATTCAACGCCGCCTCGATCACCAGATCGGCAAGATGCGTGAAAGCACGGGCGGCGACTTCGCCACGGATCGCGCCGGTCAGAAGCCTCACGCCGATGAGGAAGCGCTGCTCAGCGGCAAAGATACGCAGCCGGTCGAGAATATCCTCGTAATGGCGGGCATTGGAGAGGAAACTGCCCATGCGGTGAGCGAGATAGTCGCGTGTCGGGATGTCGCTCATCAAAGCCGGGTCCAGCATGCCGTCAAAGACATGCGGGCGGGCGGCGATGATTTCGGCCAGACGCGGCGCGGAGGACATGATCGTTACCAGCAGGTCGAGCAGCGCCGGGTTGTTGCCGAGCAGCGAGAAAAGCTGGATGCCTGCCGGCAGGCCGGAGAGGAAATTGTCAAAGCGCAGCAGCGCCTCGTCGGCCCGCTTGCTCTCACCAAAGGCGCGCAGCAGGTCCGGCGTCAATTCCGTCAGCCGCTCGCGGGCCTCGACCGACTGAGTCGCCCGGTAACGGCCATTGTGCCAGGTGCGGATGACGCGGGAGATATCCTCCGGCCGCTCGAAACCGAGGGCGGAGAGCGTCTTTAACGTATCGGGATCGTCCTTCTGACCGGTGAACACCAGATTGCCGGCCTCGCCTGACAGTTTCACTTCCTGTTCGAACAGCGCCGAATAACGCCGCTCCACCAGCCGCAGCACCTCTTCCAGCTTTTCCGAGAAGGCCTTGGTATCCTCGAAACCCAGCATGAAGGCGATGCGCTTCAGTTCGGCTTCGGTATCGGGCAACACATGGGTCTGCTCATCGCGCACCATCTGGATGCGATGTTCCACCTCGCGAAGGAACCAATAGGCATCCGTCAGGCTGTCACGGGTCTCGGCGTCGATCCATTTCGCCTCGGTCAGCGCCGCCAGCGCCTCCTGCGTTGCGCGCACCCGCAGCGCCGGCATTCGGCCGCCGGCGATCAGCTGCTGCGTCTGGGCGAAAAACTCGATCTCGCGGATGCCGCCGCGCCCGAGCTTGACATTGTGGCCCTTCACCGCAATCGCGCCGTGGCCCTTATGGGCGTGGATCTGCCGCTTGATGGAATGAATATCGGCAATCGCCGCATAATCGAGATATTTGCGGAAGATGAAGGGCGTGAGCTCGCGCAGGAAATTCTCACCCGCCTTGATATCGCCCGCCACCGGCCGTGCCTTGATATAGGCAGCGCGCTCCCAGTTCTGGCCCCTGCCCTCGTAATAAAGCAGTGCCGCTTCCACGGGGATGGCGAGCGGTGTGGAGCCCGGGTCTGGCCGCAGCCGCAGATCGGTGCGGAAGACATAACCATCGGCCGTGCGCTCCTGCATGATGCGCACCAGACGGCGCATCATGCGTCCGAAATTCTCCGTCGCGTCGTAGGGGTCGTCCATGATCCCGGCGGAGGGTTCGAAAAACACCACGGCGTCGATATCGGAGGAATAATTGAGTTCGCGGGCACCGAGCTTACCCATGCCGAGCACGATGAGGCCCGATCCTTCGCTGGGGGCGGCAACATCCTTCAGTTTCAGCTTGCCACTCTCATGGGCCGACAGCAGAAGGTGATCGATGGCGGCAGAGAGTGCCGCATCCGCCATGTCGCTCAGCCAGCGGGTCGTGTCACGCGCAGTGAAGATACGGGCGAGATCGGCAAGTGCCGCGACGAAGGAGAGCCGCCGTTTGGCGATCCGGAGCCTCGACATTACCTCGTTTTCGCTCGGTATGCCGCCGTCCTCTCCCGGTTTCCAGCAATCGCGCGCCTGACGCACGAGATCGGCGAGCAGTGGCTCCAGAGGTTTTGAAATGGCCAGTGACAACAGCCCCTCATCGGCCGCCGCCATGTCGCGCAGGTAGGGGGAGAGCGTGAAGGCCGCGGCAACGAAGTCTTTCAGGGCGCTTTCGTCGGCAAGCAGCGCGGCCACCGCCGGCTCGCTTCTGCCGATGTCTTTCAGAGTGGAGAGCACGGATTTCAGCTCGGTCTGCGTATAGGGGCGGATCACGCCCGCCAGCACGTCGTTCAGCCGCCTTTCGGCGCTTTCCGGTTTCGTCAATGCTTCTCTCCCTCTCCCGAGCCCGTTTGTCCTTCGGCCATACCGGATTTTTCAGGACGGGCCGCTCTCCCCACGCTAGCCATCCTGCCGTTGCATCACCGAAGCCTGCAGGCACATATCACCTGCGTTGTAACAAATGCGGCGCGCTTTGCGATCAGGAAAACCGCTTTTGCCGAATTTTCCGAAACCCTGCTGGCGCGACCACGGTTTCGGCGGCGCATCGCAATGCCGCGTAATGTCTCCGCAATTGTGCCCACGTAGCGTTCTCCTCAACGAAACCCGACTCCCCGGTTTTCAAACACGCGGTGCTGCAACGGATATGATCATGAAACAGATTTTTACAATGAAATGGCAAAAGAGCCTGTGCGCCATGGCGCTTTGCCTGACGGCGCTGCCGGTGGCACAAGCGGTCTACGCGCCGGTTTTCGCCGCCGATATCGGCAAATCGGACCGCATGGCCGATCCGCAGGCCGGTTTCGATAATTCCCGCTACAGCAGTTCCAGCGACTGGAAAATCACGCTCGGTGTCGGCGCCGCCTATGCCCCGAAATATGAGGGGTCGGACAAGCTGGAGGCCGGCGCCGTGCCGCTGGTCTCCGTCGCCTATGGGGACATGTTGAGCATTGATTTCAGCGGCGTCACCGTCAACCTGCTGAACAGCAATGGCTTCCGGCTGGGAGTGAAAGGCGGCTGGGAGCCCGGGCGCAAGGAAAAGGACGACAGGAAAAACCTGCGCGGGATGGGCGATATCAAGGCAGGCGGCGTCATTGGCGGCGTTATCGCCTATGACGCTGAACCCTTCGAAATCTACGCCAAGGTCGACAAGACCATCAATGGCAGCGAGGGCCTGACAGCCTCGATCGGCGCCAGCGTTTCCCATAAGGTCGACCAGTTCATCCTCGGAGCGGACCTCTCCGCCACCTGGGCTGACGACAAGCACATGAAATCCTATTTCGGTGTGACCTCGGCGCAATCCGCCCGTTCGGGCCTGCGTCGCTTCGACGCCAAATCCGGCTTCAAGCGCGTCGACGCCAGCGCCTCCGTCACCTACCTGATGACCGAGAACTGGTCGATCACCGGCACCGGAGGCGTCGGTTTCCTGCTGGGCGATGCCAAGGACAGCCCGCTGTCCAAAAAAGATATCCAGCCGTTTGCAATGGTGGGCCTGGCCTACACATTCTAACGCGAGGATTGTCGTCTGGCGGGGCACAACTCCCCGCCGGAATACACTCGCCGGCTCTCTTCAGCGGCTATTGTCTGGAAAAACCATGGAGACTGTCAGCCCCGGGCAGGCGGTGTTGGAGGCGTCGGTGTCCGAAAGCTCCAGCGACCCGCCATGCAGTTCCATCACCGCCTCCACCAGCGACAGGCCAAGGCCCGTGCCGGGCTTGGAGCGGCTTTCATCCAACCGCACGAAGCGTTTCAGCACCTCGCCGCGCTTGTCGGCAGGAATACCGGGACCATTATCGGCAACGGAAAGCAGGATTGCGCCAGGGGCCTTTGCCAGACGAACGACGAGTTTTTTGTCACCCTCGCCTTCGCAGGCATATTTCATGGCGTTGTCTATAAGGTTCGAAAGCGCCTGGCCGATCAATTCACGGTTGCCCTTGACGACGAGGCCCTGTTCGATTTCGGTTTCCAGCGCGAGCCCCGCATCCTCGGCCACCGGCTCGTAGAGTTCGGCGCTGTCTTCGGCAATCGCCGAGACGTCCACTTCAGTCATTTCGGCGGCGATGGAACCGGCCTCTACACGGGAAATCATCAGCAGCGCATTGAAAGTGCGGATGAGCTGGTCGGACTCGGCGATAATGCCTTCAAGGGCTGCGCGGCGTTTCGTTTCGTCATCATCGTCCAGTGCCGCGGCGGCCTTGTTGCGCAAGCGCGTCAGCGGCGTCTTCAGGTCATGGGCGATATTGTCGGAAACCTGCCGCAGGCCTTCATTCAGCTTCTCGATGCGGCCAAGCATGGCGTTAAGCGAGCCGGACAGCCTGTCGAACTCATCGCCGGAGCGGCCCTGCGGCAGACGCTGCGAAAGGTCGCCGGCCATGATCTTCTTGGTTGCCGCCGACATGCGGTCGATGCGTTTCAGTGCATTGCGGCCGATGCCGAACCAGATCAGCAGGGCGCCGCCGCTCATGATGGCGAGCGCCACCATCAGGGCATTCCGCACCAGGGCGCGGAATTTGGTCGGCTCGCCGAGGTCGCGGCCGATCAGGATGCGCAGCCCGTTGTCCAGAACGAAAACATTGGCCGTGGCAAGATGCTGCACGCTGTCGCCGCTCTCGGAATAACGCTCATAACGGAAGGGAAAGCCGGTCCAGCCTTCCTTGTCGAAAACACCGGGCTGCACGGAGGCGACGTTGCCGGCCAGAATTTCACCATTCGGCCCGGCGATGATGTAAAGGCTCGCTCCCGGCTGGCGGGCACGGCGCTCCATCATCCTCAGCAGCGGATTGATACCGCCGCGATTATAGATGCGCTGCACATCCGAGACTTCCTGCAGCACAGCGTCACGCGTCTGCTGGTTCAGCAGCCTTTCGGAAAGCGCAGTGACATAAAAAACAAGGAACGCCGCGCAGAGCGCAAACAGCAGGATATAGAGCGCCGAAAGGCGCACCGCTGTCGACCTGAACAATATTCTGAGGCGGGCCATTTTCGGCAATCAGCCCTCGTCCTTCATCATGTAGCCCGCACCGCGAATGGTCTTCAGCAGCGGCTTCTCGAAGTCCTTCTCAATCTTCGAGCGCAGGCGGGAAACATGCACGTCGATGACATTGGTCTGCGGATCGAAATGGTAATCCCAGACATTTTCGAGAAGCATCGTGCGGGTCACCACCTGGCCGGCATTCTTCATCAGATATTCCAGCAGGCGAAATTCGCGCGGCTGAAGGAGGATTTCCTTGCCACCCCGGCGCACATCGTGGGACAGGCGGTCCAACTCGAGATCGCCGACGCGATAGATCATGTCCTGCTCGGGCTTGCCCTTGCGGCGGCCAAGCACTTCGATACGGGCGAGCAGTTCGGAGAAGGCATAGGGTTTCGGCAGATAATCGTCACCGCCGGCACGCAGGCCGGTCACGCGGTCATCCACCTGCCCCAGCGCCGAAAGGATAAGAACCGGCGTCTCGATGCCGCGGCGGCGCAGTTCGCTGATGACGGAAAGCCCGTCGCGGCGCGGCAACATGCGGTCGATCACCATGACGTCGTAGACATTCTCGCAGCCCATGAACAGGCCGCTTTCACCATCGCTGGCGTGGTCGGCGACGATCCCGGCTTCGCGGAACGCCTTGGTCATATAGGCCGCAGCCTCGAGGTCGTCTTCAATGACAAGAATCTTCATGTGCGGGACAATAGCGCCCTCGCCCTTTTCCGCACAACCGGAAACAGATGCGACAGACATTTCCTGAACCTTGTTTTCCATGAGGTTTCCTCCGCGATACTGCCTGGACCGGCATTGCAGGTCCTTTCTTCTCCCCGCCGGGGAAGGGTCGGATGAGGGGGCAAGCGCGCAGTCTATCGCTACCCTTGCCACCTCATCCCGCCGCCGCGACCTTCTCCCCCTCGGGGAGAAGAAACAAGTGGCACGCGCTCATTCCATATGTTCTGCCTCGTCCTATAGGCGAGACACATTCCTTAGCGACGCCGGCTCCCGAAAGAACCGGCATCGCCTTTCAGCCTATCAACCCTGGTCGATATCCAGAGCGATGAAGCGGCTGCCGTCATCCGTCTGGATCTGGAACAGCGCCTTGGAGCGTCCGTCTTTCTTCGCCTGCTCGAGGATCTTCTCGATATCGGCGGCGGATGCGACCTGCTGGTTGTTGACCGAGGTGATCTTCTCACCCGTCTTCAGGCCACGGGCAGCGGCATCGCTGTCAGGGTCGACATCGGTGATGGCAAGCCCGTTGCCGTCATCGGCGGGGGCCACCGTAAGGCCGAGGCTGGACAGCACCTTCTCGCTGGAAGACTGACCGCCCTTGTCGTCGTTCTGGCTCGGGGTCGCCTTGGAGGCATCGTCGCTGGCGAGATCACCGAGCGTCACCGTGACCGACTGAGACTTGCCACCGCGCCACAGCGAGATTTCCACCTTGCTGTTCGGCGCGATGCCGCCGATGCGGCGTGACAGGTCGCGGGCATCCTTGACGGGTTCGCCGTTGACGGCGGTGATGATGTCACCCTGCTTGATGCCTGCCTTGTCGCCCGGCGAGCCGGACTGCGGCGAAACGACCAGAGCGCCCTTGGCTTCGGAAAGGCCGAGCGATTCGGCGATGTCCTTGCTGACGGGCTGGATCTGCACGCCGAGCCAGCCGCGCTCTACCTTGCCGTCCTTCTGCAGGTCGGCGATCACGTCCTTGGCGACCGATGCCGGAATGGCGAAGGCGATGCCGACATTGCCGCCCGAGGGCGAGAAGATGGCGGTGTTGATGCCAACCACTTCACCGTTGAGGTTGAAGGCGGGACCGCCCGAGTTGCCGCGGTTCACGGCGGCGTCGATCTGCAGGTAGTCGTCATAGGGGCCGGAGCCGATATCACGGCCACGGGCCGAGATAATGCCGGAAGTCACCGTGCCGCCAAGGCCGAAGGGGTTGCCAACGGCGACGACCCAGTCACCGACGCGGATCTTGCTGTCATCGGCAAACTGAACGTAGGTGAACTTGCGGTTCACATCGACCTTGAGGAGTGCCAGATCGGTGCGCGGATCGCGGCCGACGAGCTTGGCGTCGAGTTCGGTGCCGTCATTCATCACGATCGTATAGGCGGAGCCGTCATCGACGACGTGGTTGTTGGTGACGATGTAACCATCTTCGGAAATGAAGAAGCCGGAGCCCTGAGCGACGGGGCGCAGCGGACCCTTGCCGTCACGGTGGCGATTGGGGCCGCGGTCGGAGCGATCCTGGTTCGGGCCGCCGAATTCCTTGAAGAAGCGCTTGAGCGGATGGTCATCCGGAAGCTGGTCAAGGCCACGGCCACCGAAATTAAAGGAGAAATTGCTGGAATCATCGGAAGCGGGCTGCACGTTCGACTGAACGCGAACGGAGACGACGGCGGGCGATACCGCATCGACCACGTTGGCGAAGCTCGGAACCTGCGGCGCAGTCACCTCGACGGGGGCCGCAAAAGAGTGGAGGATAGGTGCGGCAATGCCGGTGGAAAGCATCAGCGCCGCAAGGCCGCCAACCGTCGTGGCCTTCAGGGCTGTCTTCAGCGAGGAATGGCCGTTTTGCGAATGAGACATGGTGTACCTTCTTTCTTCATTCAGACTGGAACCCGTGTGACCGGGGAAGCGGTGGATGATGAAGATATAGGAGGCGACACCTTACGGCGAAGTGTCTGAGGAATGAAAAATCCGTAATGTTGAGAAAGAACCGTGGGAAAAAATGAAAAACAGTTATTTTTCAATGAGGTTGCGAATTCTTTCTTCTTCATCCGCGCTCAGTTTTTGTGGCTGTTCAAGGGTGGCGCGGCGACGCGAAAAGACGAAGACGGCGAAAATTCCCACAAGGGTGAGGCCGATGGGTGCGCCCCACAAAAGCACGGTGCGCAGGCTGAGGCGCGGTTT
Organism: Agrobacterium sp. RC10-4-1; assembly: GCF_014138475.1. Taxonomy (NCBI): domain Bacteria; kingdom Pseudomonadati; phylum Pseudomonadota; class Alphaproteobacteria; order Hyphomicrobiales; family Rhizobiaceae; genus Agrobacterium; species Agrobacterium sp. RC10-4-1. Next base: position 243,733 of record NZ_JACJIT010000005.1, read on the forward strand.
GAGAAGCACGAATTCGCCATAGCGCGACACGACATAGTCGATGACCGCCTTGTCGCTGTCACCCTCGACCAGCCGTTCGCGCACCAGAACGCGCAGGTCACGCGCCAGTTCGGCGTTGCTGTCATCGATCGACTGGTTCTGGCATACCATGCAGCGAAGCTGGGAGGTGAGGTTGCGGGCTCGCTGTTCGAGCACGGGGTCCTTGAGGACTTCATCCGGGTTGAAGGCGGAAGCGGGAGATGCTGAGACAAGCACAGCGAAGAGAAGCAGAAAACCCGCCAGCATCCGAGGCAATCCCGAAAGAGTGCGGCGCATTTCTTCTCCCCGCCGGGGAGAAGGAGGCCCGAAGGGTCGGATGAGGGGGCCCACGCCAGCCATAACTCTCAGTGTATGCGGCTTCCCCCTCATCGCCTCGCTTTGCTCGGCACTTCTCCCCGTGGGGGAGAAGAAACCTGCCGCACGCTCCACACTCATTCCGCCGCCTCCGGCATTGCAGCCCGCACCGGCTTCGCCTTGCGATTCGGCGCCCCCACTCTCAATCGCCTGTCCGAGAGAGAAATGAACCCGCCCGCCATCATGAACAGCGTGCCGCCCCAGATGCACAGGATGAAGGGTTTCCACCAGATGCGCACCACCATGCCGCCATCGGCCATGGGGTCACCAAGCGAGACATAGAGCTGGCTGAGACCGAAGGTCAGGATGCCGGCTTCCGTCGTCGGCATGCGCCGGGCCGTGTAAAGCCGCTTGGACGACCAGACATCCGCAACTTCCACGCCTGCCTTGCGCACGGTGAAATGGCCGCGATCCTCGGTGAAGTTCGGTCCGACGGCGTGGCGGATGCCGTCGAAGGTCAGGCTGTAGCCGCCCGCTTCCGCCGCCATGCCCTCTTTCATTTCCAGCACTGTCTCGGTCTCATAGGTGGTGACGATGACGATGCCGAGAACGGTGATTCCAAGACCCATATGCGCCAGCGCCGTACCGAAGGCCGAGCGCGGCAGGCCTTTGAGGCGGCGAAACGCAATACCGAAAGCGAGCTTGCCGAAATTGGCGCGATACCAGAGATCGGCAAATGCGCCGAGGATCAGCCAGAAACCGGCAGCGATGCCGAGTGCGGCCAGTACCGGGCCGCCATTTTCAATGTACCAGAGCGTCAGTCCCGCCAGAGCGGCAAGCGCTGCCGCCACATAGAGCCGCTGGAATGCGCCCAGGAGATCGCCGCGTTTCCAGGCGAGCATCGGCCCAAACGGGGTGACGATCAGGATCGGGATCATCAGGAGGCCGAAGGTGAGATTGAAGAAAGGCGCGCCGACCGAGATTTTTTCGCCTGTCAGCGTTTCCAGAATGAGCGGATAGAGCGTGCCGATCAGCACGGTCGCGGTGGAGACCGTCAGGATCAGGTTGTTGAGAACCAGCGATCCCTCACGCGAAATCGGCGCAAATAGCCCGCCGGCCTTGAGCGACGGCGCACGCCATGCAAAGAGCGCGAAGGCGCCGCCGATGAAGACGGTCAGAATGCCGAGAATGAAGATGCCGCGGCTCGGATCGGTGGCGAAGGCATGCACGGAGGTGAGAACACCGGAGCGAACGAGGAAGGTGCCGAGCAGCGAGAGCGAAAAGGTCATGATCGCCAGAAGCACGGTCCAGATTTTCAGCGCCTCGCGCTTTTCCATGACCAGCGCCGAATGCAGCAGCGCGGTGCCGGCAAGCCACGGCATGAAGGAGGCGTTTTCCACTGGGTCCCAGAACCACCAGCCGCCCCAGCCGAGTTCGTAATAGGCCCAGTAGGAACCCATGGAGATGCCCGCGGTCAGGAAGGTCCAGGCGGCGAGCGTCCATGGCCGCACCCACCGCGCCCAGGCGGCATCGATACGGCCTTCCAGCAATGCGGCAACGGCGAAGGAGAAGCAGACGGAAAAGCCGACATAACCGAGGTAAAGCAGCGGTGGATGAATGGCGAGGCCGAAATCCTGAAGGATGGGGTTCAGATCCTGCCCTTCGGCCGGCACCGGCTCCAGCCGCAGAAACGGATTGGAGGTGAGCAGGATGAACAGCAGGAAGGCGACGGAAATCCATGCCTGCACGGCAAGAACATTGGCTTTGAGCGTTTCAGGCAGGTTGCGGCCGAAGGTGGCGACGAGCGCGCTGAAAAACACGAGGATGAGCAGCCAAAGCAGCATGGAGCCTTCGTGATTGCCCCATACACCGGTCAGCTTGTAGATCATCGGCATCAGCGAATGGGAGTTTTCCCAGACGTTGCGCACGGAAAAATCCGAGACGGCATAGGCCCGCGTCAGCGCCGCAAAGGACAAACCAACAAGCAGGAACATCAGCACCGAGCCGAGCGAAGCGATGTCCATCAGCGCCCGGTCGTTGCGGCGCGCGCCGATGACCGGCAGCGTGGACACGATCAGCCCCACGCCAAGCGCCAGGACCAGAACGTAATGGCCGATCTCGTTGATCATTTGGTTGCTCCGGTCTTGTCAGTCGAAGCCGTGCCGGCGGCCGGCGTTGCGGCCGCGGGTTTCTCTCCCTCTGCGCCTTGCTGCCACAGACCCTTGTCCTTCAGCCGGTCGGCAACTTCCTTCGGCATGTAGTTCTCGTCGTGTTTGGCAAGCACGCTGTCGGCCACGAAACCGTGGGTCGCGGCATCGAACATGCCTTCGGTCACCACGCCCTGCCCTTCGCGGAAGAGATCGGGCAGGATGCCGGTATAGCTGACCGGCACGGTCGCTTCGCCATCCGTCACCGTGAAGCTCACCGTGCGGCCCTCGCCGCGCTTGATCGACCCTTCCGCCACCAGCCCGCCAAGGCGGATGCGCGTGCCGGGGTTGACGGGCGTTTTTTCCAGATCGGCCGGCATGTAGAAATAGGCGATGGACTGGCCGAAGGCGAACATGACCAGCAGCACGGCCGCCACGATGAAGCTCATGCCGCCGCCGATGATCGCGAGTCGTTTCTGTTTGCGGGTCATTGTGTCACTCCCTGCGGCGCGGCATCCTGTTTCCCGTTCATGCGGATCGGTCCGGCGGAAACGCCGAGTTCCTTCGCCAGCGCCAGAAGCTGCCTGCCCTGCTCACCCTCCGGCGGAAAAGCTTTCAGCCCCGCCCGCAGCGCCTCTCCGGCCTTGGCTTCGTTCTTCAGCACGGAATAGGCACGCACGAGCCGCATCCACCCTTCGAAATCGGCCGGGTTATCCTTCAGCTTGGCGTCAAGGCTCGCCACCATACCTTCAATCATCGCCTGCCGGTCGGTCGCCGTCATGTCTTTTGCCGCCGCCATGTCCTCGGCCGTCGGGCCGGGTGCGGCAGGTTTCGTTTCGCCGCCAGTCCGGGCAATATGCTCGCGCACCAGGGGCAGCCATGGCGCGCCAGCCGGGGCGTCTGCCGCCAGCTGAGTGAAGGCCGCGCGTGCTTCCTCCGCCTTGCCGGCCTGTTCCAGCGACAGCGCGAGATAGAAGCGGGCACGCGGGTTGCCGGGTTTAAGCTTTTCCGCCTCGGCAAATGCATCCCGCGCCGCCTCGATGACGATACCGTCATTGCCGGCCACGAGCGTTTCGCCAAGGCCCGTCAATCGTTCGGCGCTCGGGCCCAGAATGCGAAGCGCATTGCGATAGGCGAGCTCGGCGTCGCCAAGCCGCTGCATCTTGAAATAGATCGGCGCCAGAATTTCCCATCCCGCGCCATCATCCGGGTTCTGCGCCAGATGCCTTTCGGCCCTTGCGACCAGCAGATTCATGTCGTTGCCGGGCTTTTCAAGGCGTGCCTCGAGCGGCATGTCCGGTACCTCCGGACTGCCGTTCCAGATGTAGAGACAGAGACCCAGCGCCGGCAACAGAATGGTGATCAGGCTGGCGGCGAGATTGTGCCGGCGCGGCCGGGTTTCTTTGCCGGGTTGCTCTTCCGCTTCGGCGGCGGCAAGCAGACGGCGGCCGATTTCGGCGCGGGCATAATCCGCCTCGGTCTGCCCGATCAGGCCGGCGGCGCGTTCGCGGTCCAGTTCGGCCAGCTGGTCACGATAAACGGCAACCTCACCGTCACGGCGCGTCTGCGGCGCCTCGGTCTTCCGCATCAGCGGGTACATCAGGACGATGGCAACAGCCGCCGTCAATATCGCAACGACAATCCAGAACATAAGGCTCAATTACTCGAATGCGCGGCACATGGAAACATGAAGCGCAGGGATGACGCGAATTTGAGACATCACGCCGCACCGCAGGCCCTTCCCCCGGCTGCACCGCCATGCCTCTCTTGTCATCGCAAAGGGCCAGTGACCTTGATTTGCGTCAAACCGGTTATGTCAGCGGCGACCAGCTTCCATCGGCATTGCGGCAGGCTGCGCCACGCGCCCGGGTTTCGCGTCCGTCTACCGTCAGGGTGTGCGAATATTGCCGGCAGTTCTGGTTGCCAACCTGATAGGGCGCATTGGCGACCACCTGGCCCTTGGCGTCATCGCCCGTCCAGATGACAGGCGTGCCGACCGGGGCCGTTTCCAGCGCCTTATATTCGGCCTCCAGCGCCTTTGTCTGGTCACCCCTGTCAAGCTGCACGCCGCTTCGCCCGACAATGCCGCCTTCCAGATTGGCAAGGAAGGGCGTGGAGGGCTGTGACGAACGGCCGAAAAGACCGCCGCCTGCCGGGCGGGTGCCCGTGGTGGTGCAGGCGCTCAGCATGGAAACGCACAGGATCGAGAGAAGTGCCGGGCGTGACACCAGCGAACGCATCGTCACGGAGCGGCAGCCATCATACACGTCAACCAAACCCTGTCCTCTTTCCTACCGCATTGCATCAATATACCAGCGTTGAATTTCTTGCCTTTTTTCTCGGCTCACGCAAGCTCTTTCGAAAGGCCGGGCAAAATCAGATCTGCCTTCAACCCGCCGATGGCGCTGCGCGACAGCGAAAAGCGGCCATGGTACTCTGACACCACCTCTGAAACGATCGACAATCCGAGGCCCGTGCCGGGGCGGCTCTCATCCAATCGCCGCCCACGCTTCATCGCTTCGCTGATCTGTTCCGGCTCAAGTCCCGGCCCATCATCCTCCACCGTCAGCTCCACCCAGGCGCGACGGGCGATTTCGGCGTCGGAGGATGGGTGCGTGCCGGTCGCCAGCGTAATGACCACACGCGTCTGTGCAAAACGCGCGGCATTTTCGAGAAGATTGCCGACGACCTCTTCCAGATCCTGCTGCTCCATGCCGAGTACCGCGCCGGGTTGCTCGAAATTCAGCACGAACTGCTTGTCGGGGTTCAGGCGGCGCATGACACGCACCAGCCGTTCCAGCGCCGGTTCGGCCTCCACGCGGGCAAGGATGGAGCCGCGCTGGGCGGCGATGCGGGCGCGGGAGAGATAGGATTGCACCTGCGCCTGCATGGCGTCCGCCTGAGCGCGCACAAGGTCGCCGTGCTGCGGATCGAGCGTGCGGGCTTCGTTCAGGAGAACTGCAATCGGCGTCTTCAGTGAATGGGCGAGATTGCCGACCTGCATACGGGCGCGCTCGACGAGCCTTCGATTGCTGTCGATCAGCGCATTGACCTCATTGGCAAGCGGCTGGATTTCGCGCGGGAATTCACCTTCGAGGCTTTCCGCCTCTCCGCCCCTGATCTTGCCAAGTGCGACGCGAGCCTGATCGAGCGGCCGCAGACTGTAGAGAATCGCAAGACCGTTCACGACGAGGCTGCCGACACCAAAGACGGCCAGAGCCAGATAAAGGCTGTTGGAAAAGTCGCGGACATCGTCTTCCACGACGTTCAGATTGCCGGAGACACGGAAACGCGCTGCACGCCCCTCGCCATCCAGCACGACTTCGGTTTCCGCCACCCGCACCTGATTGCCGGCCTCGTCGGTGACGGCATAAAAGCGCTCGTAGCGGTTGTCGAAGGGGGCATCGAGAATGCTCGGCACCGGAAGGGTGGAAACGCCGAGCGAGGAAGAGACCAGCGGCGCGGTCTGGAAATTTCCGAGCGGCTCGACAACCCAGTACCAGCCGGTATCGGGCTGCGAAAAGCGCAGATCGCCAAGCTGCGGGCTGCCGGCCAACGTATTCTCGTTGGAAATCGTCACGGAATTGATGACGTTATAGAGCTGTGCCCTGAGAAGATCGGTGAAGCTGCGCTCCACGCCCTGGCGGTAAAGCGTCGATATCACGACGGCGATCACCACCAGCGCCAGCACCGACCAGAGCGAGGCGAGCAGCAGGACGCGGGCGGTGAGAGAATTACTTCGCATCTGCCGGCGCTTGCATCCGGTAACCGAGACCACGGATCGTCTCGATCAGATCAACCCCGAGCTTCTTGCGCAGACGTCCGACAAATACCTCGATCGTGTTGGAATCGCGGTCGAAATCCTGATCGTACATATGCTCGACCAGCTCCGTGCGCGATACGACCTCACCCATGTGATGCATGAGATAGGACAGGAGCCGGAACTCGTGCGAGGTGAGTTTCAGCGTCGTGCCGTTGACGGTCGCCTTGGAGGACTTTGTGTCGAGCCGAACCGGGCCGCAGACGAGTTCGGAAGAAGCGTGGCCGGCCGCGCGGCGGATGAGCGCGCGCACGCGGGCAAGAACTTCCTCGACATGGAAAGGCTTTGTCACATAGTCATCGGCGCCGGCGTCGATGCCCGCCACCTTGTCGCTCCAGCGGTCGCGGGCGGTCAGGATGAGAACAGGCATGGCCTTTCCGGCCGCGCGCCATTTTTCGACGACGGTGATGCCATCGAGTTGCGGCAGGCCGATATCAAGAACGATGGCGTCATAGGGCTCGGTGTCACCGAGATAATGGCCTTCCTCGCCATCGAATGCCTGATCGACGACATAACCGGCCTCCTTGAGGGCATCGGTCAGCTGACGATTGAGATTGGCATCGTCCTCAACAACGAGAATACGCATTGTCCGCCCTTTCCTGTGTCCCGGCCCGCGTGCGTGGCCGGTCATGCTAGATGTCTCGGATCGTTTTCCGATATTTCGGCGATGCGGGCAAGCTACATCGGCACGCGCATCGTCACCTTGCGCGGGCGCTCGCCATTTCCCTGGACGAGAACGGTGACGACACAGGACTGACCGTCGCCGGAAGGATAGACAGAAAGAAGCTGGCCGCCGGTTTCGCGTACAACGCGGGCCACGGCCGCGCCGCAGTCGCTGGCAGCGAGAATGTAGTGGCCCTGCAAATCAGCCTCGGGCGCCGTGAAACCGGAAAGCCCGGCTGCAAGCGTCGCGATGATGAGAGGTGATGCCATTCTACAAACTTCCACAAAAAAAACGGGTGCGTCTTGAACCGTATTGTGACCGAATATGTAGCGCAAAGCGTCTGAATGGCAAATGAATGCCGCCCCCGCAGCGGGAAGACGGAACGGGAGCGGCGCTTGCGCGGGCTGCGTCAGCGGATCGCACGGGTCGCCGAAAGGCGGCCGTAAAGCGCGATGAGACCGCCAATTCCGCCGGCCACGGTCATCAGGCCGTCGGCCAGCTCACCGTGAAGTCCGGCGGGCAGATCAAAGCCGGCAATGGTGAAAAGCGGGGCGAAGACCGCAATCAGCGCGCCCCATATCGTGCGGGATTGATACCACGGTTTGGTACTGTCCATCTTGTCGTCCTTTGCTTTGTTTTCAGGCATTTATGAAAGCGGGAGAACGGCCTGTGCCGCCACTCCCAGGGGCACCGCGCGGCCGAGCTGGCGGACTCGCACGGAAATGTGATCCCGCAGCGCCGGAAAATCTGTGAGTTCGGCTGTTGCTGGATAAAACCAGAAGGGTTCCGAGACGTCGGCGGTACGCCGCACCTCGTCGCCGTCCAGCACCTCCACCCGATAACGTTCGAAAGCTTCATCCAGCGGAATCTCGCTTGCGTCCCAGCCATCGGCGTCCATCCGCCCCCGGCGTTTCCAGCTGATGAGAACGCCATCCGTTTTTCGCAGCCCGCCAAGATGCACCGGCGCAAGCGGCGTCAGCGCCCGAAATCCGGCCTCGACGGAGAAAGGCCCGACCGGCGCGCCGGCCTGTTCCGCTGCCTCGACAATCCAGTTCATTCGCCGGCCACGCTCTCCGGCGAGCAGACCGAGCGGCTGTACCGCGGCATCCAGAACAACCACCGGCGCCCCTGCCGGCGCACCGATGGCCAACGCGTCTTCCGTGCCGGCAAGGCCGCGCAGGAGAACAGAAAGCCGCCAGCGCGACCGCGCGGTTTCCTCTGCCTTCGCGAAAGCGACGATTTCCCAGACACCATTCGCCGCCCTCACGGCGATGCGGTTCTCGCCGTTCAGCACCGAAAGCGGTTCGGCCGATGCAACTTCGCCGAAAGGCAGATCGAGCACGATGGTATTTGCACGGTCGAAGCGACCGGAGGGTCCAGGCTTCAACGGCATTACCAGCGTTGCGATCCTGGCCGGACGGTCTAGCACGACGCGCTGGCCGTATCCTTCCGTGCCTGATGAGGCCGAGACGACGATGTGCCGCCAGGGTTTCGCGAAGGCGGCAACTCGCGCCGACTGCTCGGCCGCCGCACCGTCCTGATACGGCAGATCGAGAAACAGCACTTCCGGCGCGAAACCCTCGCTGCCGCTTGCGCCACGGGCACGTCGCTCGTCCGCCACACCGGCAAAAGTTGACAAGGCCGGGGAAAAGGCCCGCGCTTCCACCTGCCGCACCGCGCCATCCTCGATACGGCTGACCATGAACCGACCTGCGGGCGCCTGCGGAAAGGCATCCGTTGAGAGACGGATGCAGTCACCCGGTTCCAGCGCAATCTGCCCCGGCGGCAGGGCAAAACGCAGGCTGCGCCGTGCCTGGCGGCTGTCGCGCAAGGCCGCCTCGATCGCCGCTTGCGCCGTTTCCGAAGATAGAGCGGCGTTGAGATCGAGCCGCATGACACGGCTGCCGGCATTCTCCACGCGCCGCGAACGCACGCTCGCCTGCTCGTACTCCAGCGCCGGGTTGAACGAGGTCAGAACGGCTTCCGCGGGGAAATCGCTGTCGTGGCCGCGATTTTCCGACCACAGCGGTTCACCCTCCAGATCGGCGAGAATGGAAAGATCCCGAACGGGCGTGACAGCCCCGTTGCGGGAGCGGAAACGCAGGGTACCTGCATCCTCCGCCACATCCAGCTGAAATGCCGCGATCAGCGGCTCCAGCAGGCTGCGGGCCGAAGTTACCTCGCCTTGCACATAACCGATGAGATCGCCGCTGATGGCGGAGACGTCGAAAGCGGAAAAGCCGTGATCCGTCAAAATGGCGGCGATGGTGTCGGCAAGCGTCGCCGTTCCCAGCCGGCCGTTAAGCCAGTGGCCCGTGCGCCAGTTACCGCCATCGCTCCACGTCGCACCGTTTTGCGGAAAAGCCGGGAAAGGCCGCGCATCCCAGGTCCACAGATAGATCCGGCTCGTATCCACCATCGCGGCATCGCCATTTTCCCAGTGCCCCAGATGCGCCTCCAGAAAACGCCGCTGCTGGCTGTCCGCCCTGCTTTTGCGGGAAAAATGGGGAAAGGCGTTTTCCGCCGATTTCGGATCAGGAAAGACATTGGGGCGTGTCGCGCTCTTGTCCACCGCCGGGCAGCCGAGTTCCGTGAACCAGATGGGCTTCGAGCCCGGCCTCCATACGGTCGGCGTGGTGCTCTCCTTCCCGCCGGGCCGATCGTAATGGAGATTTTCCCACCAGTTTCGAAGGTCCTTGTAGCGGAATACCCATGGCTTTGCCGTTGTGCCATCGGCAATGGGGGTTCGCCGCCGGGCCGTGCGGTCGGCTTCGCTTGCATAAAACCAGTCGAAACCCTCGCCAGCCGTAACGGCGCGGCGGAAGGCCACAGCGTCATCCGGGCCGGTCATGCCGTCAGGATTGCCGTTTGCGGCATCTTCGTCGCGCCAGTCGGAGAGCGGCATGTAATTGTCGATGCCAATGGCGTCGATGTCGGAACTCGCCCAGAGCGGATCGAGATGGAAGAACACGTCCCCAGAGCCGTCGGCCGGCTGGTGACCGAAATATTCGCTCCAGTCCGCAGCGTAGGTTAGTTTCGTCGCCCTTCCGACGACAGCCCGTACATCGCGCGCGAGCCGCACCAGCGCCTCCACGAAGGGAAAGGCGCCGTTGTCGTCGCGCAACCCCGTCAGCCCCCGCAGTTCGGAACCGATCAGGAAGGCGTCGACGCCTCCCGCTTTTACCGAGAGGTCGGCGTAATGCAGCACCATGCGTCGATAGCCCTCGGCGCGGGAACAGAAACGATCGATCTCCAGCCGCGCACCGGCGGTACGATCGGCCGATCCGGGCCTCCCGGGTGCGGGAAAGCAGGTGATGCGCCCCCGCCAGGCATAGGCGTCCTGTTCGGCCTTGCCATAGGGATCCGGCAGCCCGTTGCCCGCCGGCACGTCCATCATCACAAAGGGATAAAGGCAGACCTTCAGGCCCCGCGCCTTGAGGTCGGCTATCGCCTGCAGCACGCCTTCATCATTCGGCGTGCCGCCATAGGCGGGACCGCCATGATGATGGCTGACCGGATGCGCCCCGGCGCGTGTCAGGCCGGCAACGGACCACGGCGTCGTCTCGCCCTCCCGGTCCCCCACTTCAACACCCGGCAGGATGCGGCATTCGCCCGCCCGCATATCCGTGCCGAACCAGCTCACCACCAGCGCCACGCTTTGAAGAGCGGGGCAAAGCGCCTGCAATTCATCGATGGCAGCGCGCCAGTCCGTCTCGGCCGTCAGGCCGTTACGGTTCATCACGCGGCTTTCACCCATGCCCGTATGCTCGGAAACCGGCACCGTTGCGTAACCATGTTCGGTTGAGCCCGGAATGACGGTCACGGCGCGGATCGACTTCTCCAGCCCGCCGACCGGCCGCACCACCTCGAACTGCATGAGCGGAATGCGGTTGCCATAGGCTTCAAGCGGCAGGCGCTCGATGACGACATAAGCGAGGCCGCGAAAGGCGGGAGCATTGCCGCTCCCCTGTTTCGCCTCAATCAGCGGATCGGGCAATTGCGTTGCGCTGCCGGGATAAAAGCGCATCTCGATGCCGGTCAGGTCAATTTCGCGCCCATCGGCCCAGACGCGCCGCACGAGGGCCGCCTCCCCCTCGCAGAGACCGATGGCGAGATTGGCGAAATATCGATAGGTTTCCGTCCTTGGGCCACGGTTGCCTTTGCCACCACGTCTCTGCACGACACGGCTTTCTTCGAAACGTGTCGCCCAGATCAGGGTGCCGCCGATCCTCGCCGTACCGTAAAGCCGGTTTATCGCGGCGCCTTCATCCGCACCGGGAATACGCGCGGCCGAGAGCCGTGCCCCGGACACGGTACGACCGTCCGAAAGCAAGGCGCGATCCAAGGCGTTGCCAGCCAGCGCGCCGGCCGCACGCCCGATGATCGCTCCCACGGGCCCAAAAATACCGCCGAGCGCCGCACCTGCTGCCTGAAATAGTATGGTTGCCATGCCTGCCTCAAAAAATCTCAGGGATCGGGAAAGCGGAAAATGCCGGCGATGCGCCGTTTCCAGCATGGCACCAAGGCGGAACGCACCACCGCCGCCTGCTCATAAGCGTGGATGAAATGCCGGGATTCCGCGAGGATGCCGAGATGTTTGGCCGCCGCATCGGTCCGCCAGCGGAACAGCAGCAGGTCTCCGGGCTTTGCCTCGTCCAGGCCCGAAACGCTAGGAAAATGCCGTTGCACGGCCGCCATCAGCCGGTCCTCACCACAGCGCTCGGCCCAGTCAGGCGCATAGGGCGGCGGAAGTTCCGGTTCGCTGCCGTAGAGTTCGCGCCAGACGCCTCGGATCAGGCCGAGACAATCGCAGCCAACGCCCCTTAGCGACGCCTGATGCCGATAGGGTGTGCCGATCCACGGCTCGGCCAGCGCCAGCACCTTGTCTCCCGTCTCGCTCATGGGAACAAGGCCCCGCCGTCGTGGGTGTGACCGCCGCTGGCATAAGAATAGGCGAAATCCGCCCCTGGAAGATGGGGAAAGCCCCTGAAATTCAGCTGATTGGCGAATGTATGCCTGCATGTGGCGAAGCTCTTGTCGCAACCGGCCGTGACGGAAAAGCTGTCTCCCGGCAACGGCGCCTCATCCGGTGGAAGCCAGAAAGAAAGAAGCACGCCGCCATTGCGCTGCTCATGGCCATCGAGATCGAACCCGCGCCCGGCAAGCGGACCGGTGAGAAAACGCACCTTTCCCCCGTTGAAAAAACCATCCGGGAAAGCATCGAGCCCGGTTGCGACGAGATTGCCGGCCGCGTCCACCGCCACCACCCGGCCATTGCCGGTGAACCGCGCCAGAGCAACGCCGCAGCGTGCGTCTCCCAGCGCGGCATCGCAGCGCCGTCCATAAACCCGCCCCTGCGGCTGGCTGAGGCGATGGGCGAAACTGCGCAGCTCGGCGCGAAAGGACCCGCCCGCCCGGGCTACGTCGCCGATCTCGCGCAGGGAGAGAAGCACATGCTCTTCCGGAGCCTGCCAGTTGACGAGGTAAAGCTCCACTCTCGCTCCGTCGAAACGGCCGGCGGCAAGATCTTCTTCCGAAATCGCCTCGCTGGAAAAACCGCCTGCCACTTCACCTGCGCCGGCGCCGAGCCCGGTTTCGCTGTCATTATCGCTGGCCGAAAAACCGCTGGCGGCCAGAAAGGCCGTGCCGGCGAAGAAAAGCGCCTCGTCATGATCGGTGAAGCCGATTTCGGCGCCATCCTTCAACGTCACTTTCCAGCAATGGCAAGTGGTCGTGGCATCGCTTTCAAGATGCCCGGCAAGGGCGGGAGCGATCGTTTTCATGGCAGGATTTCCATCAGCGGAATGGCGGGAATTCGCCCGGCTTCGAAGGCGGTGAGGTTGATGTCGATGCGGTCGGTCGCGAACCGTACCGGTACATCGAATTCATATCCGGCACGGACCACCGAACCGGCGGGCGGAACCTTTCCGGAACCGAATGTCACCATACCGGTCGCGTAATCGCAGGACATATCCGAAGCGGATACGGGCACACCCTCGACCGATACGAGGACGGAGCCCTCGGCAGGCTTTTCCACCCGGCGGGTGAAGAAGCCACCCGCATCGGCATAGGTCTTGACCAGCTGAAACCGCACCGCGGCGCCATCACCCACGCCGATCCTCTGATCGGTCGATGCCGGCGTGTCTCCCGGCGGGCAGGATTTGAAGTCCATGGGATCGCGAAAACGAAAGCCGTAAAGCTCGCCGCGCCGCGCTTCGAAAAAGGCCAGCACCTCATAGAGATCGGTGAGCGAGCGGATGCCCGAGCCGGCGTCATAGGCACGCCTGGCATTTCGCCAGCGCTGATTGCGGCTTTCCCGCCCATTGGAAAGATTGACGATGTCGGTCCGTCTCACCGGCCCGCCGCTCACACCGAGCGCCAGCCGCAGCGGAAACCGCACTTCATGAAATGCCACCATGTCGTTGTTCCTGGATTCATTTCGCTGTTCGGGGTGTGCCGGCCGCAGGCCCTCATCCTTCGCGGTTTGTCCATGCTCGGCAGGCCGTTCGGGACAGGGACAAGGTCTGCATATTACAATCCACGCTGGCCGCGCCCGACGCTGCGCGCCAGCATTGCGGCAATCTGGCCTTCGCTTTTGCGGAAGCTTGCCGCATCCGTCGCCGTGACGTTGAAAATGATCTGGGACCCGCCGCCGGCGGAAGGCGCCGCAACACCGAGTGCACCATCCGGGCCGCGCTTCAGAGGCAATATGGCTTCCGCCCCTGCTTCTCCCATCAGGCCAAGCCCGCCGCCCATGGGAAAAAACGCCGGGCTGGAGACGACACCACCCTCGGCGAAAGGCGTGACGCTGCGCCCCGGCATCCCGCCGTCGGCGAAAGCGAAGAGCGAGCCGCCGCCGTTCAACAACCCGCCGACGGCATTGCCAATCATGGCCTCAAAGGGTTTGAGCCCGGCGGAGAGCGCGATGCCCGACAGCCGCTGCCCAAGGCCGCGCAGCACATCGTCCAGCCCTTTGCCGCCTGTCGTTGCCGCCTGCAGTGCAGACGTCAGCGCCGCTCCGAACCGTTCGGAGCGGCGTTCGAGATCGCCCATCACTTCGGACAGGGCTTCCGCCTCCTCCCGATTTTCCGCGATCGATCCTTCACCCGCCATCGTACCTGCCTTTCCGATTCAAACTGGAGCTTCAAGTGTTTGAATTAAAAGATTTTCACGAAGCGATGATCGGATGCGTCCCTGTCGGGAAAACGCCGCATCATCGCCTCCATCTCCTGTCGATCCGGGCCGTGTGAACCGGAGCGCACGCCGCCCGTCATGGCGAAAAACTCTCTGGGCGTCAGCCGCCAGAAAACTTCGGAAGAAAGCCGCAGCAGGCAGAAACCCGCATGGAGAACCGCATCCCAGGGAAAGGGGCGCGGCGTCGCATCGCCTGCTGCGGCATTCAGGGGTCCCGCGGCGTCTCCCCTTTCAAACCGCCGAAGGTGGCGGTCAGAAGTTCGGCGACGATGGCGGCATGGCCGGCAATGCCGCCCTCCACCGTGGCGCTGGCAACATCCTCATCCGAAAAAACATTGCCGGCGCCGCGCAACCCCGCGCCGATCACCCGGATCATGTCGGTGGCCTTCATGCGTCCGCTCGCAAAACGTTCGGCAAGCGCTGTCAGGTCATCGACTTCGAAGGCGGTTTCGAGCTCGGCAAGCGCGCCGAGCGTCAGGCACAATATGCGCCTCTCGCCGTCGAACAGCGCTTCGATCTCGCCGCGATGGCGGTTCGCCCGCCCATAACGCAACCCTTGCGGCATCACAGCGCTCCAAAGGTCAAAAGACCGGCCGATTCCAGCGCGATCTCAAATTGCACTTCGCCATCGTGACGGCCGGAATACTCCAGCGCCACGATCTGGAACGGCCCGATAATCGTGCCGAAATCGGGTATGACGATCTGCCAGCCGGGAATGGTGCCCGCGAAAAACGCGCCCCGCACGAGCGCATCGCTCGCCGCATCCTTGAATATGCCTGACGCCGTCAGCGCGGCCCTTTGCACGCCGGCACCCGCCAGCAACTCGCGCCAGCGCCCGACGCTTTCCCCATCGGTAACGTCCACCGCCTGGGCGTTAAAGGCCAGCCGCCGCGTTCTGAGCCCGGCAACAGTGACATATGTTCCGGCATTGTTGAATTTCAGCAGAAAATCCTTGCCCTTCTGCGCCACCATCCTGTTTCCTTCCGTTTCGATTGCGGTTGCAGGGTGTTGCGGGCCTGCGACCAAAAATGTTCCTTGCCCTCGCATTGTGCGATCTTGCCATGTCCGATGCTGCTTCCCCGACGTTCCGTACACGCCTTATCGGCGTGCTGGCGCTTGGGCAGGTCGTCAGCTGGGGTTCCGGTTTCGACATGCTGGCCATTCTCGGTCCACGAATGGGCAGCGAACTCGCCATCGCCAACGAAGTCGTTTTTGCGGGCCTGACCGTGATGATGACCATCAGTGCGCTTTGCGGGCCGCTGCTCGGGCGGATGCTTGTGCGCCACGGCGCAGCGCCGGTGCTGGTCAGCGGCACCCTGCTTTTTGCCTGCGGCTTTGCGCTGCTTGCTTTTGCAGGCGGCGTGACAAGCTATCTGCTGGGCTGGGCGGTGATGGGCTTTGCCGGCGCCTGCGGGCTGACAACGGCGGCACACACCGCCGTGGTGGAGCGCGTCGGGGCGGAAAGTGGTCGATCCCTGACGCTGCTGATGGTCTTTACCGGCCTTTCGGCGGCCGTGTTCCTGCCCGTTACAGCCTTTGCGGAGCAGCATCTCGGCTGGCGCGGCACCCTCATCCTCTACGGCTGTCTGCAGCTGTTCCTGCTTCTGCCGCTTTACCTCTTCGTTCTTCCGAAGAGAAAGGGCGGCAATCCAGGCCAGCGCCCGCATCCTGGCGAAATCCCGGCCTCGCCGGTGGATACGCGGCGCACCTTCCTGCTTCTGGCGGCAATGACCACGCTCAGCGCCTTCACCGCCTTTGGCTTCTCGCCGCTTCTGCCTTTGCTTCTCGTGCATTCAGGCGCATCGCAAGCGCTTGCAATCCAGCTGGCATCGGTGCGCAGCGTGCTGGCGATTACCGCACGCGGGCTAGATTTCCTGCTGGGAAAACGCGGCAATCCCTTCATCACCTGCCTGATCGGCCTCTGTCTTCTGCTGACATCCTTTCTGGTCCTGCTCGTCTTTTCTCCGGCCATACCAGCCTTTGCCGGCTTCATCGCCCTGTTCGGCTTTGGCGCGGGCGTGCTGACGGTCAGCCGCGCCGTTCTGCCGCTTGCAGTGTTTTCTCCGCAGCAATACGGCCTTCAGGCCGCACGGATTTCGCTTCCGCAAAATCTCGCCATCGCCTTTGCACCTGTCATTTTCAGCATGGCGCTCGATCGCGGCGGTGTGGCGGCGATGCTTGGCATCGCTTCCATCCTGATCACCCTTTCGCTGCTGCTGCTGATCCTGCTGTGGAAAACCGTGGCCGGCCAGAAAGCGTAGGGCCCTTCATTCCGTTACCGCCCTGAACCGCATTTCAAGGACGAAGTTCCGTGACTTCGCCTCACGGCGGGAGCGGCTGGACAGCATGTGCATGTTGACGAGCGAAAAGCCGACGAGCGGCAGCGCGGCGTCATCAAGCAGCGCTTTTACCCTTGCGGCGATCTCACCCGTGGATCTGCGGCGATTGGCATCACCCCAGATTTGCAGCGTCAGAAAATGCTCCTCCGCGCTTTCCGTCGCCGTCGAATAATCGCGGGTCTCGACCTCGTCGAAGACAATACATGGCAAAAGGCCACGCGTCAGAAGCCGGTCGACGATGCCGCCGGGGTTGAGGTCTGCCAATTCGGCATCGCCAGCGAGCTTTGCGACGATCGCCTGAAGAAGCGGGTTCGCGGCGCTCATCGGTTTTCCTCTTCGCAACGGCAGACGATGAAGCGGCGGGTTTCGTCGGGATCCATCGCCGTTCGGATGTTGAGGATGCGCGACCCCTTGCGAAAGCGCATCCCGGTGCCGATGTCGATGTCGTTGCGCCAGGCGAGCCAGACACGATGGGTAATCGTCGCCCCCTCGGCCGAAGCCCGCTCGTGCGAGGCTTCGGAAACCGGCTCGATGGCGCCCCACAACGCGCGCACGGCCTTCCAGCTTTCGGCGGCGCCGCCCTGTCCATCAGGCGTTTCCGACCGCACTTCCAGTTCCAGTCGCGCCGTCAGCCTGCCAGGATCAAGAAAGACGAGGTTCATGGCCTAAAGCCCCAGACGGCAGAAAGGAGACACCAGCCGCTCATAACCAGCCGGAACGGCGGCCGGCTGGTTTTCCGGCGCGACGGCGCCGCGAAAGGCGAACATCTGCGCCACATGCATCAGCATGGCGCGTTTCAGCGTATCGGGCACATCCGTCGCGGCCTCGCCATGACCGGCGGTGAAATCGATCTCGATGCCATTCAGCTCCCGTTCCGGGGCCGGCGGTTCGCGCAGCCACAGCCGTGCCGGCCGCGCCGCGCCGTCGAGCAGCTTTTCGGTGGCGGTGATGTCTGCCACGCGCCCCTGCCCGTCGAAAACCAGAATCGTTTCGATGGCTTGCACCGGCGTCTTGCCAATCAGAATCACGCCCGTTTCGGGCCACCGATCAAGATAAAGCCGCCAGGTCTGGCGCAGGAGGCACAGCCCGGTGGTGCGTTCCAGATGCTCGCGGGCCGCGCGTATCAACGCGGCAAGCAAGGTGTCCTCGTCACCGCTGTCGAGACGCAGATGCGCCTTGACGTCGGCAAGGGTCAACGGCTCCGCCTGCGGCGGATGGATGAGGGCATAGGTCATGGGGTCTCCGGAGATTAGGGCGAGCGGCTGCGTCTTTCGCCTTCTTCCCGCCGGGAGAAGGTCGCGGCAGCGGGTTGAGGGGGCAAGGGTCGGGGTAACCCGAGAGCTTGCCCCCTCATCTGCCCTGTCGGGCATCGGCGGGGAGAAGAAACGCGCGGCACCGTCGAGGTTCAATTCACCCCGAACTTCACCAGCTTGATCGCCTCGAAATTCTGCACGCCGCCGCCCACGCGTTTGGTGGTGTAGAAAAGCACATAGGGTTTGGCCGAATAGGGATCGCGCAGGATGCGGACGCCGGTTCGGTCAACAACGAGGTAACCGGCGCGGAAATCCCCGAAGGCGATGGCGAAGCTGTTGGCCGCCACATTGGGCATGTCCTCGGCTTCCGTCACCGGAAAGCCCATCAGCGAGGCGGGCTGACCGACGGCAGCCGGCGGATGCCAAAGATAGGCGCCGGTCGTGTCCTTGAAGCGTCGAAGCGCACCCTGCGTCTTGCGGTTCATCAGGAAGGTGCCGTTCTGGCGATGGCCGGCTTTCAACGCATAGATGGCGTCGAGCAGCACGTCCATGGGACCGGCGGAGGAAAAGCCCGCCGATACGCCGGTCGCGACATAACCGATATTGCCCCAGCTCCAGTCGTTATTGGCAACGGTCGTATAGGCGAGGAACCCCCTGGGCTTGTTGATGCCGTCGCCGCCAACGAAAGCCGCCGCCTCCTGTTCGGCGAATGCGATGTCCACCTCGGATGCGATCCACGCCTCGATATCGACCGCCGCGTCGTCCAGCAGGCTCTGGGTGGCGGCAGGCATGGCATAAAGCTCCATGGTCGGGAAAGAAAGCTCCGACAGTTTCGGCGTCGCCGTTTCCGGGCGCGCCGCCGTTTCCGAAACCCAGCCGGTGGCGAGCCCGCCGGCGGCGAAGGGTTTTTTCAGCACGGCAGCGGAAACCTGTCGCACCGTGGCGAGCGCCCGGACAGGCGAAATCGCCGTCATGCGCCGGCCGATCTCGCCATCCGTCTCGGTCGGAAGAAGAAAGCCGCCGTCCGCCCCGGCCGAGCCGGCAAAGGCCTTTGCCTCGAGATCGCGCAGCGCGGCTTCCTCGCCCCGGCGGATATAGGCCTCGAAAGCGGTCTTGTGCTCTTCGGCATCCTGCGACAGCGTGTCCTTCCGGCCGAGCGCGGGCCGCGCCTTCTTCAAAGCCAGATCGTCCATGAGCCTGCGGTTGTCGTCGAGCGCCCTGTCGATGCGGTCGAGCTTGTCGCGGGTCACGACATCAGCCCCCATCTTGCGTTCGATATCGGCAAGCCGCTGATCGTTGGTCTCACGGAAGGCTTCGAAGGCCTCCATGAACTCGTCGAAGGCGGCCGTCATCGTATCGGGGACGGCCTTCAACTGCGGCGCAACCGTCATCGGGGCCGGTGTCGTTGTCTGCTCTGTCATGTGGTTTTCCTTGTTGCGGTTTGTCCGGAAATCAGCGTTTGAAGGCGGTATCGAAAAGCGAACGGGCGGCACGGCGCATGCTGCGCACCAGTTCGGTGTCGCGGTCGCGGAAGAAGCGGGCATGCTTGACATCGGAGACGCGAGCCGAGGGAAGCATCGGAAAAGTCACGACGGAGATCTCCCAGAGATCGGCCTCCAGAATGCGCCGGACGCCGGCGCGGGCCGCCTTGCCGGAACGCCCTTCCCTACTCGAACGAACCGTGCGGAAACCGATGGACAGCCCGTCCAGAGCGCCGGTCTTCATCAGCGAATGGACTTCCCTCGACCGGGCGACGCCGGGCGTGAGGATACCCTCGACATAAAGGCCACGCTCATCCTCGCGGATGGTGCGCCAGACGCCGATAGGCTGGGCCGGATCGTGCTGGTAGAGCATGCGGATACCGGACGCACCGCGCTCCTCGATGGAGCGGCGGAAGGCGCCGCGCTCGATCACATCGCGGCCGAGATCGATCTCGCCAAAGACGCTGGCGTAACCGGAAAAAGTGCCGTCGCCGGCAATGCCGCGCAGTTCCAGATTGGCGAATTTACGCGTGGCGGGACGCGGCCCGCGATAGGCGTGCATGGGTAACTCCTGCGATGTGAGGGGAATATCAGGCGCGCGGGCGGGCGCTGTAACGGTCGGCGATGCGCACCAGCACGCCCAACCCCCACCAGGCCCCCATGCTGGCGGCGGCGGAACCCGCCACCATGATTTCGCGACCGGAGAGCGCACCGGCAATATCAAGCTGCTGCACGATCCACAGGCCGATAGGCCCGCCGAAGATCATGCCGCAGGAGACGCCGGTGATAAAACGGCTCGCGGCCTCGCGTTTGCTTTTCGGCAGGAGATAAACGAGCGATACACCCGCGCCCGCCACGGCGCCGGTGATGCGGGCGGCCCAGATGCCGGCCTCATTGGCGAATTCAGACATGGGTAATCATTCCGTTCTAGGATGTTGTCATCGGGCGGACGCGCCGCGTCGCACGCAGCCGCTTCCTGCGCGCCTGCACCGGGTGATTTTACGAATCTTCGGAATCGCTTGGACGGATGAGCTCACAAAGAGAATCCGCTTCTTCAGACAATGCTTGAACCGTCAAAGCGAAAGAAACGCCGTCCTTTCAATAACCGACGGCCTCGCGTTTTTCCTCGTCGCTCAGGAACGAGGCTGCGCCGATGCGTGTCCAGAGCGCGTCCCGCTCGCCCGCGAGCCCGGCAATCCGATCGAGATCGGCTTCCAGTCGCAGGCCCACGCCGAAGATCGGCGCAAGCCAGCCGCAAAGCCTCGCCGCCGTGCGGTTGACGAGCGGCAGCACGGTGAGGCGATAGAAGGCGCGGTTCGCTTCCTGGTAATTCGCATAGGTATTGTCACCGGGAATGCCGATCAGCATTGGCGGTACTCCGAGTGAGAGCGCGATATCGCGGGCCGCGCCGTTGCGGGCTTCCAGAAAGTCCATGTCGCGCGGCGATAGTCCCATCGCCTTCCAGTCCAGCCCGCCCTCCAGAAGCAGCGGCCGGCCGGCATTCATGGCGCCCTGATAGCCCTCCTCCAGCTCGCGCTTCAGCCGTTCATATTGTTCGGCGGAAAGATTGCCGCCTTCACGCGGCTGATAGACCAGCGCGCCGGAAGGCCGGGCGGAATTATCGAGCAGGCGCTTGTTCCACTGGCTGGCCGCGTTGTGGAGATCAAGCGCCGCGCCGGCGGAGGCGAGCGGCGCGAACCCCACCCGGTCATCCAGCGGATGGAACAGTTTGAGATGCAGCAGCCCCAGCCCGTCCCGCTCGGCGGCGATGCGCCGCGTGGCCCGGCCTTCGGCGCGGTAATCATAAGCCGCCGGCCAGCCATCCGGCCCTTCGACAATGCTGAGCCGGTCAGGCCGGAGAAGATGCAGTTCACGCAGCCGCCCGCCGATCACAAGCGGCTCGACATAGGCGTTTCCGGCCAGCATGAGGTGGCCATAAAGCGCCTCGAAGAAATCCGGCCCGCCCATGTGCGCGCCCGGCCTCGCCAGAAGCGCCAGCAGCGGATGATCGCCTATCTCGTCATCGCCGTCGTAAAGCAGCCAGTTCACCGACGCGGCCGCTTCCGCCACCATGCGGGCAGCCCGGTGGGCTACGGGATTCTTCATGAAACCCTCACGGGCAAGCGCGGCATAGGACCGGCCGGACCAGAAGGCCTGCCCGCCCTGCATGGCCACGGCCATGAAGCCGCCAGCCATTTTCCGGTTTTCGGGCATGGCGTTGCCATCCGCCGGGCGCTTGCGCGGCAGGGAAAAGGGAAATCGCATGACGGTGTCCTTGTTTGTGATGTTCCTCATCCCTGGCTTGTCACAGGGAACCAGCCAGCCCAGCTCTTTGGGCCGAAGAGAGTCTTGTCGTCGCGCAGACACGCGTCGGCTGGTTTCCTGCGACAGGCACAGAAATAAGGGATACCGGGACTCAAAGCCCAAACGGAAAAAGATTTTTTCGCCGGCTCTCGGCAGACGACGGGCAGATGCCCGTCACTTGCTAAGCTGAACCGAACCGTTACCGGATCGGTGCTTTTACTGCCGTATCGCTGTCGAAATCGGCGGCGACGCGGGTTTCCCGCAGCGGCTTCACCGTGCGGGTGGAAAGATCATAGGCGGGATCGGCTTTGTAGGCCGCCAGCGCCGCCTCGTTTTCGAACTCGCCATAAACGATGAAATCGACGGAATTGCCCCATTGGTCCTTCTTCACATTCTCGCCGATTTCCAGCGTCAGCGCATGCGGAATCGCGGTAAGGCCGGAAAGGCCCTTGCGGACGGCGTCGCGGTTTTCCTCGGGAACGGTGAAAAAGACGATATGGCGGATCACGGTGTCACCTGTCATGCGAAATTCGAAGGCGGCCTTCTCGGCGCTGCGTAACGGGTTATCACCTGGGCCGCGCCGGTTCAATCCGCGCCGCAAGAAGCGCCCGATGAAATGCGCGCCCATAATTGCCCACCAGGCTGGCCCGGTCGCTGCCATTGATGATGGCGCGCGCCGCATCCCAGTCTTCGCGCTCTGCATCGAAGAAATCCGCAAGACGTCTGCCGGTGAAGCTGCCGGCCACCATGCCCCGGATCAGGATAGCCGTCGCCACGTCCGCTTCCATGGCGCGCTCGGGGCGGCCGGTTAGATCCACCCCCGTCAGCACTGACATGGTCTCATAATTGCGGCGATGGGTCAGCTGAACGAAGCCACGTCCCAGCCAGCTTTTCCCTTCCGCATCACGCCGCCAGTAGGGTCTGCGGACCATCGGCAGACCGCCGGCGGCAAAGGCGCGGTCGAGCCGTGTGATCGCTTCGGCATCGGTTGTCGCCAAAGTCTCGCGCACCGGCTGCATGGTTGCCGCCGTCTCGTGGAAAGCAGTCGCCAGCATATAAGCCAGCCACCGGGGATCGCCGCCGGGCAGCGCCGTCGCAAAGCCCGACAGGATCGTCTTCATCCCGGCAAGCTGCGCCGTCTGCAGCCGCCCGCCGAACAGAGATTTCCGCACCGACGCGACGAATCGCGCCTCGTCAAAGACCATAGTCTGCTCCTGATATGACACTTGATATGACTTGGGGTTCATGACCCCTGACGTCCGTCAGGACTAAATCGATTTGAAAAAACCTTAATCGATTTTAATCCTCGGACCGGGGTTTTGGAGTAAAAAATTCCTTGAATTCCGGAACCTTAGCGCGCTAACTCCATTTACCGCGCAATCCTGCAGCGTTAACCATTCAAGGAGGAATGCCACCATGACAGCGACAATCCCCCAGACCGTTTATGACCGTCTCGAAAACGAGTGGCGCCAGATGCGTGAAACCGGCTCCCAGCCGAAGCCGGCGCAATCTCCGAAGAAATAATATTTGCCCGACGTCCGAAATCGGGCGGGTCCTTCACTTTTTCTTCTCCCCGCTGGGGAGAAGATGGCCCCAAGGGTCAGATGACGGGGCAAGGTCCTGACATCCATGCTCTCGCGGCACATCTTGACCGTTGCCTCTTCATCCCGCGCTGCGGTCCTTCTGCCCAACGGGAGAAGAAACAGACGGCACGCTTGGGGCGTTATTGGCTCTAGGTCCCTGGAGCCACTAAATCACCGTCTCACATCCCCCGCACCTTCGGTTCGCTGGTCACCATCGTCGTCAGCGCAGTGATCGCCCAGACGAGTGCGTCCAGCCTGTCCGGCGAGCGCCCGGTCGACAGGCCTTCCGGTCCGAAATCCGTCATCTGGTCCTCAAGCTTTTCAAATCGCGCGGCGTGGCGCACCCTTCCCTGCTCATAGAGCGCGGCGACCGGTTCGGCGCGGGCGAACTTTCCGCGGCTTGCCCGCACCAGCGTCAGCGGCAGGTTGGCGTCTACGCTCTGCAGCATGGCGCGCACCATCTCGCCGCCCTGATTGACCTCTGCCACGACGCGGTCAGCCTCGTGGCGGCGGAAGGCGGCGACGACGGCGCGAGCCCAGCCGGCCGGCGTCTCCCCTTCCACCGAACAATCCGCAAGCACCGTGAGACGCCCGGCCATGCCCAGTCCCGCCACGACGATGCCGCAGCAGGAATTTTCACCACTGCCGGCCGGCGGATCGACCGACACCACGATCCGCGAAAGCGGCGCAGCCGCGACCTCAACGATCGCTTCCAGATCGGCGCGTTTCCATAACGCGCCCTCGCGCTCATCGATCAGTTCGCCGCCAATTTCCTGACGGCCGAGCCGCGTGCCGCCGTAGCGGTCCTGCATGGCTTTCAGAAAACCGGGAGAAAGGTTCCGCGCGTTCATGGCCGTCGGCATCCGGGCCACCCGGCTCGAAGGATCGGCCAGAAGCGCCTTCAGCAATGGAATGGGCCGTGGCGTGGTCGTCACCAGCTGTCGTGGCAATTCACCCAGACGCAGGCCGAACTGCAGCATGTCCCAGGTTTCCTGTGGATATTTCCATTTGCCCAGCTCATCCGCCCAAGCCATGTGGAACTGCGGCCCGCGCAGGCTTTCCGGGTCTTCCGATGAGAACACCTGCGCCATCGCCCCGTTGGGCCAAAGCAGCCGCCGACGCGACACCTCGAAGGCGGGACGATGGCGGCGGGCAATACGGCAGATGCCGGAAATGCCGTCGATCATCACCTCCCGGGCGTCACCCAGCGTTTCGGCAACCAGCGCGATGCGCAAATCCGATTGCCTGCCGGCGGAAGCGACGGCGTGAACCCACTCCGCCCCGGCGCGGGTCTTGCCGGATCCGCGTCCACCGATCAGAAGCCATGTCCGCCAGTCGCCCTCCGGCGGTTGCTGCGGCAGGTTGCCGATGAAACGCCAGTCGCGCAGAAGATTGAAAACCTGCGCCGGCAGATGGGGTCCGGTCGACATATCCGTCATGTGTCGGTTTCTGCGAAGGGGCTGCAAGCGGGATCGGTTGCCGTCTTTGCGCGGCATTTCTGTTCAGCCAGTTCATCGATGCGATTGAGGAAATGCGCCACCGCCGCTTCGTAGTCCCCGACATCGGTTTCGTCTTCGCTGAAAAGAGCTTCCCTTTCTTCCGCCAGCACCCGTTGCAAAGCGTCGATCCGCTCCAGCGTGCGGACGATCAGCGACAGCTGGTCCGTCGCAGCCTTCACATCGGCGCGCGCGAGCTTGCCCGAAGCATCCTCCGCCGTCGCCAGAAACGCCGCTTCGCTCACTTGGCGGAGATTGCGGTACAGGCAGAACTGCTCGCGCATCTCCTCCGTCAGCTCATTCAGCAATTGCCGCAGGCTGCCGTTGCGCGCCGCATCTTCGGCGGCCAGCCTGTCGGCCCGCGACTTCGTCTCGGGCGCGGCTTCCGGCATGTCGTCAGCCGCATAGGCGGGCGTTTCCGGCCAGACGCTGTAGAGCGCCGGATCGCAATTGCTGGACGTTGTCATGGGATTGGCCTGCGAGAGAAAGAACAAATAAAGAGGAGCCCGCGAACAAGGCAAGTTTGCTTGCACCTCACTTACCCTCATTCCTGTGACAAGCACAGGAACGCGGTGGTGAAGAAAGCGCTACGGGCAGTCCCAAGGACAACCATTGCCGTTCAGCCGCAAATCTCCGACTATAGCCAAACACTATCAAACCATCGTCACGGTGTAAAGGATTATTTTCCTATTTCTGTGATTTTTATCCTGATCACGGGATTTGCACCCTCGTCCGTCACATATTACACTTAGCATCAGGCGGTGAGTAGAAGGGACAAGTCAAGTTGGTAAAACAATGGGTTGAGCGGTTGTTTGCGGGTCTTTCAGCAACCGGCATCGTCTTTGGCACGGTTCTCTTCTGCGCTTCTCTCACACCATCGCTCCTGCCGCGAACATGGCTGATGCAAGGTGTGCTGTGCGGGTTTTCTTTCGCGATCGGTTACATGATCGGCGTCGCCCTTCATGCGATCTGGGCTTATCTGGAGCTGCCTGAACCCTCGCGTCATAATGTCCGCGGCGTTCGGTTTCTCATTGCGCTTGCCGCCGCGATTACGGCGATTGCGTTTCTGTGGCAGGCGAAAGACTGGCAGAACTCCATTCGCGTGCTGATGGAGCTCGATCCGCTCCCCAGCGCGCACCCCACCAAGACAGGCGCCATCGCCATACTGGTGGCTGCCATTCTCATCGGCGCCGGCCGGCTGTTCCAGCTGATCCGCCGTTTCTTTGCGACGCGCAGCCGGCATTTCCTGCCGCGCCGGCTGGCCAATGTGCTCGGCATCGCCGCGGCCATCATTCTGTCCTGGATGCTGCTCAACGGGCTGATATTCGACATCGGCCTCAGATTTGCCGATTCCTCGCTGAAACAGGTGGATGCGCTGATCGAACCCGATGTGCCGCGCCCATCCGATTCGCTCAAGACCGGCAGCAGCGCCTCGCTGATGACATGGGAATCGCTCGGCCGTCGCGGCCGCGAATTTGTCGCTGAAGGCCCTCGTGGCGCAGACATCTCCGCCTTCACCCACCGCCCGGCCAAGGAGCCGCTCCGGGTCTATGCAGGCCTGAACTCCGCCTCGACCCCGGATGAAAGGGCATCCCTGGCGCTTGAGGAACTGAAACGTGTCGGCGGCTTCGAACGCAAGGTGCTCCTGGTGGTCATCCCCACCGGCACCGGCTGGATCGATCCGGAAGCGCTCGATACCGTCGAGTATCTGCATGACGGCGATATCGCCAGCGTTGCCGTGCAATATTCCTATCTCTCAAGCTGGATAGCCTTGCTGACGGAGCCGGATTACGGCGTCGAGACGGCGCGTGCGTTGTTTGAAGCCGTTTATGGCTACTGGACCACCTTGCCGAAGGAAAAGCGGCCGAGGCTTTATCTGCACGGCTTGAGCCTCGGTTCGCTCAACTCGCAGAAGTCCTCCGATCTTTACGATGTGCTCTCCGACCCCTTCCAGGGCGCGCTGTGGAGCGGCCCTCCTTTTTCCAGCCCGACATGGCGCATGGCCACCAATGGCCGGGTGAAGGGCACGCCGGAATGGCTGCCGCGTTTCCGCGATTCCTCTGTCATCCGCTTCGCCAACCAATATACCACCGCGCATATGCCTGATGCGACCTGGGGGCCGATGCGGATCGTTTATCTGCAATATGCCAGCGACCCCATCACCTTCTTCGAGGCCGCCTCGCTTTACCGGCGGCCGCAATGGATGGTGCATCACGGGCCAGACGTTTCCACATCCTTTCGCTGGTTCCCGGTCGTCACCCTGCTGCAGCTCGGCCTCGATGTTGCCGCCGCCACCACGGCGCCGATCGGATATGGCCATGTCTATGCGCCGGAACATTACATCGATGCCTGGACGGAGGTGACGGCGCCGCAGGGCTGGAATGCCGAGGATATCCAGCGGCTGAAGATGTTCTTCAAGGCCCGCCGCGGCTCCACCGATCCGGCTTAAGCGCGGCGGGCTCTCGTTGAGTCTCAGCCTTTAAGCCGGTCCAGATTGTCGGCGATATAGGTCTCCAGCGAACGCGGCGCATGGCCGGTCAGCGTTTCCACGTCGCCGGTCACCACCGCGGTCCAGCCCTCACGAACGGGATAGAAGATCGAGGCGAGGAAGGACGCGTAGTCCTGCGGCACACCTGCACCCGTGAGGATGCCGATAAAGACCTCGTCCGAAACGGCGGCATAAGACACTGGCTTGCCGATAGCCTGCGAAATCAGTGCTGCCGCTTCGCCGTAGCCAACTGCCATTGGTCCGGTCAGATTGAAGGCCTTGCCGTCAAAGGCCGTGGATGTCAGAGCGGCGGCGGCGCTATCGGCGATATCGCGCACATCGATGAAGCTTGACTTGCCCTCGCCCGCCGGAACGGCGATCTGGCCGTGGTCGATGCCGGCTTTCCAGTAGCTGTGGAAATTATCGGCAAACCAGTTGGGACGCAGGATGACGTAAGGCGTGCCTGACGCGATGATCTTCAGCTCGATCTGGCGATAGGGAATGGAATCGTCGGCATCGACGCCGAGAACGCTGAGGAACACGATCTTCACCTTCCGGCGTGCGGCCTCCTCGACAACGGGCGTCAGCGCGTCGATGGCATCCAGACGCCCGCCGGAAAGAAGCAGGAACAGGCGGTCAACACCGTCGAAGGCATCCGCATAAGTCGATACGTCGGTATAATCAAAACGCACCCCTTCCGCGCCGTCCGACGCCCTGCCACTGCGCGACGCCGCCTTCACTCTTTCGCCCTTGGCCACCAGTGCCCTGACCAGCGGCGTGCCGATGGTGCCGGTTGAACCGATTACGAGTATCTTGCCTGCCATCTCAAATCTCCTTAGTATCTAATGGAAACCATGTTTCGAAAACACAGATACTGCGTTAGAGAAATCATGAAAAGAGAGCACTTTTCGGTTAGCTGGTTTCCTCGCGGAAACCGGTATGGCCTTGAAACAACAGGGTGAAATCGATGGCAAATATCTATGACGTTTATGAGGACCGCTGCCCCACCCGCATGGTGCTGGACAGGATCGCCGACAAATGGGCGCTGCTGATCCTCGACAAGCTGCGGCGTGATGCCGTTCGCTTCAACCTGTTACGGCGCGAGATCAAGGGCATATCGCAGAAGGTGCTGTCGCAGACGCTGAAGAAGCTGGAGCGTGACGGGCTGATTTCGCGGCAGGCCTTTCCAACGGTTCCTGTCACAGTCGAATATTCACTGACGCCGCTGGGGCGCACGCTGACGGACACCGTGGCGGCGCTTGCCCATTGGGCGGAGGGCAATATGGACGCGGTGATGGCGGCACAGAAGGCTTATGATGAGCGGACGGTGGTTTAGACGGCTTCGCTTTCGCGTAGCGAGAGAAACATAGGAGTGGCAAGCTCCTTTGTTGTTTCGTTTTGCAGACCATCGCTT
This sequence comes from Agrobacterium sp. RC10-4-1, assembly GCF_014138475.1. Lineage (NCBI taxonomy): Bacteria > Pseudomonadati > Pseudomonadota > Alphaproteobacteria > Hyphomicrobiales > Rhizobiaceae > Agrobacterium > Agrobacterium sp. RC10-4-1. The sequence continues at coordinate 272,249 of NZ_JACJIT010000005.1, forward strand.
CCGTCATACCGGACTTGATCCGGTATCCAGCCAGCCCAAGTCCATGGGCTGAAAAGACTCTGTTCGCCGCGCAGACGCGCATCGACTGGATGCCGGATCAAGTCCGGCATTACGGAAGTGGGTTTCGCTTATCTTCCACTCTTTCAAACGCTTCTTACCGCGAAATCCGCGTCGACAGAATGATCGATGACAGCGTGCGCTCTACTCCGTCGAGCGCGCCGATACGGTCGATCAGCCGGTCGAGATCGAGAATCGAAGGGGCGGCCAGAATGGCGATGAGGTCAAATGTGCCGCTCACCGAATGCAGCGTCGTCACTTCCTTGATGGCGGCAAGCGCCGCAGTCACCGCTGGCAGAGCCTTCGGCCCGATGGTGATGAGCACATGCGCGCGCACCAACCCGGAAAGATAACTTTCCGAAAGCCTGAGGCCATAACCCGCGATCACGCCGTCTGCCTCCAGGCGCTCGATGCGGGCCTGCACCGTGGTGCGCGAAAGGCCGAGCCTGCGTGCCAGTTCCGCCACCGGCATGCGGGCATTCTCGGAAAGCAGCGCCAGCAGCGCCCGGTCCTTGTCAGTGATCGTCATAGTGATCAATCCTGTCGTCTTATCGTTCAATAATAACGAGCGATCTGCACGTAGTGAAGCTCCGAATCGCAGTGAAACCGCAATATGATTGTGCCCTAAGAATTTTTCTGCGGGGAACAAAACATGAAAAACATCGTCGTCATAGGTGCGGGCAACATCGGCTCGGCCATCGCCTGGATGCTGGCCGCCACAGGCGATTATCGCATCACGGTTGCCGATCGCTCGGCCGACCAGCTGGCCAATGTGCCTGCTCACGAACGCGTCGACACCGAGATCGTCGACATCACGGACCGGCCTGCGCTGGAAGCACTGCTAAAAGGCAAATTCGCCGTGCTGTCCGCCGCCCCCTTCCACCTGACGGCGGGCATTGCCGAAGCGGCGGTCGCGGTCGGCACCCATTATCTCGATCTCACCGAAGACGTGGAATCCACCCGCAAGGTCAAGGCATTGGCGGAAACGGCGGAGACGGCGCTCATCCCGCAATGCGGCCTCGCGCCCGGCTTCATTTCCATCGTCGCCGCCGATCTTGCCGGCAAGTTCGACAAGCTGGACAGCGTGCGTATGCGCGTCGGCGCCCTGCCGCAATATCCGTCCAATGCGCTCAACTACAACCTCACCTGGAGCACGGACGGGCTGATCAACGAATATATCGAGCCCTGCGAAGCGATCGTCGAAGGCCGCCTCACCGCCGTTCCGGCGCTTGAGGAGCGTGAAGAATTCTCGCTCGACGGCGTCACCTATGAGGCTTTCAACACGTCAGGCGGTCTCGGCACGCTCTGCGCCACGCTGGAAGGCAAGGTGCGGACGATGAATTACCGCACCATCCGTTATCCCGGCCATGTCGCGATCATGAAGGCGCTGCTGAACGATCTCAACCTGCGCAATCGCCGCGATGTGCTGAAGGACCTGTTCGAGAACGCCCTTCCCGGCACCATGCAGGATGTGGTCATCGTCTTCGTCACCGTCTGCGGCACCCGCAACGGCCGCTTCCTGCAGGAAACCTACGCCAACAAGGTCTATGCCGGCCCCGTTTCCGGCCGGATGATGAGCGCCATCCAGATCACAACCGCCTCAGGCATCTGCACGGTTCTCGATCTGCTTGCCGAAGGCACGCTGCCGCAGAAGGGCTTCGTGCGGCAGGAGGAAGTGGACCTGCCCAAGTTCCTCGATAACCGGTTCGGCCGGTATTATGGCGCGCATGAGCCACTGGCTCGGGTGGGGTGAGTTACCGGCCTCAGTTTATTCCGTCATACCGGCCTTGAGCCGGTATCCAGCCAGCCCAAGTCCTTGGGCTGGAAATACTCTATTCGCCGCGCAGACGTGCGTCGGCTGGATGCCGGATCAAGTCGGCATGACGGTGAGGTCGTCACGTCCCGCAAAACGTCCTGAACACCCGCTCATGGCTCATCGGCGGCTGCATATAGACGAAATTGTCCGGCCGCTCCTCGAAGGGCGTCGCAATCGCCTTCAGCATGGCGTGAAAGGGCTCGAAATCATCCTCCTCCACTGCCGCCTCGATCAGTTCCTCGATGCGGTGGTTGCGTGGGATGATGGCGGGATTAACTGACAGCATCGCCGCCGATCTTTCGGAATCGGAAATCCCCTCCCGACCGGCTCTTTCCCGCCAACGGGCGAGAAATTCGTCCGCGCCCGCAATATCGATGAACATGCCGCGGAATGGCTCGGCGTCGCCATTGACGGCATGCGAAAGACGACGGAAGGTCAGCGTATAGTCCGCTTCCGATGCCTGCATCAGCGCCAGCAGCCCCTGCACCAGATCCATATCGCCGTCTTCCTCCGCCGTCAGGCCAAGTTTTGCGCGCATGCCGGTAAGCCAGCGTTTGGGAAAGGCGGCAGCGAAATCGGCGAGAACCCCATTGGCGAGTTCAGCGGCCTTTTCCACCAGCGGATCGAGCAGCGGCAGCAGGCATTCCGCCAGCCTTGCGATGTTCCACTGGGCGATGCCGGGCTGGTTGTTATAGGCGTAACGGCCCTGCGCATCGATGGAGGAAAAAACCTTGTTGGGGTGATATTCATCAAGGAAGGCGCAAGGGCCGAAATCGATGGTCTCCCCGGAGACCGCCATATTGTCGGTATTCATCACGCCATGGATGAAGCCCACCATCATCCAGCGGGCGATGAGGTCGCATTGCCGTTGCGCTATGCCTTGCAGCAGGGCGAGATAGGGATTATCTGCCTCTTTCGCCTCGGGATAATGACGGTCGATCACATAGTCCGCGAGGTTCCTGATTGCCTCGTCATCCTCGCGCGCGGCGAAAAACTGGAACGTGCCGACACGGATGTGGCTTGCCGCGACACGGGTGAAGACGCCGCCCGGCAGGCCGACTTCACGCTGCACCCTTTCGCCGGAGAGGACAGCCGCCAGCGCCCGGGTTGCGGGAACGCCCAGCGCAAACATCGCTTCCGATACGATATATTCGCGCAGCACAGGGCCAAGCGCGGCGCGCCCGTCACCCCTGCGCGAGAACGGCGTCGGGCCGGAGCCTTTCAGCTGGATATCACGCCGTTTGCCGTTCCTGTCGATCAACTCGCCCAGAAGAATCGCGCGGCCATCGCCCAGCTGCGGTACGAAACCGCCAAACTGGTGGCCGGCATAGGCCATGGCCAGCGGTTCGGCTCCCTGAGGCACGACATTGCCCGAAAAGATCGCCGCCAGTCTTTCATCGTCAAGGCCGGTGACGTCGAGACGAAGCTCGTCGGCAAGCCCACGGTTGAAGGCGATGAGGCGCGGTGCCTTTACCGGCGTCGGCAGCACCGCGGCGCTGAAACGCTCCGGCAGGCGGGCATAGGAATTGTCAAATTTCATCACGGATAAACTCCCTGCTTTGCCTTTATATGGGGCCGGAGGGCGACGGATGCGAGCGATAAATGCCAAAGCTCCGCTCCTTCGCCTCATTCAATTTTGCGCAATGAACTTTCCATCGCCATCATCGTTCCTATGCTTGACCCGCAGAATGCCGAAAGGAAAGGAAAAGCAATGACCGTCGTTGAAGCCGTAACCGCCGAACCGGAAAGCGCCATCCGTACCATTCACACCGATCTGCCCGTCAACGCCACCTTTCATGTCTGGCTGAAGGCAAAAAAAGCCGGCGAGCCGGGTGCGGTTTCCTTCTCCAATCAAAACGGAAAATTCGCTGAAGTTTCAAGCGTCAACACCGAAGAGTACGGGTTTCGGATCTATCAGGTTTTTGGCGGCGGCCATGTGGAGCTGAGTTACGACACGGTCACCACCGCCGTTTCGGTGATTTATTGGTTCACGGCATCGGATGTACTCGAAACCGGCATCACGGTTGTTCATACCAAGCCTGACAATGCCGCGCCGGAACTTCCCGGGAGCTACCACTTCCGCCCGCCCTTCGGCTGGATGAATGATCCGAACGGCTTTGGCCGCTTCGAGGGCCGTCCGCATCTGTTTTATCAGCATTATTCGCACGGGCTGCGGTGGAACACCATGCATTGGGGACATGCTGTCTCCTCCGATTATCTTCGCTGGCGGCATCTGCCGATCTTCCTTTTTCCGTCAGAAGACCTGACCACCCGGCCGGACAAGCGCGGCGGCGCCTATTCCGGCTCCACCATTCCGCTGGTGGAAGGCACCGGCATCCGCGTGTTCTTCACCGAGCAGGTGCAGGACCGCATTCCCGAACAGCAGATACAGCTCACCGCCACCTCTTCCGATCTCATCATGGCAGGGCAGGCAGACGTCATTCTGGGCCATCGTCCGGACGGACAGGGGCTGACGCCGGATTTCCGCGATCCTTACGTCTTTCGCGGTCCCGATGGCTTATGGAAAATGGTGCTCGGCAGCCAGAGCGAGGGCGGCGGTGTCATCCTGCTTTACGAAACGCTCGACCCCACGGCTGCTTCCGGCTGGACCTATGTGGGCAAGCTCTGGGTGGAAACGCGGTATAAAACCACAGCCATCGAATGCCCCTGCCTGCTGCCGCTCGATGGCCCCGCCAATGCCCGTTCCACGCGCTGGGTGCTGATCTACGGACTGATGCACTCGGAAGACCCCGAGACAGGCCGCAAGAACCTGACAATGGCCGATGTGGGCTGGTTCGACGGCAAGGTCTTCACCAAGGAATCCGGTCAGGAGCTCGATTTCGGCACCGATAATTATGCCTTTCAGGCCTTTCTGGACGGGGATAGCATCATCGGCATCGGCTGGCTGGCCAATTGGGCCGACGCCAATCCCGAGATCGATTTCCCCACCTCCATGACGTTACCGCGCCGGATCACTTATGTGAATGGCGAGCTTCTGACCCCACCCATCGGCGCGGCCGAAAGCCTGCGCAGCCACATTCTCGACCGCACCCGGCTTGCGGCCGGCGAGCGCGTCACCTTCATCAACGGCGCAGTGGAGATATTGATCGAGCTTGCGTCGCCGGGGGTGCCCTTCGAACTCGCGCTTGATCACCCGACGGTCACGCTCGGTCTCGTCAGCGACGAAACGGGCCTCTGGATCCGCCACGAGGATGGGCGGGAGGGCCACTCCCCACATTACATTGCCAAAGGCGCAAGGGCCTCGCGCGTCCGTATCTTTCTGGATTACGGCTCTATGGAGGTTTTTGCCAATCGCGGACGGTATGTCGGCACGAAACGCATCGAGGGCTTCGAGCCCGTGCGCGCCGCTCTTTTGAAGGCCGAGTCCGGGGCGGTGGTCCACGCCACGACCTGGGCGCTGCGTCCCTAAGGAACCTTTTGGCGGATTGGGTGGTTGATAGACCAGAAACGCCCGAAAAATTCCGCCGAAAGGAGAAACGGCATGACCAAAATCCGCGACACCAGCGATCCCATCCTGTTTCCGACGGAAGCCAACGAGAACAAGACCGAGAAGAAGCGCGCCGGAAAGGGTATCGTCATCGTCATCGGCGCGATCGCCGTCATGGCCTTTGTGGTCTATCTGACGGCGATCACCATCGCCACTACCCAGTCCTGACCAGGCCGCGGCGGGGGCGCTAGCGCACGCTGCGCAGCCCCCTTGCCGTGAAGATCGCCAGCAGCGACACCACGACACCAAGTCCGTAAAGATACATCATCGGCATCGTCACGTCTGCCCGATCGACTTGCGTCACGAGATCGGTTGCAGCGGCCACGGTGCCGCTTGCACCCGCACCGGCGGCGGCTCCCAGTGTCGCGACCGTGGGGAGCAGAGCGCCCGTCATCTTGCGTTCCTCCTCCGGTGCGGCTTCCATGGCCGCCTGGCTGATACCTGCCCATGACATGCCGAAAGCCGATCCTATCAGGATTTGCCCAAGCAGCATTTCGACCGAACTGCCGGACGAAAGCCCGAGCCCGAGCAAAATGCAGCCCGGCACCATCTGATACGGGCCGTAATGCAGGCAAACCTCGCGCAGGCGATCGGAGCGCAGGCTTCCGATCAGCATTGCCACCAGGCTCCAGGCGAGCGGCATCGTTACCACGATAAAACCGGCGAAGGTGGGTTCATGACGCCAGAGATTGATGGCGACATAGGCCAGATAGACGCTGCCGAGAGCGTGGGCGTAGGACATCAGGAACAGCACCCAGAAGCCGCTGCCGAGCACCGTCTTCAACCGAAACGAATCCTTCGGAAACAATCCAACGGAAGGCCGTGTACCGGCGCGGAGCGAGGCCCACAGGAGTGCTGCACCCGCCAGCAGGGACAGGGCGCGCAGGCTCGCATCCTCGAAGGCAGAGGGAGCGGAAAACGCCAATGCGCCGACGAGGCAGAGTGCCAGCGGCACCAGCGGCCTGCGCGTCGTCACCACCGGTCGCTCGGCGGAGACGGCAATGGCAGTATAGGCCACGAGCAACAGAATCAGGGGTGCCGACAACAGGAAGGTGGCGCGCCAGGAGATATGTTCGGTTGCGAAACCGCCTGTGAGCGGGCCGATGAACGAGGCGACCGCCCAGATCGCCGCCTCGATGGCAAAGACCTTCGGCAACAGGCCGGAGCGGAAACCGGCGGGAATGAGGCTGTAGCACACGGCAACGATTAACCCGTCCGCCAGACCCTGCAAGGCGCGACCGACGACGACCCACAAGAAGTCGTCGGCGATTGCCGAAAGGATGGAACCCAGAGAAAAGATCAGGCAGCACAGCAGCAGGACCGTGCGCGCGCCGAAACGTTCGCGAAACAGCACGGCGGTGACGCCGCCAGCGACGGAACCGACGAAATAAAGACTGTAGGCCCAGCTATAAAAGGCCGCTCCGCCGATTTCATTCACGGCCACCGGCAAAGCCGTGACGACCGCGAACTGGTTGAAAGCGTGCAGGCCGATACCGGAGGAGATGACGGTTAAAAGCGAGAGATTGGTTCCGCTCAACAATTCACCCCAGCCGTTTTTCTCCGTCATTTCCATACTCGTCAAAGCCGCATCCTTTCGATTTTCGCGATACGGCGGGCAAACTAGAACCTCAAGCGCCATTGAGGTCAAGACAGCTTTTTCGCGCCACTCGATCCGAAGGAATTCGCAGGCGACAGGAACCCTGCGCGTTTCCGCTCGTTTGCCGAATAACCGATAGAAAGGATACCGTCATGGACCGCAAAAAAATCCTGCCCTCGAACGAAGACGCCATGGATGAAGACCTGCTCGACCTCGACATCGACGCCCTCCCCGCCAAGGGAGAAATTCCTCAATTCATCGAGCAGGAAATCGAGGAAGAAGAGGCCGAGAGCGAGGACGACCCCTATCAAGAAAGCGACGAGGCCCTGCCCGACGATGCGGAGGAACGGGTGATCAACCGCAATCCCTCGCGCGAGGGCGGGGCGTTCGACGAGGTTTAACCGCTTGTCAGGCCGGATACGAGGCGTTTCAACATGTGGCGCTGATGATCCTGCCCACCGAAGAAGATGGCGAGAACACGCAACGTCTTCTCGCCGTCATCAACATCAAAATGAAAGATCGCCTGATTTTTTGTGACCCGACGAAGGCCGGGCAACAGTTCAGGCATGAATGTCCCGCGAAACGGTGCCTTGCCGAGGATTTGCATATCCGCCTCAATATCGCCGATGCGCAGGACCGCCCGCTCGAATGCCTCCGGCAGCGTGTCGCCAAGGCCGCGATAGGATTGAATGAGATGGTCGAGACGGACATTGGAGTTCTGCCTTCAAAGGAAAAATGATGCTACTCAGCAGCATATCTTTCCTTTTCATTCCAGGAACGACGTGCGTCAGCCCGCCCGTTCCGGCGAGTAACCGGCCTCGCGGATTGCTTCCTCCGCGGTTGCGGCGTCACCCGTTACCGTAAGCCTATGCGTGGAAAGATCGATATTGACGGCGGCGTCGGGAAGAACGTCCGAAAGTGCGCCGCGCAGGGTCTTTTCGCAATGGCCGCAGGTCATGTCCGGGATGAGGAAGGTGGTTGGGGTCATGATTTCTCCTATTGCTCGGCGCCGATATTTTCGCACCGGCATTCTTTCAGTGGGTTCTGGCGGGCTTGCTGTCTGTCTTGTCGGCACCCGCGAGATCGTCGAGGATGGGGCAATCGGGCCGGTGGTCGCCGCCGCAGCAATGGGCGAGATGGGAGAGGGTTTTCACCATGCTCTTCATTTCGGCGATCTTCTGTTCGAGATCGGCGATGTGGACAAGCGCGATTTCCTTTACCGCCGAACTCTCACGGCTCTTGTCCTGCCAGAGTTTCAGCAGCGTCTCGGTTTCTTCCAATGAAAAACCGAGCGTTCTCGCACGTTTGATGAAGCGCAGGTTGTGGACATCCTGCTCTCCATAGACGCGGTAATTATTACCGGTGCGCGCGGCGGGGGTGATGAGGCCGATCTGCTCATAATAACGGATCATCTTGGCGGAAACGCCCGATGCCTCCGATGCCTGGCCGATATTCACGATTTCACCTCCCGATGAGCGACCTTCGCCCGTTTCAACCGCAGCGCATTGGCGAGAACAAAGACGCTGGACAGCGCCATCGCACCCGCGCCAATCATCGGTGACAGGGTTATGCCGAAAGCGGGATAAAGCACGCCCGCCGCAACCGGTATCAGCGCCACGTTGTAACCGAAGGCCCAGAACAGGTTTTCCTTGATGTTGCGCATGGTCGCCCGGCTCATCTCTATGGCGTTGACCGCGCCCAGAAGATCGCCGCCAACCAGCACCACATCGGCGCTTTCGATGGCGACATCCGTGCCGGTGCCGACGGCAATGCCGATATCGGCCTCTGCCAGTGCCGGCGCATCATTGATGCCATCGCCGACGAAAGCCAGCACCTTGCCGCCTGCCCGCATCTCATGGATCGCCTTTACCTTACCATCAGGCAGCACTTCCGCAACCACGCGGGAAATACCGACCTGCCGGGCTATGGCGTTTGCCGTACGCTCATTGTCGCCCGTCACCATCGCCACTTCGATGCCCATCGCCTGCAACGCCTTGATGGCGGTGACACTTGACGGTTTCAGCGGATCGGCGACGGCGATCGCAGCCGCCAACCTGCCGTCGATCGCGGCATAAAGCGGCGTCTTGCCCTCGTCGCCCAGCCTTGCGGCAGCTTCGGCAAAAATATCGACGGAATGGCCGAGTTTGGCCATGTACCGATCCGCACCGACCTCGACCTTGCGGCCATTGACGGTGGCGGCGATACCGTAACCCGTCACGCTTTCGAAGTTCTCGACGGTTGGGGGTTCAAGTCCCTCTCCCGCTACCACCCCCCGATCTTCCGCAGCCCGGACGATGGCTTCGGCGATCGGATGTTCCGAGCGGCCCTCGACGGCGGCGACCAGCGCCAGCACGTCGTTATCGGCAAACCCTTCCGCAACCACGAGATCGGTCAGTTCCGGGCGGCCCTTGGTGACGGTGCCGGTCTTGTCGACCACGACGATCTCAGCCGAGCGCAGTTCCTGCAGGGCCTGACCCTTGCGGAACAGTACGCCCAGCTCCGCTGCCCGGCCGGTGCCGACCATGATGGAAGTCGGCGTGGCAAGACCCATGGCACACGGGCAGGCAATGATGAGTACGGCCACCGCATTGACCAGCGCGAATGTATAGGCAGGTTCGGGACCGAAAATCGCCCAGACGATAAAGGTCAGCACCGCAATCGCAATGACGACGGGCACGAACAGCGCGGTAACCCGGTCGACCAGCAGCTGGATCGGCAGCTTGGAGCCCTGCGCCTCCTCCACCATGCGGATGATCTGCGACAGCATGGTATCCGCGCCCACCTTGGTCGCCTTGAACTTGAAGGCCCCGGTCTTGTTGATGGTGCCGCCAACGACCGCTGCGCCAACCGTCTTTTCCACCGGCACCGGTTCGCCTGATATCATGGATTCATCGACATAGGACGAGCCTTCGACAACTTCGCCATCCACCGCCAGCCTCTCGCCGGGACGGATGACGACGATATCGCCCATCACCAGATCGTCAGGGGAAATATCGATGGTGGCGCCATCGCGCTCCACGCGGGCGGTCTTCGCCTGCAGGCTCATCAGCTTGCGGATGGCGTCTCCGGTGCGGCCGCTGGCGCGGGCTTCGAGAAGCCGTCCGGTCAGGATCAGTGTCACGATGACCGTTGCCGCTTCATAATAGACGAATTGCGCCTCTGCCGGCAGCAGGCCGGGCGCGAAGGTCGCCACGACGGAATAGAGATAGGCGGCAGTAACGCCCAGCGCCACCAGCGAGTTCATTTCCGGCGCGCCGCGCAGCAGGGCCGGAAAACCGGTCCTGAGGAAGCGCAGACCCGGTCCGAAAATCACTGCCGTCGCCAGCACGAAATAGATGTAATAGAGGTTCTGCGTGTCGATGATGCCCATCAGCCAGTGGTGCATCGGCTCATAGAGATGGCCGCCCATTTCCAGCACGAAAAGCGGTGCCGTCAGGATGGCGGCGATTGTCAGGTCGCGTTTCAGCGCGCCCTCTTCGCCCGCATGGTGCATATGGTCATGGCCGCCACTTTCACCGGCCGTCGCCATCTGGCTGTGGCCGTGGTGATGCCCCTCGTGCCTGTTGTGGGATTGATGGGCGGAATGGTCGTGCGGCTTTGGCGTTGCCAATGCAAAGCCGGCAAGTTTTGCCGTTTCCACCAGCGCGTCCCGTTCACGCCGTCCGCCGATCGTCTCCACGGCGGCCTTGCCGGCTGCGGTATCGACAGTGGCGTTAATGGTGGTTGCGACGGCTTCCAGAACGGCCTTCAACCGCGCCGCATCCGCGTCGCTGTGCAGACCTTCGACGGTAAATTCATGCCGATCCGGTGCAATATCGTAACCCACCTTCTTGATGGCAGCGCCAAGCGTTTTGGCTGAGAAACCTTCAGCCGGCTCGACCGTAAGCTTCTTCGTGGCGAAGTTCACGGAACTCGACATGACGCCGGGCACCTTGGCCGCGGCCGTTTCCACCCGCCGCACGCAGGAAGCGCAGGTCATGCCTTCCACGGGAATGGAAACCGGTTGATTTGGATGGGCGTGTCTGACTGTCTCGTTCATGGGAAATCCCCTTTCGAGACCCTATGTAGGGCTTCCCATGATGGGAAGGTCAAGGGAAGAAGAAATTTTTTGCCGCAAACAAAATCGTGAACGACGCCGCCAGCCACAGGGCGATGAATATGGCAGCAGCCACGCGGCTGACGGGACGGGATTGCGCGGCCGCGGCCGTCAATCGATGCTCCGCCAGCAGTGGCGGCGGCACAAGACGCACCGCAAGGAGGATGCCGAGCGGGACGATGACCAGATCGTCGAGATAACCGATGACAGGAATGAAATCCGGGATGAGATCGATTGGTGAAAGCGCATAGGCGGCGACCAGCATCGCCACCACTTTGGCCAAAAGCGGCGTGCGTGGATCGCGTGCGGCAAGATAAAGGGCGTGAACGTCACGCTTGATGGATTTCGCCCATCGCTTGAGCTTTTCGAGCATGGGAAAGTCCCTGAAACATCCGGCCTGTCGATCCTATGCGTGATCCCCGGGGACTATGCAATGGTCTCTATGATACGATCCGCCTGGCGAGATAGATCGTTGCCCCACCGCATTGCGGATCGTTGAGGACGTGATCCAGAAGCCGGAATCCATGCGTGGCCAAAAGGCCTTCGTAATCTTCACGCGCGAGGCTGGCGTGATAAAGTGGCTTGCCCTGAAGGGTACCGATTGCTTCGCCGTGCACTGGCCCGGCAGTGAACATCAGGGCCGCACCTTCATTGGCATGCTGGCGGAAGATACCGAACATCCGGCGCTGATCCTCGGGACACAGGTGAAAAAAGCTGTGCCAGGCAATCAGCCCATCGAAACGGCGGCCGAGGGCCAGTTCGCGCATATCGGCAACCACCCAGAGTTTTTCCGGAAAGCGGCTGCGGCAAAGTTCGATCAGCGGCAGCGACGCATCGATGCCCGTGAGGTCATAACCGTTGGAGATGAAATAGCCAGCGATCGGCTCACCCGAACCGCATCCGATATCGAGAATGGAGCCGCCATCGGGCAAAAGCGAGGTGAACCTGTCCAGCCAGGGTTTTTCGACAAGGGAACGACCGCGCTGATTGTCAAAATCAGCACCGTGCTTGGTATAGAGCTTGATGACATCGCGAGAGGCATCCGACATATGCTGATGTCCTTTCCCGTGTGAGGGCCGTCGCCTACCTGTGCACGGCGAGCCGCGGGATATCGCGCAGGAAGGCATCGCGCACGGCGGGGCCGAGCGGCTCGTTTGACGGCTTGTCGGAAACACGCAGCCTTGCGAAGACGATGTGCTGGCCTTCACGCTCCGCCCAGCCGACGAACCAGCCGAAGGGGCGGTTGCGGTCGGGGTTGCCCTTTTCGTCACGCATGTAGCCGGTTCCGGTCTTGCCGTGCACGGCCCAGCTTTCCGGCGCATCGAAGACCGGTACGATGGCGCGCGTCTTGGCCTGCGCATCGCGGGAGAAAGGCAGATTGCCGGCAAGCAACCGGCGAAGGAAACCGACCTGCTCCACCGGCGAGATGGTGAGCGACGCCCCCAGCCAGGAATGGGTGAGTCCATTGTTTTTGCCAGGCTCGCCCGATACATCGGCATTACCGTAACCGAGACGCTTCACATAGGCGGCGAATTTTTCCGGGCCGAGGCGACGGGTGATTTCGCGGGAATACCACAGCACCGAATCCTGCTCCCAGATGGTCGGGTCAACCGTCTTGCGATCCGAGGCGCGCGCCTCCGTGCCAGGTTTCCAGTCCCAGGCGGGCGATTTTTCATCCTGGAGAATACCGGCATCGTAACCGATCAGCGCCAGCGGCACCTTGAAGGTGGAGGCTGGCGCCACCCGCTGGTCGCAGGCGCCCTGCTGGTTGATGATGGCGCCGGTCTCGATTGATGTGACCAGCGTGCATTCGAAGGCCTGGGGCTGTTGCTGGGCGTCAGCGGAAAACGGCAGGAGCCCCGGAAGGGCAAGGCATGAAAGAAAGATGGCGGGCAGCCGGTAGCGCATGCGTTTTGATGTCCCTCGTCCGCTTTTGCGGATCAATTGCCGGAATAGCCGGAAGCTGTCTTTGATTTCAGACAAGTCATAGCCCGAAACCGTGACACGTTTTCGGATGACATGCCTTTAGGAGGCTGATGGGGCAGGAATAGGACCAAAACGAAAATTGCCGTTTTTCATCACGTCCGCTCCTTTTCTCCCGCCCTTTCGCCGACCGTCAGCGGCCAGTCGACCACATAATCCTCGAAGTCGTCAACATCCACATCGGCCTCGCTGACGGTGCGGCCGCGCGCGGAAATGCCGGCCTGATGCACTGTTTCGGTATCGCCGGAGACGAGATAATGCCACCAGTAGAGATCCTTGCCATCGCGCACCAGCGCATAGGCGCAGGTGGGGGGCAGCCAGCCGATCTCGTGAACCTTCTTCAGGTCAAGCTGGATACAATCAGGCACGGTGGCACGGCGGTTCTCGTAATCCGAGCATCGACAGCTCTCGCCGTCGAGCAGCACGCAGCGGACGGAGGTGAACACCACTTCGCCGGTGTCCCAGTCCTCCAGCTTGTTGAGACAGCACAATCCGCAGCCGTCGCACAGGCTTTCCCATTCCTCGCCGGTCATCTCGGTCAGCGATTTGGTTCTCCAGAACGGCGCGTCATTCATCGTTAACATTTCCGTTTCATTTTGATCTCTTGGACGGGAGTGTTTAACCGGTCCCTAATCCTTTATATCGTATCGCCAAGGGCTGGTTTGTACGATATTTTAGCATATTGGCAGGCGGCGAAGGGGTCATTGGCCCGCGAAAGGCCGCCACGTCAAGCACTTCCGACATAACCATGCCACGGTTTTGCGTCGGGAATGGGTTGAAGCGCAGAATATCGACGGTCGCATTGCCTTAAACAGGAAATATCGCCAGGTGCAGGAAGAAAAAGACGATAAAAAAGGCCGCAAAAAACGGCATATCCTGCTCCGGATCGATAGCTTCATCGACTCCGGCCTGTGGACGGCTGCGGCAAGGCTGGTGGATTTCTGGGAAGATGTCACCATCGCCTCCCGCAAGCTGCATGTCCGCGGCTGGAAGAAGCTCCTCGTCAATCTCACCTGCGACGCGCTGACCTTTGGAACGGCGGGATCGGTCGTGCTTCTGGCGCTTGCCATGCCCGCTTTCGAAGAAACCAAGAAGGACTGGCGTTATCGCGGTGACTTCGCAGTCACCTTCCTCGACCGATACGGCAACACCATCGGTCATCGCGGCATCATCCATGAAGACAGCGTGCCGATCGACCAGATGCCTGATCATTTCATCAAGGCGGTGCTGGCGACCGAGGACCGGCGCTTCTTCGACCATTTCGGTATCGATTTCATCGGCCTTGCCCGCGCCATGAGCGAAAACGCCCGCGCCGGCGGCGTGGTGCAGGGCGGCTCGACGCTGACGCAGCAGCTCGCCAAGAACCTCTTCCTCACCAATGAACGCTCGCTGGAGCGCAAGATCAAGGAAGCCTTCCTCGCGCTGTGGCTCGAGACCAACATGTCGAAGAAGGAAATCCTGAGCCTTTATCTCGACCGCGCCTATATGGGCGGCGGCACCTTTGGTGCTGCTGCGGCCGCGCAGTTTTATTTCGGCAAGAACCTCACCGACGTGACGCTTTCGGAATCCGCCATTCTGGCCGGGCTTTTCAAAGCGCCAGCGAAATATGCACCGCATGTCAACCTTCCGGCGGCGCGTGCCCGCGCGAACACCGTGCTTTCCAACCTCGTGCAGAGCGGGCTGATGACCGAGGGGCAGGTGGTCGGCGCGCGCCGCAACCCCGCCACCGTCATCGACCGCGAAGACGTGAAGGCGCCGGATTATTTCCTCGACTGGGCTTTTGACGAAGTGCAGCGGCTGGCCGCCGCGGGCAAGTTCAAGGATCACACCGTCGTCGTCCGCACCACCATCGACACCGGCCTGCAGCAGGCGGCCGAACAGGCGATGGAAATGGGCCTGCGCGAACTCGGCGAAGGGTATCGCGTCAAGCAGGGCGCGATGGTGATGATCGAAAATGGCGGTGGCGTGCGCGCCATGGTGGGCGGCCGCGACTATGGCGAAAGCCAGTTCAACCGCGCCACGGCGGCGCTGCGCCAGCCGGGTTCCTCCTTCAAGGTCTATACCTATTCGGCCGCCATGGAAAAAGGCATGAAGCCGGAAACGCTGATTTCCGACGCGCCGGTAACATGGCGCGGCTGGTCGCCGCAGAATTACGGCCGCTCCTATGCGGGTAAGGTGACGCTGCAGATGGCGCTCGCCAAGTCCTACAATACCGTGCCGGTCCGGCTCGCCAAGGACGTGCTCGGCACGCAGGTCATCGTCGATACCGCCAAGGCGATGGGTGTCGCCACGCCGCTGCGC
Organism: Agrobacterium sp. RC10-4-1; assembly: GCF_014138475.1. Taxonomy (NCBI): domain Bacteria; kingdom Pseudomonadati; phylum Pseudomonadota; class Alphaproteobacteria; order Hyphomicrobiales; family Rhizobiaceae; genus Agrobacterium; species Agrobacterium sp. RC10-4-1. The sequence continues at coordinate 287,607 of NZ_JACJIT010000005.1, forward strand.
AGCGACAAGACCATCCCGCTCGGCACATCGGAAGTGACGGTACTGGATCAGGCCACCGCCTATGCCGTTTTCCCGGCTGACGGCATGCAGTCGCGCCGCCACGGCATCGAGCAGGTGCTGGATTACGAGGGCAATGTTCTCTACGATTTCAGCCATGACGAGCCGCCCGCCAAACGCGTGCTGTCCGTAGACGCCAATTCGAAGATGAACCAGATGCTGGTGACCATTCCCGTGATGGGTACGGCGCGGCGCGGTGCGCTTGACAATGGCATCGTCTCCGGCGGCAAGACCGGCACTTCACAGGCCTATCGCGATGCCTGGTATGTGGGCTTTACCGGCAACTACACCACCGCCGTCTGGTTCGGTAACGACGATTTCACGCCGATGAACAACATGACCGGCGGTGCGCTGCCCGCCATGACCTTCAAGCGGCTGATGGACTATGCCCATCAGGGCATGGAGCTGCGCCCCATCCCCGGCATCCAGAACCCGCTGCCGACCGGCGCCCGACCGCAGCCTTCTGCGGAAGTGGCAGCCGCAGCCAGCAGCACACCCGCCCTGCCGGCCCTCACCCGTCCCCGCTCGCTCTCGGCCGAGGCGACCCGTGTAATCCGCTCCATCGGGCGGAAGATGAAGGAAGCCACGGCGCTGAATGTGACGACGCAGAAGGTGGCGGATGCCGCCATCCGCGATAACAAAGACGAAGCCGCGCGGCGTTAGGGTGTTTCAGTATCCCTATAAGGTATCGTGAGACTCTAGAAGGAATAACAGGCGGAATCCTGCACGTTTAAACAATCCTTGGTTGCCTCCATGACCGGGATGGTCGATCTGCCATCGACGAAAATGAGGTGCGAAACCAATCCAGGCTTCTCCTGCCTACGAATAATATAATAGTATTTTACGGAAACTCTACGCAAACTGCCTTTATCCGAGCCTTTCAAGACGTAATATTCCGCAATATTGTTTTTACACTTCAAGATTGAATGGACCTAGCCAGTCAATTCATGTCTAAGTGGATGCGGTTATCTCTTGTGCGATAACAGCGCGCCCCGGAGGACGGCATGAATGATGCGGCGGAAACGCGCGCGGCGGCGGTTGCTCTTCTCGCCGGACTGTGGTTTGCAGCGGATGCGGCACATGCGCAGGACCCCATGCTGCTGATCGACGAGCCGGGTTTTGAATTGCGCCTGTATTTTCAAGCCGGCATCAATGCCGTTGCCGAACAGAACCTGTTCTGGAACTTTGCCGATCGATTTGCGCCGGACGCCGGCTTCGACAGCGACACGCGCTGGCTTGAGGGCTATTTGATGCCCGGCATCGGTTTTACCGCCGACGCCGGCGACCGGCTTCAGGTCTATGGAAAAATCTCGGCCGTTGCCTCCGGCACGCTCGGCACCGACGCCTTCGATGCCGGTGGCACGGGCGCCGTGACACTCGAAGACGGCTATCTCGGCCTGCGCTCGAAGGCGGAGAGCGGCCCGTTCTTCGATATCTCCCTGGGGCCGCGTCCGTTCAAGACGGGAACGGGCATGCTGATTGCCAATGGCGGATCAAGCGGTTTTGAGCGTGGCGCGTTGAAACTAGGGCCGAGAAAGGCTTGGGAGCAGGCGGCGATCCTCCGGCTCGGCAAGGATGACCTGACGGCCACGGCCTTTTTCATCGACGCGAATGAATTATCCGACAAGGACAGCGGGACGAAGATCTTGGGAGCGGATCTGCGTTATGAACCGCACGAGGGTCGATATTTCGGCGTTACCTTCGGCCATGTGCCGGAATCCGGCTCGCCTTACCCTCGAGCCGCGGCCGGCGGCATCGGCGCGCCGGTCATCATGCCGGGTGCGCGCGAGGGCTTGAGCTTCATCAACGCCTATACCCGTACCAATCCGTTCGGCGCGCCATTGCCGGGATTTTTCATCGGCGGCGATATCGCCTATCAATGGAATCCCGACATCGACCTTGCAGCCTGGGGCGGCCGCGCCCAGATCGGCTATGCTTTCGAAGATGTTTCATGGATGCCGACGATCGCCTACAGCTTTCAGACCTTCTCCGGCGACGATCCTTCAACCTCGCGTCTCGAACGCTTCGATCCGCTGTATTACGAAGGCAATCCGAGCGCATGGTCGACGGGCACGAAGTCCTCGATGATGTTTCTCAATTCCAACGTCAATGCCCATCAGATCAGCCTGCAGGTGAAGCCAACGCAGGCCGATACATGGACGCTCCGTTACGCGCATATCCGCGCCAACGAGTTGGATAGCCCTATCCAGTTTGGACAGGGCACGCGGCTCGACGACATCGACGGCACGCCCACCCCCGTTGCGGGCGTCGGCAACCGCCATCTCGCCGATGATCTCTATCTGGAATATTCGCGCATCATCAATGCCAATACCTATCTCACCGCCGGCGTCAGCATTTCATTCCCTGGCAAGGGCATGGATTCCCTGACGGCAGAGCGTTCGCCGAACTGGCTTGGAGGTTTCGTCAATGTCATCGTCAATTTCTAGAACCCTGCCCGTCCTTCTTGCAGCCATGGTGCCTGTTCTGGCTTACCCCTATGCCGCTGCCAGTCAGCAAGCCGCGCCGCTTTCAGCCGAGCAGTCGGACCCGCTGAAGCTCGGCTGGATGCAGGGCTTTCCGCCGCCGGAAGACGAGATCATCCGCTTTTCGGACAGCGACTATTTCAACTTTCCGAAATTGCGCTGGACAGTGTGTCACTTCCGCCAGCTGATGCCGACGGTCAATGTCAGCCGTGGGCTCGGCGCGCCAGCGGCCCTTGAGCGCAAGCCCGACCCCGCCATCGACGCCGTGACCTTCCGCCCGACCGGCGGTGAGCAGGACATGACCTGGCTGCAATCGCTTTCGGCCAACTATACCGATGGCATCGTCGTGCTGCACAAGGGAGTGCTTGTCTATGAGCGCTACTCCGGCTGCCTCAACGATACGGGGCAGCACGGGGCGATGTCGGTAACGAAATCGCTGACCGGGCTTCTGGGCGAGATGCTGGTTGCCGAAGGGACGCTGGACGAGAATGCCAAAGTCGCGACCGTTGTTCCCGAACTTGAAAAAAGCGCGTTCGGCGATGCGACGATCCGGCAGGTGCTGGATATGACGACCGGCCTGCGTTACAGCGAGGACTACGCCGATCCCAATGCCGACGTATGGATATATTCCGCCGCTGGCAATCCGCTTCCCAAGCCCGAGGGTTACGAAGGCCCTCGCAGCTATTTCGATTATCTGAAGACGGTGGTGAAGCAGGGAGAACACGGTTCCGCCTTCGGGTACAAGACGATCAACAGCGATGCGCTTGGCTGGATCATTGCCCGCGCCTCGGGAAAATCGGTGGCAAAGCTGCTTTCCGAGCGCATCTGGAGCCGGATGGGCGCCGAACAGGACGCCTATTACACCGTCGATTCCACCGGCACGCCTTTTGCCGGCGGCGGGCTGAATGCCGGCCTGCGCGACATGGCGCGCATCGGCCAGCTGCTACTGGACGGCGGTACGATGGGCGGCGAGCGGCTCATTCCCCAAAAGGCGATCGACGCCATCCGTCAAGGCGGCGACAAGGCGGTTTTCGCAAAAGGCGGATATCCGGCGCTGCAGGGTTGGAGCTATCGCGCCATGTGGTGGATCACCCACAATGCCAACGGCGCTTTCATGGCGCGTGGGGTGCACGGCCAGGCGATCTATGTCGATCCCGCCGCCGAAATGGTTATTGCCCGCTTTTCCTCGCACCCCGTCGCGAGCAACGCCGCCAACGACGCGACATCGTTACCGGCTTATGAGGCTGTGGCGCGTTATTTGATGGAACAGGCGGGGAAGCAGTGAGGGCGAGGCGGTGAAGCCGGTGCGAAACAACTGAAGTTTTCTGTCGGAGCTTGCGGCTTACCCCCCTCTGTCCTGCCGGACATCTCCCCCTCAAGGGGGGAGATCGGCAAGACGCGACATCGCCACTTCATTCTCTAACGTTGAGATAGGCCAAACCTTGCCGCATACCGATCTCCCCCCTTGAGGGGGAGATGTCCGGCAGGACAGAGGGGGTAAGCCGCAAGCTCCACGCTCCGCGATGCCTCACACCAACAACCTCGCCCTAGCCGTCCCCACCACCATATCTGTCAACCCCGCCAGCCTTTCCGCCGCAAGCCGGTTGACCTGCCAATAGAGCGGGATATCGAGCGGCGTGCCGGGAACGACCTCCATCAGCCGCCCTGCCTGCAAATGCTCCCCCACCAATTGAACCGGATTGAGCCCCCAGCCCATGCCGGCAAGGCTCGCCTTCACAAATCCATCGGTCGAAGGCAACCAGTGCGTCGGGTAGGCAATGTCTTCACCCAGCACCTCCCTTACCCAGCTCGCCTGCAGCCGGTCCTTCTGGTTGAAGGTCAAGCCCGGCGCGCAGGCGAGCGTCGCTGATGTTACTCCTTCGGCAAAATGGCGGGTCATGAAATCCGGGCTGGCGGTCGCGTGATATCTGAGTACACCGAGCGGCGTGACCCGGCACCCCTGCACCGGCTTGTCATGGGCGGTCACGGCGGCGAGCACCCTGCCCGCGCGCAGCCATTCCACCGTGTGATCCTGATCGTCGACGGCGATATTAACGAGATAATCGCTGCTACCGGTGAATTTCGACACCGCATCCAGAAACCATGTGCCCAGGCTGTCGGCATTGGTGGCGATGTTGAGCGTCACCCGCTCCTGCGCCGCTCCCGCTTCCGCCAAGGCCGGTAGCTGGCGGAACAATTCGCTTTCCAGCATGCCGACGTGATCCATGTGACGGCAGAGCCACTCACCCTTTTCCGTTGCAACGCAGGGGTTACCGCGCACGATCAACACCACGCCCAGCCGCTCCTCCAGTTGCTTGATACGCTGGGAAACAGCCGATGGCGTGACATGCAGTGCCTGCGCCGCCTTTTCAAAGCTGCCGGTCTGAACAACCAGCGCCGCAGCGCGCATTGCGGGATAGTCCAGCATTAGTAGTTCTTATCCTGACTGAGATCGTTTAATTTGATTAATCCGTCATGGGGAAATATCCAAGCCCTGCTTCATATCATTTCGACAAAAAGCGGTAGCGGGCGTGGACATCCAGATCTTCTTTACCGGCCTCACCATGGGCCTCAGTCTCATCGTCGCCATCGGCGCGCAGAATGCCTTTGTGCTGAAACAGGGGCTGGCGCGCTCGCATGTGTTTGCCGTCTGCGCCACCTGTGCGATATCGGATGCGCTGCTCATTACCGTCGGCGTGTTCGGTTTCCAGCGGATCAGCGCCATCATGCCGGCGCTTGATCCCATCATGCGTTATGCCGGCGCCGCCTTCCTCATCTGGTATGGTGCCAAAAGCCTGCACTCGGCTTTGCGTTCGTCGGAAGCGCTGTCAGTGGCCGAGCGACGGGAAGCGAGCCTGTGGCAGACGCTGGCCATCTGCCTGGCCCTCACCTTCCTCAATCCGCATGTCTATCTCGACACGGTCGTGCTGCTCGGCACGATTTCCACGCAGTTTCCCGGCTTTGAAAAGACCTTTGCCGCAGGGGCGGCCACCGGCTCGCTGCTGTTCTTCTTTTCGCTGGGCTACGGAGCGCGCTGGCTGCGACCGATCTTCGAAAAACCTTCCGCCTGGCGCATCCTCGAAGGCGTCATCGCCATCACCATGTGGGCCATCGCCTTCAAGCTCGTCATGGGCGCATAGTCCAGGAATTTCGCGCTCCAGTCACTTTCACGAGGACTAAACAAGCCGCGCCATTTTCCAAACAGGGAATCAGTGATAGTCCTCGACCTGTTCATAAACGGGAAAACAGCGTGTTCCGAGTTCCATTCCTTGTCGGCATCGCCCTTCTGATCGCCTTTGGCGGCGGTATTGCCGCAACGCTCGCGGCGCTTGAAGCGACCTCCGGTTTCGGTTCGATCCGCATCGGTTCCTGGGACGCGTTTCCGGAAGCGCAGACGATCGAGGCCGATCCTTATGCCAAGTCGCACCGCGCTGACGCCGGCAAGCTGCTTTACGGAACGGCGGAGGGGCTGGCCTTCACCGCGTCCGTCGACAGCGAGGGCCAGCGCCTGAGCGGCGAATGCCGCTACCGGCTGGCCGGGGCTGTGCCACCAGCACGTTTCTGGACGCTTTACACCGCCGATCAACAGGGCAATGTGCTGGCTGAGGATGCCGGACGGCCATTCGCACTCAATTCCCGCACGCTTCTGCGCAGCGCCGATGGCGGCATAGACATCACCATTGCTCCGGATGCCCAGACCTATAACTGGCTCGCGGTGCCTCAGGGACAGACCTTCAAGCTCGTCCTGACCCTGCTCGACACGCCTGTGGCCGGCAGTTCCGGCCTGATCGACATTTCCATGCCGCAGATCCGCAAGCTGGGGTGTGGCAATGCTTAGGGTCCTGCTCGCCATCGTCACCGGTCTCGTCGGCGCGGCCGTGCTGCACGTCATCATTCTCCTGGCGATACCGCACTTCAGCAATCGCGACGCCTATACGCGGGCAGTGGCGGAAGGAAAACCGCACCTGTTCCATCTGCTTGAAGAAACGACGGAAAAAAAGACGCTGGGCAGCGGCGATCCCTTCATGCGGGTGGCCGTATGCACCTTCAATATTGAGGAACAGCCGATCCGGCTGACCGCCATCGGGGCCGTGCCCTTCTGGTCCGTGGCGGTTTACGACAAGGCCTCGAACGAGGTGTTCAGCATGAATGACCGCACATCCGCCGCCGGCGTCATGGATATTCTGGTGGCAGATGCGGTGCAGATCGCCGCCATCCGCAAGGCGCAACCGCCCGCGCTTTCACAGGCAATTCTGGCGGAATCGGATCAGACGGAAGGATATGTGGTTTTGAGGACCCTCGTACCGCAGCCGAGTTTCGGCGAAGAGGCGGAACGGTTCCTGAACGAGGCAAAGTGCCAGCCGACGCCGTGGAAATAACGGCGGCTTATTTATATTAATCAGGATTTCAAGGCGGTTTCCGGTGCGGATTTGCCCTTGCGCGCAACCTTGCCTGCCGGCTCGCTGTCGCGTTTCTCATAACGAACGCCGGTGAACAGAACCACTTTCGCGGGGCCGATCATCGTGCTGACCACGCCTGCGGGACGCAGGCTTCGTCGGGCGTCAACAAGTGGAATAATGTCTGCCATGCTCTTCTCCTCTTCGGGAGTCAATGTTGCCCATGGGAACCGCGCAAGCCTCGTCTTGCGTCGGGAATTTCATCACCATCACATTGCGCATAATCCAGCCCACAGGCTGGTTTTCGCATATCCCTGAAAACCATCGCGGGTTTTAACGCTGGGCTATGCGGACATTCAGGCATCAGACGCCGGTTCGGCTCTTATTCCGGATTTCAGAATAACATGGAATCCTAATACTGCCCATGAAATTACAAACAGACAGAGGTTAATGATCCGTTAACCCTAATGACCGGGTGGCGTTTTCTCCTTTGCCGAGCCACACCCGTTGAAAACAAAGGCGAGGCCGCAAAGTTCCGCGGCATTTTCCCCACCACACGATTTTAAAATTTGCCTGTTGATATTGGCGGTTTCTCTCTTGGTGGCACCCATAGTTAACAGGACGTCAACGGATTTGCTCTAAATTGAACCGATATTGTGTTTGCGTTTGTTGGGTAGTGCGTTGACCGACCGGTTTCGAGAACTTGAGAGGCCAAGAGCCGTGAGGAAGAAAGATGTGGTGCTGATGGCCACCGTGACGAATTTCGAGAATGTTCCCCTTCCGTCAAAAACGGATCTCCGGCAATTCGCCGAACTTTTCATGCCGCTTTTTAATGCCTCCACCGATGAAGCCAAGCGGGAGGCAATTGCCGCCCTTTCGCAGCACCCGAACGTGCCTTCCGCGGTTGCCTTCTTCATTGCCTGCCAGCCGATTTCGCTTGCGGCTCCTTTCCTCATTGCCTCGAAGTGCCTCGACGACGACACGCTCATCACCATTGCCCGCACGCAAGGGGCCGCCCACGCACGCGCCATCGTCCGGCGGGAGGACCTCTCCCCCACCGTCATCGACGCGCTCGTGGGCCTGCGGCACATCGAAGACCTCAAGCGACCGCAAGAGGAAACGCCTGCCACTGAACCGCCGGCAGCGGCGAGCATCGAAGCGCCTAAGGCGGAAGTGAAGACGGACAACATCGCCGCGGCTTCCGCGCTCGAAGAGGAAATGCGCCAGCGGATCAAGCAGATGGCGCGCCATCTCAACCGCCCGGAAAGCGATGTCCTCGGCCTTCGCCGCCTCAGCGAGGTGCAGGACGCGCTGCTGGTGCGTTTCGCCCGCGAACGCAATGCGCGGCAGTTCGCGGTGGCGCTGGCAGATTCCCTCTCCTCCAGCTACTGGCTGTCGGAGCGCATCATGCTCGATATATCGGGCACGCAGCTTGCCACCACGCTGACCGGCCTCGGCATGGAATTTTCCGAGGCGGCCTTCGTCTTGCAGTGCTTCTATCCGCACCTTTCCGCCGCAGAAGGCGATATGAGCCGGGCGGAAGCCCTGCTTGACCGTCTCAACACCGTGGAATGCGAAGAGCGGCTGGAAAGCTGGCGGCGCGCCGACAGCTACACCCATGGCCGCGAGCGGCCGGGCCGCAATAACCCGGCCACGCAGAGAACGGGAACGCAGGGATAACAGGGCCCTGCGCTTTCGACAGCGCAGGCCATCTTCGGCTGAAAACGCCAAGGCACAAGGGGCTGCTGGAACTAGGCCCCGGGCGGGTCCACCAGCGTCAGCAATGTTCCGATTTCGTCGGTCTCTATTTCGACAACCCACAGGTCACTGTCGAACCGTCGCTCCCTTTCCAGAAGAGCTGTGCTTTCTTCGCCTTCAGCACCGGCAAGGCGCGTTTCGAAACGGCGCTCGGCTCGGATATCCTCATCATCGGCAAAACTTTGCGGCGCGGGCCCGTAGAGGTTTTCGCGGCCGTCACGCAGCCTCTGTCGGACAAATATCGCCCCCGCCTCCTCCGCACCCTTCTTTTCGACAGCGGCAAATCCACCGGCAGCAAAGACGCGGCGGATGAGGGCTGAGACGAACATTTCGGATTTGAGGCGCATGGGTTTGCTTTCGATTTTTGCGCTGCCTAGGTGGGTGGGGTTTCGATGTTGATTTTTAAGCTGACGAAGGTGTGCGTGGCTTTACCCCCCTCTGCCCTGCCGGGCATCTCCCCCTCAAGGGGGGAGATCGGCAAGCGGATAAGTCTCGCCCATCTCAACACTTGCGAATGATGTGGTGGTAGCGCCTCCTGCCGATCTCCCCCTTGAGGGGGAGATGCCCGGCAGGGCAGAGGGGGGGTAGAGCCACACACGCCCCACGCTGCCGTCAAAGCCTCAAAGCGCCCCGATCGACTTCAACTTCTTCAGCACGGCCTCACTCGGCTCGCCGGTTTCCGGCAGACGGTAGTGTTTTTCGAACGCCCTGATGGCATTGCGGGTCTGCTGGCCAGCCACGCCGTCCACCTTCACGTCGGCATAGGCGATATTGATCAGCCCCTGCTGGATCTTGGCGATGAGATCGCGGCTTGCGGGTTTCGCGGCGCTGTTGAGGGAGACCGGTTCGGCCTTGGGATGCGGCGCTTCCGCCTTGCGAATGGCGGCGGCAACGGGGTCGATTTCGACACCGCCGCTGCTATCGGCAGGCCGGTCCTTCGGGATCGCGGCAACCGTTGCGCCATCGATCCTGAGCGCCGCCAGCACCCGGCTTGTCGGCTCGCCGGTCTGTTCCATGCCGAGAGTTTCTTCAAAGAACATAATGGCGGCGGCCGTCTTCGGTCCCATGCGACCGTCCGCCTCGCCCTCATAAAGCCCGCGCTTCTTCAGTTCGCCCTGAATGTCGGCGACGATCTGCTGCGGTTTCTGGCTTTCGGCGATGGGTTGCGCCGGCGTTTCGGCCGCAGGCTGCTGCTGTGCCGTTTCCGTTTCTGCCGGGCGCTCTATGCGGAACGTGGTGACGTTACCATGGGTGCCGAGTGGTTCGGCCGGGCGATAACCGGCGATGCCGTTCGGGTTTTCCGCATCGCGCGTGCGCAGGAAGGGCGACGGGTGCACACCAGGCTGGTACCAGAGCGCATTGGCGGCGACAAAACCGAAGACGACCGCGAAGGCACCGCAGCCGCCCACCAGTTTCGGATGGCGCAGGATTTCGCGCCCGATGGCCGAAACCACCAAGGAAACAATCCCGGCGCCAATCTGGGCCGTTGTTTTCTTAGGCGATTTTCGCTTTCGCGGGGCCATCGTCACCGTCCTTTCTCATTTTCGCCGCCATGTCGCCAAGCTGCCGTATGCGCGGTGGGAACTCCACCATGCTTTCGGCGTCAGCGCTTTCGCCGCCACCCGCCATGCCGGAACCATCGGCAGGCAAAGTGATCGTTACGACCGTCCCCTCGCCGGGCTTGCTGGCGATGGCGAATGTGCCGCCATGCAGAGCCACGAGCCCCTTGACCAGGGACAATCCCAGACCCGTGCCTTCATAGCGACGGGTATATTCATTCTGAACCTGCATGAAGGGCTGGCCCAGCAGTTCAATCTTGTCAGACGCGATGCCGATGCCGGTGTCGCTCACCGTCAATTTCAGCATTGCGCCTTCGCGCGCAGCGTCGATCGATACCACACCACCGGCATCGGTGAATTTTATGGCATTGCCGGCGAGGTTAATGAGAACCTGACGGATGGCGCGCTGATCGGCCGAGATTTCACCGATGCCGCGCTGGATGCGGCTGGTCAGGGTCAGGCCCTTCTCTTTCGCCTGAAGGCCGAGCATCGCTTCGCAGGACGAGATGGTTTCCGCAATCGGGAAGCTTTCCATCATCAGCTCGTAACGGCCAGCTTCCAGCTTGCTCATATCGAGCATGGTGTTGACGACGGACAGAAGATGGGCGCCAGACTGGCGGATGAGGCCGACATATTCCCGCTGACGGTCGTTCTCCAGCCGTCCGAAATATTCGCCGGCGAGAATATCGGAGAAACCGAGGACGGCATTGAGCGGCGTGCGCAGTTCATGGCTGACGGCAGCGAGGAAACGCGACTTGGCGTCATTGGCGGATTCCGCCTCGGCTGCCTTGCGGGCGACATCGCGGCGCAGACGCTCCATCTCGGTAATATCGGTGAGCTGGGCGACGATGCGGCGCAGGCGACCTGTCGCGCCGCGAATGGCGGTCATCTCGATACGGGCGTGCATGAATTGCGCCTGGCGCGATTTCGCACCGGTCTCGAAGCGGAGTTCGGCGGTTGCCCTGTCCTCACCCTGCCGCAGGACGTCGAAAGCCTGCATCAGTTCGATACGATCGGAGACATAGACATATTCAACGAGGATATGTCCTTTGCTGGCTTGAAGGTCGGCCGGGAATGCCGCGCAATCGCGACCGGACACGTGTTCGACGAAGCCGGTTTCACCGATCACCAGCACCAGGCCCGGCACCTGCGATGCCGCGATCAGATCGTCGTTCACCGAGGAAACCGAATGAGCGGATGCGCCGTGCGCAGAATGGGAGAAGGCGATCAGCAGGGCGGCGGCGGCCAGAAACAGCGCCAGCACCAGGGCCGCACCGATGGGCAGCGCGATGGCGGGGCTGACGACGAGGCTGAAAATGGCTGGTACAACCACAAGGCCGACGGCGCTGAAGGCAATCAGCCAGCGCAGGCGCGCAACGGTCCCGGCGCGCCTTTCGGCGTCCTCTTCCATGCGCGCAAGCCATCTGCCCGCTGCATGGTCGACCAGTGCGACCGCTTTTTCTCTCATATTACGCAATACCAAACCCGAATCCTGAAGGCGGTTCCAACGGCTCCGACAATAGAAGGCGGCGGCTTAAGGAATGGATAAAAAGAATGGGCTGAAAAGCCCGTCAAATGCGTGACAGTCCCATTACGGGGCATTTCCAGGAAGCTTTGCCAATCATGGTTAATGACGGGTAAGCGACGGATTTCGCTTCATTTTTGCCATCGCGTTAACTTTTGCGGCAGAGCTTTTCGCCGCTTTCGCCCGGAACGCGCGGCCTCTGTCGCAATTATGCTTAACATGGACCGTTAAAATGCGAGTCAATTGATGGCCGCCGTCCCGATCCGAGGAGAATAGATACAATTTGAATTAAATTGCGCCGCTTTTTGCAATCGGCTGTTCGCCGGTCGTCTGTAGGTTGTTCACAAGCCCGAAAAACGGGACAAAGGCCGATGACCCGAAACCGGGCGGGGCTTTCGAAAACAAAGATCATCTGGCAGGGTGTCTGACAATGTGGTTTCTGATCAAAGGAACATTCTGGTTTTCGCTGGTACTGGTGGCGCTGTCCTATTTCGGCAGCAGCAACGATCCGGCCAAGGAACCTTCGGCCTTCGATATTCCCAGCGCCGTTTCGGCTGCCGGCGAGGCCTATCGTTATGTCAGCGCCATCTGCATCGAAAAGCCCGATGTCTGCATCAAGGGCGCCGAAACCTTCCATGCGCTGGGCGAAAGGGCAAAGGAAGGGGCAAAGGTTGCCTATGAACTGCTGGACAAGCAGCTTGCCTCCGGGGACAAGCCCGCCGATGTTGCCGACGTTGCGGCAGAAGCCGAAAAGCTTGCAGCGGCACCCGTTGTCAGCGTCGAGTTTCCCGCAGATGCCGACATGCTGAAGACCGGCACCGTCATTCCCCTGCCGCAGAAGCGCCCTGCTCCCTGATCCTGCCGGCCACCGCGCCCGCCTTTATTGCGGATGGAGATTTCCTTCCGCCACTGCCTGCCAAACTTGCCCACGGAACCTGTTTTCCGTGGGCTTTTTCGTGGGCTATGGTTCAAAACCGACCGCACTTCACCTATATCGTGACGAAGACCTGCAATAACGGATGATACGGCGCACAAATGGCCTCTCTCGAAACGATCCTTGACGACTTCGCTTTCCTCGATGACTGGGAGGATCGCTATCGTTATGTCATCGAACTCGGCAAGGCGCTGCCCGATCTGCCGGAAGACAAGCGCACGGCTGAAAACAAGGTTCAGGGGTGCGCCAGCCAGGTCTGGCTCGTCAGCCATAGCGACGGCGCCGAAGACCCTCTCCTGACCTTCGAGGGCGATTCGGATGCGCATATCGTGCGCGGCCTCGTCGCCATCGTGCTTGCGGTCTATTCCGGCAAAAGGGCCTCCGAAATCGCCGGTCTCGACGCGATCGAGGTATTCGACAAAATAGGGCTCGTGGAACATCTGTCGTCGCAGCGCGCCAACGGCCTGCGCTCGATGATCAAGCGTATCCGCGAGGAAGCCCGGCTGCTTACCGCCTGAGATTTATCGCGTCATCGATGGGCGATAATCAGCATCGCCCCAATGGTGTTCTTTCCTGCCTGCACGGGTTGCAGGCGGCGCGTAGTGGCGCGCCAGCGCCAGCAATGCGGCACGCAGCAGCAATTTTGCCGAACGCGCTGGCCATTGCCTCTCGCGTTCCACCGTCTCCAGTCCCTTTTCGAAACAGCAGATATCGATAGCCACGCCGGATAATTCAGGCCCCATCGCCTCGGCTGCGCGGGAAAACCGTGTTCTTGCGGCCATTGCTGCCTCGGTGAGTTCGAGCGCGCCTCCCGCCTCACCCTTTGTGCGGCTCGCCGTTCTGGGTTCCCATGTCGCCGTCACCCTGGGATTGAGGTGGCCGCGATGAAAATCGGCGGCCAGCCGCTCCCCCGCCTCCAGCGCATCCGGTGGAAAGAATGCCGCGCCGTCACGCTCCTTCAGCCTTGAAAGGCTGATCAGCTGCGAGGTGTTGAGGTTACGCCTGGCCGACTGCTTCGCATCGCCGATATCCACGACAACCGTCTGCATATCCCGATGCTGCTCCTGAAAAATCTCGTCGCGGTCTTTTGCCATTGCGCGTTTCAGGTAGGAGGCGAGCGGCGGCGCCGCATGAAGGGTGTTTTCCCGCTGCTCGACCAGCCCGGACGAAACGGCAAGCCGCACCGTCGCGGCCGGAAACCGTAGCGCGGGATGCCCTGCCCGCCCCCGGCGCAGCACAATATCGCCCCCCTCCGGGGACATCTCGGCTGCGCCGGCGGCGATGCACCGCAGCAGCCGCAATAGATGAGGATCGGAGGAGGCAGCCGGCATGGGTTTCGTCTCAGTCATCCCGGCCCCCTGTCATCACGTTGACGATACTGCCGGTAAGCCGCTCGAGCGTGGCGACAAACTCGTCAAATGCCGGCTCGTCCCGTCGGTCCTCGACCACCTGGCAGGCATGGCCGACCGTCGTCCTGTCCCGGCCGAAGCAAGGTCCGATATCCGACATGGGAATGCCAAGCTGCACATGGCACACATACATGGCGATCTGGCGGACGTGGCACTCCATGCGCCTGATATCGCGGCGCACCGGCGTTCGCTCACCCGTCAATCGCACCATCTCCCCGGTGAGTTGCCGCACCAGACGGCAAAGACGGGAAATGTCATCCCGCCCGCCCGCAGACGGCCACGAACGAAAGGGACGATCACGCACCCGCAGGCAAGGCCGCGCGGCAGCAGGCAGAAACACGGTATCCGACGGCATATGCAACTCCTCTACGAATAGGAATTAATTCATACACCTGAGGAAAGACTTGGGGAAGCGCAAATTTTGCGATGGAGTTCAGGCCATTGAGATAGCTTGATTTTCTCGAAAGTGATGGACGTAATTGAGGATTTTTTTCCTCAGTCGATATTGCGCGAGACGATAAAAAAGCCGATCTCCACGCTGGCTGGCCGGTGATGATTTTCCCTGGAGACTGGATGATGGCAAGCAGCGGCGCCCGCAGGCTTTCGCCGCGTAGCATCCGGCGTGCAGCGCAATAAGGTTCCCTATCGCGAAAGGGTTGTTTCTCACGGCGCGGATACGACGTTAATGGCGGCCTTATGATGCTCGGCTTCGTTCCGGAACCGCACGCCAAGGCATGGTCTTCAATCCCGAAAACAAAATCGGCCGGTCTAAGGACCGGCCGTATTAACTTGCGACTTCCGGCTTTCACTGCAAGCCGGATTGTCTTCGAAAATCAGCGGTTGGCCTTGCGGCGCTGACCGAGACCCATTTCCTTGGCGAGCCGCGAGCGGGCTTCGGCATAGGCGGGCGCAACCATCGGATAATCGACCTGCAGGTCCCATTTTTCGCGGTATTCTTCCGGCGTCATGCTGTGATGCGTCGTGAGATGGCGCTTGAGCGACTTGAAGGAGCCGCCGCATTCCAAACAGACGATGTGATCGTCCTGAACCGACTTGCGGACAGAGACGGCCGGCTTCTGCTTTTCAACATTGACCGCTACCGATGCCGGCGCGGACGTTCCGCTGAGCGCCGTGTGAACATCCGAAATAAGGCCGGGAAGCTCCGTTACCGGGACGACGTGGTTGCTAACATAGGCAGCCACAATATCCGCCGTCAGTTCGACCAGCAGATCCTGGGCGTTACCGTATGCAGTTTCCGTCATTTAAGTATCTCCTGTTAGTGATCCCCTGACGCGGGCGAACGCCGCATCGAGCGATGTGAAGTTACCGGTGCCCCCACCTTCGCCCTGTTGAAACCAACGTGAAATCTACCCCTAGATTTCAAGCGAAAACCGGAAACGTATTGGTCCGAGATTCAACTTATGACCAGCGACATGGGCAGCAATGGTCCTGAGACCCGTAGATTAGACATTAATAAAATGCCTATGCCGACTATGAAGAGGCTAGATGCAAATCGCGATTAGCAACTTTACACTTAATTTGGATAACAGCAAAACAGCAAAAGTCAAATTCCTGCTGTGAATTTTTTAGTTCAAAACAGTCTAATCGGAATACAAAAAATTACGGGTAATAAAATACTATGCCTAGTAGTAATTGAAAACGCGCACCCCCTATTATTAGGGGGTAATTCAACTTCAAATTTTCTTGAGGTCATCAACTACCGATTTAACGGAAAGCGGATAACCTGCCTTGTGCGCAGCCATTGCAAGAAGATGCGCGGAAACCGGCGCCGTCAGAACGAAAAAGAAGAAACCGGCGAGCGCCCGAGCCAGCGTCGATATATCCATAGAGTGGATGCCCACCGCCAGAAGCAGCAGGCCGGAGCCGACCGTCCCCGCCTTGGATGCGGCATGCATGCGGGTGTAAACATCAGGCAGGCGATTGAGCCCGATTGCGGCGATCAGTGAAAAGGCGGCACCCGAGATCATCAGCGCCGCAACCAGGATAGCAACGATCCAACCCATTACCGCCTTCCCTTTTCTTTTCCGCTATTCACCCGAATTTTCGAGGGGTTCTGAGCGAATTCAGACCGGCGTGCGCCATCCAGAACCCCTTTCGGGCCGCGCCCGCCATCCGGTCCGCGCGACAGCACGAAGCGCGCGAACGCCACCGTGGCCAGAAAACCGACGAGCCCAAGGGCAATGGCAATGTCGACATAGAGATTGAAGCCGGTGCGGATGGCAATGACCGCAATGAAGCCGATGGCGATGCCGACCAGCATGTCCAGCGCGACGATACGGTCCGGCAAGGTGGGACCAACGACAACGCGGTAGACTGTCAGCAAAAAGGCCACCGAGAGAACAACCAGCGCAAGTATATTTGCAAATGAAACTATCTGTTCCGGATTCATTGCTGAAACGCCTCCATGATCTTCTTTTCGAAGCCGTTCTTAATGTCGTTTTTTGCGGTTTCGATATCGCTGCAATCGATTGCGTGCACGTAGAGCACCTTTCTGTCAGGGGAAACATCGACGGAAAGCGTGCCGGGCGTGAGCGTGATGAGATTGGCGAGCAGCGTGATTTCGAAATCCGTGGTTACGGTCAGCGGATAGGCAAAAATGCCGGGTTGAACGTCCAGTTTCGGGCGTGTCACCATCACGGCAACCTTCCAGGCGGAAAGCGCAAGCTCCTTGAAGAACAACAGCACCAGCGACAACACGCGGCCAAGACGCAGCCAGTGATTGCGCCCGCCGGGAAGCTGGTGGCGGATAAGCCAGAGCGCCAGCGTGGAGACGATGAGGGCGAAGATGACGTTTGCCAGCGTCAGGCTGCCCGTTACCGCAAGCCATACCGCCACGAACAGCAATTGCACGACATAGAGGCTCATGGCTTGCCTCCTTCTGGAAAGACCGAATGGATATAGGCTTGCGGGTTCCCGAGCCCGGCTGCGGCATCCTGGCTGAGATCAAGCAGGCTTTCGGGAAACAGGCCGAAGAACACGACCAGCAGCGTCAGCGCGACCAGCGGAGCGACGGAGGGCGCCGCGGCGGGCAAGGCGGGTTGTGGCAATGGCTTTGCCGCCGGACGCCAGAAACATAGAAGGAAGACCCGTCCGAAGGCGATGGTGGCGATGAAACCGGAGAGGAGAATGGCGGCGGCCAGCCACCATGCGCCGATATCGATCGCCGATTTGACCAGGACCGCCTTCGGCCAGAAGCCGGAAAAGGGCGGCAGGCCGGAACCGGCGAAAAACAGCGCGAGCGCAAGCGCCGAAAACCACGGAGCCTGCCGGTAAAGGCCGCCAAGCACGGTGAGGCTGAAACCGCCGCCGAGACGAGCGGCGTGGCCTGCGGCAAGGTAGAGCGCCGTCATCAGCACCATGGAATGCAGCGCGTAGAAGATCGCGCCCGAGACGCCTGACGGCGTGCCGATGGCGATGCCCGCCATCATGTAGCCGATGCCGGATATGACGATATAGCCGAGCATCCGGCGAATATCGTTCTGGGCGAGCGCACCCATGGCGCCGAGCACCATTGTCAGCGCGGCGGAAGCGGCGATGACGATGCTGAGTTCCTCCCGCTCGACCGGGAACAGCATGACCATGACGCGCAGCAGCGAATAGATGCCGACCTTGGTTAGCAGTCCACCGAACAGGGCGGAGACGACGATGCGCGGCGTGTGATAGGAAGCGGGAAGCCAGAAATTCACCGGAAAAGCCGCCGCCTTCATGGCGAAGGCAAGCGTGAAGAGGCTGGCAAGCGTCATCAGCGGCGCGGTTTCGCGCAGTCCGTTTGCCTTCAACGCGATATCGGCCATGTTGAGCGTGCCGAAGATGGCGTAGAGATAACCCACCGTGATCAGGAAAAGCGTCGTGCCGATGAGGTTCAGGACGACATATTTCAACGCGCCGTCGATCTGCTCCCGCGTCGAGCCGAGCACGATGAGGCCGAAGGACGAGATCAGCAGCACTTCGAACCAGACATAGAGGTTGAAGATGTCTCCGGTCAGGAACGCGCCGGTAACGCCGGCCATCAGCAGCATCAGGAAGGGATAGAAGCCGTAACGTCTGCCGCTGGCGTCAATATCGCTGCCGGCGTGAATGGCGCCGGCCAGCGCGACGATGGCGGCCGCGAGTGACAGCAACGCGCCGGTGAGATCGGCCGTGAAGGCGATGCCGAAGGGCGGCAGCCAGCGGCCCATGACCATGGTGAACGGCCCCTGCGTGGCAACCTTCCATAAGAGCGCGGCATCGAGAACCACGAGGAGGGCCAGCGCGGCGATGGCGACCAACGCATGGTAGCGAATGGCGTGGCGCATCATCATCAGCACCGCGCCCACGCCGATGCACAGCGCGATCGGAAGAATGATCAGCCAGTCCGGCAGCGGCACGGGCGCCATGACGAGCGCGGCGGAAAGATCGGTAACTGCGGAAGTAGGGGATGAAGCCATGTCGTTTCAGCCTCGCCGCTCAATAACCGAGCGGCGGCAGGGGCTCGCCTGCCGGTTCTGCGGTGCGCATTTCATCGGTATCGTCGGTCTGCAACTCCTGAAACGCGCGCCATGTCAGGACCAGCAGGAAACAGAAGAATGAAAAGGAAATCACGATCGCCGTCAGGATGAGCGCCTGCGGCAGCGGATTGGCAGCCCCTGCGGGCAACGCGTCCATGCCCGCCGGAATGATCGGCGGCACCTCCCGGGTGAGCCGCCCCGCCGTGAAGAGCAGCAGGTTGACCGCATTGCCGAGAATGGCGATGCCCAGCAGCACGCGGATGCTGTGACGTGACAGCATGAGGTAGATCGCGACCGAGAAGAAGACGCCGACGAGAATCGAGAAGATCGCTTCCATCAGTCGCTTTCCCTTTCTTCCAGCGCCAGCGCAATGGATGTGATGGCACCGACCACGACCAGATAGACACCGATATCGAAGGACATGACGGTGGAGAGCGCCAGTTCGACGCCGAAGAGGTTCGGGTAGACCCAAAGCCCGGTCATGAAGGGCACGCCGGCGACAATGGAAACGAGGCCGGAGAGCATCGAAAGCAGGAGCCCTGCCCCGGCAATCGCCAGCGGGTGAAAGAAGATTGCGCGCCGCACCGCCGCCACGCCATAGGCGATGCCGTAGATCGCCAGCGCCGAGACCGCGATCAGGCCGCCGATGAAGCCGCCGCCCGGCTCGTTATGGCCGCGCAGCAGGACGAAGATGGAAAACAGCACCATCAGGCTGGTGACGACGGGCGCCACAGTGCGCAGAATGAGCGTGTTCATGCCCGCGCTCCCTTCTTTTTGAACCTTTTCGCCGGCTCCTTGACCGCGGCAGGGCGGATACGGATCAGCGCCAGGATGGCAAGGCCCGTTATCATCACGACAGCGATTTCTCCCAGCGTATCCGTGCCGCGGAAATCGACGATGATGACGTTGACGACGTTCGCTCCATGGGCGATGACCTTGGAATAGCTGTTGTAGAAATCGGTCAGGCGATTGTCGAAGCTCACCTGCGTCGCGCGCATCAGGTAAAGCGCAAAGCCAGTCCCGCAGGCAATTGCAATGCTGCTGTCCAAGAGCTTCTGGCCAAGGCCGCGATGGTCGGATGGCGACAGGCGCAACCGCGTCATCACCAGCGTCAATATGACGACGGACAGCGTTTCCACCATGAACTGCGTGAAGGACAGGTCCGGGGCGCCGAACAGCAGGAAGATGACTGCCACCGCGAAGCCCTGGATGCCGAGCGCGATGATCGCCGTCAGGCGGCTCGAGGCCGTCAGCACAGCGATGAGCCCCGCCACGGCAATGGCGATGAAGGTCAGTTCATGGATCGGCGCATCCCGCGGCCATGACGGCATGGACGGCAATTCGCCATAGAGGAACAGCGGCACGAGCAGCACGGCGGCGATGACAGCGAAAGTGGCGGTAACGTAAAATTCGAGACGGCCCGGCTGGATCAGCCGGGTGATGTGGAACGACATTTTCACCAGCATTTCGATGAAGACGTCAAAGCCTCGGTCCGGCCCTGCCCCCAGCGCCCTGAAGGTGCGATCGATGAGGCCACGGACAGCGGAAAGCTGCGTATAAAGGACGATGCCGAGTGCGATGGTGAGCAGCGACAGGCCGAGCGGCACGCCGATATGCGGAATGAGCGAGATTTCCACCGGTCGCGCCTCACCGGCAATGGCGCTTGCCATGGGTGTCGAGATGTAGAAATGCGCGATGCCGGAGAACAGAGCGATGGTGAGCCCCTTCAGCGCCAGAAGCGCCGGGCCGAGCCAGAGCAGCAGCGGGCCTTCATGTGCATGTTTCGGGGTCTTTACCGGCTTGCCGAGAAAGGGTTTCAGCGCCACTGCAAAGGCGACGGCAAACATCAGCCCGTTGCCGAGAATGGCAATGCCGGTGAACAGCACGGCACGCGGATTGCCATGCGCGAGCGCATAATAAATCTCTTCCTTGGCAAGAAAACCAAAGAAGGGCGGCAGGCCGGCCATGGAAATCGCGGCCGCCAGCGCCGCCGCAAAGGTGACGGGCATGGCTCTTCGCAGGCCGCCAAGCTTCGTCACGTCGCGTGTGCCGGTCTCATGGTCGATGATACCGGCGACCATGAACAGTGCGCCCTTGAACAGGGAATGCGCCACCAGATAGAGCACCGCCGCCTCGATGGCATGGTCGGAGCCGAAACCCGTCAGCATGACCAGCAGGCCGAGCGACGACACCGTGGTATAGGCGAGCATCAGCTTGAGATCGGTCTGGCGTATGGCAAGCAGCGCGCCGGTGAGCATGGTCAGCCCGCCGAAGAAGGGCAGCAGTATCTGCCAGGCGGCGGTATCGCCCAGAACCGGATTAAGCCGCATCAGCAGATAGACGCCGGCCTTCACCATGGTCGCGGAGTGCAGATAGGCCGAAACGGGGGTAGGCGCCTCCATGGCGTTGGGCAGCCAGAAATGAAAGGGAAACTGCGCCGATTTGGTGAAGGCACCGCCGAGCACCAGCAGCAGCGCGGCCAGATAAAACGGGCTGTCACGCAGGATATCGCCGCTGCGCACCAGCATCGACAGCTGCGTCATCCCGCTCATGTCCCAGATGAAGATCAGCCCGGCAAGCAGCAGCAGTCCGCCGCCGCCGGTCACCACCAGTGCCTGCAATGCGGCGCGGCGCGAGGCGGCACGTTCATGGTCGAAACCGATCAGCAGGAAGGAGGTGATGGAGGTCAGCTCCCAGTAGACGAACAGCATCAGCAGACTGTCCGAGACGACGACGCCCAGCATCGCGCCCATGAACAGCAGCAGGAAAGACAGGAATCGGCCCTGCTGCGGATGCCCCTTCATGTAGCCGCCGGCATAAAGCACGATCAGCAGGCCGATGCCGGTGATCAGCAGCGCAAAGGTGAGCGACAGGCCGTCGATGAACCAGGAAAAGCTGAGATTGAAACTTGGGACCCACGCATAACCGCCCGTCACCACGCCGCCAGCCGCCACCTGCGGCAACATCAGTGCGAAATGGACAAAGGAAAGCGCCGGCGCAATCGCCAGTATCCAGGCGGCATTGTGCCCGAATCTCTTCACCAGCGCCGGTGCGGCGAGCGCCGCGAGAAACGGCAGAAATAGCGACAGAAATGTCATCGGCGTGACATCGGACGTCATTCATATCTCCCGGGGTGTCCCCCACCCCTGCGCGCCATGGCTGGCGTTCTTGTTTCAAATCGGATTTTTCAGTTAAGGCATAGGCAATGCCTTCTCAACCCAAATCGACACCCCGTCCCGTTTCATAACGGAGTCGTTATGGGATATGTCCTCTTTCAATCCGCCATGGCGATGATTATCTGAGGCATGAACAGAAAGGATCATTCCATGAGCGATCTGACATCCCCAAAAGTGAAGAAGACCGATGCCGAATGGCGTGAGCAGCTGACGCCGGAGCAATATCGCATCCTGCGCGAGCACGGCACCGAGCGCGCCTTTACCGGGCCGTATTGGGACACATTCCAAAAAGGCCTCTACCGCTGTGCGGCGTGCGACGAGCCGCTGTTCCTCTCCGACACGAAATTCGACGCCGGCTGCGGCTGGCCAAGCTATTTCGAACCGGTGAAGCCCGGCGCAGTGACGGAACATCGCGACGCCAGCCATGGCATGGTGCGCACTGAAATCCGCTGCGCCAATTGCGGCGGTCATCTCGGCCACGTCTTCCCCGATGGCCCGCCGCCCACCGGTCTGCGTTATTGCATCAACGGCCATTCGATGGTGTTCGAGCCGGTCTGAGCCATACCGCGTATTTCTTCTCCCCGGCGGGGAGAAGGTGGCCCGAAGGGTCGGATGAGGGGGCTACGTTAGCGATATTCGGAGAGCTTGCCCCTCATCCCGCTGCCGCGGACTTCTCCCCCTCGGGGAGAAGAGACTCGTGACACTCGACCGGTCAAAAGATGGCTTAAGCTTCTTGGCTTAAGCTTCTTGGCTTAACCTAATTTCAGTTCCATACACGTCAGATCCAGCCAGCGCCCGAACTTGGTGCCGACTTCCGAGAACCGGCCCGCGACCGTGAAACCGAGGCTTTCATGCAGGCGGATGGAAGCGGTGTTTTCCGACTCGATGGCGGCGATCAGTACGTGCACGTCGTTGCCGGCGGCATGATCGATGAGCGCCTGCATCAGTTTCTTGCCGATGCCGTGGCCGCGGGCGTCCTTATGCACATAGACGGAATGTTCGCGGGTATGGCGATAACCGTCAAAAGCGCGCCAGTCACCATAGGAAGCGTAGCCCGCGACCTCGCCGTCCAGAACCGCGACGATGACGGGAAAGCCGCGCGACTTGCGGGCGGCGAACCAGTCCTTGCGATTGTCGAGATCGACCACCACCTCGTTCCAGATCGCCGTCGTGTTCACGACAGCGTCATTGTATATCTCCATGATGCCGGAGAGGTCATCAACGGTCGCGTCGCGAAGTTCCACGGTCATTTTCTTAGCTCCGCCTGGTTTGCGAATACGCGGCTTTGCCGCGCCTGCGCCGAGCCTTAAGCGATGAGACGGAGACATGTCCAGCGCCGCGCTCTCACGATCTTCACGAAGCCAGGGGAACGAGGCTGAAGGCGGTGACCACGGCAAAATAGTGAACCGCAGCGGCTGCGACCACAAAACCGTGCCAGATCGCATTCTGGAAGCGCAGCTTTTCCCAGACATGGAAGATGACGCCGAGCGAATATATGACGCCGCCGGCGACGATCAGCCAGAGCGTGACCGGCGCGAGATGCGACGACAGCGGCTCGACCACCATGACGCCGCTCCAGCCCATGGCGAGATAAAGGCCGATGGCGACCCGGTCGTAACGGCCGGGAAACAGGCATTTGAGAAGGATGCCGCAGATCGCAGCGAGCCAGATCAGCCCCAGCATGACCGCGATCATGGGATCGTGGATACCCCGCATCAGAAACGGCGTATAGGTGGCTGCGATGAGAATGAAGATCGCCGAGTGATCCAGCCGGCGCAGGAACCATTTCACGTTCGAGTGCGGCCAGATATTATAGGTGAAGGAGACGGATAGGCACACGACGAGACCGAGGCCGTAAATCCACGCCGCTGCAATGGCGCTGAGCGTACCCCATACCATCGCGTAGAAAATCAGCGCCGTGGCGCCGATAAGCGCCAGCACGATACCGACCCCGTGGACGATGCCATCGGCGACAATCTCGTGAAAATCATACTGGCGTCCGAACCGCCACAAATCGCTCATAGTCCAATCCTGTCTGCGTGCTTTCACCAAAGCATGAAGACAATATTAGACAGGAACAAGACAGCAGCCGGTTAATGGCGATCAAATTGCGTTCGGTGCTGTTGCGAAAGGAGAGGTCCTGGGTTGCCCTGCGGCCAGACCAATTGCCTGTGGAGCGAGCGGCATACACTTGTTTCTTCTCCCCGCCGGGGAGAAGTCCGCGGCAGCGGGATGAGGCGGCAGGGTAGATGTGTTCGGAGAGCTTGCCCCCTCGTCCGGCCCTTCGGGCCACCTTCTTCCCAGCGGGGGGAAGAGACCCAGCCACGCTTTCCCTGCCCTCACAACGCCGCAGCACATTCCTGACAGAACGGCGTATAGGGAACAGCCTTCAACCGATCCTCCGAAATCTCGCTTCCGCATTTGACGCAGGTGCCGAAAGTGCCCTTGGCGATACGCTCGAGGGCGGCGTCGATAGCGCGCAACTCATCCTGCCCCACCTGCCCCAGCTCGTCCAGCACCTCGTCATTGCTGCGTTCGGTGGCCCTGTCATCGTCATCAGGATTGCGCGGCTCTTCGAAGTCGGCCTCGATCTTATGCAGGCGGCGATAAAGCTCGCGCTGCCGGTCACGCAGGATTTTCTCGTAACTTTCGGTATTCATGGACTTTTCCTCCAGCCGATCTTCTTGTTTTGTCGCATTTCCGGATGGAAAACCGGATTCCACTTTTCCTGGAAATGCTTGGAGGGGCGGGAAACCCGCCCGCAACCCAAAAACGTCAAACCTTAGCGATCCACCAGCACCGAGCATTTGGCGTGGCGCACCACGCGGTCGGCGGTGGCGCCGATGAAATAGTTGCTGAAGTCAGGCGTGTGCGACGCGATGATGATGAGATCAGCCTTGTGTTCCTCTGCCGCAGCGATGATTTCCCGCGCCGGCGCGCCACTTCTGATTTCATGGCTGCCGTTGAAACCGACCCTGGCCTTGAGGTCCGAGAGTTTTGCCTTGGCGTCCTTGATCGCGTTTTCGATGAGGTCGACAGGAAGGTCGATCGCCATATAGCCCGGCAGTTCCTCGACAACGTTGATGAGAACGATCTCGCCGTCGGGGTCCAGCAGTGCCTTGGCCTTTTCGAGAATCTTTTCTCCCTTGTCAGTGGCGCTGAGGTCTACCGGTACGATGATCTTCTTGTACATGGCTGTCTCCTTTGACGTGATCCGCCGTTGTGTCGGGCTCAAGCTCATATTTGCCGGCCGGCGCGGCCTTCACCTTGATCGAAGTCAAAGCCGAAGCCATGCCGGAACAGGGCATTGTCAACGAATAGTGGACAGTCAATCGCCAGCTGGTGATCTTTGCTGAACGACGAAACCAGCCCATATTCGTCTTCGACAAACGCCGCAAAGCGGCGAAGCCGATCTCGTCGGCAACCGGCCCACCCCTTGGCGCGTCGGAATCAATATGGAGATGATGATGAGTGAAATCAAACAATTCGCCCTGACGCGGCCGGCCTATGTCGGCCAGGCCCATCTCGTCGTTCACGATCTGCCGCGCGTTTCGGATTTCTATCAAAAGATCATCGGTCTTTCCGTTCTTGAAAAGAACCCGAGCGGTGAGGTGCTTGGCGTCGGAGGCCAGCCGCTGCTCACACTTTCCACCTCCAGCACGGCGGAACGCGCGCCGCGCAATGCCGCAGGCCTGTTCCACACCGCATTCCTGATGCCGAGCCGCGATGACCTCGCGCACTGGCTGGCACATGCCGCTCAGAACAATGTTCAGCTTCAGGGTGCGTCTGACCATCTGGTCAGCGAGGCCATCTATCTCGCAGATCCGGAAGGCAACGGCATAGAGGTCTATCGCGACCGGTCGCCGGAAGAATGGACCTACCAGCCGGATGGCACGGTGGAGATGGCGACAATCGGCCTCAATCTTCAGGCGCTTTACGACAGCGCCCCGAAGGCGGCCTTCACCGGCGCAGCGGAGGGAACCGCCATCGGCCACATTCACCTGCAGGTCGGCAATATTCCGCAGGCGGATGAGTTTTATCAGGATGTGCTGGGGCTTAAGATCATGGCGCGGTATCCCGGAGCAAGCTTCTTCGGATCGGGCGCGTATCACCACCACGTGGCCGCCAATATCTGGAACAGCCGTGGCGCCGTGGCCCGCAGGGAGAACATGACGGGGCTTTCCGGTTACTCGCTGAAATTCAACGAGCCGGCCGCGCTCGAGACGGCTCTCGCCGCACTCGACCGGCTGGAAATCTCCACCGAAAGGCAAAGTGACGGCATCTTTTTGAAGGATCCGTGGGGCATAGGGCTAAAGCTTTCCGCATAAACGCTGAACGGGGCGGCAGAAATTTCAGCCGCCCCGGAACCGCCGGATTTGTCGGACGTTAACCTCGTTATTGGGGGATAGTCCGATGAATGAGAATGCCAAGCCGGATCTTTCCGGCACTGCGGCCTTGCCAGTAGACAAGGCCGATCCGCTTGCGACACCCGCCTCTGTTTCACAGCGGGATGACGCGCGCAGTCAGCAACCGCTGGGGCGGGAGGCGCTTGACGTTTTCGTTGCCTGGTCGGTCATCGGCATTTTCCTGATCATGTCCATGGCGGTGATCCACGAATTATCGATGATTCTGATGCCCGTCGTCATGGCTGTCGTTGTTGGCATGATCCTGGGCATCTCCGCCGAAAAACTGGCCTCCTACGGCATTCCGGGTGCCGGTGTCGCCATCATCCTGTCCACACTCGTCGCTGCGGTCATTTTTTTCGTGGTCAATTCCCTGATTGACCCGGTCTCACAGCTGGCATCGGAAGGCCCTGCCCTGATCGAGCGCAGCATTGACCGCTTCCTTCCTTACCTCGAAAATCTGCGGTGGCTGAATATTTCCGCGGCCACGTTCAGCATGGGCTCCATGTCGATGGAATCGCTGCTGTCGCGTAGCGGCGAAATCATTTCCCTGCTTGGCGCGAATGTGACGCCGGCCATCGTTCAGGGACTGATCTTCCTGGCGGCTCTTCTAATGTTTCTCTACAGCCGGCTGCGACTGCGCAAGGCTCTCATCATGGCCTTTCCGGCGCGCCATCAAAGGCTCAGAACCATTCGCATCATCGGCTCGGTGGAGAAGGTGCTGGGCACCTATTTTGCCACGGCAAGCCTCATCTACGCCGCGCTGGGTGTGACGATGATCGTGATCGCCTATCTCGGTGGCCTCGCCATGCCGCTTCTTTGGGGGCTTTTTGCCTTTCTTTCGAGCTTCATTCCGTTTCTCGGCATCACGTTGATGACAATATCGCTGACCGTCGCCGGTATCATCACGCATGACAACATGATCCTCGCGCTGCTGCCGGCGGGAGTGTTCTTCACCATCCACCTCTTGATGGAAAACCTCGCCTTTCCGGCGGTGGTGGGCCGCAACATGGAGATCAACCCCTTCCTCGTCTTTGTGATGATCATCTTCTGGACGTGGATGTGGGGCGCGGCCGGCGCCATGCTGGCCCTGCCGTTGTCGCTGATCGTCATGACGGTGACGCGCGAACTCTTCCCCTCCCGCCGGGTCGTGCCGAACCTGCCGGATTGAACGGCGGATACAGAGGCGGAGGGCGCGACGCGCCTCCGCCAACGGAAAATCTCCTGAAACCCCACAACGAGGCCGCTCAGGAAGCGAGCGGCATCTCGCGCACCTGCCCTTGCGCCATGCGACGCTCATGCTCGATCAGCCATTTCTTGCGCCACAGGCCGCCGCCATAACCGGTCAGACTGCCATCCGCACCGAGCACCCGGTGGCACGGCACGACGATGGCGATCTGGTTGGCACCGTTGGCGCGCGCCACCGCGCGCACGGCGGATGGCCTTTCCATGGCGGTTGCGAGTGCCGAATAGCTGACGATTTCGCCCACCGGGATCTGCCGCAGGCTGCGCCAGACATCGCGCTCGAAGGGCGTGCCCTGGCCGGCAAGGCGGGTTTCGAAGGAGGCTGACTGCCCGGCGAAATAGGCCTTGAGCTCGGCTTCGATCTGACCTGTTACCTCCGTTCGGCCGAGCACCATGTCCGCGCCGGTGCGGCTCTTCAGCCGCTTCAGTTCGGCCGGAAGCGCCGGCCGGTCCGCGAATTCTAGCAGATGCAGGGCATGATCGTCGGCAATGGCGAGCATCGGACCAATCGGCGTATCGATCCAGTCACCCTTCAGGAACCCCCTGCCCTTCATGGCGGCGGGAGAGGAGCCGAAGAACTGGTTGATCGCGGCGCGGAAGCCGCTGCCGGAGTCGTAACCGGCGTCGATCTGCGCGCCGATCACCGCTTCGCCGGAAGCGATGCTTTCCACCGCATCGCCCAAGCGGCGCAATCTGGCGATTTCCAGAAAGCTCATGCCGAAACGGCGCTTGAAGGTGCGGCGCACGGTGGAGGGATCATGGCCAAGCGCCACCACATCCTCCTCACGCCAGCGCCGCGCCGGTTCGTTTTCCAGCGCCGTCAGCAGTTGCGTTACCGTTTCATCGGCCGTGCCATAGGAGAGCATCGGTTTGCAGCGCTTGCAGGGGCGGAACCCCGCCTCCAGGCATTCGGCGATGGTCTCGCGGAACCGGCAGTTTTCGATCTTCGGTTTGCGCGCCGTGCAGGTGAAGCGGCAGAAGATTTTGGTCGAGGTCACGCACACATAGGCCACGCCTTCATAGGCGGGGTCCTTGTTCACAAGGGCGGAATACAGGGTTTCGGTGTCGGGGCGTTTGAACAGCATCATGACGAAGATGCTAGCGCAATTTCGAACGGCACGCCGCCGAAAAACGGGCGTAGATGTGGGGGATTTGTCAGCTCTTTTCTTCCGCGCCGTTTGAAGGAAAAGTCTGCGGCATATTTCTTCTCCCCGGCGGGGAGAAGAAACGGGCGGCAACCTTGGAGATCAATTCCCCGGCGGCGCGAATGACGGGTCGTCCAGCCGCGTGAAAATCACGCCGCGTGCCTTGAGCGCCAACAGGCCCTTCACCACGCCCTCGCCCGCCTCGTGGGTGGGCTGGTTGATGTGGGAGATGATGACATCGCCATTCTTCGCCGCAGCGATATGTTTGGCCGTCGCGGCAGCGCCCAGCAGCGAGCCGCCATCGCCATTGACGGAGTAACCCGCCACGCGCATGCCGAGCCGGTTGATGGTGGCCATGGACGAGCTTGTATATTTGGCCGTCGCACCCCGAAACCATTGCGGCTGGATGCCTGTGGCAGCGACGATGGCCTGACGACCGCCTTCCACTTCCTGCACGACCGAAGCTTCCGATCCCGCAGCAGCGATGCCGTAAATCGAAACGGGCTTGTCCACCGCCGGCACATGGTTTTCGCCGTGGTTTTCGATCTCGAACAGGTCGGGATTTGCCATCAGCACCGCGAGCGCCTCGCTGTTATGCTTCAGCCAGCGGGCGGTCACGAAGATTGTTGCGGGAATACGTTCGCGAACGAGCGTGTCGAGAATGCGGTGGTCGGTCTTGCCCATGCAGGCGTCGAGCGTCATCGCCACCCGCACCTTGCCATCATGCTGCGGCGACATTTTCAGCGACGGCTCGACAAGGCCGTTCGCCGCAAAGGCGGTCGCGGCGGCAGAGGCAAACAGGGCAGCGAGGAGGAGACGACGTATCATTTCTGGTTCCGCAATTTCATGCAGTCATGGTGTGTGGCAATCCGCCCGCAAAGCGCCCGAATTATGGCGCGGTTTCCAGCGCGGAGAGCGCCTCCAGCGCCTCTTCCACCCGCTGGCGTTCCGCACTCGTAAGCGGCAGGATCGGTCGGGGCGGTTCGCTGACCGTCAGCGACAGGATATTGGCGGCGGCATACACAACCCGGATGCTGCCGAATTCCCTGAACAGCGCCCAGAGCGGCTGGAAGACCGCATCGAGCCTTTTTGCCTCCTCCGCATTGCCGGTCTGTGCCGCCCGCATCAATTGCAGCGCCGGAACCGGCAGCAGGCCGGCGATGACGCTGTACCAGGTGTCACCGCCGGCGAGTGTGGCCTCGGCGCAGCCCCAGTCACCGCTATAGCCGATGGCGAAATCGTCCGACAGTTTGGGCCTGAGCCGCGCAAGCTCGCCGGCATAATCGGAATCAGCGGGCAGCGGCATCTTGATGGCGCGGATATTGGGAATATAGGCGAGCCGCACCAGAAGTTCGTCGCTGAAGGTGAAGCGGGTGGTCGTCGGGTTATTATAGATGGCGAGCGGCAGGGCCGTCGCACCCGCCACGGCGGCGAAATGGTGATAGGCCTCTTCCTGCGTCAGCGGCGTGTAGGAGACCGGCGCGAGCAGCAGCGCATCGGCACCGGCCGCTTCCGCATCCCTTGCCAGCGCCACGGCTTCATCGGTGCGCAAGGCGCCGACGCCGGCCATCAGTGTGCGCCTGCCGTTGAGGATGGCGGCGGCCGCTTCGATGGCGCGGCGTCTCTCCTCGCGGGTGAGATACATATAGATGCCGGTGCTGCCGAGAATGCCGACCGAATCAACTGCCGCGACATCCAGCCGCTCGATCAGGGCGGAGAAGGCTTCAACATCGACCCGCCCTGCCTCATCTGCCGGCGTTATCGGAAAAGCAGAAAGTCCCTTGAATCGTCTCGCCATGTCTGTGCCCCTCACTTCGATCAGATGTCAGGGTTACAGAGCCGGTTGCGACGGGGCAACAAAGCGGCGGCTAAACGCCGGTTCGAAACCGAAAAATTCCGTGATCAGTCATAAAGATACAACTTCTTCCACTGCTCCTCGGGAATTTTGTCGCCCACACGGTAGTCGAAGGACTGGATGCTGAGACTATCGCTCTTCAGCTGACACTTGTATCTGAGCTTGTACCATTCGCCCGAACTTCTGAAGACCGCGCCCGGCGCCTTGATGGAGTTTTTTCCCACTTCCGGATCACCGAACGTATAGGCGATCACCTTGTCCGGCTTCATGCCCTTCTGCTCGGTTGCTATCCGCTCCATCGCCTCAATGTCGCAACGCTGCTCCAGACGCTCCTCGGGAGCAAGCGCGTTCAACTGCCGCATGACGCTGGCATCAATCGCAAAAGCGGGGGTAAGGGTCTGCAAGCCAAGGAAAAAGGCAGAAAGGGCAGCGGGAAGAAGCTTTCGCATGGGGTCCTGTCAGTTTTTTCGTTTGTTCTTGACGATGGATTGCGTGCCATCGGGCGGCAAGCATCATCGCTGATTTGCCGGATATTGCCAAAATGTGATCGAAAGCTGACGAAATTGTGCCCGAACGCCATTCCGCCTGTGGAGATTTGAAACTTGATCGGCCGCAAGCCCCGCTCTACATCTTGGTGCCGCTCAAGAATTTTTACAGGAAAGCGAGTTTCCATTGCCGATTTTCAAGAACCTGCCCGCCGCCCCGACCGCCGAAAAACGGCCCGTTCAGGATACGCATCACGGCATTACCCGCACCGACGATTACGCATGGTTCCGGGCCGATAACTGGCAGGCCATGTTCAAGGACACCTCCATTCTCGACCCGGCGATCCGCGCCCATCTGGAGGCGGAAAACGCCTATATGGAAGCGGCCATGGGCGACACCAAGGCGCTTCAGGAGAAGCTTTTCGAGGAGATGAAGGGCCGCATCAAGCAGGACGATTCCTCCGTGCCGGTCAATGACGGGCCTTATGCCTATGGCACGCTTTTCGTGACCGGCGGCGAGCAGCCGCATTATTTCCGCACCCCGCGCGGCGGCGGTGAGAAACAGGTGCTTTTGAACGGCGACAAAGAAGCCGAGGGCAAGGATTATTTCCGTCTTGCCGGTCTCGACCAGTCTTCCGATCACACACACGGCATCTGGGGTTATGACGACAAGGGCTCGGAATATTTCACCCTGCGCATCCGTAACCTCGAAACCGGCGAGGACCTTGCCGATATCGTCGAAAACACCGGCGGCGGCGGCGCATGGGCGCCCGATGGCAAGAGCTTCTTCTATACGCTGCAGGACGAGAACCACCGCCCTTCCAAGGTCTTCCACCATATTATCGGTGAGCCGCAATCGGCCGACCGGCTGGTCTATGAGGAGAAGGATCCCGGTTTCTTCATGGGTGTCGGTGCGTCCGTTCTCGATGATTTCATCTTCATCGACATTCACGATCATGAGACCAGCGAATATCGCATTCTCTCCACGAAAGACCTGACCGCGGAACCGGCTATCGTGGCGGAACGCGAAGAGGGCATCGAATATTCGATGTGCGAAGGCGGCGATGTCTTCTTCATCCTCACCAATGACGGCGATGCCAAGGATTTCCGCATTGTGGAAGCCCCGGTCACGGCGCCCGGCAAGGAAAACTGGAAAGAGGTGGTGCCGCATGAGCCGGGCCGGCTGATCCTCTCCGTCGATGCCTATGCCCGCCATCTGATATGGCTGGAGCGCCGTGACGGCCTGCCGCGCATCGTCATCCGCGACCGCCGCACCGGCGAGGAACATTCCATCGCCTTTGCCGAAGAGGCCTATTCGCTGGGCCTGCATGGCGCGGCGGAATATGACACCGACGTCATCCGTTTCTCCTATTCCTCGATGACGACGCCGAGCCAGCTGTTTGATTACGACATGGTGACGCGCGAACGCACGCTTCTGAAGACGCAGGAAGTGCCCTCGGGCCACAATCCTGATGATTACATCACCCGCCGCATCATGGCCCCTGCGCATGATGGTGAGCTGGTGCCGGTCTCTCTGCTTTACCGCAAGGACGTGGCGCTCGACGGTTCCGCCCCCTGCCTGCTTTATGGCTACGGCGCTTACGGCATCACCATTCCCGCTTCCTTCTCCACCACGACGCTGTCTCTGGCGGACCGTGGTTTCATCTATGCCATCGCCCATATTCGCGGCGGCAAGGACAAGGGTTTCGAGTGGTACGAAACCGGCAAGATGGAGCACAAGCAGAACACGTTCAGAGACTTCATTGCCGCTGCCGATCATCTGGTGCAGGAAGGTTTCACGTCTTACGAGCGCATCATCGCCGAGGGTGGTTCTGCCGGCGGCATGTTGATGGGCGCCGTCGCCAATATGGCGCCGGAGAAGTTTGCCGGCATCATCGCCGCCGTTCCCTTCGTGGACGTGCTGACAACGATGCTGGACGACACGCTGCCGCTGACGCCGCCGGAATGGCCGGAATGGGGCAATCCGCTGGAAGCGGCAGAGGAATATGGCTGGATCGCCGCCTACAGCCCCTATGACAATGTCGGTGCGAAGCCTTACCCGCCGATTCTGGCGCTTTCCGGCCTCACCGATCCGCGTGTGACCTATTGGGAGCCGACCAAATGGGTGGCGAAGCTGCGCGAAAAGACCACGGGTGAAGCGCCGATCCTGCTCAAGACCAACATGGCGGCCGGCCATGGTGGCAAGTCGGGCCGCTTCCAGCGGCTGGAGGAAATAGCCTTCGAATACGCCTTCGCGCTGAAGGTAGCCGGCAAGGACGCCGTCTGATGCCCGATGCGGGCGGCGTAGGCTGCCGCCCGTATCGTTTCGCACAAAAATACCTCTCGAAAAAAGATTTCAGATTATTTTTTTCACAAATTGCGGCAAAAATTTCTTATTTAAACAAAACTTGAAATTATTGGGAATTTTTATTTCGATCTACTGTATAGTCGATATTTTCTACTGAATAATAAAATACACGCCATGTATTACCCGAACAGGAAAATCGCTCCATAGATCACCTGCATGGCTGCCCTGCGCATTGCCGCGTTGCAATATCACTTTTTGGCCGTATTATGCACGGCGTTGACATATTCATGCGCCTTTTCGCCGCAGTTTCCGCGGCAATCTCGCGGCTTGTTCTGCGGATATTCTCTCGCCGGATTTTCGGCATCTCCACGCGCCATGTCAGTTCGCCCTTGGCAATCCGGGCTTTGCAGTGCTCCCGCTTTGCCAAATGAAAACACTGCATCAGACTTGGAGGTCTCCTCATGAAGAAACTCCTGGCCTCGACCATTCTCGTAACGGGCTTTACCATCGCTGCCGGTGCAGCATCTTCCGCCAATGCCGCAGACAGCTGTGGCAGCATCACCATCGCCGAAATGAACTGGGCATCCGCCGGTGTCGCGGCCTACGTCGACAAGTTCATCATGGAAAACGGCTATGACTGCACGGTCAATGTCGTCAGCGGCGACACCACCCCCACTTTCACCTCCATGAATGAAAAGGGCCAGCCGGATATGGCGCCCGAAATGTGGGTGAACACACTTGGCACCCCCTACGAGGAAGCCGTCAAGAGCGGCAATCTCATTCAGGAAGTCAAAATCCTGAGCGAAGGCGGCGTTGAAGGCTGGTGGATTCCGAAATATCTCGCCGACGAACATCCAGACATCAAGACCGTCGAGGATGCGCTGAAGCATCCTGAACTGTTTCCCGCGCCTGAAGACGCCAGCAAGGGCGCCGTGTTCGGCTGCCCGCCGGGCTGGGGTTGCCAGCCAACCACCGCCAACCTGTTCAAGGCCCGCAAGGCTGATGAGAAGGGCTTTGCATTGATCGATACCGGCTCCGCGGCCGGTCTGGATGGCTCTATTTCCAATGCCTACGAAAAGAAGCAGGGCTGGCTCGGCTATTATTGGGCTCCGACGGCCATTCTCGGCAAATACGATATGGTGAAGCTGGACGATGGCGTTCCGCTTGACCGGGCGGCTTACGACAATTGCATCGCCAAGGCGGACTGCGCCGATCCCAAGCCGAATGCCTATCCGGTGGCGGAGGTCTTCACCGTCGTGACCAAGGATTTCGCCGAAAAGGCGGGCCCTTCCATCGACTACATCCGCAAGCGGCAGTGGGACAACGACACCGTCGCCAAGGTTCTGGCGTGGATGGATGAAAATCAGGGCACCAATGAAGATGGGGCCGAGTATTTCCTCGAGAACCATGAGGAACTCTGGACGAAGTGGGTTTCGCCCGAGGTGGCTGAGAAGATCAAGGCTTCGATGTGACGGGAGGCGGGGTTGGCGCAAGCCGCTTACCCCCCTCTGCCCTGCCGGGCATCTCCCCCTCAAGGGGGGAGATCGACCTGCGGCGGGGGTCTCGCCCATCGCTTACGTTGAGATTTTGGAAAGGGTGCGCCCTGCCGATCTCCCCCTTGAGGGGGAGATGTCCGGCAGGACAGAGGGGGGTGCCCGCACGCACCAACCTCCGCCGCACCATTCCCCAACAACCCAAAGGGAAAACAACAATAATGGCCCTCTGCACCTACCTGCCGGACCTGCTCTGCAAGTTCCCGGCAATCGACAACTCCACCATGCGCGTGGCTCGCAAAACCATCGATGACGGGTTTCGCGATATCGTGCGCAATTACGGCGATGCGATCGACGTCGTCGTTCACCCGCTGCAGCTTTTCCTCAATTCCTCGGAGCGTCTGTTCATCCAGACGCCGTGGATCATTACCATGCTGGTCATTCTCGCCATCGTGCATCTGGCCGGACGCAGCTTCAAGATCACAGGCGGCACCGCCATTTCCCTGCTGATGATCGGCGCG
This sequence comes from Agrobacterium sp. RC10-4-1, assembly GCF_014138475.1. NCBI lineage: Bacteria > Pseudomonadati > Pseudomonadota > Alphaproteobacteria > Hyphomicrobiales > Rhizobiaceae > Agrobacterium > Agrobacterium sp. RC10-4-1. The sequence goes on from NZ_JACJIT010000005.1 coordinate 322,868, forward strand.
GTCGGCCTCTGGCGCGATGCCATGACGACGCTCTCCATCGTCGCCATCGCTACCCTGATCGCCATCGTCATCGGCCTGCCGCTCGGCATTCTGATGGGTCGTTCCGAACGCCTGCAACGTCTCATCAATCCCGTGCTCGACGTGATGCAGACCCTGCCAAGTTTCGTTTATCTCATCCCCGTGGTGGTGATTTTCGGCATCGGCAAGGTTCCGGGCCTGATCGCAGTGGTGATCTATGCCATTCCACCCGTCATCCGCCTGACCAGCCTCGGCATCCGTTTGGTCGATCGCGAAGTGCTTGAGGCGGCAGACGCCTTCGGCTCCTCTAACGGTCAGAAGCTTTTCAATGTGCAGCTACCACTGGCGTTGCCGACCATTATGACCGGCATCAACCAGACCATCATGATGGCGCTCGCCATGGTCGTCGTCGCCTCCATGGTCGGTGTCGGCGGGCTTGGCAAGAATGTGCTGCAGGCCATCAACAACCAGTTCTTCACGGTGGGCTTCCTGAACGGTTTCGCTCTGGTCGCCATCGCCATCATGTTCGACCGGGCGAGCCAGGCTTTCGGCAAGCGCCTGCAGAAATACCGCGAGGTCTCCCATGGCTAAAAGCATCGAAATCAGGAATCTTTACAAGATCTTCGGCAAGCATCCCGAGAAGTACCTCGAAGCGGTGCGTAAAGGCATGGACAAGGTCGAGCTTAACGACAGGCACAACCACGTTCTCGGCCTCAACAACATCAACATCACCATGCCGGGCGGCAAGATCACCGTCGTCATGGGGCTGTCAGGCTCCGGCAAATCGACACTGATCCGCCACATCAACCGGCTGATCGACCCGACCGCCGGCGAAGTTCTTTATGACGGCGAGGATATCTGCGGCATGAGCGCCTCGGCGCTCAGGCAATTCCGCCGCCACAAGACGGCGATGGTGTTCCAGAAATTCGGCCTTCTGCCGCATCGCACGGTACTCGAAAACAGCGTCTACGGCCTCGATATCCAGGGCGTACCGCGCAAGCAAAGCGAGGAAAAGGGCCGTTACTGGCTGGAGCGTGTCGGCCTTGCCGGTTACGAGGATTATTATCCGAACCAGCTTTCCGGCGGCATGCAGCAGCGCGTCGGCCTTGCCCGGGCGCTTGCCAATGACGCCGATATTCTCCTGATGGACGAGGCCTATTCGGCGCTCGATCCACTGATCCGCGTGGATATGCAGACGATGCTGCTCGATCTGCAACAGGAACTGAAGAAGACCGTTGTATTCATCACCCATGATCTCGACGAGGCTTTGCGGCTGGGCGACCATATAGCCATCCTGAAAGACGGCGAAGTGGTGCAACAGGGCGACGGCCAGAGCATCATCCTCTCGCCGGCCGATGGTTACGTCACCGACTTCGTGCGCGATGTCAATCGTGGCCGCGTGCTGCAGGCAAACACTGTCATGGAGCCGCTGGAGAGCAAGCCCGAGGGCATGCCGGTCCCCGAGACCGCAACGCTCGAAACCATCGCCCGCGACATGTCGGAAGCCAACGAGACGCAGGCCCATGTGGTGGACGAGGACGGCAAGCCGGTCGGCAGCATCGGGCTTGATACGCTGGTGGCTGCGATGGTGACGCCCGCGCCGCAGGAGGTTGAGGCGGAGGTGAAGGCGGAGGAGCCGGAAAAGCTCCAGGAAACGGTTATGTCGGTGGAGAAGGAAACGGCGTAATCCGGCACCGGACGGATTGGCCGCGTCCGCGAGATTTCCTCTTTCCGTCATACCGGCCTTGAGCCGGTATCCAGCCAGCCCAGGTCCTTGGGCTGAAAGGACTCTCTCGCCGCGCAGACGCGCGTCGGCTGGATTCCGGCTTAAGGCCGGAATGACGGGAGTGAGGTATTCACGGCGCCAGAAATTTAAACCGGACTGTAATGCCGCGAGGCACAAAGCTCGCAATTGCCTCCTGCCCCGTCTTCACTATGCCAAAACGAAGCACTACTTCGCCGGCTGTCAACCCTCGACAGTCGCTGCAGCGCAGCAAGCGCAAGTTTCGGACAAGTCGCCGCCGTTAACCATTCGTTAACTTTTGAACGCGGAATCACCGACATGCAGATCGAAAGCAACATTGGCGGATATAACTATCAGGGTCGCATCCGCGACATCGAAAAAGCTGGCAGCGCCCAAAGCGCGCCGGAGGAGCAGGCGGTAAAACGCGGCCCCGGCAACCCCACCGTTTCCAGCACCATTCTTTCCCAGTCGCTGGCCAACGTTCTATGGGCCGTCGGCAACGGCAGCGCGCCGGCCTATCAGGATGCGGCCACCGCCTCCCCCGAGGACAAGGCGGAAGCGCAGGCTGAATGGGTACGCAGCGCCTATTCGGAATATACCGAATAGGCGATTCCAATCAGCCTCTTGCCGGGCTGACTTCCACCGTCACATGCGAGAGTTCATGTATGGCGGCAAGTTTCTGCTTATAAAATGCCGGTGCTTTGGGCGCCTGCGAAAGGATCGCCACGATGGCGGCGTGATGCCCCGGCCCCACCTGCCAGACATGCAGATCGGTAATGCGATCCTCTTCCGTTTCCACGCTTTCACGGATTTCCTGAGGCAGATCCTCGGCCGACGGCAGCGCGTCGAGCAGGGTTGTCGCCGTGGAGCGGATCAGGCCCCATGACCAGCGGGCAATCACCAGGCCGCCAACGATACCCATCAACGGATCAAGGAACGACCAGCCGTTCCACTTGCCGAGCAGCAGCGCGACGATTGCCAAAACCGAGGTCAGCGCATCCGCCAGCACATGCAGATAGGCAGCGCGCAGATTATTGTCCCGGCCGCCCTTTGCCCCGTGCCCGGCGTGGTGCTCGGCATGGGACCCATGATCATGGTGGGCGTGGCTGCCGTGCCCATGGTGGGCATGTGAGCCGTGGGCATGACCGTGGCCGTGGCCGTGGCCATGATCGTGGTGATGGTCATCCTTCAAAAGCACCGCGCTGAGAAGATTGACGGCAAGGCCGATGATGGCGACGAGGATGGCCTGGTTGAAATCGATCTCGACGGGACTGACGAGGCGCATCCCGCTTTCCACGGCAATCAGCAACGCCACCACCGCCAGCACGATGGCGCTGGCAAAACCTGCGAGATCGCCGAACTTGCCGGTGCCGAAGGTGAAGCGTGGGTTGCGGGCCTCGCGGCGGGCATAGAGATAAGCGAGTGCCGAAATCAGCATCGCGCCCGCATGGGTGGACATGTGCCAGCCATCCGCCGTTAGCGCCATGGAGCCGTACCAGTGACCGGCGACGATTTCCGCCACCATCATCGCCGCGGTCAGCGCGATGACCATCCAGACGCGCCTTTCATTACGCTCGTGGTTCTGGCCAAGGAAAACATGGTCGTGACCGGCTGCTGCGCGGTATTCGGATGTCGTCGTCATGTCGCTTAATCCTGTCGGTTTTACCGGATGTAGGTCTTCAGCACCTGGGCCAGCTCTTCCGCCGCCCGCGCCCGTTCGTCTTCATTTTCAGCATGCACCACGTGCTCGTGCAGATGCTCCTGCATTACCTCCCCCGTCAGGCCCGAAAGCGCGCCGCGTACCGAAGCGAGCAGCTGCAGCACCTCGCCGCAGGGCTTGGCATCATCGAGCGCACGTTCGACCGCTTCCATCTGCCCTTTCAGGCGGCGGATGCGGGCGAGAAGCTTTTCCTTGTTGCGGATGGTATGGGACATGGCCGACCTCATATACTATAGGGGGGTATAGTATATTTCCCATGTTTTTTGCGCAAGTCGTGTGAGACGCAATCCTCGCGAATGTTTCGGGCATTAAAAAACATCCATCAGAACTTAGGGGACTCAGTCATGACGACTATTGCAGCAACCAGCAGCATCAATTTCACCTCTCCTGCCCGGAGCATCGAGCCGGCGCGGAGCAGGGAGACACAGTCCACCACCGAAGCTTTGCAGGAGTTGACGCGGGCGGCCCATCGCGCCATTTCGGTGGCCGGCAATGTCGCCACGTCCGTGGCACCGCTCGCCAGCGCTTCCGCGAGCCTTGCTGCGGCCCTCTGGAACATGGATAGCGGCGCCTCCGCCGCAACCGGCGTCAATGCTGATGTGGCCGCCTCCACACAGCCCGATATGGCAAGCCTCGAATCGCAGGTTCTGAAGGCGCTTGCCCAGGCACTCGGCGTGGAGGACGCTGCCTGACCCCATTGAACGACGGGCCGAAAGGCCATATCTCTAGAGACTGGAGATATGGAGAAAGCCATGCTGTCCATCGGTGAACTGTCCAAACGCACCGGCGTCAAGGTGCCGACGATCCGCTATTACGAGCAGATGGGCCTCATCCGCGAGGCGGATCGTTCGGAGGGCAATCAACGCCGCTACGAAAAATCCGATCTCGAACGGCTGGCCTTCATCCGCCACGCGCGCGATCTCGGCCTGAACATAGACGCCATTCGCGAGTTGATCGCACTCAGCCAGCACCGGGAAATGCCGTGCGAGGGTGCAGACCGCATCGCCGCCGAACATCTTGCCGATGTGCGGGAAAAAATCGCCAGCCTGAAGAAGCTGGAACACGAACTGGAGCGGATCGTCTCCCATTGCCACGGCCATTCCATCGAGGATTGTTATGTCATCCGCGCGCTTTCCGATCACGGCATGTGCGAGGGGGAGCATTGAGCCGAGAAGAGGCTGACATTCGAATGTCACGTGCACCCGGTAATCGCCTCTTGCCCGCCTGAAAAAAGGACGTCAGATGGCCGAGCTCTTCCCTGAAATCACGCCATCAGACACGATTTTCCTTGATGTTTCCGAGGGCCATCGGCTGCACGTGACGATTGCCGGCAATCCGGCGGGGCGGCCTGCAATCCTGCTGCATGGAGGGCCTGGTTCAGGATTGTCATCGACAGCGCGATGCTATTTCGATCCTGCCATTTTCCGCATCGTCCAGTTCGACCAGCGCGGCTGCGGTCAAAGCACGCCAAACGCCGCTGATAGTCTCGAGCATAACACCACGCATCATCTGATCGATGACATGGAGGCCATTCGCTGTGCCCTCGCGGTGGAAGACTGGCTGATCTACGGCAGTTCATGGGGTTCCACGCTGGCCCTCGCTTACGCACAGCGCCATGCAGACCATGTTCGCGGCATGGTTCTGGCCGGCGTCACCACCACCCGGCAGAGGGAAATCGACTGGCTGTACAAGGGGCTGGCAATGTTTCTGCCGCAGCAGTGGCAGCGTTTCATCGCCGCGATCCCCGATGACATGTCCAGGCAAGATCCGGTCGGCGCCTATCGCCGGCTTCTGAATGATCCCGATCCCGCCGTGCGCGCGACGGCCGCCTTAGAGTGGCACCTGTGGGAGGCGGGCTCGATCAGCGCGGAGGGCATTTCGGCCTTTCCGGAGAAATGGCGCGACAGCGCGTATATTCTCGCCCGCGCCCGCCTCTGCGCCCATTATTTCCACCATGCGGCCTGGCTGGATGATGGCGCGCTCCTGCGCAACGCCGGAGACCTCGCCGGTATTCCCGGGATACTCGTTCAGGGCATGCGCGACTTGCAGGGGCCGCCCGTCACCGCTTTCGAACTTGCCGAGGCGTGGCCGGGAAGCGAGCTTGTTACCATCGATGGCGCTGGCCATTCGACGGGCGATGCGGGCATGGAAGACGCAATCCTGTCGGCAATTGCGCGATTTGCGAATTGACCCGCTTGACAGATGGCGGATTCGGGCGCATTTCATTTTCCATGATCAACGAACGCGCACCCATCTCCTGCTCGTATTTTTGGGCCTTCCTCTAAGGGCGGCTCGACAGATCATATTGTCAACAAGCCGCCGTCAGGCGGCTTTGTTGTTTTCAAACGTCCTGACGGCACCGATAAGACCAAAGGACCGAAAAATGACCGAAGATAGCTCCCTGACACTGGAAAGACCGCCCGTCGTCATCATCCGTGGCGCGCGCAAGACGGATCTGCCCGAACTCAACGAGATGATCACGCTGTTGGCCTCCTACCACGGCGATGCGGCGGCGATCACGCCGGCGAAACTGGAGCGCGACCTGTTCGGCCCGCTGCCCTGGGTGCACGGTCTCGTGGCCGAGGCCGATGGCGCGTTGATCGGTTACGCCCTGCTTCTGCCGCTCTACAGGGCGCAGGAGGGCCGCCGCGGGCTCGAACTGCATCATCTCTTCGTGCGCGACGGCCATCGTGGCCATGGCACCGGCCAGCATCTGGTTTCCCGGGCCCGCGATATCGCCAAGCGTCTCGGCTGCGACTATCTTTCCGTCAGCGCCACAACCGGCAATGTGGCGGCGCATCGTTTCTACGAAAACATGGATTTCGCGCCCCGCCCGGTGACCGGCATGCGCTATATGCAGTCCATCGCCTGATTAAAAAACACGGAGACGACCATGACACGGATCGCCATTGCGCTCGCCCAGGATTTTGCTGACTGGGAGCCGGCGCTGCTTGCCGCCGCGGCGCGCAGCTATCTCGGTGTCGAGATCGTCTATGCCACGCCGGACGGACGTCCGGTAACCTCCATGGGCGGGCTGAAGGTGACGCCGGATACATCCTATGACGCGCTCGATGCCGTTGACATCGATGCGCTGGTCATTCCCGGAGGCCTGAGCTGGGAAAAGGGAACAGCTGCCGATCTCGGCGAACTGGTGCGCCGCTTTCGCGAGAAGAACCGACTGGTGGCCGGCATCTGCGCGGCGGCAAGTGCGCTGGCAGGCACGGGCGTTCTGAACGCCGTTGCCCATACCGGCAATTCGCTGGCTTCGCACAGGGCCTATTCGGCCTATGGCGGCGAGACGCTTTACCGCGACCAGCCGAAAGCGGTCAACGATGGCGGCATCATTACCGCGGCCGGCAGCGCGCCAGTCAGTTTCGCGGTGGAAATTCTGAAAAGCCTCGGCCTCTTTGGTCCGGAAGCCGAGGCCGAACTTCAGGTTTTTGCGGCGGAGCATCGCTGAGGCATAGCCGCCTCGGTTGTTCGCGCTCCCCTACTCCCCGTCATTCCGGCCTTGAGCCGGAATCCAGCCGACGCGCATCTGCGCGGCGAGATGACTTCTTTCAGCCCAAGGACTTGGGCTGCCTGGATTTCGGCTCAGGGCCGGGATGACGGAGGTGAGAACAGCGATGATTATCGCTGATCCAGCACCCGGCACACACGTGCTGCGTGATCGCCGCCCTCCCCGGCAATCGCCCGGCGAATATCGCGGCTGTTCAGATGCAGGCTGCGGCCGGCGGGTAAATTTGCACGTTTGATCTTGGCGAGTGCCGCCGCCACAAAGGCGGCCTGATGGTGTTGGAAAAAGGCAAGAGCCGCCTCATCCGCCGGGCTCGGGCCCAGTACCGCCTTGAAGGCGAGACGATGCACGGCGCAGCAAGCGCCGTGACCGGGAACTGCAAAACGCAGCGCATCGAGTTCCTCACTCCAATCCGCTGCGTCCTCCATGACTTAGGCCGACTGGAAGCGCTTGAGGAAAAACGTGCTCAATGTTCCGAGCAAAGCCCAGAAGACGAAGCTCGTAACCGTAGCGGCGACGATGAACTGACGCTCCAGCGGCAGCGGTGCCAGTGCATGTTCGCCTTGCGGCGGCAGGGGCGCACCCACCACATGCGGCGCGACGATCAGCAACAGCGCCAGGACGATGGCCCAGGGTTCGCGACGGAAGGCGATCAGCGCGATGCCGGCGGCTGTTGCGGCAACGGTTGCGAGCCACCAGATTTGTCGTGCCTCAAGTGCTGCGGCGGGGCTGCCCGGCAGTTCCGGCGGCAGGCCGATCATCGGGGCGAGCATGACGGCGGCAAATCCGGCAATGCCCCACAAAAGCCCCTCACGCCAGCCGCCATTGGTGCCGCGCAGCGAAATCAGTCCGGTCAGCACCAGCGCATAACCGATCGCGGTCAGGACATTGGCGGCAACCGTATAGGCAGTGCGTTCGAAACCATCGGCCGGAGCCCAGGCCTCTTCATTGTGCTCGTGGGCGGGAGCCACAGCACCGGGCGCCGTGGCCTCGTGGCTGTGGGCAGCTTCACCGCCCGCGCCCTCATAGGTCTCTGCCTGAAGGATGAGCGGCGTGGTGCCGAAGGCCTGCATGGCTGAAACGGCTAAGCCGCCGAGGATGCCGACGAGAACTGCGGTAAAGACGATATTGCGAAAAGACGACATGACATTCCCCTCAATGGCAGGGGAAGGCATTGGCATGACGCGTGTCATGGGCGGCATTGTGAACGGCTTCCACATGCGAGAAACCGACAAAACCGACAACGAACAGGCCAAGCACGATCGCCGTCAGCGATTGCGCGAAGCTGCCCGTTTTTGCTGAAACGGCTGAATTGGCCGTATTCTGGTGGATGGACATGGTGACCCCTCTCCGGCGCGACCCCGCGCCTCTGGATGCGGTCGAACGGCAAAGCCATACGACCGCCTGCGATACACTTCACCACGGGGATACGAGACTGACACAGGGGGCATCGATCTTGCCACCCTGACATTCCGCTCTTCCGGACACCCCGCCGGCATGGACATTTCCGTGATGGCAGGTCTCCTGGCTTACGGGTCAAAACCTGAAACACCTTCCCGGCATCACCTCGCCTCAACCGGAAACGCCGGTTCGGTCGAAGGGTCTGCCAGTGGCATTTCGTTTCAGGCTCTCCGCTCACAGTTGCGGGGGCAGCCACGAATGAGGATTTCTCCCTATCGTGTTCCCTTTTCACCTTCCGGAACGCCCGGAAGGAACCATCACAGGGTTGTTATCCGCCGCGTGGGGACGGGAGTCAATGGGCACGCATGCCAACGGGACCCTCAGCGCGCCGGGATCGCCTTCAGATAGGCGGCGATCGCGTCGCGGTCCTCGGCTGTCAGATGCGCCATGTTCTGCTGCACCTTCACCATGGAACCGCCGACACTGTCGAATTCCGGGGTGAAGCCGGTTTCGAGATAGCTCGAAATATCGGCCTCGGCCCAGCTTCCGATGCTTTGCGAGCCGGGGGTAATGTCCGGAATGCGGCCTTCGCCTTCCGGATTGGGGCCGCCGGCCAGCCACTTGCCCTTCAGGAAGCCACCGAGCGCATTGCGCGGCGTGTGGCATTCGCCGCAATGGCCCGGACCTTCCACCAGATATTGGCCACGCAGAAGTTCGGCATTGGCATTGGCCAGCTCGACGCGCGGCGGTGCCGAAGGGTCGAAATACAGGAACTTCCAGCCGCCGAGCGCCATGCGCATGTTGAAGGGGAACGGCAGATCGTGGTCGGGCGCATCGTTCTGGCTCGCCGGCAGGGCCTTCAGATAACCGAAGAGGTCATTGATGTCCTTCTGCGTCATCCGGGCATAAGAGGCATAGGGGAAGGAGGGGTAGAGATGTTCGCCGTTCTTTCCCACACCGCGCGTCATGGCATCGCCAAATTCCGCCAGCGTCCAGCCGCCGATGCCGTGCTGCGGATCAGACGAAATATTTGGAACATGAAAGGTGCCGAAGGGGCTTTTCAGTGCCTGCCCGCCTGAAAGCGTCAACAGCGCTTCACCCTTAGCATCCGGCGCGGCATGACAGCTTGCGCAGCCGCCCGCCCAGAACAGCGTCTCGCCATTGGCGAGATCCGGCTCACCGAGGCTCACCCAATGGCTGGGCGCCTGGCGCTGCGGCGCGGTCACCCATGCGAAAATCCCGTAGCCCGCAACGGCCGCGACCACGATCCCGCCCACAAGCTTCGTCCAAATGGAAGACATGCCCCTCTCCCCATTCTCCCCTGACATTGTCAGGTGTCTTTCGTGACGGAAAAACGCCGCCCGGGAGCGGCGTTTCAAACTCGTTCGATTATTTCTTCAGGCGATAGGTCTGGTGGCAGGTGCCGCAATCGGCGCCCAACGTCTGCATGGCGGTGGTTACACCCGCCTGATCGGTGGGGAGATTGGCGAGAATCTTATCCGCATCTGCGCCGAGCTTGGCGGACTTGGCCTTGAAGTCATCGAAGTTTTCCCAGATCGCGGGCGCTGCCGCGCTGCCGGTCTCGGTGCCGGCGGGGAACTGGTCGGGGAAAGCCTTGGCATTGGTGCTGATGGTCGTCACGGCGGCCTTGACGGCTTCGGCGTCGAAAGGCTTCTGGCCCTTGGAGATGGCGGCGAGCGCTCCCATGGAGCCACCGATCTGCTTCATCATGCCTTCACGTTTTTCGACTTCGCCGGCAGCATAGACCGCTCCGGCGCAAAGACAGCCGAACAGCGTGGCCGCTGCGATTGTTTTCAGTTTCATACACTCTCTCCTTGATTCCGGCGGGCGCCGGACGCTTGATGGAACGCCGCGAGGATGCCCTTTCCACATGGCGAAAAGAAGTCACATTGCGGTGAATTCCATCGTGAAAACAGAAGCCTAAGACAAGGCTTCCCACAATGTGAGAAGTGCTGCGGCAATCAGCATGAAACCGGCGATGCGGCCGATGACGATCGTAACCGCGGGAGAGGAAACGAGCCATGCGCGGCTTCTATCCGCCGTCAGCGCCAGCGCGCCATAAACGGTGAACTGCGTTACCGCCACCATCGCACCCATCACCAGCCCCTGCATCCAGATCGGCCCATAGGCGGGTTTGAGAAACTGTGGGTAGACGGCCATCATGAACAGGTAGGCCTTCGGGTTTGACAGGCAGGTCAACACCGCCCGCCAGAATGCCTTTTTCACCGAAGCGCTTGCTTCAGCCTCATCGCCGTTCACGACAATCGCACTGCGCACCAGGCCGATACCGATCCAGACCATGTAAGCCGCGCCGACGACAAGCAGCGGCAGGAACAGCGACGGCATCCATGCGGCAAGCATGCCGACACCCAGCGCGCCATACAGCGAATGCACGATGCCGCCGGCGCTCATGCCGACGGCGGCGGAAAGGCCGGTTCTCCTGCCACCTGTCAGCGCGCTTGCCAGCACGAAGAGCATGTCCATGCCCGGCAGGATGATGATGCCGAAGAGGACAACAAAGAAAAGCCAGAGATTTTCGACATAAGTCATGTCAGTATCTTTCATACCGGATAGAGGTGCATTCGAGAAACCCCATGTTTCTCAATGTATTTTTCCGTTTATAGGGAACGCCAACTGACAGCGTTGTGTCAGTTGCGTGGGAAAATCCATCGGGAAGACGGCAATGCGCAAGGCCTCAAGACTGTTCGAGATCATCCAGATTTTGCGGCTGGCGCGCCGCCCGGTGACCGCGCAGACGATTGCCGACATGCTGGACAACAGTGCGCTCGGTCTATCGCGATATGGCAGCCCTTCAGACCATGCGTGTGCCCATCGCAGGGGAACGCGGCGTGGGGTATATTCTCCGGCCCGGTTTCAACCTGCCGCCACTGATGTTTTCCATTGAGGAAACCGAGGCAATCGTGCTGGCGCTCGCCATGGTCGACCGCACCGGCGATATGGAATTGCGCCGGGCCGCGAAGAAGGCGAGCGACAAGATTGCCGCGTCTCTGCCCGAACCGCTGTCAAAGACCCTTTCCGCCAATGCCCTCCACGCCTGGGGCAGCATCGCGCCGGCACCGGCAGGACTTGATCTCTCGACGGTCAGGCGTGCGGTGCGCGACGAGGAGACGCTGGAAATCATCTATCGCGATGAAGCCGGCGCGGAAACGCGGCGGCGGGTTCGGCCAATCGCGGTGATCTATTACTCCGAAACCGTAAATATTGTCGCCTGGTGCGAGCTGCGGCAGGCCATCCGTAATTTCCGCTCGGACCGGGTGCAGAGCTGCCAGGCGACCGGCAGCTTCTTCAAGCTCGAAGGCGAGAAGCTGCGGCAATTGTGGATGGCCGGCTGGCAGAGCAACCAGCCGGCCATCCCTTACTCACAACCGTAAGAGGCGATCCTCCTCCCGCCCGAAACCGCGAATGGCGATTCGGTCGGCAAAGACATCGGCGATGGCGAAGGTGTTCTGGTCGGGCGTGTCGACCATGCCCTTGAAATTCACGAAATGTGTATTGCCCGATACGCCGTAATTGCCCTCATGGTTATGGCCGTTGAACCATGCGATGGCGCAAGGATGGGCGTTGAGAAGATCAAGGATGCGCGGCGCGTCCCACATGTTATGGGCGTTTTCCGGATAGACAGGGTAGTGGCACAGCACGATGACTCTTTCGCCCGCCGCATCCGCCTTTTGCAGAACCGCCCGCAGCCAGTCGAACTGCTCGTCGCCAAGCGAGGCGTTCCAGTCCTGCGCGTTGATTGCGCCTACATCCGAGAGGCGCTTCAGCCGCTCGGCAGCAAGGGTGCGACGCGGATCCCCAACCGGTGGGGCGAAAAGGCTGACGTCATTGCCATCAAGCACGGCGAAGCGGATGCCGCCGACGGTAAAATCATGCCAGGCGGCGGCCATGCCGAGGCGGGCGTGGACGCCAGGCAAATGCTCGGCGGCAACGGCGAAATCGTGATTGCCCGGCAGCAGGAGCGAGCGGTGGCGAAGCCGGTCGTAAACGGCAAGAATCGCATCGAAATTTTCAAAACCGCGATCGATGATGTCGCCCAGCGTCACGACGAAGGCCAGATTTTCGCGATTGAAGGCATCCACCGCCTCCGCGAGCTTTTTGGGACTTTCGCGATAATGACGGCCCATCTCGGGACGCGGATCGATATCGGCATATTGGGGATCGGCGACTATGCCGAAGGAGAAGAGAGGAGTTGTTTTTTCAGTCATGATGCGCCGCGATAAACCCGGCGGATGACAGGCTTGTGACAGGAGCAGAATATGCTCCAAAGCAAAACACCCGGCCTGAGAGCCGGGTGTTCAATAGGTGGTACCGCAAGCTTTCCGTCGCCATGCTCGGGCCTGTCCCGGCGCATCTGCTGACATCCCGTTTCAGGGAACATCCGCTGATCCTCGTCACAAGGCCGAGGATGACGTCGCGCAAGAGGTGGCTGCCTCGATCAGCAACCACGCTTGTCGCAAGCCTTACTTGGCAGCAGCTTCGTAACGCTCCAGGACGTAGTCCCAGTTGATGAGGTTATCGACGAAGGCTTCGAGGTACTTCGGACGCAGGTTGCGGTAGTCGATGTAGTAGGAGTGTTCCCATACGTCGACGCCGAGGATCGGTTCTGCACCGTGAACGAGCGGGTTTTCGCCGTTCGGGGTCTTGGAGATTTCGAGCTTGCCGTTCTTGACGGACAGCCACGCCCAGCCGGAGCCGAACTGCGTGGTGCCGGCTGCGATGAAATCGGCCTTGAACTTGTCGTAACCGCCGAGATCGGAGGCAATTGCCTGCTCAAGCTTGCCCGGCAGCTTGTTGCCGCCGCCGCCCTTCTTCATCCACTTCCAGAAATGAACGTGGTTGTAGTGCTGGGCCGCATTGTTGAAGAGACCGTCATTGGTGCCAAAGGACTTCTTCACGACTTCTTCGAGCGACAGGTCGGAAAGACCGGCTTCAGCTGCAAGCTTGTTGCCGTTGTCGACATACGCCTTGTGGTGCTTGTCGTGATGGAACTCGAGCGTCTCGCGCGACATGTAAGGTGCAAGCGCGTCGTAGTCGTAGGGGAGTTCGGGAAGTTCGAAGGCCATGGTTTTTACTCCTTTTTGCAGCGCGTTACCGCTCCTAGAAACCGTGTGAGCGGACCATAGGAGCGAAGCTCTGTTTGGGCAACCTGTGAATTATCAAAATGTTCCGCCAAAAGAGAAAATTCCTCTCGCGCCGGCCGCCACCATATTTGTTTCACACCGCTGGCGTACCGTTTTCCACCCTATCGGTTCGCTTTTGATCGAGATTGCAGGAAGGAAATTCCATGATACGCCCGATGATCCACACAGCCGCCCTCCTTGTTGCCGTCTCGTCGGCTGTCCTGCCTGCGTCCGCATCTTCGGACGATGCGTGGAAGGAATTCGTGGCGGATGTGCAGACTGCCTGTCTTGCCGCAGCCGGAGACATGATCGACGACGCCAAGGCGGTCGTCGATCCCGTTGGCAGCGAGAATTACGGTCTTGCCATCCTGACCGGCAGGGCAAAGGGCGCGGATGTGACGGTCAGCCATATCTGCGTCTATGACAAGAAGACAAAGGCCGTGGAACTCGGCAGCGAACTTGCCGGCGATACGCTGAAGGTGGAAATTCCCGGCTCCACCAAGCCCTGACGCGGGTCAGAAACGCGGCGTGGTATCGCCCTCGCCCAGTGCGCGCTGCATCAGCACCGTGTCCAGCCATTGACCGTGTTTCCAGCCGATGGATTTGAAGGTTCCGACGTGCTCGAAACCGGCGGCGCGATGCACGCCGACCGAAGCCGCATTTGCGCTGTCGCCGATGACGGCGATCATCTGCCGGAAGCCGCGCACGGTCGCCTCCTTGATGAGCGCGTCGAGCAGCTTGCGGCCAATACCCATGCCTTTCATCGAAGGGTCGATGTAAACGGAATCCTCAACCGTCGCGCCATAGGCCGGGCGGGCGCGATAAGCCCCGGCATAGGCATATCCCGCCACCTTGCCTTCACGCTCAGCGACGAGATAGGGGAAATTGCCCTCCACCAGAAGGCGGCGGCGCTCAGCCATCGTTTCCGCCGTTGGCGGATCGATCTCGAAGCTGGCGCGGCCATGCAAAACGGCGTCCCGGTAAATTTCGGTAATGGCTGGGATATCCGCCTCTTCACAGGGGCGGATCAGAAGGCTGGAAACGGTGGAAAGGGTCATTCTCTTGTCCTGCGGATCATTCACGCCGTCATTGTGCATTGCGGCGCAGCCAAAATAAAGATTATCTGACTTATACAAACGATAAGGTTTTCTTTGATGATGGATCTCGACCTTCGGCAAGTAAGAAGTTTCATGGATGTGGCCGATCTCGGCAGCTTTTCCGCCGCCGCCGACAAGGCCGGAGTGACGCAGCCGGCCATCAGCCTGCACATCAGGCTGCTTGAAAAACAGCTGGGCGTGCGGCTGATCGAGAGGGTGGGCAGGCGCGCCCAGCCGACGGCGGCGGGCCGCTACTTCCTCATTCATGCAAGGCGGATTGCAGAAGAGGTGGCGCACGCCATCGATACGGTCGCGCCGCATCGCAGCGGGGTGACGGGACGCCTGCGCATCGGCACGGGCGCCACCGCCTGCATCTATCTCCTGCCGCCGGTTCTGGGGCGTATTCGCGCAGCCATGCCCGGCATCGAGATCGTGGTGCAGACGGGCAATACCCACGATATCCTGCGGCTTCTGGAGGCCAACACGATCGACGCCGCCGTGGTGGCCCTGCCCGCCAGCGGCCGCAGCCTCGATATCAGCGATATCCATTTCGATGAGCTGGTCGGGGTATTTCCCCGCGACATGATTGCAGCCACGACGACGCTGACCGCCGACATGCTTTCGACAAAGCCGTTGCTGCTCTACGAGGGTGGCAATACGCGCAAGCTGGTGGATCAATGGTTCGCTGCAAGCGGCCGCACCGTGCAGCCCACGATGGAACTCGGCAGCGTCGAAGCCATCAAGAAACTGGCCGGGGCCGGGCTTGGGCTCGCCATCGTGCCAAGGATGGCGGTGGAGCAGGAAGCCACCTCATCTGGGCTCGAGTGGCGTTCGCTCGAGCCGCCGCTCGAACGCCGGATCGCGCTGGCCATGCGCCGCGACAAACATATGACGGCGCCGCTGAGGGCGCTTGCCGCTGCGCTGGAGGATGTGCGGAAGGGATGAGGCCCGCGCCGGTTTTTGGGCACAGGTCAGACCATCGGAGCCGATAGCGATAGTGCGCATTTAATCAACGTCATCCTTTGGGCTCGTCCCAAAGATCTGAGCACGTCCACAAATCAATCGGTTGCAGATCCTCGCGACGAGCCCGAGGATGACGTCGCGAGGGGGAAGCCTCGGTAACAACATTGCCCGCGCCCTTTGATGACGCGGGCCTCGCCGGCGAAACTCAAAACTCCGTCCAGTCGTCACCCTTCACGGCCAGTGCCGCATTGCCGCGTGCAGCGATCGGGCGGGCTTTCGGGGCGGAGGTGACCGGCGCAGGGGCCGGGCTTGCAGCGCGCTGCATCTGCCGCGCCGTCTCCCGCAGGGCCGAGGTCTGGTGGCCAAGCTGGAACTGCGCCAGCAGCGCCTGGAGGTTGGCGCATTCCTGTGCGAGCCCCGCACCGGCCGCATTCATTTCCTCGACCATGGCAGCATTCTGCTGCGTGGCCTGATCCATGTGGTTGACGGCGGTGTTGACCTCGGAAAGGCCGGCAGACTGTTCCTGTGCTGCCGTCGCGATGGCGTCCATGTGGCTGTTGACGGAAAGCACCAGCTGCTCGATCTCGGAAAGCCCGACGCCGGTATCGGCCACCAGCTTCACGCCTTCGCCCACCGCAACGGCTGACGTATTGATGAGCTGCTTGATTTCCTTGGCCGCATTGGCGGAGCGCTGCGCCAGTTCGCGCACCTCCTGTGCAACGACGGCAAAGCCCTTGCCGGCATCGCCCGCCCTCGCCGCTTCAACGCCGGCATTCAGCGCCAGAAGGTTGGTCTGGAAGGCGATCTCATCGATCACGCCGATGATCTGACCGATCTGACGCGAGGAATGTTCGATGCGTTCCATGGCGGCAACGGCATCGCGCACCACCTTGCCGGAAAGATCGGCCTTCGTCCGCGCTTCCCGTACCGTGTCGCGCGCTTCGCCGGCGCGTTTGGACGTGGCGGACACGTTGGCGGTGATCTCTTCCAGCGCGGCGGCTGTCTCTTCCAGGGAGGCGGCCTGCTGTTCGGTGCGGCGGGAAAGATCGTCGGATGCCGACGACACCTCGTGTGCGCCGCCATTCACCGTCTGCACGGACTGGCCGACGCTGGTCAGCGCTTCGCGAAGCTGGTGCACGGAGCTGTTGAAATCGTGCCGTAGCGCCTCGAATTGCGGCGCGAATGGCGTGGCGATCTCGCAGAGCATATCGCCCGAGGCGAGGCGGCGCAGGCCGCCTGCCAGCGAACCCGTCGCCTGGTTGAGCCGTGCTTCGGCTTCGGCCTCGGCACGCTGCTGCAGCTCGATGCGGTCGCGTTCGGCCTGTTCCCGGTTTGCGACGGCATCCGCCTCCAGCTGCCGATTGCGGATGGCGGCCTCACGGAAAACTTCCACGGCCCGGGCCATCTCGCCGATCTCGTCACCGCGTTTTGCGCCAGCGATATCGATTGCGAGATTGCCACCCGACAGTGCCATCATGGCATTGGTCAGCCGGCTGATCGGCCGGGTGACGCGGCCGACGATGACGGCGAGCGAGACAATGCAGAGGGCGAGCGTGACCACGAAGACCGCGAGAAAGATCACCGCATCGGTGAAGGCTTCCTGTTTCGCCTTCTCGGCGTTGGCATCCAGCACGTCCATGGCGGCAGAAGCGATCTTGGCAATCGTGCCGAGATTTTCCGTGACGGTGGTGCGCCAGCTATCCATGGTAAAGGACGGCGTGCGGCCATTGTTCAGGTCTTCGATGAGCTTGGTTCGCTGGGCGTTGAAATCGCCTTTGAAATAAGTCTTGTCCGCAGTGGCGTAGATGTCCTTGAGCGATTGCGGCGCCGATTCATGCGCCACGAGATCGCCCGTTGCTTTCCACGCGAAAGCCGCGCCGGCATCGAAGGCGCCGAGCTGCTGCATTTCCTGGGCGGTAAGAGGACGGTTCTGCGCCACAGCAGCGTTGAGGACAACGGTGGCGCTGCCGCCAAGCGCACGGGCGGACCAGCCGTAGGATCGCAGCTGGATGAGGCCTGTCTGGCCCTGATCCAGCGAACGGACGGCGCCTTCCAGCGCAGTCGAGCCGGCTTCGAGAGACGCAAGGAAATCGGCGCCCAGCGTCATCACGGTCTTGTCGAGGCCGTTTTCGCGCCGATCAAGCGGCTGGGAAATATTGGCGTCCACCTTCTTTCGCAGGTCGACGAACTGTGCGTAGACATCGCTCACGCGCTTGAGCGGCCCCTGGAGCTTCGCATCTGCAATCGACGGAGACTGCGCGATAAAGGCCGTCATGGCGGCATCCACCTTCTGACGCGCCGCCTGCACGCTGGCGACGCTGCCCGCCGATTTCGAAGGATCGACAGTGAGCGCGGTGGCGCTGTCGCCGCGCTCACTGCGGAAATTCAGAAGCGCGTTGAAGAGAAGCTTGTCGAGCGCGACAAGCTGCGCAACCTCAGAAAAGGCGCTGGCGCGATTGACCGAGCGCCAGGCTTCGTTGCCGACCAAACCGGCAAGTGCAAGGCTGATGGTGAGAAAAAAACCTACAAGTACATTTCGAATGCTGAAAGACATCTGGCGGCCCCCGCTGCCCGGAAGTGAAGATGTCGCAAGCTACAATTCTGTTTTCTAAAATTGGATTAAATTACCCCCTGTTTTCAGGGTTTTTTTGCATCGCAAAAAAATGGCCATGACCGAACGAATGTCTGTCATGGCCGTTTCACGCGAATAGATGCAGAATTCAGACGTCTGCGCCGAGACGTGCCCATTCCATGTAAAGATCAAGCGCCTTGCGGGCGACCGGGCCGGCCTGCAGCTCGCGGTCGTCGAGCTTCACGACAGGCGAAACCTTGGAATAGTTGCCGGAGCAGAAGATTTCGTCGGCCTCACGGAAATCCTCAACCGAAAGCGTCGCTTCCCGCACGTCAAAACCGGCCTGGCGCAGAAGACCGATCACGCGTGAACGGGTGATGCCGGCAAGGAAGGTACGGTTCGGGACCGGCGTGAGAACGACGCCGTCCTTGACCATGAAGATGTTGGCGGAGGCCGACTCCGCGACATTTCCGTTCATGTCCCGCATCAGGGCGTTGTCGAAACCGCGTGAGCGCGCTTCCAGAATCGCGCGGCCGCTATTCGGATAAAGGCTGCCTGCCTTCGCGTCCGTCATTGCCGTTTCCGGCGAGGGGCGGCGCAGCGGCGAGACGGTGAGCGTCAGCGGCTTGCCGGCGTCCATCGGCGCTTCGAAAAGGCAGAGCGCAAACCGGGTGGAACTGGCATCCGGTGCAACGACGCTGCCGGGCATGCCGTGTTCGGCCCAGTACATCGGCTTGATGTAGATCGCCATCTTGCCGTCGAATTTCTTCACGCCCTCGAGCGCCAGGGCCTCGATTTCCTCGGCGGTCATGGTCGGCTCCATGCCCATGTTGACGGCAGAGCGATTGACGCGCTGGCAGTGCAGATCAAGATCAGGCGCGACGCCATCGAACCAGCGTGCACCATCGAATACCGTAGAGGCCAGCCACATGGCATGCGAGGTTGGCCCGATGAGCGGCGGATTGCCAGGCAGCCATTGACCGTCAACATAGGTCCAGGTGGTTGATCGGGGTGCGGTATCGACGCTCATGATGGTCTCCTGTCTCGAGCGTTTCCGTTCGGTAAAAACGCTCCGTCTTTTTGTTCTGATGCATTGCCGGATGAGGAACGCTGTGCGCGCGCAACCGGGCATGTGCGGGAAATCGGCCGGAGTGAATGCCTCTCCCTCAATGAGGTCAAGTTTTAATTGCCGCGATTTCTGATTTTGATGGAAAATAACAAAGCAGCGGCCCCGCCGGGATGTTTTATGAGGCGAAACAAAAGGTTGGTGAATAGATTCATCACAATAATTCATCGATTGAATGATGGCGGGGCGATTTCGCCCATGCGATGCTGACGATCTGACGGCAGTCCGCAGGAGAAAAATCATGGCATGGTCCGCACAGCAATATCTGAAATTCGAAGACGAGCGGACGCGCCCGGCGCGGGATCTCCTGGCCCAGGTGCCGCTGGAGCGGGTGCTGAACGGCTATGACCTCGGTTGCGGTCCCGGCAATTCCACCGAGCTTCTGACCGACCGTTACGGCGTCAATGTCATCACCGGTATTGATAGCGATGATGATATGCTGGCGAAGGCAGCAGACCGGCTGCCGACCACCCGCTTCGGCAAGGCCGACCTCGCGCATTGGAAACCGGCGCAGAAGGCGGACCTGCTTTACGCCAATGCCGTTTTCCAGTGGGTGCCGGATCATCTCGCCATTCTTTCGCAACTGATGGACCAGCTGGAAAGCGGCGGCGTTCTGGCCGTGCAGATGCCTGACAATCTGCAGGAGCCGACGCATATCGCGATGCATGAGACAGGTGACGAAGGCCCATGGAAACAGACTTTTTCCGATGGCCGGTTGCGGCGCAAACCCCTGCCCGCACCGTCGGATTATTTCAATGCGCTTTCACCGAAATCCGTGCGGGTGGATGTGTGGCACACGATCTATAATCACCCGATGAAAGATGCGGATAGCATTGTCGAATGGGTGAAGGGCACGGGGCTGCGCCCCTATCTCGCCGCCGCCGGCGAGGAGAACCGCGAAGCCTTCCTCGCCGACTATACGCGGCGTATTAGGGAGGCCTATCCGCCGATGGCGGATGGCCGGTTGCTTCTGCGGTTTCCCCGCCTTTTTGTCGTGGCGGTCAAGACGTAGGGCATCAGATGCGACGTGCGATTGTCACACGCGGACGCCTCCCCACCGCCCTCATTACTGTGCCTGTCCCAGGAATCCAGCCAGCCCAAGTCCTTGCGCTGACAGGGCTCTCCCCGCCGCTCAGACGCGCGTCGACTGGAGCGTGCGGAATACCGCGTGCGTGGACGAGGATGGCTTTGTTTGACCAACCGGCCAAGCCGCTTGTCATCAGCTCGCGAAGGCATAGACCCGGAGGCGATGGCTGTCCGGGTCGGCGGCCGTGAAGGTATAACCGAACTCCATTTTCGCTGGCTGCTGCAGCATGGCGACGCCTCTTGCCTTCCAGCTCGCGAAAGTCTCTTCCACCTGAAGGTCGTTTTCGACGCGGAAGGCGAGTTCGACGCCGCCGCCCGTAACGGATGCCTTCGGTTCCACCGTGTGCCGCGACCAGAGGCCGAGCTTCATGCCGTTGGCAAGGACGAAGAGGGAAAATGTCGGGGAGGCTTCGACGGGATCAACGCCCAGCAGGGCCTTGTAGAACTCGGTGCTGGCCGGCGGATTATCGACGTAAAGAATGGTGAAATCGGGGTGGGTCATGGTTGTTCTCCTGTGTTGCGGATGAACGGTTTCTAGACCCCGATGCTGTCAGTTTTTGTCAGCATGTTGCCGCCGCTGTTTTTCCCGTTCGCGCCATTCTTTCAGCAGCACCTGGCGGCGGCGCGAATAACGGCCGTCGAGGGGACGAAAGCTTTCGATGCGGTCAGCCCGGAAACTGCGGTAGTCCTGCCGTGTCTCGCACCAGCCCAGCACCACCCGCACCAGATCGAAAAAAGCGAGTGCAAAAGGCCAGATAACCCGCTCCGTCACGTCCCCCTTTTCGTCGCGATAGGTGATGACGACCCTGCTTTCCCTGCGAATCGTATCGCGAATGGCCGCCAGATCGACATGGATGGCCGCAAGCCCCTGCCCCGGACCGACAAGCAGGGTGGAATGATCGAGTTCCTCCCGCAGGGCTTCGGGCAGAACGGCGCCGATCTTGACGAGTGCGGCGCGCGCAGCCTCCGCCAGTCCGGCATCGGCGCGGCCCGCCACCCAGCGCGAGCCGAGCACCAGCGCCTCGATTTCGTGCTGGGAAAACATCAACGGCGGCAGCAGGAAACCGGGACGCAGCACATAACCCACGCCCGCTTCGCCCTCGATATCGGCGCCCTGCGCCTGAAGCGTTGCCATATCACGGTAGAGCGTGCGCAGGCTGACGCCGGTCTTCGCGGCAAGGGCTGCACCACTCACCGGCATGCGGTGGGAACGAAGAATCTGCAACAGATCAAGAAGCCGTTGTGAACGTGACACGCGACATTTCCTTCCACCCCGCACGGTCGGATCATCTATTGACGATGCCCGCAATAGACGCGTAGCGCTGCCAGCCGCCGTGCGCAACCACGCAAAAAAGGGTGGACAAGGCCGCGTAGCCAGCATGTAGATAGGGTCGGGCATTTTCACGCGCCCCCACCCGCCACAGGCATTTCGAGTTTCCACCATGATCGTTCGTCCAAAACCGAACCTGCTGCAGCTTTTCCTCATCGTGCGCGGCTCCATCATCGTCCGCATCTTTCCGCAGGTGCTTGCGGTTTTCCTGCTGTCGACGCTGGTGGTCTGGGCGCACAAGGATCGCCCGGATCTGGTGCCGGCGCTAAATGGAGCGCCGTTCTCGCTGCTCGGCATCGCGCTTTCGGTGTTTCTCGGTTTTCGCGCCAATGCCTGTTACGATCGCTGGTGGGAAGCCCGCAAGCAGTGGGGCGCTCTGATTACCGTGGCCCGCACGCTGGCACGCCAGACCGTGATGCTGGAAGGCCGGCAGGATGTGGCCGATCCCGTCACCCGCAGACGGATCACCGATCTTGTCATCGCCTTCTGTCACGCGCTGGTCTCACATCTGCGTCCGGCGAATGCGACGGTCGCCACCGACCTCGTTCCGGAGGACCTTTCGCAGACCTATGCCTGCAGCCGCAACAGGCCGGACATGCTGCTGCGCGAAATCTCCGGCGCCATCGTCGCCGCTCATGGCAAAGGCCAGATCAGCGATATACAGTTGCAGATGCTGGATGCGACCGTGCAGCAGATGGGCGCCGCACAGGCTTCGTGCGAGCGCATTCGCCACACGCCGGTTCCTTTCGGTTATTCGCTGCTGCTGCACCGGACCGCGCATCTTTTCTGCCTTCTCCTGCCGTTCGGTTTCACCGATCTGCTCGGCTGGGCGACGCCTTTCACGAGTACGTTGATCGCCTATACGTTTTTCGGCCTCGATGCGCTGTCCGACGAGCTGGAGGACCCCTTCGGCACCGGCCTCAACGCGCTGCCGATAAATGCCCTTGCCACCACAATCGAGATCAATCTGCGCGAGGCGATCGGCGATACCGACCTGCCGGCCGATCCGCGTCCGGTGGATTACGTGCTGATGTGACTGGCGTCGTCGGGTTGAAACCGATCGTGCGGATACCAGTTAATGAAAGACGGCTTCCCTGCCCCCGGCGTCCCGCGCCGGCCATGTTTCAGCAAACAGGAGAGACATCCCATGTATGACGTCAGCGCAAATGGCGCGAACATTCCCGCCCTCGGTTTCGGCACCTTCCGCATTCCGGAAGACGATGTCAGGCGCATTCTGCCGGAGGCGCTGAAGCTCGGTTTCCGCCATGTCGATACCGCGCAGATTTACAAGAACGAAGGGGCCGTGGGCGAAGTCATCGCCAAGTCGGGCATTTCCCGGCACGATATATTCCTGACCACAAAGGTCTGGGTGGACCGCTATCGCCACGACGATTTTCTCGCTTCCGTTGATGAGAGTCTTGCAAAGCTGAAGACCGACTATGTCGACCTTTTGCTGCTGCACTGGCCAAAGAGCGATGTGCCGCTTGCCGAGCGCATGGGCGCGCTGAACGCGGTGCGCAAGGCCGGAAAGGCGCGCAATATCGGCATTTCCAACTTTAACGTGGCGCTGACCGACGAGGCGGTGAAACTGTCCGACACGCCGCTTGCCACCAACCAGATCGAATATCACCCCTATCTCGACCAGACCAAGGTGATTGCGGCTGCGCGCAAGCACGGCATGTCGGTGACAGCCTATTACCTGATGGCCGACGGCAAGGTGCCGAACGACCCTGTTCTGAAGGATATCGGCGCGAGGCATGGCAAAACCGCCGCGCAGGTAACCCTTCGCTGGGCGGTACAACAGCCGGATATCGTGGCGCTTTCCAAGACGGCGACGGAAAGCCGCCTCAAGGAGAATTTCAATATTTTCGATTTTGCGCTCTCGGAAGAAGAAATGCGGGCAATCCATGCGCTGGCAAAGCCAAATGGCCGCATTGTCAGCCCCGGCCACCTCGCGCCCGACTGGGACAACTGAGGCGGTCGGTCATTCGCTCCGATCTCATCGCTCGGTCAGGGCCAGCTTCGCACCCAGCGCCACGAAAGCGGCGGCGAAGCTGCGCCTTAGCCAGGTGAGAACCGCAGGACGCGAAACGACCTGCTGCCGGACCGAGGCGGCAAAACAGCCGTAAAGCGCAAAGAGCAGAAAGGTCATAGCCATGAAGACCAGCCCGAGCTCGATCATCCGGCCTGTCGGTGAAAGCTCGCCCTGGGCGATGAACTGCGGCAGGAAGGCGAAAAAGAAGATCGACAGTTTCGGGTTCAGCAGATTGATGAGGATCGCCTCACCGATGACGCGGGCGGCTTTTTGCGGCTGCCTCGTCTCATTGATCTTCAGCGCGCCATTCTCCTGCAGCGTGTTCCACGCCATGTAGAGCAGATAGGCGACCCCCAGATATTTGACCACGCTAAAGGCCAGCGCACTGGTGTGCAGGATGGCGGCAAGACCGGTGATGGCGGCGAGCAGATGCGGCACGATACCGAGCGTGCAGCCGAAGGCCGCAATGACGCTCGCCCGCGCCCCCTGCGAAAGGCCGGCAGCCAGCGTGTATACCACGCCGGTGCCCGGAGAGGCGGCAACGATGAAGGATGTGATGAGGAATTCGGGTGTCATGGTGGGTCTCTCCTGTGGGTGAAGGGCAGGAGCATGAGGGTGCGTAGGATCGTTGTCTTGGATGAAATTGCAGGGCCAAATCCGCACACCGTCACCCCGGCCCCCGAGCCGGGATCCAGCGTGGTCAAGTCCTTGACCACGAAAGACTTCTTTCACGGCGCGGGCGCGCCATGGCTGGATGCCGGATCTAGTCCGGCATGACGACGGAAGAGCGCGACGATCCGCCGCCCGTCGCCGCCCGGTAAACCGCCGGCGTCACCCCGAACTGGCGCACGAAAACGCGGTTCAGATGGCTCTGGTCGGCAAAACCGGCAAGGAAGGCAACCTCGGCCGGCGGCTTACCTCCGGCCAGCGCGTGCCGGGCCAGATGGACGCGCCGCTGGAGAAGATAGCTGTGCGGCGTCAGGCCGGTTGCTTTTGCGAAGGCGCGCAGGAAACGGAATTGGCTCATGCCGGCTTCCGCGGCCAGATCGGCAAGGCGGAACGGGTGGGCAGGGTCGTCATCGATGCTGCTTTTCGCGCGCCTGATGGTGTCGGGCGAGGTCACCACGGGCGGTTTAGCCGCCGTCTCCATCGCAGCCGCCAGAAGCATCAGCAAGGTCTCGTCGCTGTGCAGGGTTTCGCCCGGTCGTTCCTTCGCAGTGACGGCGGAAAAGACAGCGTTGAACCGCTCCGCCAAAGGCCTTGCATCAACAGGATAGGCGAATTCGAAAAAGCCGCGATCCTTCTGACAGACATCGGCAATGACATCGCGCACGATATCGATGTCGAGATAGAGCATCCGCCAGGCGCGGCCGCCCTCCCCGAGCGGGATACCGTCATGTATCTCGCCGGGATTGACGGTGATGACCTGACCGGCGGCCGCTTCCACCATGCCACGGCCGGAAAGCGATTTCTGCGCGCCGCGTTCGATGACGCCGATACCGAATTGATCATGCATATGGCGTGGGAAAGAACGATCGCTATCCGCCACTACGGCGACGACACCGGGCATGCTGGTTTTCGGCATCAGGAACCGGCCTTGGGCCATGAAAGCGCGCACTCCTCAGATAGGAGCGCGACGCTATCACAGGATGCCCCCATGCGACAGACGCTGCCGCTCAAGGATGCATATGGTTGATCATGGCGAAGACCTGATCGAAATTTCCGTTCTGCGCTGCAAACCGCAGCGGCTTGCAGCGTTCCACCACCACTTCCTTCTCGTCCGGACGATTTTCGAGGATATCCATGACCTCGGCAATGAAGGCATCAAGCGGCATGGCTCTTTCATCCTTCGCCTGCCCCTCACCCATCAGCGTCGTCTGCACGTAAGGCGGCACGATTTCGATGACTTCCACCGGCGTCTCTTCAAGCTGCTCGCGCAGAGCGACCGAATAGGCATGAATGGCGGATTTGGTGGCGCTGTAGGTGGGGGTCAGCACCATCGGCACGAAGGCGAGGCCGGAGGAGACCGTCAGCACCGTCGCAGCGGGTTGCTTGAGGAAATGCGGCAAAAGCGCCGCCGTCAGGCGGATGGGTGCAAGAAGATTGGTGGCGATGGTTTCTTCGGCCGTGTCCAGATAATCCGGGGCTGCCGCGATGTCTTCCGGCCGCATGATGCCGGCATTGTTGATAACGGCGTTGAGAGTGGGATGGGCCTTTACGACAGCCTCTGCGAAAGCGCGGATGCCTGCCGCGTCCGTCGCATCCATCACCATCGAGGCCATGCCGGGATTGGCGGCCGTCACCTCGTCGAGCACGGCCTTGCGCCGGCCGGAAATGATGACCCTGTTGCCGACCTTGTGAAAGGCCTCCGCCAGAGCACGACCGATGCCGGAACCGCCGCCGGTGATGAGAATGGTATTGCCAGAGATTTTCATGGGAACATCCTTTGCTTGTTGGCTGAAAGGAAGTTAGCTATGATACTCTCCAATCGAAAGTAGGCACCCAAAAGATTTATACTTACCAAATGGAGAGTGTAAGATGAAGCGGCATGCAGCCGACCCGGCCATCGAGAACCGGCGCAAGGTTCCGCCACCGACGGATACAGATCCGGCAATAGAGGCGCTGGTTCAGGACATCATTGCCAAGGTGGCCGACAAATGGACGATGCTCATTCTCGAAGTGCTGGAAGAGCACGGCACGCTGCGCTTTACGCAGATTGGCAAACATGTGGGCAATATCAGCCAGAAGATGCTGACGAAGACGCTGCGGCAGATGGAAAGCGACGGGCTGGTGCGCCGCACGGTGCATCCCGTCATTCCCCCACATGTGGATTATGGCCTGACGAACCTTGGCCGCACGCTGGGCAGCGCTTTTTGCGGGGTGTGGATATGGGCGGAAACGCACCATGCCGAAATAGAAGAGGCGCGGCGCCTGTTCAAAGAACAGCCGCCACGCCCCGCGATGGAATAGTCCGGCTCAGGCGAACTGGCTGAGGCCCGGGACCGAGGCGATCACCTGATCGACGGTTTCATCGCCGGCATGCTGGCGGGCAGCGGCGATGGTTTCCTTGGCGAGGGTGGAAATCTCGCTCATGCCAAGGCCCTGGCTCATCAGCTGCTGGCCAAGCCCCATGATGCCGCCGCCGCCGATGGCGCTCATCAGGCCACCGAGCAGACCGCCGCCGCCGGCACCTTCGCCATTATACTGCGCCACCAGATCGCTCGCGCCGGGAATGGCTTCGATCATCCGCGCGATCGGGCCGTCGGCAGCCTCGCGCTGGAGAAAACCGAGAATCATGCCAATGGCCTTTTCAGCCAGTTCAGGGTCGATCCCCGCCTTTGCGGCGATCTGATCCACGACTTCGTTCATTCTTGCCTCCTGTTGAAAAACGACGTCAACTTCTGCGAACTGACGTTAACGTCAACGTAAAACAATCTCATGCGGCATTCAAGCGGCCATGAGCGGTGCGGCAACTTTCATCAAGCGCTTTTTCTTCATCGCCATCAAGCAGTTGTTGCGCCTTGAAACTGTCCTTATAAGATCATCGCAACCAAACTATGAAAGGGCTGCTCCCTGCCGGAGTCTCCCTATCATGCCGGAACACTTTTAATTCGGACATGACTTTTGCAAAATCCGCCGCGATTTTAGGGGTCGTGTTTCAGCCGCAGGAGAAATTGGTCGATGTTGCAGGACGGACAGCTCTATATCGGCACCAGCCGCAATCCGGATGACAGCCTGAACAAG
This sequence comes from Agrobacterium sp. RC10-4-1, assembly GCF_014138475.1. Classification (NCBI taxonomy): domain Bacteria; kingdom Pseudomonadati; phylum Pseudomonadota; class Alphaproteobacteria; order Hyphomicrobiales; family Rhizobiaceae; genus Agrobacterium; species Agrobacterium sp. RC10-4-1. The sequence continues at coordinate 350,383 of NZ_JACJIT010000005.1, forward strand.
GGCGAATATCTCGAACTGAAATTCGGCAACCGGCACGGCCTCATCACCGGCGCGACAGGCACGGGCAAGACCGTGACGTTGCAGGTTCTGGCAGAAGGTTTTTCGAAGGCCGGCGTTCCGGTCTTCTGCGCCGATATCAAGGGTGACCTTTCCGGAATCGCAGCCGAAGGCGAAGCGAAGGACTGGGTGCAGAAGCGCGCCGAACAGATCGGCTTTACCGATTTTTCCTACGGCAAATCGCCTGTCATCTTCTGGGATCTCTATGGCGAAAAAGGCCATCGCGTGCGTGCCACCATCGCCGAAATGGGGCCGCTGCTGCTCGCCCGGCTGATGGATGCTTCCGAGGCGCAGGAAGGCGTTCTCAACATCGCCTTCAAGATCGCCGATCAGGGCGGGCTGCCGCTGCTCGATCTGAAAGACCTGCAATCGCTCCTCAACTATATGGGCGAAAACGCAACGGAACTCTCCAACCAGTTCGGCCTGATTTCCAAGGCTTCGGTCGGTTCGCTGCAGCGCGGGCTGCTGGTTCTCGAACAGCAGGGCGCTGCCAATTTCTTCGGCGAGCCGGCGTTGAAGATCGCCGACATCATGCGTGTGGGCACCGATGGGCGCGGCACGGTTTCGGTTCTCGCCGCCGACAAGCTGATGATGAACCCGCGCCTTTACGCCACCTTCCTGCTCTGGATGCTCTCCGAACTCTTCGAAGAGCTTCCCGAGGTCGGCGATCCGGAAAAGCCGCGTCTGGTGTTCTTCTTCGATGAAGCGCATCTGCTGTTCAACGATGCGCCGCGCGTGTTGGTGGAGCGTGTGGAGCAGGTCGTGCGCCTCATCCGCTCCAAGGGCGTTGGCGTTTATTTCGTGACGCAGAACCCGCTCGACGTGCCGGAGACCGTGCTTGCCCAGCTCGGCAACCGCGTGCAGCATGCGCTGCGCGCCTATACGCCGCGCGAACAGAAAGCCGTGCGCACGGCAGCCGATACGTTCCGACAGAACCCGGCCTTCAACACGGCAGATACCATCACCACGCTCGGCACGGGTGAAGCGCTGATTTCCACCCTGCACGACAAGGGTGCGCCCTCCATCGTCGAGCGCACGCTCGTCAGGCCACCATCCGGCCGCGTCGGACCGCTGACGGATGCGGAACGCAAATCGCTGATCGATCTCAGCCCCCTCTCCGGCCAATACGACAGGGATATAGACCGGGAATCGGCTTTCGAGATTCTTGCCGCCCGTGCCCAGAAGGCGGCGGAGGCCGAGGCTGCGAAGCGTGCTGAAGAAGAAAATGCCCAAAACCAGTCCGACAACGCCTCCGGCCGCTGGCGCCTGCCCGGCTTCGGTGATGACGAACCTGCGCAAAATTCCAGCGGCTCACGCAACGGCGGCACGCGCCGTTCCGGCTACCAGCGCGAAACGGTGATCGAGGCCGCGATGAAAAGTGCTGCACGTTCGGTCGCGACTTCGGTGGGCCGCGCCATCGTGCGCGGGATTTTGGGTAGTTTGAAGCGATAGCAACAGGCGCGCCGCCCGCTCTCGATGGAGCGGGCGGCGCTTGATTGGCGTGGTTATCACTTCTCGCGGTAGAAGATCATGCCGCCGTGGTAGAGAATGTCGTCCACGAATTCGCCATCGGCCGTAAAGCCGGTGTCGTCCCAATAGTCGATGTGGTTGCCCTTCACCTCATACCGTCCCTGATAGGCGCTCTTGCGGTTACCCCGCGCCTCGTCATAGCGGCCATTGGGCAGAAGTTCCTGACGAACGTGGCCATCGCCGGTGACCCACATGCCGACATACGGATGGTTCTGGATCTCCGCGTTTTCGGTCATGTTCACTTCCGTGGCGTTGCTAGATTTGCGGTTCTCCCCTTCGGCGGAAGCCGCCGCAAGCAGGAGCGCAACCGATGTCGATACGATGTTCATTGTCTCTCCACTCCCGTTGCGGCATTGGCGCGGCGCTCCTCGAACAGTTCCGCAAGCGTGCGTGATGCGGCGATGGCTTTTGGGAAACCGGCCGGGACGGTGATGAGATAGATCATCTCCTTCAGTTCCTCGTCGGTTGCGCCCACATTCAGCGCATAACCGGCATGGACTTTCATCAGATCGCGCTCGCCAAGGGCCGCCATGACAGCGACGGCGGCCAGCTGGCGGGTGCGGTTGTCCAGACCCGACCGCGACCAGACCTCGCCCAGGGCATAGCCCTCCGTTGCCTGCGCCAGGAATGGAAACTCCTGCCGCATGCGCTCCAGATTGGCTTGCGGCTGGCCATTGTTGAGGCTGCGGACGACATCATCGCCGCGTTTCATTCGGTCATCCTGATACTGCGTATTTGCGAGCGCGGCGGCATTTCCACCGAGCATTGCAATCGCAAGTGCACTTGAAAAAATGGCTTTCATCTCAATCTCCTCAGGCAGCCGTTGGGCGGACGACGATTTCGTTGACGTCCACATCGTCAGGCTGTTCGATGGCGTAGCGCACCGCGCGGCCGATCGCGTCCGGCTTCAGGGCGATGGCCCTGTAGCTCTGCATCAGTTCGGCGGCGGCCGGGTCGGTGATGGTATGGGCGAGTTCGCTTTCCACCACGCCGGGGTGAATGCAGGTGACACGCAGATCGCGGTTTTCCTGACGCAGCCCGTCCGAAATCGCCCGCACGGCAAATTTCGTCGCGCAATAAACGGCCGCCGTTGGCGAAACCGCGAGCGCACCGATGGAAGCGATGTTGATGATATGGCCCGAGGCGCGGGCGGTCATCTCGGGCAGAACGGCCGCGACGCCATAAAGCACGCCCTTGATGTTGACGTCGACCATGCGGTCCCATTCATCGACCTTGAGCGACGACATCAGCGACAGCGGCATGATCCCGGCATTGTTGACGATGACGTCGATCTCGCCAAACGCCTTGCGGCCTGCCTCGGCAAAGGCTTCGACGCTGTGCCTATCGATGACGTCAAGCGGATGGACGACGACCTCAGCCCCTGTCTCGCGCAGTTCTTCGGCCAGCGCCTCAAGGCGATCCAGCCGGCGCGCGCCGAGCACCAGTTTTGCGCCGCCGGCGGCCAGCTCTCGCGCAATGCCTTCACCTATCCCGCTCGATGCACCCGTGATGAGAACAACTTTGTTCAATGTCATGGCTATCTCCTTGCTGTTACGGTCGGCTTTTTCGAAATCGACCGTTGCAGGGAAGATAGCGCTCAGGCATTGTCGCGATAACCGCCTTAATAGTTACCTCAATGGATAGAATTTCTAACCAATGAACATTGATCTCAATGCCGTCTCAACGTTCTGCCTTGTTGCCGAGGAACGGAATTTTCGCGCCGTCGCGGACAGGCTGGGCGTCACCCGCTCCGCCGTCAGCCAGACCATCCGCAAGCTTGAGGAGACAATGGGAATTGCGCTGGTCCAACGAACCACCCGCAGCGTGAGCCTGACGGAAGCGGGGCAGCAGCTTTACGCTGATGTCTCGTCTTCCATAGGCGCGATCTCGCAGGCGGCGCAGGCAGCCTCATCGCTTGGCGGCACGGTGCGCGGTCAGCTTCGGCTGGCGGTGTCGTCCATTGCAGAACGTTTCTTGTCGGGACCTCTGCTAGCAAGCTTTGCCGAGGCACATCCCGAAGTGCAGCTCGACATCGTCGTGACGGATGAAGAATTCGATATTGTCGCCGAGCATTATGATGCCGGCGTGCGTTTGGGAGAGCTTATCGAACAGGATATGATTGCCGTTCCGGTATCAGTTCCCCAGCGGCAGCTTGCCGTCTGTTCTCCTTCCTACCGGGACCGATTCGGCCTGCCCGACCAGCCACGCGAGCTGATCGAGCACAGGTGTATCGGCTGGCGGCCTCGTCCGGGTATTGCGCCATATAGATGGGAATTTGCCGAAAGCGGCCGGGAGTTTGCGGTGGCGGTGGAGCCTGCTTTCACCACCAACGACATGCAGCTGATGATCAAGCTCGCCTGTGCCGGTGCAGGCATTACCTTTGGCATGGAAGAGACATTCCGGCCCTATCTGGAGCGCGGAGAGCTTGTTTCCATGCTGGAAGACTATTCGCCCAGCTTCGCAGGGTTTTATCTCTATTATCCCAGCCGTCGCAACCTTGCGCCGAAGCTGCGGGCCTTTATCGATCATGTTCGCCTGTCGAGAGAGCGATGATCTGCCGGACGTTGCCCCGGCAGATCATCAGCAACAGACTTATTTCTTCTGCGAGACCAGCGAGAAATAGGCGCCCTGCGGATCGACGCAGTTAACGATCCAGCTGTCGCCGGGCACTTCCATCGGGCCGTTGACGACCTGTCCGCCGCCGGTGCTGACGCGAGTGATGGCGTCATCGATGCCATCCACATTGAAGTAATAACCCCAATGGCAGACGGGAACCTGCGGCATGCGTTTCATTATGCCGCCAACGGCTTTGCCGTTATGGGCGAAGATGCGGTACGGGCCCATTTCGCCCATGTCGAAATCATGGTCCTTGGTCCAGCCGAAGACATCGCCGTAGAAGGCCATCGCTTCATCGACATTGTCGGTGAAGAGTTCGTACCAGCCGACATGGCCCTGTTTCGCCTGCATATCCTCAGGGAAACCGCCGGTTTCCATTGGCTGCGGCGTCATGATGCAGAGCACGGCGCCATAGGGATCGGCCACCACGGCAAAGCGGCCGATTTCCGGGATATCCTGCGGCGGACGTCGGATCGCGCCACCTTTTTCGGCAAAACGTTTTGCCGTCGCGTCCACATCGTCGACATCGACATAGGCCGTCCAGTTCGGCGGAATGCCCTGGCCCTTGTGCTCGTCGGTCAGTTCCATGACGCCGCCCATGCCCTTGCCGTCGGCTTCCAGCACGAGATAGGGCATTTCCGGCGAGCCGAAATCCTTGGTCTGCCAGCCAACGACATGACCATAAAAGCGGGCGGCCGCTTCCATGTCGGGTGTCATCAGCTCGACCCAGATGAATTTTCCATGCGTATCGGACATTGTCGTCTCCTATGGAGGGTTTGGCGGGTGTTTCGGCAAGCGCCCGCCGCAGGGCGCGGCGGCACGTTCGTTCAGATCAAGTCCCGGCGAGCTTTACGACTTGCGCCGGAACTCCGATGTCATGAAGGTCTTGAATGTGCCGTCCGGCTGCCTGACGCTGCCGGAGAAACTGCGGTGATTGTCATCATGCAGCACCAGCACGTCGTGATAGGTCGCGGTGCCACCGGAACCGTCGAAAGCGGGGCCTTCCGCTTCCAGCGTCAGGGTCTTGCCGTCCTCTTCCAGCCAGCCCTTGTAGACCCAGAGATGCGTCATCATCGACCCTACCCAGGTGCCGACAAAATTGCCCTTGGCCGGATCGAAGCCGACCGTTATGACGGCCGTCATCCGGTCGCCGTCAGGCATCCTGCCGGTGCCTTCGCCGATGACCCACAACCCGCCGATGGAGCGGACGGTCTCCGTAAAACGCTGGTCCGGATCATCAGGATCGTATCCTTCATGGCCGGCAACCATTACCCAGTCGCCGACGAGCCTAGACAGGAATTCGTGTTCCTTCTGCGGCTTGACGCTTTCCATTTCCATTGTCGTCTCCTCCTCTCGTCTTGCCGTTTTCAGTGGCAGCAGGATGCGGCTTTCGGCGCGTCCTCATATTGGTCGTGGCGGCGCACCCAATCCATTACACCCTCTTCATTACGGCCTTTTGGCACCAGATCGAGCAGCATCAATGTGCCGAGCGTCTGCTCCGCGCCGCGGGCATAAGTGGAATAGGTGTGATAGATCTTGCCGTCCTCGCCCCTGGCGAAAACGCTGATGCCGTGCAGGTCCTTCAGGTCGCCATAGGGCGCCATGTCACGGTAATTGTAGGTGATTTCGCCGCTTGCCATATCCTCGTCGCGAAACGAGGCCTGATAATCGTAATTGAAATCCGTGCCTGCGGCTGAAACCCAGGGGAATTTCCATCCCATGCGGTTTTTGTAGCTTTCGATCTTTTCAAGCGGTGCCCGCGACACCGCGACGAAGCCAGCATCGCCATGCTTGAGATGGATCAGCGCGCCATCGACGTGATCGGCGAAGAAGGAGCAGCCAACGCAGCCCTCCTCCCAGTCCGGCGCCAGCATGAAGTGGTAGACGATCAGCTGACTGCAATCACCGAACAGCTCCTGCAGCGATTTGGGGCCGGAAGGCGCGTCGAAGATATAATCCTTCGTCACCTCCTCCCACGGCAATGCGCGACGGGCTTCGTTCAGCCTGTCACGGGCACGGGTCAATTCCTTTTCCTTCACCAGCAGATCGCGGCGGGCCGCAAGCCACTCCTCTTTTGAAACGACGGGATGAGACATGATCTTTCCTCCTTGGATCCGTCCTTCACCTCGGCGCCGCTCCGTCCCAACGGCCGGCACCGCCTATTTCTGTGCTGAAAGGCAACAAACAGTCTGCAGAGCACCAAGTTCCGCTTGACTAATTAGGTTGATATCAACATATTTGGCGCATGTCAAACGTCAGCGTGATTCCTTTTGCGACAACCATTCTCGTGCGTGATTCCTGCCTGTGCCTGCATGCACAGCGTGCGGCACGTGCGCTGGCACGGCTGTTCGACAATGCGTTGAAGCCGGTGGGCATCAACAATGGTCAATTTTCGCTGCTGATGTCGCTGAACCGCCCGGAGCCGCCGCCGATGGGGCCGGTCGCCAATCTTCTGGCGATGGACCGCACGACGTTGACGGCGGCGCTGAAGCCGCTGGAGCGGCGCGGGCTGGTCAGCATCGAACAGGACCCGAAGGACAAGCGCGGCAAACGGCTGCGGCTGACGGCTGACGGGATGGCCGTACTCGCCGCCGCGTTCCCGATATGGGAGCAGACCCATGCGGAAATCGAAGCAAAGATTGGAAGCGGTGACCCTGAAAGACTGCGCCGCGACCTCATCGATCTTGGCTGACAGGGACGGAGCGCCCCGGCAAGACTGTCATCCGGTTGTCGCGCCGGAGAGCGAAACTGAACGAAACGCAATCCAGGAGGAATGATCATGCGTGCAATCGTTTTTGTAAAAGCCACAAAAAGCAGCGAAGACGGCGTGATGCCGACGACGGAACTGATGGAGGCAATGGGGAAATTCAACGAAGAACTGGTCAATGCCGGCATCATGCAGTCCGGCGACGGCCTGCACCCCTCCTCCAAGGGTAAGCGCGTGATCTTCGACGGCGACAGCCGCACCGTGATCGACGGTCCCTTCCCGCACACCAACGAGCTGGTCGCCGGTTTCTGGATCTGGAACGTGAAGGATATGGACGAGGCGGTGGAATGGGTGAAACGCTGCCCGAACCCGATGTTGGAGCGCAGCGAAATCGAAATCCGCCCCATGTTTGAAATGGAAGACTTCGGCGACGCGGTGACACCTGAAATCGCCGCTCATGTCGAAGAACTGCGGGCGCGTGTCGGCAACCAATGACGCCAGCGGGCCGAACGAGCCCGGCTGAAAGGATCAGGTGCGGCATCGACTACATCTCGCACCGGGTAGGCCTTGCCGCATCGGCCCTACCCACCCCTTCTCAAAGTGGGTTGCAACGGATCGCCGCCGCTGTTAATGGTCGGGCGGTTCAACCCGTTTCAAGAAAGGAGGCTTCGCATGGATATTTCCTGCTTCTGGCGCAATCGTCAGCTCTGCCACCTTTTTGCCCTGCGGACACGTTTGCAGGGCTGACCGGAACACCACCCCTCTGGTTTGCCTAAAAGGCCGCGCAGGACGCAGTTCGTCTGCCATTGCGCATAGTTTCACGACGGATCAACGATAACCGAAACCCCGTCCTGCACGCGCAGGCAACGGTGCGGGTCCGTCTTCGCCAGAGACGACATCATGACCATCATTACGCTGCGCAACCTCGGTATCATCCTTGGCAAACCGCTTTTTTCCAATCTCAGCCTCACCGTGAATGCGGGCGACCGCATCGGCATCGTCGCCGCCAATGGTTGCGGCAAGTCCACCCTGCTCAATTGCCTGGTGGGCGACATGGAGCCCAGTAGCGGCGACATCAGCCGGCTGCGCGGGCTAACCCAGTCCATCGTGCACCAAAATCCACCTGCCGCCCTGATGGAGCTGACCATGCGGGATGCCGTGCTCTCCGCCCTGCCGGCGGATACGATCGATAGCGAAAGCTGGCGCGCAGACATCATCTTCGATGACATGCTGGTGCCGGAGCCGTTCCGCGAGCGTCGCCTGAAAGAACTGAGCGGCGGCTGGCAGAGGCTTGCCATGCTGGCCAAGGCCTGGATCACAGAGCCTGACGTGCTGCTGCTCGACGAGCCGACCAACCATCTCGACCTTGAAAAGATCAACGTGCTGGAAAGCTGGCTGGGCGCCCTGCCGCGCGACACGGCCGTCATCATCGTCAGCCACGACCGCGCCTTTCTCGACAATGTCACGCGGACGACGCTTTTCCTGCGGCCTGAGAACTCGGCGCTGTTTCGCCTGCCCTATGGCCGTGCGCGCGCGGCGCTGGAGGAGGAGGACGCCGCCGATGAGCGGCGTTTCCAGCGCGACATGAAAACCGCACAGCAGTTGCGCCGGCAGGCGGCCAAGCTCAACAATATCGGCATCAATTCCGGCAGCGATCTCCTGACCGTTAAAACCAAGCAATTGCGCGAGCGTGCGGAAAGGATCGAGGAGAAAGCGCGCCCTGCCCATATCGAACGATCCGCCGGCAAAATCCAGCTCGCCAATCGCGGCACCCATGCCAAGGTACTGGTAACGCTGGAGGATGTGGCCGTCTCCACGCCGGACGGAACGGTGCTGTTCCGCACCGGCCGGCAATTCATCCGCCAGGGCGACCGCATCGTCATTCTCGGTCGCAACGGTGTCGGCAAGACGCGGCTGATGTCACTGCTGCAGGCGGCGGTGACGGGTGATGGCCATATTCAGGAGGGCATCAAGGCCACGCCCTCGCTAGTAGCCGGATATGTCGACCAGTCGCTTGCCGACATCGATGACGACAGCACGCCGGCGACGCTTCTCTCGCATCGCTTCGACATCGGCGACCAGCGCATCCACGGCCTGCTCGCCGGCGCCGGCATCGACATGGAAATGCAGAAACGCCGGATCGCCACGCTCTCAGGTGGGCAGAAGGCGCGACTTGCCATGCTGGCGCTCAGGCTGGCGGAGCCGAATTTCTACCTGCTGGACGAGCCGACGAACCATCTGGATATCGAGGGACAGGAAGCGCTGGAGGCGGAAATCATCAGCCGTGAAGCCAGCTGCGTCTTCGTTTCGCATGACAGGAGTTTTGTGCGGACGGTAGGTAACCGCTTCTGGCTGATCGACAAGCGCAGGCTGGTGGAAGGTGACGACCCGGAAGCGTTTTTCGCTTCCGCCTGACATCATCGGCCCACCAAGAGGATGAAACAGAGAACGCCCGTCAGCCCAGCAGGCTGGCGAGGCGTGGATCACCGGCAAAATCCGCGGCCGAAAAACCGGTTCGCCGCATCGGGAATTCGCACAGCGCCTGCACCCCGGTTTTCGAAAGATGGATGCGCCAGCTCATCCGCTCCACCGGCGATTTTTCGGCGAAGGCCTTCGGCGACAGGATGGCAATGTTGAGGCCGCCTGCCGGATCGCGCACCGAGCGGTAGAGTATGGCCTCGATCCGGGCGAGACGCGCCTGATCCGCTAGTGTCTGGCAAGCTTCGTAATTCGTGGGATCAGTCCACAGGGCCTCGTCACGGTTGAGTGCCGGTTCGGTCAGATCCAGCGCGGCATCGGTGGCGACGCGGGCGGCAAAGGCGGAATAGTCGGCTGGATTGGCAGGCAGCGGCGTGCCAGGCGATTCGGCGTAAAACAGCAGCCGGTAAAAGGCCATTTCAGCAAGCGCCGTTTCCACCTTCGCGGCGGCGTAATAGACGCCTTCGGTATAGCCCGCGCGGCGGAACCGCGAGCCATGCGGATAGGCTGCGCCATAACGGAAGGGCGTCGCGAGAAGATAATCAAAACCGGCGCATTCGGGTGGAAACGGCCGCTTGCTCGCCTCCAGAATATCTTCCAGCAGCGATTGCTCCTCCACCGTATCCACCAGCTTCATGGTGGAAACCTGGTGCTGCGCCTCCACCAACCGCCAGTATTTTCCCGCCGCAGCGCGTTTTTCAGACAGGAGCGCGTCGGGCGTCCAGATAGGAGAGGACATCGATCAATCCGGTAATGGTGGTCAGCTTGTCGGCAGGTACGGCGCCGAGCGCCGTGTTATGATTGCGCAGCCAGCTTTTCGCCACGGCCTCGTCGCCGCCGGCAATCGCATCCAGCGAACGGAAAACCCGGATCAGCAACACAGCCAGTTCAAAAGATTTGGCACCCGGCTCCAGCAGGAAATCAAGCCGCTTCATACGCGACACCGTGGGCGCGGAAACGCCAAGAATATCCGCCGTGCGGGCGGCATTCAGGCCGAGCCGCTCCGCGGCGGCGATGACAGCCTTGGTGACGACCCTGCCTTGCGATGCGGGGTCCGCGGTGGCCTTGGTGTGAATATTCATGGGTATATCCTTTCCTTGGAAAGAATATAGCACATTTCTTTCCGCAAACAAGAAGGGCGGAATGAACGCAGGAATGACGATCCACTGCCCAAGCCTGATATTTATCGTGTGCAGGGCGCCCCGCCCCGTCACCCCGGACTAGATCCGGGGTCCAGCGCGATCAAGTCCTTGATCGCGATAGACTCCTTTCAAGGCGCAGACGCGCCGGGGCTGGATGCCGGATAGTCCGGCATGCGGAGGAGACGTCGCGGTCCACTTCAGGCCGGGATGAACCCGCCACACATTTCAGACCTGAAAAATCAGGCTACCGAGACCGGCACTTCCGTGGAGGTGCGCATGGCGTGGCTGTAGGGGCAGACGATGTGCGCAGCAGCAACCAGTTTTTCAGCAACTTCGCGCTCGACACCAGGAATATTGGCCTTCAGCGAGACTTCGATGCCGAAGCCGCCGCCATCCTCACGCGGGCCGATACCGACGGTTGCCGTCACAGTGGTGTCTTCAGGAATCTTTACCTTTTCCTTGCCTGCGACGAATTTCAGGGCGCCGAGGAAGCAGGCGGAATAACCGGCTGCAAAAAGCTGTTCCGGATTGGTGCCGCGGGCGCCATCACCGCCCAGTTCCTTGGGAACGGTGAGTGTGACGTCGAGAACGCCGTCTTCCGACTTGGCGTTACCGGCGCGGCCACCGGTGGCAGATGCTTTGGTCGTGTAGAGAATTGGCATGACATTTACTCCTTCGGGTTGGCGTTGAGGCTCTTATAGCGAACAATTGAATTGTGCGCAATATAATTTTGCACATTGAATGCGAATTCGTTTTTTGCGATAATTTTCACGAAATTTCGCCGCGCATCCATGCGGCAGGAACCGAAAGCGGGGGCCGATTGTTCCCTCCCCGGTTGATTTTGGAGCAGGAAAATGGGTGCAGAGGGCGACGACAAGAAGATGGAAAGCCTGCTGAGGCTGGACCAGCAGATATGTTTTGCGCTTTACGGCGCGGCGCATGCCTTCACAAGGGCCTACAAACCGCTGCTCGACCCAATCGGGCTGACTTATCCGCAATATCTGGTCATGATGGCGCTATGGGAGAAAGAGACCTCCACCGTCAAGGCGCTCGGCGAAATGCTGGGGCTCGATTCCGGCACCCTTTCCCCGCTGCTGAAAAGGCTGGAGCATGCGGGGTTGATCACCCGCAAGCGCGGGACGGTGGACGAACGACAGGTGCTGGTGGCCCTGACGCCAAAGGGCGCGAACCTTAAAAAAGAGGGCGTGAAGATCATGGCGGCGATCGGCAATGCCACTGGTTGCGGTCTGGAAGAGTTGGTGCAGATCCGCGACCGGGTGAATGCGCTGAAGGACAGCCTCACCCGACCCTGACGTAACAAAAAAGGCGGCACGGAGCCGCCTTTTTTCATATGAAGAAGTCTCGGCTCACTGCCAGACCACGACACGCGCCTTCTGCGGCACGCGGTCGTAGAGATCGATGACGTCCTGGTTCATCAGGCGCACGCAGCCGGAGGAGACCGCCTTGCCAATGGAGTTCCACTCCGGCGAACCGTGCAGGCGGTAAAGTGTGTCCTTGCCATTCTGGAAGATATAGAGCGCGCGGGCGCCGAGCGGGTTCTTCAGGCCCGGCGGCATGCCGCCGTTCTTGGAGGAATATTTGGTGAGTTCCGGCTGGCGGGCGACCATTTCGTCCGGCGGTGTCCACTTCGGCCATTTCTGACGCCACTGGATGACGCCCTCGCCCGACCAGGCGAAACCTTCGCGGCCAATGCCGACGCCATAACGCATGGCGCTGCCGCCCGGCTCCACCACGTAAAGGAAGCGCGAACGCGTATCGACGACCACGGTGCCTGGACGTTCGCCCGTCGGATCAACGACCCGCTGGCGGTAATAACGCCGGTCGATTTTCTGATACGGCACGGCAGGAATGACGTAACCGCCATCCTCGACCGAGCCGTACATGACGGCCAGTTCCGCGTCGCTGACGCCGGACGAGAACATCTGGCGGAAATCGCTGCCAATGGCACTTGCCTGCTGGCGGATGGCGTCTCCCGTGCCCGATGAGGCGCAGCCTGCGAGAAGCGAAGCGGAAGAAAGGCCAAGAAGGGAAAGAAAGGTGCGTCTGGAAAGATCTGTGTCGGTGCTTGTCATAAGGCCGGTTTGTCCCACATTTCGAACGGCTAGATCGCCGTTGTACGTCATTTGTTCCGTATCATGCGTATTGCGAAAATAGTTAACCGACCGCTAAAAGCCAGTCACAAGCTGCTGGCGGAATGGGTCCCCTATCTCTTTCTTTTAGAACGTGTTCAGATAACCACAATCTGCGCACCCTGCGGCACGCGCTCATAGAGATCGATCACATCCTGATTGAGCATGCGCACGCAGCCGGAGGACGTCGCTTTACCGACAGACTGCCAGTCCGGCGTGCCGTGCACACGGTACAGCGTGTCCTTGCCATCCTTGAAGATATAAAGCGCACGTGCGCCAAGCGGGTTGTTCAGACCCGGCGTCATGCCGCCATTGGCGGCGGAGATGGAGGCGAGTTCCGGCTGGCGCTTGACCATTTCATCGGGCGGCGTCCAGCGCGGCCACTTGGCCTTCCACTGGATCTTGCCACGGCCCGACCAGGCGTAACCGTCACGTCCCAGCCCGACGCCATAGCGGATGGCCTTGCCGCCGGATTGAACGAGATAAAGGTAATGCTGCTTCGTATCGACCACGATGGTGCCAGGCGCTTCCGCCGTCTGGTAGCTGACTTCCTGCCGGAGATAACGCGGATCGATGCGGCCATAGGGAATGGCCGGCAAGGAGCGATCCTCATCGCGGATCGGGCCATACATGACACGGTGCAGCGGATTGGAGACCGGCAGACCATAGGCCACCGCCTGGCCTTGGCTCTGACCCTGGGGCACATTATAGCCCTGCACCTGCGGGGCCTGCAGCCCCTGGCCGCGCACCGGCGGGCCATATTCCTGATGGAAGCGGGTTCGGAACAGATCCGGCGGGCGCGTCGAAAGCTGGCCCGGCTGCGGCGGCAGTTCCGGCTGGCGATTGGAGCTGACGGAATTGAAATTGAACACTGGCGCCGTTTCCCTGACGAAGACGTCCGGATCCATCCGGGTCGTATCCGTCACGAAAAGGCAGCCGCTCATCAGGGGCAGCAGGGCAAGCCCGACCAGAGAGGCCGCCCGGCGACCGTTTTTCAAAAGGAGTGCTATCATCTGAACCGCTTCATGGAATCCAATCTGAGGCCATGATGGACCGCGCGGCTGGCGCGAAGCTGGCGTCGGTTTTTCAAAAAAAATCGAAGAACTGCATTTTTTCTCTTGAAGCTCTAGTTGCTAGAGGTGCCAGATTGGCTGTCGAGTGGAATTCAGGAGCGAAACCATGAATATTTCGACACGCGGCAGTTTGAACGGGGAACCGGAGGCCCTGACCTTTTCGGTCGGTGGCATGGATTGCGGCAGCTGCGCGGCCAAGATCGAAACCGCGCTGTCGCGCCTGCCGGGCGTTGCCGACGTCAAGGTGTCAGTGGCCCGCGAGCGGCTGAACCTTTCGCTTGCCGAAAACAAAACCCCGGTGGAAAAAATCGAGGATACGTTGCGCAAGCTCGGCTTCAAGCCCGCTCTGCTGCCGCGCGAAAAAGCGCCCGCAGCAAAGGTGGAGGCCGATCATCACGACCATTCCTCCTGCGGCGGTCACCATAATGACACGCCCCAAACGGCTATTGAAAACAACAATGCGCTGACCTTTTCGGTCGGCGGCATGGATTGCGGCAGCTGCGCGGCCAAGATCGAAACCGCACTGTCCCGCCTGCCCGGCGTTGCTGACGTCAAGGTGTCGGTGGCCCGCGAGCGGCTGAACCTTTCGCTTGCCGAAAACAAAACCCCGGTGGAAAAGATCGAGGATACGTTGCGCAAGCTCGGCTTCAAGCCGGCCCTGCTGCCGCAGGAGAAGGCCGCGCGCGAAAAAACGCCGGATCAAAAGCACGAACACGATCATGATCACGCGACATGCGGTGGCCATCACGATCATGATCATTCCGGTCATGATCACTCCGGGCATGATCATTCCGGCCACGACCACGCGGCGCATGACCATTCGGGAGACGAGCAGCATTCCTGCAACGGGCATGACCACGATCACTCCGGCCATGATCATTCAGGTCACGATCACGGACACGACCATGCGGGCCATTCCCACGCTGCCGCACCTGCCGCCGCAAACCAGAGCGCCGAGATAGGGCACGCCCATGGCGCGGACGAAAAAGGTGCATGGTGGCGCACCGCCAAGGCGCGCAACACCTTCACCGGCACCATTCTGGTCGCGATTGCCTATGCGGCGGAACTGACCTTCCCGGCCTGGGGTAGTTACGCCTTCATCGTCGCCACGCTGGTCACGCTCTTCCCGATCGCACGCAATGCCTTTAATGCTGCCCGTTTCGGCGCTGTCTTCACCATCGAGATGCTGATGACCATTGCCGCCATCGGCGCGATCATCATCGGCGAGGCGGAAGAGGCGGCTATCGTCGTGCTGCTGTTCTCCGTCGGCGAATTGCTGGAAGGCTTTGCCGCCGCCCGCGCCCGCTCCGGCATCAAGGCGCTCGGTTCACTGCTGCCGAAAACGGCGATGGTGGAGGAAAACGGCGCGCTTCGGCAGGTCTCCGCCGATCAGGTTCGCATCGGCCAGGTGGTCGTGGCGCGCCCCGGCGACCGTATCGCCGCCGATGGTGTTGTCATCGACGGCCAGTCCAGCGTCGACGAATCGCCGATGACCGGGGAAAGCATTCCCGTCGCCAAGGACAAGGGCGACCGCGTCTTTGCCGGCTCGATCAACCATGACGGTTCGCTGCGCATCCGCGTCGACCGTGCGCCGGAAGACAACACCATCGCCCGCATCATTACGCTGGTCGAAGAAGCACAGGATGCCCGCGCGCCGACCGAGCGCTTCATCCAGAGCTTCTCGCGTTATTACATGCCGCTGATCGTCGCGATCTCGGTGCTGACCATCATCGTGCCGCCGCTCGCCGGTCTCGGCGACTGGGATACCTGGATTTACCGTGGTCTCGCGCTGCTCCTGATCGGTTGCCCCTGCGCGCTGGTCATCTCGGTTCCCGCCGCCATCGCCTCCAGCCTTTCGGCTGCGGCACGCCACGGTATGCTGGTGAAGGGCGGCGCGGTCATCGAAATGCTGGCGCGCACCGAAACCGTCGCCTTCGACAAGACCGGCACGCTGACGCTTGGTGAGCCTGTCGTGACGGATGTGATCACTGTTGATGGCAACGAGGCCGAGCTGATTGCGCAGGCCGCGACCATCGAGAACGAGTCGAGCCATCCGCTCGCCCGCGCGATCGTCAATCATGCCGAAAAGGCCGGCGTCAAGCCGCTGCCCGGTTCCAACATCAAGGCGATTTCCGGTCGCGGCATGCAGGGCAATGTCGGCGGCAAGGACCTGTTTATAGGC
Organism: Agrobacterium sp. RC10-4-1; assembly: GCF_014138475.1. Taxonomy (NCBI): domain Bacteria; kingdom Pseudomonadati; phylum Pseudomonadota; class Alphaproteobacteria; order Hyphomicrobiales; family Rhizobiaceae; genus Agrobacterium; species Agrobacterium sp. RC10-4-1. Next base: position 366,318 of record NZ_JACJIT010000005.1, read on the forward strand.
GCACCGCGCTTTGCGACTGAGGTCGGTACGCTTTCAAAGGACCTCTCCGATCGCATCTCTGCGCTGGAAAGCGAAGGCAAGACGGTGGCTGTCGTCATGGCCGGCGGTGCGGCAAGCGGCCTCTTCGCCATGCGCGACGAGCCGCGCAAGGATGCCGCCGAAGGCGTCAAGGCGCTGAAGGAAATGGGCATTTCCTCGCTGATGCTGTCGGGTGACAATGCCCGCACGGCGCGTGCCATCGGCAACAAGCTGGGCCTAGAAGCGCGCGGTGAACTCCTGCCGCAGAACAAGGTCGAGGAAATCCGCAAGCTTGCCGAAAAGAAGACCGTGGTCATGGTGGGTGACGGCATCAACGATGCGCCGGCCCTTGCGGCGGCCAGCGTCGGTGTTGCCATCGGCTCGGGCACGGACGTGGCGATGGAAGCGGCGGATGCGGCGCTGATGCGCAACAATGTCGGCGACGCCGCCCGCCTCATCGGCCTTTCGCGCGCCACCATGAACAATATCCGACAGAATGTGACGATTGCGCTCGGCCTGAAGGCGGTGTTCCTGGTCACAACAGTTACCGGCCTTTCCGGCCTGTGGCTTGCCGTCTTCGCCGATACGGGCGCCACGGTTCTGGTGACCGCCAATGCAATGCGGCTGCTTGGATATTTCAACCGCAACAGGGGCTGACATTCCATTTGCGTGCAAGACGGCCGGGTCTCGTCCATCGAGGCCCGACCGTCTCATTTACGGCATATTGACAAACTAATTGCGTCCAATAAATACCGCGTACCGCCGTTTCCACGTGCGTGACAATCGATTCCACGCGCAGGAGCGCTGAACTTGGCAAAGCATGGCTATAACCGCATCGCGTACCGCGCGATCAAGATCGGTGGAAACATCGCCAAGGTCATTTTTTCCATCGATTTGTTCATCCGGCCCGGCAGGAGAAAAACGCTCCCGCAGCATCAGCCTGCCAGACGCAGCCCAAAAACGGAAAAAGCCATCCCTCGCATTATCTGGCAGACGAATTACTCCAATCGGGTCACGACGCCGATCTATGCGAATTTCCTGTTCAACCGCTGGCTGACGCCGGAATTCGAATATCGTTACCATGATGACGAGGCGTGTCAGGCCTATATCGACCGCCATTTTCCCGGACGTTATGCGGACGCCTTCCGTCGACTGCAGGTGGGCGCCGCCAAAGCGGATTTCTGGCGCATTCTCGTTCTTCTGCAGGAAGGCGGCATCTATCTGGATATTGATTCCAATTTTGCGGCCCGGCCCGAAGATGTGATCGATACGGATGAAGAAGCCGTTTTCATTGCCATGAAGAACGGCGAAATCACCAACTATTTCATGGCGTCGAAACCCGGCCACCCGGCGCTCAGGCTGATAGCCGATCGTATTGCCCGTAATATCGAAGAAGGGACGCTCGTCAGCGTCTATGACATGACGGGCCCAACCGTGGTGCATGCCGTCGTCAAGGAACTGGGGCTGCCGGTCCGCAACTACCGGGAAATTTGCACCCAGGGCCAATTCACCAACAAGCGCGCCCAATATGCCGACAAAAAAGACGGCGCATGGTGGGCAGAGCAGGCCAAGACGTCCATCGTCAAGACGTAGGACACCACACGCCTACGGACGGTGCAACATCGCGTTTACGCGAAGCCGTTGAAAAAACGGATGCTTTCCGCCACTGCACCGGGGACGACACCATTATGAGTTCCCGCCAGCAGTTTTTTGTCGACCCTGAAACCCGAGGTCAGGGCGCGGTCCACAAAAAGCTGGTGATCGGCGTCGAAAGGTCGTTCCTCCGTGCCGCGCAACAGCAGTGCCGGACATTTGAGGCTGGGGCCGAAACAGACGGAGGAGCGCATGATGAATTCGCGTTCGTCGGTTTCGTCGAAACAGATCTCCTCGCTATAGCGGTTGAAATAGCGCCATGAATTGACGCCAGCGGATATGGGGGCCGCAGCACGGAATTTACGGCTCATGGCTGCCAGAAGCGTGAGCGTGCCGCCGTTGGAATGGCCGGCGATGAAGAAGCGAGCTCTGTCAATGCCGGGAAGATTTTCAAGATAGGTGGCCGCCGCCAGCGCATCCGAGGTTTCGTCGTAGAAGCCTGAATAATTGCCGTTCTGGCCGTTTTCGCCACGAAAGGACGGTAGCAGCACAACGAAGCCCGCTTCCCAATATGGCTTCATCAGCGCCCAATGGCCATCCCCGGTGGCGTTGCCGCCATGCAGGAAGAGGACGGCCGGTTTCAGTGTTTTTGACGGCTGGTAGTGGGAGAGCCAGGCGACAAGTTCGATCGAGCCATCCGGCCCGCCACGATAGGTGACACGCTCCGCCCCGGGCGGTGTGCCAAGCGCCGAGGACTTCTCCGGCGCCGACATCTTGCGCAGCAGGTGGGTGTGGAAACGTCGGCGAGCCTCCGCATAATCCTGCCGTTCCAGCGGCAAGACTTCAGGTGTCGGAATGCCCGCTTTCACGGCGGGCGGCAGGACAAGCGCTGCTGACAGCCCCATTGCGCCAGCGAGCAATCCACGCCGCGTCATGCCCGGCGAGATCGTGCCGCTCTCTTCCCGTCCGAAGGGTGAGGAAAGAAAGCGTTTGTCTGCCATATGGTCACCTGACGAGGATGGTTGCATTAGCAGTTCAGCACTGCGGCGGAAGGCTGTCCAATCACGGATTCGCGAATGACAACAATGTATTCGCAGCCATCGTGGCAATTTCTGGACGTCGCCTCGCCCCGGCTGTGACGCCCATGGAAATAAACAGGCGATCGTGCCACCCTAGCCTTCCACACCGTCGATCATCGCCACCAGGGTTGAAAGCCTGTCGGCTTCGGCCGGCAACTTGTCGGCGCGCAGCCGGGCAATGCGGGGGAACCGCATGGCGACGCCGGATTTGTGGCGGGTAGAGCGGTTGATGCCTTCGAAGGCAACTTCAAGCACGAAACCGAAATCCGGTGTGGCCCGCACCGCCCGCACCGGGCCGAAACGCTCGACGGTATTGTCGCGCACGAACTTGTCCAGCACCTCCAGCTCCGCATCGGTGAAACCGAAATAAGCCTTTCCGACAGGCACGAGCTGTTCGCCGTCCTCCCCCTCCGCCCAGACACCGAAGGTGAAATCGGAATAATAGCTCGATCTTTTGCCGTGGCCACGCTGGGCATACATCATGACGGCGTCGATATTGTAAGGATCGCGTTTCCACTTGAACCAGGGGCCTTTAGCGCGCCCGGCCTGATAGGTGCTGTCGCGGCGCTTGATCATGACGCCCTCGATGACCGGATCGGGCGGTGCGGCGCGTAGCGTATCGAGTTCCTGCCAGCTGGAAAAGCCGATCAGCGGCGAGAGGTCGAAGCGGTCATGCGGTGCATGTTCGATAATGTCAGACAGCCGGCCGCGACGCTGCAGATAGGTCTGCGCGCGGATATCGCTCTCGCCGTCGAACAGCAGGTCATAGGCGCGGATAAAGGCGGGATAGTCGTCCAGCATCTTCGCCGTCACCGTCTTGCGGTTCAGTCGCTGCTGCAGGTCAGAAAAGGTTCGGGTGAGATTGTTGGACCGTGCCGTGCCGCCAATCAGCAGCTCACCATCCATCACACCTTCGAAATCGATCGCGTCAAGAACGTCAGGGAAGGCGCCTGAAATATCGTCGCCTGAACGGGAATAGAGTTTCCGTGTCCCACCGGCGCGGGACAATTGCACACGAATACCGTCCCATTTCCATTCGGCGGCGTAGTCGGCGGGGTCCAGCCCATCGAGGTCGCCATCCGCCACCGGCGTCGCCAGCATCACCGAATGGAAGATGGCGGGCGTTGCCAGCACCGGGCGGTCCGCCTTGCCCTCGAGCCATGCGAAAAGCGGCGTATAGGGCGGCGCCAGCCCGTGCCAAAGGGTTTCGATCTCGATGATGTCTTTCCCCGCAAAATCCGCCAGCGCCTGACGCGCCAGCCGGGCCGAAACACCGATGCGCAGGCTGCCGGTGGCAAGTTTGAGGAAAGCGAAACGAGAGGACGTATCGAGCCGATCCAGGAGATCACGCACCGCACCGCGCACCTCCGTACGGCCGAGCGAATTCATCAGTGTCACCACTTCACCAAGACGCGGATCCTGTGCCTCTGAATCGTCAGCACCACCGATATTGCCCCAGACCAGCGAAATGGTTTCGGCGAGATCGCCCACATAATCATAGGAATAGCGGAACAGAACCTCATCCATCCGCTCCAAGACCAGTTCGCGCAGCAGGGCCGGCTTGACGCTTTTGAGGTCCAGCGTGCCGGCAATGGCCGCCAGCCCGTAACCCCGGTCGGGATCGGGCGTATCGCGGAAATAATCGGTCAGCAGCTTCAGCTTGCCATTGCGCGACGGGGTGAGAACCAGGCGGTCAAGAAGAGTGGCGAAGGCTTTCATCTCAATCCCCCTCGTCCTCGTAACCAACGAGATGCAGTGGCTTGGCGGCGATGCCCTGCAATTCGCACCAGCGCACCAGCGCCTCCTCCCGGCCATGCGTGACCCAGACGGCCTGCGGGAAAATTTCCTTGATCGTCTCCAGCAGTTCCGGCCAGTCGCAATGGTCCGAGATCACCAGCGGCAATTCCACACCGCCCTGCTTTGCCCTCTGCCGCACCATCATCCAGCCGGACGCGAAGGCAATCAGTGGTTCGTTGAAGCGGCGCGCCCAGCGCTCCTGAAATGCCGAGGGCGGTCCGACGACAATCGCGCCCTTGAAGGCGGAAGGATCGCTTTTTTCCAGTGTTGCGGGCCTGAGATCACCGAGATCGATACCCTGCGAGACGTAATAATCGCAGAGCCGCGCCAGCGCACCGTGGATATAGATCGGCTCGGCATAACCATTATCGCGCAAGAGCCGGATGACCCGCTGCGCCTTGCCCAAAGAATAAGCCCCGACGAGATGGGTACGTTCGGGAAACTGTTTGATGGAGGTGAGCAGTTTGGCCGTTTCCACACGCGGCAGCGGATGGTGAAATACTGGCAGGCCGAAGGTGGCTTCGGTGATGAAGACATCGCAGGGCACCGTCTCGAAGGGGGCGCAGGTGGGGTCGATGCCACGCTTGTAGTCGCCGGATGCGACGATGCGCAGACCGTTCATTTCCACGGAAATCTGCGCCGAACCCAGAACATGGCCTGCCGGATGGAAACCGACGGTGACGCCGTTCACCTCCACCCTCTCGCCGAATGCGACCGCCTGCTCGCTGCCGCAGAAATCCTCACCATAACGGATGCGCATGATATCCAGCGTCTGGCGCGTGGCCAGCACCGCGCCATGGCCAGCGCGGGCGTGATCGGAATGACCATGGGTGATGAGCGCCCGCGCCACGGGCCGCACGGGATCGATATAAAAATCACCCGTCGGGCAATAAAGGCCCTTGGGCGTGGAATTCAGGAGCTGTTCCGGCTTCATGTTCATTGAGATAGGGCCGCCCGCGCGAATCTTAAGTGATGCGAGCATAACGCGGAACGCGCGTTAAATTTCCAATGGGCGCGTTTTTGTTTTGCGGTCGCCCCCCCTGTCATTTCGGCTTTGAGCCGGGACTGTATCGAGTTGTGGCCGCGGTTTGCACACAACATCAGCGCAAGACCGACTTAGAGGACAATCATGAGATTCGAGTTTGCAGAAACGTATCCGATCGGATACATTTTATGAACGATTTCGAGAAATCGGCAGAGTTCGACGAATGGCTGAAGGCTTTGAAAGATCGCACCGGAAAGGCGCGAATTCTTCATCGCCTTACCGCGGCCGAGCACGGGAATTTCGGCGACTGCGAGCCGGTCGGTGGGGGTGTTTCAGAAATGCGCATCCACTGTGGTCCGGGTTATCGGGTCTATTTCACACGCATTGGCAAGAGGGTGTATTTCCTTCTGGTCGGCGGAGACAAATCCTCGCAGAAGCGGGACATAAAGCGGGCAGTCGAGATGGCGCAAACAATAGGAAGGAATGACCGTGACGCAGTTTAGCAAATTCGATGTGTCGGACTACCTGAATAGCGATGAAGCCATGCTCGAATACCTGGCAGTGGCGATGGAAGACGAGAACCCCGACGTCTTCATCGCCGCCCTTGGCGCGGTCGCCAGAGCTCGCGGAATGTCGCATGTCGCGGATGCCGCAGGTCTCGGCCGGGAAAGTCTCTATAAGGCACTTAAGCCCGGTTCGAAGCTCCGCTACGAGACCGTGCAGAAAATCCTGCATTCGCTAGGCTTCCGACTGGCCGTCGAAAAGTCATCGAACGCCGCGTAAGGCGGCGTCCACACACCCACCTTCGCGCCCTACTCCCCCGCCGCCTCCGCCGGCTTCGCCTCAACCGCAGCCGGCAGCCGCACCGGTTTCAGCATCAGCGCCGCGGCAAGGCCGATGGCAGCGGTTGCCGTGGCCGCGAAGAACAGCGGCGTAAACGCATCCGAGTAGAGCGAGGCGACGGCGGCCTGGGAGGCTGCGGGCAGTTCAGAGAGTATTTTCGGCGTCAGTTCCTCGATCTTGCCGACACCTGGAATATCGACCGCGACACCTTTCAGGCTCGACGAGACGATGGCGCCATAGACAGAAATGGCAATCGCCGCGCCGCCCATGCGGGTCAGCGTTACCGCGCCGCTCGCCGCACCGATATCAGCTTTGGGTGCTGAATTCTGCACGCCGATGATCGGAGCCTGCTGGCCGAGGCCGACTGCGAAACCCTGCGCCAGCATCAGCACCGCGATCAGCCAAAGCGGCGTTCCCGCATGCATCTGCGTGAAGAGCAGCATGGCGATGACGTTGATTGTCAGGCCCGCAACCGAGAAGGGCTTGTAGACGCCGGTAATCGAAATCAGCCGTCCGGCCGAAAGCGAACCCATGACGATGCCGCCGGTGACCGCAATGAAGAACAGGCCGGCATGGGAGGGGGAAAGGCCGGTGGTCGTCTGCAGGAACAGGGCATAATAATTGACCATGCCGATGCCGATGCCGCCGCTGGTCAGCGAGACGATCATCAACAGCGGAAAGGTGCTGTCCTTGAAGAGACGCAGGGGCACCACCGGTTCCGGCGCGCGGCGCTCCACCTGCACCCAGAGGAAAGCGGCGATGACGGCGAAGGCGATGATGCCGAGGCTGGGGGCCGCGATGAGCGAGCCGAACAATTCGCTGCTGTCCGCCCAGAAGACCACGCTGGCAATGGTGGCCGCCAAGAGGACCGCACCGAGATAATCGATCTTCGGCTGGCGCGCCGGGCGTCGGTAAGGCAGCATCAGCGCCAGACCGGCAATAACGATGATGCCGAGCGGCAGATTGATCAGGAAAATCGACCGCCAGCCAAAGAGATCACTCATCGTGCCGCCGAGGATCGGGCCGACACTGCCCGATGCCATGATGGTGAGGCTGGAATAGCTCTGGTAACGGGCGCGTTCACGCGGTTCGAACAGATCCGCATTGACGGAAAAGATCGATACCATGATGCCGCCGCCGCCAAGGCCCTGCAACACGCGGGCAGCAATCAGACTGTCCATCGACCATGCCAGCCCGCAGGCGAGCGAACCAAGCGTGAAGATGACGACCGCCGCGATCATCACATATTTCCGGCCGAACAGATCGCCGAGCTTGCCATAGACAGGCATGACCGCGCTGGTCGCCAGCAGATAGGCAGAGCCGATCCAGCCGAAACGCTCCAGCGCGCCGAATTCACCGACGATGGTGGGCAGTGCCGTCGATACGATCTGGTTATCGAGGGTCGCCATGAACATGGCCAGCATCAGAAACAGAAAGACGATGAGCCTGCGGCGATGATCCGACACAAGCGGCGCCACGGGGGCGGTGGACATATCCATGAAAAATCTCGTTGGCTTCAGGCAGATTTGCTGCGACAATTTGTGTGCTATCAGCATATATATGTCAATGGCAAGTTTTTGACATCTGTGCTATTGCCGCTAAACGTGATCGGAAAACAGCATCGAAAGGGACGATGAAGCGTGGCGACTGAGGAAAACTGGAACGAGGATCTGCCCGAGGACATCAAGCGGATCGGCAATACGATGACGCGCATGCGCATCATGATCGGCCGCCGCATCATCGGCCGCATGGCGCTTGCCAGGCTCGCTCCAGGTCTCGAACTTTCCCATATCGACGTGCTCGACATTCTACGCCGGGCGGAGGGCGATGTGACCGTGGGCGCGATTGCCGAGGGCATGCGTATCGATCCCTCACGCGGCAGCCGGGTTGTGGCCGATATGGTCGGGAGAGGGCTGCTGAAACGCGGCGTTTCCCAGCAAGACGCCCGCCGCAGCATCGTAGAGATCACCCCGCTCGGCACCAGTCTCTTGCAGGAAATGCGTCGGACGAAGATGAGCGTCATCGAGGACGTGATGGATGGCTGGCCGGCGGAGGATGTGGAGACATTCGCCCGGCTGTTCGAGCGGTTCATCGACCGTTTCGAATGCCGGCTCTCGCCCGATACAGACCTCCTGCCGGATCAGAAAAAATCATAGTTGGCGCTGCGATCCACAGCTTCACTTTAGGAGGGCTTGACCGTAACTTGCCGCCATCTGACAGGTTGAAGGGGTAATTTCGATGTTGACGATTTACGGTGTCTACCGTTCCCGCGCCACACGCACATTATGGCTGGCGGGCGAACTCGGCATAGAATTCAAGCACGTGCCTGTGATACAGGCCCGCCGTCTTGCCGATCCGCTGGCTGCGGATGCGCCGCTCAACACGCTGTCTCCGGACTTCCTGGCCGTCAACCCGATGGGCACCATTCCCTGCATCGAGGATGACGGCATGGTGCTTTACGAATCCATGGCCATCAATCTCTACCTCGCCCGCAAATATGGCGGACCGCTTGCGCCGATCGATCTGAAGGAAGATGCGGCGATGCTGCAATGGTCCTTCTTTGCCGCGACCGAAGTGGAGACGAATTCGCTGAAGATTTCCTCCGCCATCGCCGAAGGCCTGTCGGAAAGTGATAGCGGCAAGGCCGTGATCGATGTTGCCAGCCGCCTGCTGAAGCGCCCCTTCCGGGTGCTGGAGCAGCATCTTTCCAGTCATGATTATCTGGTGGGCGATCGCTTTACCGTCGCCGATCTCAACGCGGCGGAAATCGTTCGTTACGCACAGGGCCACAAGCCGCTGTTCGACGCCCATCCGGCTCTGAAGGCCTGGCTGGATCGTTGCCAGGCCCGCACGGCGTTCAAGACGATGTGGGATACGCGCGCGGCCGAGGCGGCTTGAGTCAAGACGCCAAGTTGCGATAGCTGGCAGACCAGCCTCCACACTCAACGTCATGCTCGGGCTTGTCCCGAGCATCTGCGACCTCTGGATTTACGAGACGTGATTAGATCCTCGGGACAAGCCCGAGGATGACGAAGTGAGCCTTTCAGCCTCTCAGCCCCTCTCCCCCGCGAGCGCCCGTTGGACCGCCGGGCGGTCGTTCATGCGGCGGAAGTGGTCGTGCACCTTGGGGAAACGGGCAATATCCACGCCGTCGCTTTCCAGCCATCCGGACATGACGAAAAGATAGGGATCGGCCACGGAATAGGCAGTGCCGAGAACCCATGGGCCACGCAGCATGCCGTGCTCGATCAGTTCGAAGCATTCACCCATGGTCTGCGGCACTTTCGCCTTCATATCCTCAAGCGAGCTATCCTTGCTCGCCCAGCGACTGCCGCGCCGGCCGTGGGCATGGGCGACATGCACCGTCGAAGAAATGAAAGCGTTGAAGGACTGCATCAACGCGAATTCGAAGGGATCGTCGAGCGGCGCGAGTTTCTTCTCGGGCGCCATCTGGGCGATGAAGGCGAGGATGGCCGGCGTCTCCGTCAGCACGCCGCTTTCCGTCGCCAGCGCCGGCACGCGGCCCTTGGGATTGATCTTTAAAAATGCCTCGGAGCGTTGCTCGCCTTCCGCGAAATTGACGCGGTGGGCCTTGTAAGGCAGGCCCGATTCCTCCAGCACAATATGGCTGGCGCGGGAGCAGGAACCGGGGGAGAAAAACAATGTGAACATGGATATGCGACCTCCAAAGCAATGAAGCGCCCGCTTCTTCCTCATGCGGACACCGCCCCGCGAGGGCCATGGGGTGGCCGTCACGTGCGGGGCGCGTCATCATCGTGCCGGCAAACGGCCGCGTCAAAGGTTATTTAGAGACCGACGACCCTGATATCGCCGACATGGATGCCGTTCCAATTGCGCATCTGCCGGTTCGCCATGCCGCTCAGCGCCTGTTGTTCGGCGCTGCCTTCATCGAAATAGCGGGCGAGCAATGCCGAAACCATGGCTTCCGCCGCACGCGTCGTGCCGTCTTCGCATTTCACCGCCATAGCGATGCCCTTTTCCGGCAGGGCCGCGACGAAGACGCCCTCCGCGCCGGTCTTGGCGAAAATCTTGCCCGGCGCGATCTGCATCAGCTTCGTGCAGGCGCGGCCGGTGCCTGCCACATAGAAGGGTTCTGCCATGCAGGCCTCCACGAGCCGGCGCGAGGCGCTCGCCCGGCCGGCTTCCAGCCCCCTGCCCGTCGCCATCTTTGCGAAACCATGTGCCAGCCCTTTGAGCGGCACCGCATAGGTCGGGATGGAGCAGCCGTCCACGCCGCAATTGTCGTGACCCAGCGCAGCACCCGTCAGGCTCTCCATCGTCGCGCGGATTTCCTGCTGCAGCGGGTGGTCATAACCGACATAGCCCTTGGGGTCCGTTCCGGTATGACAGCAGGCGCAGATGAAGCCTGAATGTTTACCGGAGCAATTATTGTGAAGCGCCGTCGGCTTTTCCAGCGTGCGGGCCTGATGGATGATGGTTTTCTGGTCGGAGGACCAGTGCGCGCCGCATTCCAGCGTATCCACATCCCTGCCCGCCTTGGCGAGCATAGAAGCGGCAAGTTCCACATGTGCGTCCTCGCCGGAATGAGAAGAACAGGCAAGCGCCAGCTCGCGGCTGCCGAAACCATAGGCGTCCGCGGCACCGCTTTCCACCAGCGGCAGGGCCTGCATGGCCTTGCAGGCCGAACGCGGGAAGATGCCACGTTCCAGATCTCCCGTGGAAAACAGCACGCCGCCATCGCCATCCACCACTACCGCAAGGCCCCTGTGGCGGCTTTCCACGAGATTGCCCCTGACGACTTCGACGGTAACGGAATTGTTCATTCTCTCAGCCTCAAAAAATTCTGATTTTATGTTGTTGATACCGCAATTGATTTTTCGATGCACGGGGCCATCAGTGAAATTTGCAAAACGTCTGTTACTGGCGATTGCCATCATCTATCTGCTGCCGGCACTGGCATCGGCCGGACTGTGGGCCATGAAGGACCATCCGCGCGGCTGGAATGCCGCCAGATGGTCATCGTCAGGCATGCTGCCGGCGGCTTCGAGCGACGGGCAAGCCGCCGTCTACGTCTTTTCCGCCATGACCGGCGGCTTCAAGGGCTCGGTTGCCAGCCACGCCTGGGTCGTGCTGAAAAAGCCGGGCGCTACGAGCTATGACCGTTATGACAAAGTGGGCTGGGGCACGCCGATCCGCCACAATGGATATGCGGCGGACGCCTATTGGTATTCCAACATGCCGCGCCAGGTGGTGGCCATTCACGGCGTAGAGGCGGAAAAGCTGATCCCCAAGATCGAAAAGGCGATTGCCGACTATCCCTATGGCAAGCCGGGCGGCTATCGCATCTATCCCGGCCCGAACTCCAACACCTTCGTCGCCCATGTGCTGCGCAGCGTGCCCGAACTCGGCGTCGTGTTGCCGCCGGACGCGGTCGGCCGCGACTATCTGCCGGACGGTGCATTTTACCACGTCGCCGACGACTGGAAGGATGCGAGCGTTTCGCTCGGTGGCCTGTTCGGCATTTCGGCGGGTGCGCGCAGCGGCTTCGAGATCAACTTCCTCGGTCTCGTGGCCGGCATCGATCTCGCCCGGCCGGGCGTGAAGATACCGGGGCTCGGTTATTTCGGCGTGGCGGGCATCAGGGCTTGAGCCATCACGTTTCAGTGGCCTGAGCGGCGCGTCTGGCGCGGATGCTCTGGGCGATGAAGACCCGTGACAGGCCGTGATAAAGCGGTTCGCGAGAAAAGAGCCGAGACGTCAGATATCCCAGCATCGATGCGGCCATGATGGGTATGACGCCTTCATGATTGCCGGTCATTTCGAGGATGATGACGAAGGCCGTCATCGGAGCCTGCACAACGCCGGCAAAATAACCCGCCATGCCGACGATGGCGCCAAGGCCGATGCTGGTGCCGAGCAAGCTCGCCATGGTGCTGCCGAAACCCGCACCGACCGACAGAGACGGCGCGAAAATGCCGCCGGGGATGCCCGACATCATGGCAAGGAAAGTCGCCGCCAGTTTTTCGATGAAGAAGAAGGACGGTGCGGCTTGCCCCTCTATCGCCGCACGGGCCTGTTCGTAACCGGTTCCGAATGTCGCGCCGCCTGTTGCGATGCCGAGGACGGCGGAAGCAAGGCCGCAGGCGGCGGCAACCGCCAGCATTCGCTTCAGGGGCATCTTCTGGGCGAAACGACGGATACGCGCGGAGAGCCGCAACGCCCCGGCACTGAACAGCGCGCCAAATGCACCACCGCCGACGCCGCAGACAAGCACCAGCAGCCAGTCCATCGTCGTTTTCGCCATGACGGAGCTGGTGCCGAAATAGGTATAGCTGCCGACCAGAGCCAGCGATGCAAGGCCCGACAGGATGACGGCCGTCAGCACAAGGCCGTTGGCGCGGGATTCATAAGTCTTACTCATCTCCTCGATGGCAAAGACGATGCCTGCGAGCGGTGTGTTGAAGGCCGCCGCAATGCCCGCGGCCGAACCGGCTAGGATGAGACCCTTGGCCTGCGCCATGCCGCCCCAGCGAGCGGCCTGCAGCATGATCGAGGCCCCCACCTGAACCGTCGGCCCCTCACGGCCAATCGACGCGCCGGAGAGCAGACCGGCGACGGTGAGCACCACCTTGCCAAAAGCAAGCTTCAGCGACAGAAGCCGCGAACGATCCGCATCATCCCGCAGGTGCCGGGCGGCGATGGCCTGCGGAATGCCGCTACCGCCGGCATTGGGGAAAACCGTGATCGCGAGCCAGGCGCAGAGCGTAAAGCCGAGCGGCGTGATGATGAGCGGCAGCAGAAACGCCCATTCGCCTGAGGACGTGGCCGCGAAGAAGAGGTGCTGGGCGCGATCCGCTGCCCAAGCGAAACCGACGCTGATAAGGCCAACTGCAATAGCGCCAATCCAGAAAACCGCCCTTGGCTTCCAAATCCGCCATGAACCCCAGACAACACGGGAACGGCGGAGCATTTTCAGCTTCTTATAATCGACGGGCATGGGGATCCAGATCAGTGATTTCAGTCATTGTCGGGCGGGAGGCCCTTTTATCGGCCTGCCAGCCGGCGATTGCAAGTTTTGCATTTGACTCGTTGCGACAGATGGCAGATGCTGTGCATCGCAAATGCAACGCATGGAGAGACAAGATGAAAACCGCAACTTTGCCTTCGCTGCGTGTAACGGCGGATTTCCGCGAAGCGGCAGAAAGCGTTCTGAAGGACGGCGAGACGCTATCGTCATTTGTCGAGGATTCGGTCCGCAGGGAAGTTGAAATCCGCAAGTCACAGGCAGATTTTATTGCCCGCGGGCTGGCGGCACGTGAAGAAGCCAAAAAAACGGGTGTTTATCACAGGGCGGAAGACGTTCTTGCTGAACTAAAAACTATGCTTGACGCGAAGCTCGCTGAAGACGACGACAAGTGACGTATCAGGTTTTTCTCGCCGACAGAGCGCGCGACAACATAACGCGCCTATATTCTCATCTCCTTCACCGTGACAAACATGCGGCTAAGCGAGCCTATAGGGCAATCGAAAAAGGAATAGCCGCACTGGCGGATTTTCCAATGAGTTGCAGGAAAATTGATGCGGACAACCCGTTTCTGCGTGAGTTTCTTATTCCGTTCGGTTCATCAGGCTACGTCATTCTCTTTGAAATAGAGAATGCTGAAAAGGTAACAATCCTCGCGATCCGCCACCAGCGCGAGGATGATTATCATTGACCCTCACCGGTCGCTGACTGCCGCTCGCGGGTTTACCCACGGTTCCTGATTAGAGCGCGGCAGTGGGGTTTTGCCGAGAATGTGGTCCGCGGCCTTTTCGCCCGTCATGATGGAGGGGCCGTTCAGGTTACCATAGGTCACGTGCGGGAAGATCGAGCTGTCTGCGACGCGCAGGCCGTCGACACCGATCACGCGGCATTCGGGATCGACAACCGCCATCGGGTCGTTTCTGTCGCCCATGCGGCAGGTGCCGCAGGGGTGGTAAGCGCTTTCCAGATGGTCGCGCAGGAAGGCATCGATCTGCTCATCGGTCTCGATATTTTCACCGGGCTGGATTTCCGGGCCACGGAATTCGTCGAATGCTTTCTGGCCAAAAATTTCGCGCGTGAGGCGCACGCAGTGGCGGAATTTCTCCCAATCCTCGGGGTGGCTCATATAGTTGAAACGAATGACCGGCTCATCTGAGGGATCCGCGGAGCGCAAGGTGACGTTGCCGCGCGATTTCGACAGGTTGTAGCCGACATGCGCCTGAAAACCATGGCTTTTCGCCGCCGCCTTGCCGTCATAGGAGATGGCGACGGGCAAGAAATGATACTGGATGTCAGGTTGCTTGAGCCCGGGGGCGGAGCGCAGGAAGGCGCAGGCCTCGAACTGGTTGGAAGCACCGAGGCCGCCTTTCGACAGCAGCCATTGCGCACCGGCCACACCCTGCCAGAACCACGGAAGCCACGAATAAAGCGAGACCGGCTTGGTGGAGACCTGCTGGAAATAAAACTCCATATGGTCCTGGAGATTTGCGCCGACGCCGGGGCGATCCGCCTTCACCTCAATGCCCATGTGTTTCAGATGGGCGGCGGGGCCGATGCCCGAGAGCATCAGCAGCTTCGGCGAATTGAAGGAGGAGGCCGAAACGATGACCTCGCGACCGGCCTGGATGGTCTCCACCACACCCCTGCGCTCGATCTCGACTCCCACGGCGCGGCCGTTCTCGATGACGATCTTGCGGGCAAAACCGTTGACCAGCGTGACATTGCCTCGCTTCAGCGCCGGTTTGAGATAGGCATTGGCGGCGGACCAGCGACGGCCATTGTGAATGGTCTGCTCCATCAGGCCGAAACCTTCCTGTTTGGAGCCGTTATAGTCATCCGTCAGTTCAAACCCCGCTTGGGCGCCGGCCTGAATGAAGGCGTGAAACAGGGGGTTGTTGACCGGCCCGCGCTGCACATGCAGCGGCCCATCCGTGCCACGCCAGCCTTCCTCGCCGCCATGGCTGTGTTCCATGCGCTTGAAATAAGGCAGCACATCCGCATAGGCCCAGCCCTGCGCGCCGAGCTCTTCCCAGCGATTGAAATCCTCGGCATGGCCGCGCACGTAAACGAGGCCGTTAATGGAGGAGGAGCCGCCGATGACCTTGCCACGCGGGGCGGTGATGCGGCGATTATTGAGGTTCGGTTCTGGCTCGGACAGGTAACCCCAATTGTAGCGCTTCATGCTCATCGGCCAGGCCAATGCGGCAGGCATCTGGATGAACGGGCCGAAATCGGAACCGCCGGCCTCAATGACGATGACGGAATAGCGACCATCTTCCGACAGGCGGTAGGCGATGGCGGACCCTGCGGAGCCGGAGCCGACGATGACGTAATCTGCTTGCATTGGTTGCTCCACTTGGGGCTTCGGTTCCGATGAATGTATTGGGGTGGGTTCACCCCCCTCTGCCCTGCCGGGCATCTCCTCCTCAAGGGGGGAGATCGACTCGTGGTTGGATTCAGCCCATCTCAACGTTTGCGAATGGAGCGGTGGTAGCGCCGCTTGCCGATCTCCCCCCCTTGAGGGGGAGATGCCCGGCAGGACAGAGGGGGTGAACTTACCCACTGAACCTCAATAAGGCGCGTCCACCTTCCCCGTGCTCACATAAACCGTCTTCAACTCGCTATAATGCTCCAGCGCCGCCGCCGAATTCTCGCGGCCGAAGCCGGATTGTTTCGAGCCGCCGAAGGGGATTTCCACCGGGCAGAGATTGTACGTATTGATCCACAGCGTGCCCGCCTCCAGCTGATCCACCACGCGGTGGGCGCGGGCGAGATCGGCGGTAAAGACGCCGCCGGCCAGCCCGAATTCGGTGGCGTTGGCGCGGGCAAGAACCTCGTCTTCATCCTCGAAATCCAGCACGCACATGACGGGCCCGAAGATTTCCTCGCGGGCGATCGTCATGTCGTCGGTCACGTCAGCGAACACGGTGGGCTGAACGTAGGCGCCCTCACCCGCGACATTGTTGGGGATGCCGCCGCCGGTGATGAGCGTCGCACCTTCCGCCTTGCCCTTTTCGATATAACCGAGAACCTTCTCCTGCTGGGCCTTGGAGACCAGCGGGCCGAGATGGGTGGCGTAATCGAGGGGATCGCCGAGGATCATCGCTTCCGTGCGGCTTTTCAGGTTGTCGAGGAAGCGCGCCTTCGCCTTCTTCTGCACGAAAACGCGCGTGCCGTTGGAGCAGACCTGACCGGAGGAATAGAAATTGCCAAGCATTGCGCCGCCGACGGCGCTTTCGATATCGGCGTCGTCGAAGACGATCAGCGGCGACTTGCCGCCGAGTTCCATGGTGACATGCTTCAAATGCCCGGCGGCGGCAGCGGCCACCTTGCGGCCGGTCGGCACAGAGCCGGTAAGCGAGACCTTCGCCACATCCGGGTGATTAACGAGCAGCGGCCCCGTATCACGATCCCCCTGAATGACATTGAACAAGCCTTTGGGCAGACCCGCTTCGATAAGGATTTCAGCAATCTTCAGCGCGCCGAGCGGGGTGTTTTCAGAAGGCTTGAAGACCATGGCATTGCCGGCGACGAGCGCAGGCGCGGCCTTCCAGCAGGCGATCTGCTGCGGATAGTTCCACGCGCCGATACCGACGCAGACGCCGAGCGGCACACGTTTCGTATAGGCGAAATCGCCGCCGAGCGGGATGTAATCGCCATTCAATGCGGAAGGGGCGATACCGCCGAAAAATTCGAAGGCATCCGCACCCGAGGTCGGATCGGCGACGATGGTTTCCTGAATGGGCTTGCCGGTATCCAGCGTTTCCAGCGTCGAAAGCGCCTCATTGCGTTCGCGCATGATATCGGCGGCGCGTTTGAGGATGCGTCCCCGCGCCATGGGGCTCATTGCCGCCCATTCCTTCTGGGCGCGCTTGGCCGAGGCGATGGCACGCTCGACAATCGCCGGCGTTGCGGCGTGAAGCCGGGCGATGATCTCGCCGGTTGCGGGGAAGATGCTGTCGAACGGCGTGCCTGTATTATCCTCGACATAATCGCCGTCGATGAAATGCGAGGCTTTCGGCTGCGCCCTGAGTGGCGTGGCGATGGTCATGTCGAAGTCTCCTAGAGAGTGCGGATGGACGGCTTGGCGCGCTGTCCATCGGGAAAGGATCTGAGCTGCATGTCGAAATAGTCTTCGACCAGCGCCGGTGCAGAAGCGAGGCCGAGCGGGGCGGAACGCAAGCTGTGCCTGATGTAAAGCCCGTCGATCAGCGCCGCCGCCCCTTCTGCAATGCGTGCGGCATCATCGGGCGGGCAGAGCCGGTTGAGGCTTGCCATGAGGTTGGAGCGCAGGCGGCGGGAATAAATCACCAGCAGCCGGCGGGTTTCTTCCGAGCGCTGCGCCTCAACGTAAAAGGCAAGCCATGCCGCCACCGTTTCGGACGTGAACTGGTCGCTCTGGAAGGAGACATGGACGATGGCGCTCAGCCTTTCGCGCGGGCCGGAAGCACGGGTCAGCGCCGCCACCGCATCACGCCTGAGATCACGCAGCAGGCTGCGAATGGTCTCCAGCAGGAGCTGCTGCTTGCTGCCGAAATAATGATGCGCAAGCGCCGCCGACACCCCCGCTTCCCGGGCGATGTCAGACATTGTCACATTCAACGAGCCATGATGGCCTATGGTGCGCAGCGCCGCATCCACAAGCGCTTTTCGGCGCAGAGGCTCCATTCCGACCTTGGGCATGACGATCTCCTTGAGAGCGGCAAAATATTCTTGATTGACTGATCAATCAATAAAAAATGCGCCATTCCGTGTCGCTATTTTGCTGTAAATCAATTCTTTCTCATCGGACGGACCCTGGTTTCGGCAATGGCCGGCGCGTGAGGATCATCTTCATGCTCCCGGCGCGGTCACGGGGGAAAAACTAAACCGTGATATACTGCGAATTGGGAATGGAACACGTTCCGTGCTAATATCCCAGCTGATACAAATTTCGCTGGAAGCGGCGCCAGACGAAAGACAATAAAAACGCCCGCCCTAGACCACGACGGCAGCCGATACCCATCCGGGCATCGAATGACCGTTCGCAGTGTTTAAAGAAGGGAGTGATATCATGCCAATGGTGACAGTATCGATTTCCCCGGAACAGGCCGCGAGAATGCGCGAAGCCGTCAATTGCGGGGCTTATGCATCCGGTAGCGAGGTCGTCAGGGAAGCGCTGCGATTATGGGCGGCGTCTGGCGCACACGGTATGGGCGCGAAGTCCAGGGAACCCGTGGAAGCCGACCGAGAGCGGTTGAACGTGGCCGATCTCTATGCCGCGCACTCAGGACATGTCCGCCGGGCGTGAGGCCCGGCTACTACCCCATATATCAAGGGGGTTGCAACAAAACGTTCATCAAAGCTTCACAGACGTGAAAGCTTTTGTTGACCTGTAATCTGCGATTGTTCGCCGCAAAAGAGAAAGGCTCTCCTTACGTCAGCCACGGAAGGAAAGCCGTAATAGCGGAGAACAGAAATGCAGGCCGTTACGCTGGAAAACGATGCCGTAAGGCGATTTGCCTCCGGGCACATGTTTCCCATGGCGAAGCTCGTGCTGGAAACCGCGTTTCAGCCGATCGTCGAGGCGACGACGGGCACTATTTTCGGTTATGAATCACTGATGCGCGGCCACGACCGGCTCGGTTTTTCCGATCCGCTGGCGCTTCTCGACCAGGCGGCGCAGGGCGGCGAACTCAAGGCTTTCGAGCAGATGTTGGCGAGCCGCGCGCTGGCGAAATTCTCCACCCTGCCTGACTTTTCCTCCGCCACCCTGTTTCTCAACCTCGATGTGCGGCTGATCGCGCAGGGCGACGCCATTCTCGACAAGCTTGTGGGCCATCTGGCGCGCGCGGGTATTCCCCCCTCCTCCATCTGCTTCGAGCTTTCCGAACGCTTCGACAATACAAGCGTCCCCGAATTCACGACGCTGATTGCCCGCATGCGGAAAGAGGGCTTCAAGCTGGCGATCGACGATTTTGGCGCGGGACACGGCGAGATGAAGCTTCTGTGCGATTTTCCGCTGGACTATCTGAAGATCGACCGTCACTTCATCACCGGCGTCGATCATCTCCCGCGCAAGCAGCATCTTGTCCGCAGCATCGTCAATATTGCCCATGTTCTTGGGGTGCGGGTCATTGCCGAGGGCATTGAAACGGAAGCGGAGTTCCTGACGTGTCGCGAATTCGGCGTCGACCTGGTGCAGGGCTGGCTGATCGCCAGGCCAACGGTCTTCACCAGCGAGTTGCCGGAGAGCTTTCCCCACATCAACCGCATCGGCGTGGCGCGGCGCAACAGCCAGACTCTGGATGAAATCCTGATCCGCCGTGAAATCGAACGACTTCCCACCGTCTTCGAACATGACAGCGTCGACAGCGTCTTCGAGCTCTTCCGGAGAAACCCGCAGCAGGCGTTTTTTCCGGTTCTCAATGCCAACGGCGAACCGCGCGGCGTCATCAACGAATATCATCTCAAGGAATATATCTACCGACCCTTTGGCCGTGACCTGCTCAAGAACAAGATCTATGAGCGCACCATCTCCCATTTCGTCGACGCCGCGCCGATCGTCGGTCTCGATGCCGATGCCGACCAGTTGATGAACATGTTTGCCAGCATGGGCGGCAGCGCCTGCATTATCCTCACCGAAAACATGCGTTATGCCGGTATCGTTTCCGCCGCTTCGCTGATCAAGGTCATCAATGAAAAACAGTTGAAGATGGCGCAGGACCAGAACCCGCTGACGGCACTGCCGGGCAACCGCGCGATTGGCGGCTTCATCGCCGACCGCTGCAGCGATGGCGACGAGACACGCTTCTTCTGCTATTGCGACTTCGACAACTTCAAACCCTTCAACGACAAATACGGCTTCAACGCCGGCGACCACGCCATCACCCTGTTTTCGGCACTGATGCGCCGTTACTTTTTTGCCGGCGACTGCTTCCTCGGACATATTGGCGGTGATGACTTCTTCATCGGCGTGCGCGACTGGGCGGTGGAAGACCTGACGGAAATACTCGAGCGGCTGCTCAGCGATTTCCACGACGATGTCGCGGAACTGTATTCGGCCGAGGATCGCGAGGCGGGCTGCATGAAGGGCCAGGACCGGCACGGCAATGAGCGGGACTTCGCGCTTCTGCGCTGTTCCATTGGCGTTCTGAGCTTGCCCAAAGGATTGATCATCGCAAATCCCGAGCGCATCGGCAGCGAGATCGCGGGCGTTAAGGCGGCTGCGAAGGAAAATGACAGCGGCCTCGTCATCCGGGTCTTCGGCGAGACAAATTGACACCAGTGACAAACGGCCTTCTTCCCTAAGCGGCGCATCTGACCTACATCTTCAGGCGACGCCGATAGTGAGGAGTTGCACTTGACCATGCCCGACCCCAAGACCCTGCCCGAAAAAATGCGTTTCATCGACCTTCCCTCCCATGGCGGTCCGGAAGTGATGCGTCTTTCGCAAGCGCCTTTGCCGAAGCCCGCGAAAGGCGAGGTTCTGGTGAAGGTCGAGGCAGCAGGCGTCAACCGGCCGGATGTCGCGCAGCGCCAGGGCACCTATCCGCCACCGAAGGATGCAAGTCCGATCCTCGGCCTTGAGATCGCCGGAGAGGTTGTTGCGCTTGGCGAAGGCGTCGATGAATTCAAGCTTGGCGACAGGGTCTGCGCGCTCGCCAATGGCGGCGGTTATGCGCAATATTGCGCCGTTCCCGCTGGGCAGGCCCTGCCCTTTCCCAAAGGTTACGACGCCGTCAAAGCCGCAGCCTTGCCGGAAACCTTCTTCACCGTCTGGGCCAATCTCTTCCAGATGGCGGGCCTGACCGAAGGTGAAACCGTGCTCATCCACGGCGGCACCAGCGGCATCGGCACGACGGCGATCCAGCTTGCCAAAGCCTTTGGCGCGGAAGTTTATGCCACGGCGGGCTCTGCGGAAAAATGCGAGGCCTGTGTGAAGCTCGGCGCCAAACGGGCGATCAATTACCGCGACGAGGATTTCGCCGAAGTCGTGAAATCCGAAACCGGCGGCAAGGGCGTCGATGTCGTTCTCGACATGATCGGTGCTGCCTATTTCGAAAAGAACCTTGCGGCGCTGGCCAAGGACGGCTGCCTGTCCATCATCGCCTTCCTGGGGGGCGCCGTGGCCGACAAGGTCAACCTCACGCCGATCATGGTCAAGCGCCTGACCGTCACCGGCTCCACCATGCGCCCGCGCACGGCGGACGAGAAACGCGCCATCCGTGACGATCTCGTGGATCAGGTCTGGCCGCTGATCGAAAGCGGCCAGGTCGCACCGGTCATCAACCGCGTCTTCACACTGGATGAGGTTGCGGAAGCGCACCGGCTGATGGAAAGCAGCAGCCATATCGGCAAGATCGTAATGCGGGTCGACTAGATTCCGCAAAGCAAGTTCTCAGTTAGCCCTCTTGCATTACTCACGAATCGTACTACCTTCTAGTTATGTTCAACGTATCGGAAGGAGGTGATCCAATGTCTAGTGAGATTTCGGTCTCTGGTGCAGGCAATGGAAAGGGTGTGTTTTCGACGGGGCAGCCCTCGTTGTAAACCTCTTCTGCCTTCGGAACGTTGAGAAACAGTCCCGGGTCTGTAAACAGGACCAAACTCATGGAAGGGTCGCTCAGGCGGCCCTTTTCCGTTTTTGCTTATTGCTTCGGCTATTGAGAAATCTGCGCTTCGAGTGCAGGTGCGGTTCTCTCGCGACGAGAAAATCTCCTTAATCAGATTGCAGTTCACCGCCGTTGAAACCATCGACGGTTCTGGGTGTCGTTACCCCCCTCTGTCCTGCCGGACATCTCCCCCTCAAGGGGGGAGATCGTTCCGTGGCGAGGTCTCGCGCATCTCGGCGGTTGGAAATGAAGTGGCAAGAAAGCCTCCTGCCGATCTCCCCCCTTGAGGGGGAGATGTCCGGCAGGACAGAGGGGGGTAACGACACCCAGAACCGTCGATGATTTCAACCGTGGTGTAACGTGGAATCGGAGTAAACGTGGCGCGCGTTAGAAAGCGAAACATCATCGACCGTCAAATGCGGTCACCTCTTCCTTATTTCTTCCCGAACACCTTCCACCGCGTCGGGCGGAACCGCAGTTCGGCACCCACCGCCACGGCGGCGTTGAGCGGCACTTCGATCTCGAGGTGGTAGGGTTCATGGCCGTTATTGGCGATGTCGATTTCGGCGATGCGGGTGCCGGCCAGGCGGCGACAGGTGGTGACCTTGCCGTAAAGCGCGTCCTTTTCGTCCGTCAGCACCACGTCTTCCGGCCGGAAGAACAATTCGCCCTCGCCTGTGCCGCTTTCGTTTACGCCGATGCTTTCGCCCTGGAACAGCACATGGCCATCACGGATGGTGACCGGCAGGCTGGAGGATTCGCCGATGAAGGAGAAGACGAAGGGCGAGTTCGGCGTGTCGTAGACGTCATCGGCGGTGCCGACCTGCTCGATCTTGCCCTGACTCATGACGACGACGCGGTCCGCCAGTTCCAGCGCCTCTTCCTGATCGTGGGTGACGAAGACGGTGGTGTGGCCGGTGCGGTCGTGGAATTCACGCAGCCAACGGCGCAACTCCTTGCGCACCTTGGCATCCAGCGCACCGAAGGGTTCATCGAGAAGCAGCACCTTCGGTTCGATGGCGACGGCGCGGGCGAGCGCCACCCGCTGGCGCTGGCCACCCGAGAGCTGCGAGGGGTAGCGTTTTTCAAGCCCGGAAAGGTGCACCATGTCGAGAAGCTCGGACACGCGCTTGCGGATTTCCGCTTTTGGCGGACGCTTGGCGGAGGGTCGCACCTTCAAGCCGAAAGCAATGTTGTCTGCCACCGTCATGTGGCGAAACAGCGCGTAATGCTGGAAAACGAAACCGACATTGCGCTCCTGCACGGTGCGATGCGAGGCGTCTTCGTCGCCGAAGAAAATCTGGCCCGTCGTCGGCTGCTCAAGACCGGCAATCAGACGCAGCAGCGTCGTCTTGCCGGAACCGGAAGGACCAAGCAGCGCGATCAGCTCGCCCGAGCGAATGTTGAGCGACACGTCGTTCAGCGCCGGAAAGCGATCAAACTGCTTGGTGATGCCGGAAACTTTCACTTCCATGAAGATGCCTTTCAATGCTTGCCGGCTGCGTTGCCCGCGCCAAAGCGTATTTCGAGAATGGTTTTGAGAACGAGGGTCACCAGAGCCAGACCGGCAAGCAGCGTCGCGACGGCGAAGGATGCGCCGATATTGTACTCATTATAGAGTATCTCGACATGCAGCGGCATGGTGTTGGTCTCGCCGCGAATATGGCCTGAAACCACCGAGACGGCGCCGAACTCGCCCATGGCGCGGGCGTTGCAGAGCAGCACGCCATAAAGCAGGCCCCATTTGATGTTCGGCAGCGTGACGTACCAGAAGGTCTGCCAGCCGGATGCGCCAAGCGAAATCGCCGCCTCCTCGTCACCATTGCCCTGATCCTGCATCAGCGGGATCAACTCGCGCGCGACAAAGGGAAAGGTGACGAAGATGGTGGCGAGCACGATGCCCGGCACCGCAAAGAGGATCTCGATGCCGTAACTCTTCAGCCATGGGCCGAGCACGCTGTGCGAGGAAAACAGGATGACATAGACCAGACCTGATATGACCGGAGAGATCGAGAATGGCAGGTCGATCAGCGTGATCAGGAATGCCTTGCCCTTGAACTCGAATTTCGCAATGGCCCAGGCGGCCGCTACTCCAAAAATGAGGTTGAGCGGCACCGAAATAGCGGCGACGAGCAGCGTCAGGCGAATGGCGGAAAGCGCATCCGGCTCGAAAATCGCCTCCCAGAAGCTTTCCGTGCCCTTGCGGAATGCTTCGAAGAAGACGGAAACCAGGGGCAGGACGAGAAATGCAGCGAGGAAGACGAAGGCGATGGCGATCAGGGCCAGCCGCGCTGGCAGGCTTTCGCTGGCGGGGTCGCGGAACGGCCGGGATGTGGTGCGGGAAACAGTCTCAGACATAACCGTACCTCTTGCGGCTCCAGGCCTGAATGAGATTGATGAGGAACAGCATGGCAAAGGAGATGATCAGCATGATGGTGGCAATGCCGGTGGCGGCCGCATAATTGAACTCCTCCAGCCGGATGACGATGAGGAGCGGCGCGATTTCCGAGACGTAGGGAATATTGCCGGCGATGAAGATGACCGAGCCGTATTCTCCGACACCACGCGCGAAGGCCAGCGCAAACCCCGTTAGGATGGCGGGTGTGAGGCTCGGCAACAGAATGCGGGTGATGGTCTGGAAACGATTGGCACCGAGCGTTGCTGCCACCTCCTCCACCTGCCGGTCGATCTCCTCCATCACCGGCTGCACGGTGCGCACCACGAATGGCAGGCCGATAAAGATCAACGCGATGACGATGCCAGTCGGCGTGAACGCAATCTTGATGCCATAGGGCTCAAACAGCGAACCGACCCAGCCGCGATTGGCGTAAAGCGCCGTCAACGCAATGCCCGCGACCGCCGTTGGAAGCGCAAAGGGAAGGTCCACGATGGCATCCACGAAGCGGCGACCGGGAAAGCGGTAACGTGTGAGAACCCAGGCGACGATGACGCCGAAGACCACATTGACCAATGCGGCGAGGAACGCCGTGCCAAAACTGACGCGCAACGCATTCAGCGTACGGCTATCCGTGGCAATCGCAATGAAATCTGCAAAACCGAGTTTCGCCGTGGACCAGATAAGGCCGCCAAGCGGAATAAGAATGATGAGAAACAGATAGGTGACGGTGTAACCAAACGTCAGGCCGAAGCCCGGTATGACGCTCGACTGCCGCCACCTCCACCTGCTTCCGGAAATATTATTGCTCATCAAGGCTCCGGATAATCTTAGTTTTTGAACATTTCCGGGACAGTCAACCGAGGTCTGCCCGTCCTGGAGGTGCTCTCTGGGAGCCGGTATTCCCCCGGCGCTTATTATAAAGTATCGACCGGCACGGCGTCCGGTCGATCAGGTTCTGATTTGTCTTGTCCCGTGGGACGGGGTGACTACGTTCACCCCATCATCCGCTTACTTCGCGGGCTTGTAAATCTGGTCGAAGATGCCGCCGTCACCAAAATGTTCCGGCTGCGCCTTTGCCCAACCGCCGAAGATCGGGTCGTCAATGGTGACGAGCTTGATGTCAGGCAGCTGCTTCAGCAGGTCCTTGGAGACAACGGCCGGGTTGGACGGACGATAGAAGTGCTTGGCCGCAATATTCTGGCCCTCGTCGGAATAGAGATATTGCAGATAGGCTTCGGCTGCCTTGCGGGTGCCCTTGGCGTCGACATTGGCGTCAACCACGGCGACCGGCGGCTCGGCAAGGATCGAGATCGGCGGAACGACGATATCGAAAGCGTCAGCGCCGAATTCCTGGCCGGCCAGATAGGCTTCGTTTTCCCAGGCGAGCAGCACGTCGCCGATCTGGCGCTGTGCGAAGGTTACCGTGGAACCACGGGCGCCGGTGTCGAGAACCGGAGCGCGCTTGTAGAGCTCGCCGACATAGGCCTTGATCTTGTCCTTGTCGCCCTTGAACTCTTCATTGGCCCAAGCCCAGGCCGCGAGATAGTTCCAGCGCGCACCGCCCGAGGTCTTCGGATTCGGCGTCACGATCTGTACGTCGCCCTTCACCAGATCGCCCCAGTTATGGATGCCCTTCGGGTTACCCTTGCGAACGAGGAAAACGATGGTGGAGGTGTAAGGGGAGGAATTATGCGGCAGGCGGCCGCGCCAGTCCTTGTTGATCTTGCCGGAATTCTGCACGATGGCGTCGATGTCGCTCTGCAGCGCCAACGTCACGACGTCGGCTTCCAGACCGTCGATGACCGAACGGGCCTGCTTGCCGGAGCCGCCATGCGACTGCTGGATGGTGACGTCCTCGCCGGTGTCGGCCTTCCATTTCTTGGCGAAGGCTTCGTTGAAATCCTTATAGAGTTCACGGGTCGGATCATAGGACACGTTCAGCAGCTTGGTCTGCGCCGCGGCCGAGCCAGCTGCGCCAAGTGCCAGTGAGAGGCTGAGCGCGACAACGCTCAAACCGGACAGAAGCTTGGACATCGGTATTCCCTCCTGATTGCGATGGCTTAACTCTACCGGTTGAGTAGAGTTGGTCAATGAGGCCGAATACGATCGAAAAAGTGTTTCCCTTGAGCGTTTCTCCGGGCAACAAATACAGCGCAGCATAAGCGAAAGGCGCAACAAGCGTCGTGTAAAACTTTGCTGAATGCAAAAGCGTTTCACATTTTTGCCGGTTTTTTGCCGCGATGGCGAAAAATATTGAGGTGTTTTAGACGAATTTTTCGTCAGGCCGTCAAAAGCTCGGGCACTTCGACACCCGCCACCGCATCCGCAACGGTGGTGTTGAACAGGATGTTGCGCGTCGCATCGGCCACACGGGCGAAGACGTGGCGGATCTCGCACTGCTTCTCGCCGTCGCAATCCTCGCAGCGGCGATAGGCGGTCTGGGAGAGGCAAGGGAGAGGAGCAAGGGGGCCATCAATGAGCCGCAGCACCTCGCCGAAAGTAATATCATCCGCCGGGCGAGCCAGAAGATAACCACCCTGCTTGCCGCGCCGGCTTTCGACAAGGCGTTCCTTCTTCATTTCGAGAAGGATCTGCTCCAGGAACTTTTTCGGAATGGCCTGTTCGCGGGCAATGTCGGAAATCTGCACAGGACAGCCGCCGTCGGCCTTGGCCAGCGAGAGAAGCGCCCTCAGCGCATATTTTGCCTTCTGCGAAATCATCGTAAAACCAGTAGATCACAAGCCCGGATACCCGGCAATCAGGGCTTAGCGCAGAAGTTGTCACAATTCAAATCCAGGCTGCGAACAAGGTGAACGGGCATCTTTTGCTCATAGCACGCGCGCAAGAGGCATTTTTGCTCTGAAGTGCAGCGCACAAAGACTGTCATTTCTCGTCCAAAGCGCCGATTTCAACAATAATCGGCCATGGAAATCCCGGACGTGACAATGACCATCAATTCAGCAAATGCCTCTGCCGATGCCGCTTCCCTCGATGCCACGCTTGCCGGGCTCGATCTGGCGGGTCGGCTTTCGTTTATCGCCGGCCTCGGCGGGCGCGCGGTCTTCACCACCAGCCTCGGCATCGAGGATCAGGTCATCACCGCCGCGATCGGCACCCACCGCCTGCCGATCGACGTTGTCACGCTTGAAACTGGCCGTCTTTTCAAGGAAACCGTCGATCTCATCGATGAAACCGAGGAGCGTTTCGGCATCGAAATCCGTCGTTTCCGTCCCGAACAGGACGATATAGACGCCTACGCCGCAAAATACGGTCTCAACGGCTTTTATGAAAGCGTTGAGGCGCGTCATGCCTGCTGTCATGTCAGAAAGCTGATCCCGCTCGGCAAGGCGCTTGATGGTGCAGCCTTCTGGATCACCGGCCTCCGTCGCGGCCAGTCGGGCAATCGCGCCACGACGCCGTTTGCCGAATTCGATGCGGATCGCAATCTCATCAAGATCAACCCTTTGGCTGATTGGGATATCGACCTCATCAAGGCGCATGTCGCCCAGGAGAACATCCCCATCAATCCGTTGCATCAGCGCGGTTACCCGTCCATCGGCTGCGAGCCGTGTACGCGCGCCATCAAGCCCGGTGAGCCTGAGCGCGCCGGACGATGGTGGTGGGAAAACGACGAGAAGCGCGAATGCGGTCTTCACGTCGCCGGTGCGGAGCAGACCTCCGTTACCTCCGCCATCCCGCAACGATAATCATTCAGTACATTCCCGGAGTTCACAATGTCCAACGCAGTCCACGAGACGGACAGCAAGAATACTGTCGCATCCAAGCCGCCGCTCGATCCCCATCTGAAGGCGCTTGAAAACGAAGCTATTCATATCTTTCGCGAAGTCGCAGCCGAATTCGACAAGCCCGTGATGCTCTATTCCATCGGCAAGGACTCGTCCGTGCTGCTGCATCTCGCGCGCAAGGCGTTCTTCCCCGGCCGCATTCCCTTCCCGCTGCTGCACGTCAATACCGGCTGGAAGTTCAAGGAGATGATCGAATTCCGCGACAATATCGTCAAGGAATACGATCTGGAGCTGATCTCCCATACCAATCCGCGCGGCGCGGCGGAAAACATCACGCCCTTCACCCACGGCTCGGCGCTTTACACCGACATCATGAAGACGGAAGCGCTGCGCCAGGCGCTGGATGCCGGCCAGTTCGACGCCGCCTTCGGCGGTGCGCGCCGTGACGAAGAGGCAAGCCGCGCCAAGGAACGCATCTACTCCTTCCGCACGCCCGACCATAAGTGGGACCCGCGCAACCAGCGGCCGGAACTGTGGAACATCTATAACGGCATGGTCCGCAAGGGCGAAAGCGTGCGCGCCTTCCCGCTCTCCAACTGGACCGAAGTGGATATCTGGCGTTACATCGAGGCGGAAAACATCCCGCTGGTGCCGCTCTATTACGCCGCCGAGCGCCCCTATATCGAGCGCGACGGCATGATGATCCTTGCTGAAGACGAGCGCCTGGAGCTTCTGCCCGGTGAAGAGATCAAGCGTGGCTCGATCCGCTTCCGCACGCTCGGCTGCTTCCCGCTCACCGGTGCGATCCGTTCCGAGGCGGCGACGCTTCAGGATGTGATTGCCGAGCTCGAAATCGCCACCGTTTCCGAACGTCAGGGCCGCGCGATTGACCGCGACCAGTCCGGCTCCATGGAGAAAAAGAAGCGCGAGGGGTATTTCTGATGACCGCCTCTGCCACCACCAACATTTCCACGGCCACCATTTTGCCCTTTGCCGAACATTCGAAAGCAGCGCGCGACACCCGCCCGCTTCGTCTCATCACCTGCGGCAGCGTGGATGACGGCAAATCGACCCTGATCGGCCGTCTCCTCTGGGACACCAAGGCCGTCAAGGAAGACCAGGCCGCGACCCTGCACCGCGACAGCGGCAAGCAGAACGATCTCGGCCTGCCTGATTTCGCGCTGCTGCTCGACGGTCTTCAGGCGGAGCGCGAGCAGGGCATCACCATCGATGTCGCCTATCGTTATTTCGCCACTGACAGGCGCGCCTTCATCGTGGCCGACACGCCCGGCCATGAGCAATATACCCGCAACATGGCGACCGGCGCTTCCACGGCCGATCTCGCCGTGCTGCTCGTCGATGCGCGCACCGGCATTCTGGAACAGACCCGCCGCCACGCCACCATCGCGGCGCTGATGGGCATCCGGCAATTCGTGCTGGCCGTCAACAAGATCGACCTGACCAATTATGACAAGGCCGGTTTCGAACTGATCGCCCACGAGTTCCGCGATTTCGCATCCGATCTCGGCATCAAGCAGATAACCGCCATTCCGATGTCGGCGTTGAAAGGTGAAAACGTCGTTCTGTCAGGCAAGGCTTCCATGCCCTGGTATGAAGGCCCGACGCTGGTGGAAACGCTGGAACTGGCGACCGTTCGCTCCGCGCAATCGGGCGGCTTCCGCTTTCCCGTACAACGCGTCTCGCGTCCCGGCGAAAGCTTCCGCGGTTATCAGGGCACGGTTGCGGGCGGTTCGGTTAAGCCGGGCGACAGCGTGGTTATCCTGCCTTCCGGCATGGTCGCCAACGTCAAGCAGATCGTCACGTTCGATCTGGTGCGCAATGCCGCCGTGGCGGGTGATGCCGTCACGCTGGTGCTCGATCGTCAGGTGGACGTCTCGCGCGGCGACATGATTGTCTCCATCGAGGCGCAGCCTCAGACTGGCCTTGCCTTCGACGCGCAGATCGTGGCTTTGCAGCCCGGAGGCATCGAGGCCGGCAAGCGCTACTGGCTGAAAAGCGGCAGCCGCCGACAGCGTGTCAGTGTTCAGCCCGTCAGCCAGCTGAACCTCAAGGAAGGCGAATGGCAGGCGCATGAAACGTCGCTTCCGATGAACGCCATCGGCAAGGTCAGGCTTTCCTTCGATGAGACGGCGATCTTCGATCCCTATGAGCAGAACCGCTCGACGGGTTCCTTCATCCTGATCGACCCCGACACCAACAATACGGTGGCGGGCGGCATGATTTCAGGAAAGCGCAGTACTGGCGCGACGGAAGAAAAAGGCGACCGGGTCATTCTCTCGCTGCCTGCCGATCTCGCGGAAAAGCTGCTGGCGAGCGAGCTTCTTGCAAAGCACCGCGACGAGATCGACATTCGGCGCACGGATGCGGCAACAGCCTCACGGCTCATCAGCGATCTCGACTGAGAATGCCGGCATGAACGACAAAAGGCGACCACGGTGTGGTCGCCTTTTTGTTTGAGTCCAGTCGTCAGATGCGACTTAAAACACGAACATATAAAGCAGAATGATCACGAAGATCGGAACGCCCATAGCCCACAGTGCAATACCCTTCAGCATGTTATCCTCCATTGTTGTATGTTTGGATAACGGCTGAGGAAGCTTTCCGATCCATCTGCTTTCCGGATTTTTACGGGTTGTTTCTCGGCGGCGCAGAAGGGCGCTCGTTCATTCGGCGTTCATGGGCAAAAGGCGAATTTGCCCTCGGTCGCTCCGCCAAGCGGCCGAACAGAGGCTCGTTGCTTGAAAATGCAGCGGGCCTCTTTTTTGATCGCGATAAGTTGATGACGGCGATGGCCCTGAAACTCGGGGCTCGCGACTGTCACGGGTAACTTCTTGGATTGTGGACCTGAATTGACACTTCTAAGACGGTCCGTGTCGCGCGTCCCCTGAAACAGGCCGCGACATTGGGGCCTGGCGCTTGGCGGAGCGACGGGCCTCTTTTATTCGCGCATACGGAAAAGTGGAAGCGCAGGAAGTTGCGACAACCTACCCAACTGGGCTCCGAGGCATGGGCGACGAATGCATTCAAACCGGCTCTGATGCGACCGGTCCGGTTGATGTATGACGATTTGATATGGAGGTTTTCAGCAAGTATCGGGATTTTTTGCAAGCCGCTGATTTATCGGGCTTCTAGCTGGTCGGAGTGAGAGGATTCGAACCTCCGACCCCCACGTCCCGAACGTGGTGCGCTACCAGACTGCGCTACACTCCGTGACCAGCGGCGCTTCTATAGACCAGCCTCCGGCATTCGACAAGCGGCTTATTGCATTTTTTATGACAAGTTTTCCCCACCTGCTGAAACAGCCCCGGCAGGCACCGGCGGCACCGG
This sequence comes from Agrobacterium sp. RC10-4-1, assembly GCF_014138475.1. Classification (NCBI taxonomy): domain Bacteria; kingdom Pseudomonadati; phylum Pseudomonadota; class Alphaproteobacteria; order Hyphomicrobiales; family Rhizobiaceae; genus Agrobacterium; species Agrobacterium sp. RC10-4-1. The sequence goes on from NZ_JACJIT010000005.1 coordinate 397,725, forward strand.
GCGGAAGGCTTCAAAACGTTACAAAAAAGCAATTGTGGCAGGAAATTTTCATCGGGCCGCACAGCTCCCCTGCCCGCCGCCGCCAAATCTGCTAGGGGAACGGAATGACCGGCGGGATGCCGGACACGGCACAAAGGACATTTCACCATGCTATTTCGCAGCGTAACGCTTGCAGCGTTTGCCATTGCGCTCTCGGCCTGCACCACTTCCACCGATGGCTCCACGCCCTCCTTCACCCAGAAGAGCCCGGTTGAGACCCGTTGGGTCGGCCAGTCCGCAGGTATTTTCTTCGCCAAATTCGGCCCGCCGCTGAGCGACACCGAAAGCGGCAGTTCCACCGTCTACAACTGGCGCGGCGGCTACAAGAAGGCGACGATTCCGGCGAAGTTCGAAGAAGCCAAGGATGGCAAAAAAGGCCGGCAGATTTCGCCCGCCCGCACCGCCTCCCTTTCCTGCACGGTGCAGCTGGTCGTCTCCAGCGATTACAAGATCACCGCCGTCCGCACGATCTCCGATCGCCCGGGCGTCAACGGTCCGAGCTACTGCGCGGAATTCCTCGCCGCCAACTGATCGTCAGCCACAAGCCAAAATGCGCGAAGGCCTGCCCGAACCGGTGGGCCTTTTCACTTTTTCGGGATTTCCGTCATTATTCTGAAAAAAATTGTGCCTGAAGCGGCACCTTGCGGATCGTAACTCAGTGGAAAGGGTGCTGGCGCTGCGTTTTTGGCAAAATCCCGCCAGGGAACGCTTTCAACCGTTTGAAAGCCGCGACTTATCTTAACAATCATCAAAACGATAATCGGCAAAACCGTGAAATCGGCCGTCCGCCACGGCAAAATCCGCACAAAACCGCTTGAACTGGAGTGGATGAGTCCGGGTTGTGCCGGTTTGCGCTTTGCTATAACGGGGCGATCGGGAGGAGTGTTTTTAACACAAAACAAGAATCAGGTATGGCCGTGACTCCCATCGATCAAGACAAATCCCAGCTCACTGATCTCTCCGAGGAAACTTCCCTCTCCCACGCATTGCCGATGAACCGCAGACAGGTTCTTGGTGGTGCTCTCGCCGGACTTGCCGCAGCAGCGCTGCCCTCTTCCGCGCTTCTCGCCAATACGACTGCCAAGAAGGTCGACGTGCTTCTCATCGGTGGCGGCATCATGAGCGCGACGCTCGGTGTGTGGCTGCGCGAGCTGGAGCCCACCTGGTCGATGCAGATGCTGGAGCGGCTGGACGGCGTGGCGCTTGAAAGCTCCAACGGCTGGAACAATGCCGGCACCGGCCATTCCGCGCTTGCCGAGCTGAACTACACGCCTGAAGACGACAAGGGCAACATCAAGATCAGCCAGGCGATCAACATCAACGAATCCTTCCAGATTTCCCGGCAGTTCTGGGCATGGCAGGTGCGCAACGGCGTTTTGAAGAACCCGCGCTCCTTCATCAACCACACGCCGCATATGAGCTTCGTCTGGGGTGACGAGAACGTCGCCTATCTGGAAAAGCGCTATCAGGCGCTGAAGGCGAGCCCGCTTTTCGCGGGCATGGAGTTCTCCACCGATCCCGAGCAGATCAAGAAGTGGGTGCCGCTGATGATGGAAGGCCGCGATCCTTCCCAGAAGATCGGCGCAACCTGGTCGCCGCTCGGCACCGACATGGAATTTGGCGAAATCACCCGCCAATTCGTCTCGCATCTGCAGAGCGACCAGAATTTCGACCTGCAGGTCAATAGCGAGGTTTCCGACATCCAGCGCAACGCCGATGGCAGCTGGCGCGTGACCTATACCAACACCAAGACCGATGCCGAACAGGTGGTGGATGCGAAATTCGTGTTCATCGGCGCCGGCGGCGGCGCGCTGCATCTGCTGCAGATGTCCGGCATTCCGGAAGCGGATGATTATGCCGGTTTCCCTGTCGGCGGCTCGTTCCTCATCAACGAGAACCCCGATGTGACGATGCAGCATCTGGCCAAGGCCTATGGCAAGGCCTCGGTGGGCTCGCCGCCCATGTCGGTGCCGCACCTCGATACCCGGGTGCTGGGCGGCAAACGCGTCATCCTCTTCGGACCTTTCGCCACCTTCTCGACCAAGTTCCTGAAGGAAGGCTCCTATTTCGATCTCGTCTCCTCCGTAACAACCAGCAATGCCTGGCCGATGGTGCGCGTCGGCATCGATGAATATCCGCTGGTCGAATATCTCGCCGGCCAGCTGATGATGTCGGATGACGACCGCTTTGCTGCGCTGAAGGAATATTTCCCGAATGCCAAGCAGGGCGAATGGCGTCTCTGGCAGGCAGGCCAGCGCGTGCAGATCATCAAGCGCGACGAGGAAAAAGGCGGCGTGCTGCGGCTCGGAACCGAAGTCGTCTCCGCTGGGGACGGCAGCATCGCCGGCCTGCTCGGCGCTTCGCCGGGCGCTTCCACCGCTGCGCCGATCATGCTCAGCGTTCTGGAAAAGGTCTTCAAGGACAAGGTGGCAACGCCGGAATGGCAGGCAAAGCTGCGCCAGATCGTGCCGAGCTACGGCACCAAGCTCAATGACGACCCGGAAAAGGTACGTGAGGAATGGGCCTACACCGCCGAGCACCTGCAGCTGCCGACCCCGCCGCAGATCGATCTTGAGGCCCTGAAGGGCGCCGGTGCGGCGCCTGCGGGTGCACCCGTGAAGAAGGTGCCTGATATCGCGCTTTAAAGTTTAGGTGCGATTTAGGATTGGACGCCGCGTGTCTCTGGATGCGCGGCGTTTTTTGTTGATCTAATTCTTGATACTGAAATATCTCGTCGGCCAATCCTCTTGGTGGTAATAGTTGCTACCAATTCGATGGAGAGCTTAGATGGCCAATGTTGAAAAGATCAGCGTCTCGATGACTCCCCAGCACGCCGAAATCTTGCGTGACGCCGTGGAAAGCGGTGCTTATGCCAGCAGCAGCGAAGTCATCCGTGAAGCGATACGAGACTGGTCGGCAAAATGGGTTCAGCGACGCGACGACATTGCCAAGCTGCGCGCATTATGGACCGAAGGCAAAGCCAGTGGCAATTCAACCGAAGTGGATTTCGACGAGGCGCTCAATGAAGCGCGTGCAGAACTGGCCTCGTTGAAAAATCGTGACCATTAAACTTGTCTGGTCGCCCCGCGCGCGCAGCGATGTGAAGAAAAATCTATATCGATATCGGCAAATCACAGCGCCTTGCCGTTCCGCGCCAAAGCGGAGCGCTTGGTCGACCATCCTCACCTCGGCGAGCGCCGCCCGGAAATTTTCCCATCCGCCCGCATGCTGGTTGAAGCGCCTTACATCATTCTCTACGAAACCGTGCCGGATACCGATGGCGGCGAAATATATTCCGTGGAAATCGTTCGCGTGATCGACGGTCGCCGGAACCTGCGAACGTTGTTCTGACTTGGGGATAGATGGCTGGGGCGCCAGGATTCGAACCTGGGAATGCCGGTACCAAAAACCGGTGCCTTACCGCTTGGCGACGCCCCAACAGGGCAGCGAAAGCGAAACGCCGCTGCCTGAACCGCGCCTGATTAGCAAAGCCTGCCCGGCGCGGCAATGACCCGGCGACCAATTTTTTCACAAAATTCAAGCTTTTTGGGTGCCGTGTCGAAGTTCGCATGTTAGGGCTTGGCCGTGACGCGGATGAGGCCGCGGCGCAAGCATGCATAGCATTTTTTCAGGAGGTCTCGATGGCGGACCCGGCATTCGATCTCGATTTCCAGCCGGCCTATGGCGAGGCGGTTCCCGTCGCCCCGCTCATCCAGCGCATCACCGTCAACAATCCTTCCGCCTTCACCTTCCATGGCACCAATTCCTATATTGTCGGCGACCGTTCCGTCGCCGTCATCGATCCCGGCCCGGAGGACGAGGCGCATTTTCGGGCGCTGATGGCCGCGCTCGAAGGGCGCGAAGTCACGCACATCTTCGTCAGCCACACCCATCGCGATCATTCGCCGCTTGCCCGCAGGCTGGCGCAGGCGACCGGGGCGCTGACGGTGGCTGAAGGCCCTCACCGCGCCGCCCGGCCGCTGCATGTGGGCGAGACCAATCCCTTTGCCGAAAGTTCCGATACGGCTTTCGCGCCCGACATTGCGCTGGGCGACGGGCAGAGCCTTTCCGGCGACGGCTGGACATTGACGGCGCTGCATACGCCGGGCCACACCGCCAACCACGCCGCCTTTGCGCTTGAGGGCAGCGGCATCGTCTTTTCGGCCGATCACGTCATGGCCTGGGCCACCACGATCGTCGCGCCGCCTGATGGGGCGATGAGCGACTACATGGCTTCACTGGAGCGGTTGCTCACCCGCGACGACCGGTTGTTCCTGCCCGGCCACGGCGGCCCGGTCACCGATCCCGCAGCCTTCATGCGGGGCTTGCGCGCCCACCGCCGCATGCGGGAAAAGGCGGTGTTGAAGCGGATCAGGGACGGCGACAGGCTGATCGCCGATATGGTGAAGGTGATCTATGCCAGCACCGACAAGCGTCTGCATGGGGCGGCGGCACTTTCCGTGCTGGCGCATATCGAGGATCTGATCGAGAAGGGCGAAGTTCGGACGGATGGCGCGCCTTCGCTCACGGGTGAATATTTCCCGGCGTGACGGGGTTTTTACTAGCCAGCTCTCAAGGTGCTTTCGTGATTGCCGCCCCTTCTGTGGGGAGCGAGCGGGTGCCACCTGTTTCTTCTCCCCGCCGGGGAGAAGTCCGCGGCAGCGGGATGAGGGGGCAAGCTCTCCGAAAATCTCCGCCGTTGCCCCCTCATCCGGCCCTTCGGGCCACCTCCTCCCCGGCGGGGAGAAGAAACGAGCGGCGACGTCGCGATCCATTCGGCCAACGTGTAGCTTTGCCTTCCGGCCTCAATTATCGTTCAGCCCCTGCATCTCCGCATCCAGCGCATCGAGATAGGCCTCGGCAATCGCCGCACCCATGCCAAGATCGTGCGGGCCGTAGCGGGAGGCGACGCGGACATCGACGATGGTAGTTTCCGCCTCTTCCTTCAGGCGAATGAGGATATCGAAGCGCAGGCCCCAGATGCGGGTGCGGGTTTCACCCTGCATCAGCACCACGCCGCTGCCGTTGAAGAAGGTGGGCAAAGGCGCGTCGGTCGGGCGGGCCATGGGCACGGGCACGATGGAGGGCAGGTCTTCCACCGGCGCATCGTCGGCGGGCTGCTGCCTGTCCTGTGCTGGCACCCCGACGGCAGGGGCATCCTCCGCCCCGATCACACCCTTCGTATGGGTAATGCGGATGTTCTGGGAGGCGGCCATTTTTTTGGCGGCGGCGTAGATGCGGTCTATCGCGCCTTCATAACGGCGCCCGGCAAGGCTGGCATAGGCCTCCATCTGCGCATCGCGATCAGCCTTGGTAATGGTCGCGGGCCGCACCAGCCATTGCTGGTTGGCGGCCGGTGTCGCCAGCCACTCCGGCACATCGCTCAGGTCAGTGGAGATGTCGTAAATCTTCGGCTGCTGCCAATAAAGAAAGGCGCCGTAGCCGACAACGCCGAGTGGCAAGGCCGAGAGAAGCAGCGCCGCCAGCGCCGAAAGGCCGCCGCGTGCGCCTCTGGTCCACAGCCGCTCAAGGCCGATCAGCGCCAGAAGCACGGCAAGAAAAGCGATGCCTGCGGCAATGAGGAGCAGCCCGACAAGATCAGGCGTCGTCAGCGGCCCGAAACGGTGGATGCCGGCGGCGATGAGAAAAAGCGCCAGTGCCGCCAGGCCCAGATAGCGGGAAAGATAGGCTGCAACCGAAAAAGGCCGGACGAAACGCACAGTCATGGAAGCGGATATCCGTTAGATCGCATTGGCTAAGAGGCGTTGCACCCGGGTTCTGGCAGGGAATCACCTGCATATGATGTCATAGACCGGAATTGCGGCGAGGAAAACAAAGGAGGGGGCGATCTGCGGGTAAAGCGTGCCCCCCGAAGACCTCTCTTCCGCCATTCCGGGTATGATCCACTTCTGTCCGGGTTAAATTTCCGGACAGGTCGCAGTTTCCTTGAGGTCGGTGATTAAGGGTGAAGACTCGCTCAACGTCATGCTCGGCTCTGTGCAGAGGATCTAACTACCTCCAATAAAAATCAATATGTCGGCAGACCTCGGGACAGGCCCGAGGATGACGTCGGCGCAATTGGCATGACTTTCCCTGCGCGACGGACTGAGAGGCCAAGCCAACAAGAAGCAGGAATATTTTTCCGCATTGCCGTAGCGTCAGGGAATAATTCCCCGACAATGCAACAAATACGCACGTTCATCCCTTAATTGCTGAGGAAATCGGCGTATTCTCGGCGACCTCCCTCGAGAATGCTTGTAAAAAATGCAACATTCTCGCTTTCTTGCACAATAAAGAGACATGTCATGTCACAGGCAACGACCTCTGCCCGCCCCTCGGGGCATAAACCCTTTTATCGCAATTTTGGCTTTCAGGTTCTGATAGCCATGGTCATCGGCCTGCTGCTTGGCCTTGTTGCCCGCAATATCGGCCCCGACGCCGCCGGTAGCCCCAACTGGCTCTCGGTGACGCTGCAGACCATCGGCAGCATATTCGTCCAGCTGCTGCGCGCACTCGTGCCGCCGCTGATCTTTACCGCCATCGTCGCCTCCATCGCCAATCTCAAGAACCTCTCTAATGCGGCGAAGCTCGTCTGGCAGACGCTGCTCTGGTTCGCCATCACCGCTTTGATCGCGGTCGTCATCGGCATCGTGCTCGGTCTTGTCATCCAGCCGGGCGTCAACACGGCGATCGCCAATACGGCCGCGGCAGCACCGTCCTCCACCGGTTCTTGGCTGGACTTCCTCAAGGGTCTCGTCCCGGCCAACGTCTTCGGTCTTGAAGCATCTACCAAAATCAGCAATGGCGCGGCCAGCACCTCGCTGAATTTCAACGTCCTGCAGTTGCTGGTGGTGTCGATTGCCTTCGGTGTCGCGGCGCTGAAAGCCGGCAAGGCGGCGGAGCCGTTCCTCGCCTTCAACCAGTCGCTGCTCGCCATCGTGCGTAAAATCCTGTGGTGGGTCATCCGCCTTACCCCCATCGGCACCATCGGCCTGCTTGGCCGCGCAGTTGACCAATATGGCTGGACCACGCTGTCGCAGCTCGGCTGGTATGCAGCGGCCGTCTATATCGGTCTCGCACTGGTGCTTTTCGTCGTTTACCCGGCGCTGCTTCTCGCGCATGGCCTGAAGCCCTCGCGCTTCTTTGCGGGCGCATGGCCGGCCATCCAGCTCGCCTTTGTCTCGCGTTCCTCCATCGGCACACTGCCCGTCACCGAAACCGTGACGGAAAAGAGCCTCGGCGTGCCGCGCGAATATGCCGCCTTCTCCGTGCCGCTCGGCGCCACGACCAAGATGGACGGCTGCGCCGCAATCTATCCGGCAATCTCGGCGATCTTCATCGCGCAGTTCTTCCAGGTGCCCCTCGGCATTCAGGAATATGTGCTGATCGTCTTCGTTTCGGTGCTCGGTTCCGCCGCAACGGCCGGACTGACCGGCGCGGTGGTTATGCTCACGCTGACGCTCTCCACACTCGGACTGCCGCTCGAAGGGGTGGGCCTGCTGCTCGCAATCGACCCGATCCTGGACATGGGCCGCACCGCGGTCAACGTCGCCGGACAGGCGCTGGTGCCCACCATTGTCGCCAAGCGTGAGGGCATTCTCAACGAGGCCGTTTATAACAACGCCAAGGACATCGACGCACTCGATGACCGTGAAGTGGCGACGGCCTGACAGCAATAGTCGCGGGGCGTTTCCGATAAAAAGGAGACGCCCTGCGTTGGCCGCTTCCTTTGCCCCATTAAAGTTAGGGGTTGACGGAGATGGCTTCATCGATAGCCATAACGACACGGACAAAGCGCAGCTTCAGCGGAACGTATGCATGGTGAAACGTAACTGGATCTATGTCGGCCTGCTCGTCTTTGTCTCAGTCGGGCTGCTTATCGACGCGGCCATCTGGCCCGCCGGATCGCCCAGTTCCTTTACCGCAAACGATCTGGTGCAGATGATCGGCATCATCACCCTGTTTGCGTGGTGGCAGATAGAGGATGCCGAAAAGCGGGGTTCCCGACGCAGCTCTGCCGTAAAATTCGCGACTATTCTGCTCGCGCCTGTGGGCCTTGCCATTTATCTCTATCAGACCCGCCGCTGGACACGCGCCACCCTCGGCCTGATCGCATTCATGGGCGGTCTTCTTCTCGCCGGCATCCTCACGCTTCTGTTGAGTGACTGGCTCATTCAGCAGGGCTTTTTCCCGCCCTCCTTCCTGTCCAGATATTAAGCACAGCGGAGGTGCCTGCGGCGGCCTATCGACGCAACTTTCCACCTTGCCGCGGCTTTTCCCCGTCTTAAAACAGGCGTATCAATCTCGGCAATAAGTGCCGTACGGCTGTCATATCAGGGAGAAACAAAATGCGCTTTTCCATCGTCTTCGGTGCGCTTGCCGCCATGCTGGCGCTCACCGCATGCCAGACGCTGACACCGGAAGAGCGCCGGGCTCGGGATGAGGCGACATGCCGGGGTTACGGTTTCCGCCCCGGCACTGACCCGATGGCCGGTTGCCTTCTCGATCTGGAAATGGACCGCCGTGCGGACAACCGTGCCTGGCAGGCGCAGATGAACCGCGACATGTTCTACCGTCCCGTGGTGGTGGAGCGGCGCATCATCGTCCAACAGAACCCCTGACGGGGATAAAGGCGACATTGCTTGCGACCTGCCCTTCTTCCGCCCGCGCGGCAAGCGTCGCCTGCGCGGCGGCTAGGCGGGCGATGGGCACGCGAAAAGGCGAGCACGAGACGTAATCAAGATCGGCATTTTCGCAGAAATGGATCGAGGCCGGGTCTCCGCCATGTTCGCCGCAGATACCGAGCTTCAGTTCTGGCCGCGTCTGGCGGCCGCGTTCGGCGGCGATGCGGATCAATTCACCCACGCCATCGAAATCGAGCGAAATGAACGGGTCGCGTTCGATGATGCCCTTACGCTGATAGGTATTGATGAAGCGCGCCGCATCGTCGCGGGAAATGCCGAAGGTCGTCTGCGTCAAATCGTTGGTGCCGAAGGAGAAGAATTCGGCCGCTTCGGCAATGACATGGGCGCGCAGGGCCGCACGCGGCAGCTCGATCATGGTTCCCGTGAGATATTCGATCTCCATGCCGGTTTCTTTCGCCACCGCAGCGGCGACGCCATCGATGACCGCAGTCACGTAATCCAGTTCCGAACGCAGGCCGACCAGCGGCACCATGATCTCAGGCACGACGGGCGCGCCGGTAATGCGCGCCGCCGCAACGGCCGCTTCGAAAATGGCGCGGGCCTGCATTTCGGCGATTTCCGGGTAGGAGATGGCGAGACGGCAGCCGCGATGGCCGAGCATGGGGTTGAACTCGTGCAACGCATCAAGCCGCTGGCGGAACACCGTCTGCGGCATGCCCATGGCGGCGGCAACCTCGACGATTTCACCATCCGTCTTCGGCAGGAATTCGTGCAGTGGCGGGTCGAGCAGGCGGATCGTCACCGGCAGGCCGTGCATGATCTGGAAAAGTTCGGTGAAATCCGAGCGCTGCATCGGCAGAAGCTCATCGAGCGCCGCCCGCCTGCCCTTTTCGCTTTCGGCCAGGATCATCTCGCGCATGACATGGATGCGGTCGCCCTCGAAGAACATGTGTTCGGTACGGCAGAGGCCAATGCCCTCAGCGCCAAAGGCGCGCGCGGCGCGGGCGTCGGCGGGCGTGTCCGCATTGGTGCGCACGGTCATCCGGCGCAGCTTGTCCGCCCATTCCATCAGCTTGCCGAAATCGCCCGAGAGTTCCGGCTGCGTCATCGGCACTTCGCCTTTCAGCACCCGGCCGGAGGAGCCGTCAATGGTAATGACATCCCCCCGCTTCAGCATGCAGCCGACGCCGATCAGCACCCTGTTGCGCATATCGACGCGCATGGAGCCGGCGCCGGTGACACAGGGAATGCCCATGCCCCGCGCCACCACGGCGGCGTGGCTGGTCATGCCGCCGCGCGTCGTCAGAATGCCTTCGGCGGCATGCATGCCGTGAATATCTTCCGGGCTGGTTTCGATGCGCACCAGAATGACGCGACGCCCCTCGGCCTCGGCGGCGACCGCCTCTTCCGCGGTAAAGACGATCTCACCCGTTGCCGCCCCCGGAGAGGCGGGCAGGCCGGAGCCGATGATGGGACGGGATGTGCCGGGATCGATGGTGGGATGCAGCAGCTGGTCGAGCGACGACGGCTCGATGCGGCAGACGGCTTCGTCCTGCGAAATCAGCCCTTCTTCCACCATATCGACCGCAATCTTCATGGCGGCACGGGTGGTGCGCTTGCCGGAGCGGGTCTGCAGCATCCAGAGCTTGCCGCGCTCGATGGTGAATTCAAGATCCTGCATGTCGCGGTAGTGGGTTTCCAGCCGCTTGCAGATCGCCAAGAATTCGGAAAAGGCTTCCGGCATCAGCTTTTCCATGGATGGCTTGTCGGAGCCGGAGGCCAAGCGTGCGGCCTCGGTGATGGATTGCGGCGTGCGGATGCCCGCCACCACGTCTTCGCCTTGCGCATTGACGAGGAATTCGCCGTAAAGCTCCGCCTCGCCTGTCGAGGGGTTGCGGGTAAAGGCGACGCCGGTTGCCGAGGACGAGCCGAGATTGCCGAAGACCATGGCCTGAACGTTAACGGCCGTGCCCCAGTCGCCGGGAATATTGTGCAGGTGCCGATAGGTCACGGCACGGTGGTTGGTCCAGCTGGCGAACACGGCGCCAATTGCGCCCCAAAGCTGGACGTGACAATCCTGCGGGAAGGCTTCGCCGAGCTCATCTTCGATCAGCTTCTTGTAGAGCGAAACGACGTGCTGCCATTCGACCGCCGACATGTCCGTATCGTATTCATGGCCAAGCCGGCCTTTTTCATCTTCGAGGATTTCCTCGAACATTTCATGGTCGAGACCCATGACGACATCAGCATACATCTGGATGAAGCGGCGATAGCTGTCCCAGGCAAAACGCGCGTCGCCCGCATCGTGGCCCAATGCCTCGACGGTGCGGTCGTTGAGACCAAGGTTCAACACCGTATCCATCATGCCGGGCATGGAGGCGCGCGCGCCGGAACGGACGGAGATGAGCAGTGGCGACTGGCTGCCGCCGAAGGTCTTGCCGGTCACGATTTCCATACCATGCAGGCCGGCCATGACCTGAAGCTTCAGGTCATCCGGGAGATCGCGGCCGTTCTTGTGATAAAGCGCGCAGGCGTCGGTAATGATGGTGAGGCCGGGGGGAACGGGAAGGCCGAGACTTGCCATTTCGGCAAGGTTTGCGCCCTTGCCGCCCAATATCGCAACGTCACCTGCCCGGCCTTCGGCAGCACCGTTGCCGAAGGTATAAACCCATTTTTTCATTCCACGCTCTCCACCCAGAAGCGTTGTCATTTTTCTATCATCTACAGCATTGGCGGCACGTTGGGAACGCCGCAACGCGTAGTTTACATCGCAGTGCAGCATAATTGCGGCGAATTGCGCGCCAGAATTGCCTTAAACAGGACATAACAGCAGCATTGACGCATTCGTGTAGTGCGCTGAAACGGAGTGTTACCTAAGCCATTCAAATCGCCGACAAAGAGATTATTCATGCAATTTACCCGCCGCCACACGCTTAAATTTGCCGGAATTTCCTGCGCCGCCACCGCCCTTGCCGGTGCGCTTAGAGCCGAGGGCGGAGCTTCCGCCGCCGCCGATCCCACCCTGCCCTTTGCGCTGACGACGCCGATGCATATCGGCAAGGCGGCGCTGCGCGTGCGCGAACTCGATCCGATGATCGATTATTACCGTTCGGTGCTGGGTATGAACGAAGTGGAACGCACGGCAAGGGGCGTGACGCTGGGTGTCGGGACCGTGCCGCTGCTCGATCTCGATCACAAGCCGGCAGCGGATTTCGAGAGCCCCACCTCTGCCGGCCTGTTCCACGTCGCCTATCTGATGCCCTCCCGCAAGGATCTGGCGCGCTGGCTGGTGCATGCGGCGCTGAAGCAGGTGCCTCTGACGGGTTTTGCCGATCACAATGTCAGCGAGGCGATCTATCTCAACGATCCCGAAGGTAACGGCATCGAGGTCTACAGCGATCGTCCCACGGACACATGGGTGTGGAGCGGCAACGTGGTTAAAATGGGCACCGAGCCTCTCGATGTCGATGATCTCGTAAAGCTGACCGATACCAAAAACAGTGATTATGACGTCGCCCCCGCGGGAATGCGCATTGGCCACATCCACCTGCGAGTTGGCGACATCGCCGCTGCCCGCGCCTTCTACGAAGAGGCCGTCGGGCTCAAACCGACACAGGATGCGCGTTCCGACGCGTCTTTTCTCTCTTCCGGTGGCTATCACCACCATCTGGCGGTGAATACCTGGAACAGCCGTGGCGCAAAGGAACGCAACGCCATGGAAACCGGCCTCGACTGGTTCTCAATCACCGTTCGCAACCCCACCGATCTCGAGGCGCAGAAAACACGGCTACGGGCCGCGGGTTATGTGCTGGTGGAGATGGAGAATAATGTCGTGGAAGCGATCGACCCCTGGGGCACAAGGTTGCGGCTTGTGCCGGGGTGAGTGATGGTGGCCTCCATGCATCATGGGCCGAGAAACTCGCACACTGCGCGATTGGCAGTTGCAGCATGCCAGTGTTTACAGTGATTGGCTGCGTCGCCTCTCTCCGTCATTCCGGCCTTGAGCCGGAATCCAGTCGACGCGGCTCTCGCGCGACGGGAAGAGTCCTTTCAGCCCAAGGACTTGGGCTGGCTGGATACCGGCTCAAGGCCGGTATGACGGAAAGAGGCTTACTCCCCTGACACAATTGCCAATGCAAACCGCCGCGCAACCCTATGAACCCGGAAAAGAAAGCCTTGCGAGGCCACGGCAGCGGCCTCGCAAGGCATTCCATCCGGTACAGGAAACCGGATGGTGGGGTCTCAGGAGAACCCTTTGGCTCTTGCGAAAGACATAGCAAACTGCCGCGCAATGTCGCTCACCCGAATGGGTGATATGGCAAGATAAATTGACATTGAGCAAAACCAGAAATTGAATCCCGGAAATGTCGCCTCAGACGGCTTCGCGCAACTGTTCGGCGGTCTGCAAATCAACAGACACCAGTTGCGACACGCCCTGCTCCGCCATGGTGACTCCAAAGAGGCGGTTCATGCGCGCCATGGTGATGGGATTGTGAGTGATGATGACGAAGCGGGTTTCGGTGGAGGCCACCATTTCATCCATCAGGTTGCAGTAGCGCTCGACATTGTGGTCGTCGAGCGGCGCGTCCACCTCGTCCAGCACGCAGATCGGCGCGGGATTGGTGAGGAAGACGGCGAATATCAGCGCCATGGCCGTCAGCGCCTGCTCGCCGCCGGAAAGCAATGTCATGGTCTGCGGCTTCTTGCCCGGTGGGCGGGCGAGGATTTCGAGACCGGCTTCCAGCGGGTCGTCGGATTCGATCAGTTGCAATTCCGCCGTGCCCCCGCCGAAGAGATGGGTGAACAGCCGCTGGAACTGCGAATTGACCACATCGAAGGCGGCAATCAGCCGTTCGCGGCCCTCGCGGTTGAGGTTCTGGATACCGGCACGCAGCTTGCGCACGGCGTCGATGATATCGTCCCGCTCCTTGATAAGCGCCTCAAGCTTGGCGGAAAGCTCGGCCTGCTCCTCCTCGGCGCGCAGATTGACGGCGCCAAGCCTTTCGCGCTCGATCTTCAGCCGGTCCAGATCGCGCTCGACATCACGGATATCGGGCTTTGGCTGGTCCGGGCCAAGGCCGGTCAGGCGAAACGCCATATGCGGCTCGGTACTCAGCGTCTCACGGATGCGATGTTCCGCCTCCTGCCGTTTCTCGCGGGCGGAAACCAGCCGCTCTTCGGCACGGCCGCGCTTTTCGCGGGCTTCGGCGAGTTCGGAAAGCGCCGTTGCCGCCAGCCGGTCGGCGGCGCGTTGCAGGTTTTCCGCCTCGGCCAGCCGGTCGGCGGCCGCGCGGCGGGCGTCTTCGGTCTTCTGCAATTCGTTGAGGAGGTTGCGGCGTTTTTCGTCAAATTCCTCGGGCGCAATGTCCAGCTCGGCGATTTCCTCGCGCGCCTCTTCCTCACGTTCGCGCAGCGTGGCGATATGGTCGGCGGCACTTGCCGCCCGCGATTGCCAGGTGGAACGCTCCTGCCCGATTGCCTGAATTCTGCGCTGGCGGCTTTCCGCCTCGCGGCTCACGCCTTCATGGCGGGCGCGTGCTTCCGCCAACAGGCCGCGATCGGTCGCGACTTCCAGCTGGCTTTCACGCAGCTTCAGATCAAGCACGGAAAGATCAGGCGCATCTTCCATCTCGATACGGGCATTTTCTTCCTGAACGGCGATCTCGTCGATCTGCGCTCCGATCTGGTTCAGTGCTTCGGAGACGATATCCCGGCGGCGCAAAAGATCGCCCGAGGCGCGTTCGGCCGATGTCAGCGCCTCGCGTGCCTCGGCAAGCTGACGGGTCGCAAGCCGGCTCCGGTCGCGCACGTCCGAAAGCCGCAATTCGCTGCTTCTGATCTCCTCGCTTTTCGCGGCAAGCTGGTCTTCGGCCTCTTCCAGAATGGAGCGGGCTTCATCCAGTTCGGTTTCGATTTCGGCGAGGCGGTTCTTCTGCGACAGGCGAAGTGCCGCAGCGCCCGGCGCATCAGCGCTGGCGACATGGCCGTCCCAGCGGAACAGCGCGCCTTCGAGCGTCACCAGCCGCTGGCCGGCCTTCAGCGACGGCAACAGCCGCCGGGCCTCCGTGACGTCTGCAACGACGCCGATCTGTGCAAGGGCACGCCTAAGCGCATCCGGCGCCTGAGCATAATCCAGAAGCGGTTTGGCACCCTGCGGTAAGGCAGGATCATCAGAACCGTCGCCATTACCGGCCCAATAGGCAGGTGCTTCGGCATCGAGCGGACTTTCGAGATCGTCGCCAAGCGCCGCGCCCAGTGCCGCCTCATAACCGCGCTCAACCGTCATTTCTTCCGCCACCGGCGTGAAGCTGCCATTCGCGGCGGCGCTTGAAGCGAGGATTTTGGTGATGGTACGCGCTTCCGTATCCAACGCGTTCAGGCGGTTTCGCGCCGTTTCCAGCGGCCCGCGCGCCATGGCTTCGGCGGAACGCGCCTCGGCAACGGCAGCCTCGGCCTCTTCCACGACGATCAGCGCATCTTCGACGGCAATCTCGGCTGCCTCAACCGCTTCGCGCCGTTCCGCGGGGTCCGGAAGGCCGGAGAGTTTTTCGTCGATGGCCTCGATCTCGGCCGTTGCTTCCTGCGATTGCCGTTCGAGCCTCAGCTTGCGGTCGGAAAGATCGCGGATCGCCCGCTCCAATTGCTGCCGGGCGGCGGCGGTTTGCGCGCGCTCAGCGGTGATGGCGGTGAAGATGGCTTCGCTTTCCGCCAGCTTGACGGACGCAGCTTCGAAGGCTTCGCGCATTTCGTCGGCATGGCGGCCGGAATCGGACAGGATTTCGAGGAGCTCGGCTTCTTCCTCATCGAGCCGCGCGAGTATCTGGGCATTGTCGGAGACCAGCCGCTCCTCGCGGATAATATCCTCGCCAAGCTGCGACAGACGGCGCGCCAGCTCGTCACGACGGCGGAGCAGGCGGTTGGCCTCGTCGTCCAGCTGGGTGCGGGCGATTTGCAGGCGTTGCAGGGCAGCGGCGACTTTCGCCTCGTCCTCGCGCAGCTCCGGCAGCTTCAGGCTGGCGATGCCCTGCTGCTTGGCCGCCTCCATCTGCGCCTGCGCCTTCTCGGCGACGATATTCGTGGCCTGATTGAGCGCGCTCTCCGCCTCGCTCTCGGCTTCCTTCGCCTCTACCCAGCGGATATGCAACAGGGTCGCCTCGCGGGCGCGGATATCGGCGGACAGCATCTTGAAACGGTTGGCTTGGCGCGCCTGCCGTTTCAGGCTTTCGATCTGGCTCTCCAGCTGGGCGGTCACATCCTCGAGCCGCTCCAGATTGGTCTCGGCGGCGCGCAGGCGAAGCTCGGCCTCATGGCGGCGCGAATGCAGGCCGGAGATGCCGGCCGCCTCTTCCAGCAGCTGGCGGCGGGCCTGCGGCTTGGCGTTGATGAGTTCGCCGATGCGCCCCTGCCCCACCATGGAGGGCGAGCGTGCGCCTGTGGAGGCATCGGCGAAAAGAAGCTGTACATCCTTGGCGCGGGCTTCCTTGCCGTTGATGCGATAGACGGAGCCGTTTTCGCGCTCGATGCGGCGCGTCACCTGAATTTCATCGGCATCGTTAAAGGCGGCAGGCGCGGTGCGGTCGGAATTGTCGAGATAAAGGCCAACTTCGGCGGTGTTTCTGGCCGGGCGGTTACCGGAACCGGAGAAGATGACGTCATCCATGCCGGAGGCGCGCATGTTCTTGTAGGAGTTCTCACCCATCACCCAGCGCAGTGCTTCGACAAGATTGGACTTGCCACAGCCATTGGGGCCGACAACGCCGGTGAGGCCCGGTTCGATGATGAATTCCGAGGGCTCGACGAAGGACTTGAAACCGACGAGGCGGAGCTTGTTAAACTTCATGCCGCCACGCTCCGGACAGAAAAACGGCAATAAAAAACGGGCGTGCGGAAATATCCGCCGCCCGTTTTCTGAAGGCTTCGGTGATCAGAGCAGCTTGTCGATGACAGCCGACATGGTTTCAACCGACATGTCTCCTGCGTATTTCTTGCCGTTGATGATGAAAGTCGGCGTGGAGTTGACGCCGAATTCCGTCGCACCGCGTTGCATGGTTGCGTTCACATCATCCAGAAGTTTCTGGTTCGTCAAGCAGGCCTCGAAAGACTCCTGTGAGAAACCGGCCATTTTCGACATTTGCAGCAGGGCGGCGCGCGCATCCTGCGCAACGGCCCAGCTCTGCTGCTGCTTGAACAGCATGGAAACGAAGGGGAAATACTGACCTTCCGGTGCGCAGCGCGCCAGCATGAAGGCGGCAGCGGCGCGCGGATCGAACGGGAATTCGCGGAGCACGAAATAGACCTTGCCGGTATCGATATACTTCTTCTTGATTTCTTCGAAGGTCTTGTTGTGGAAGTTGGCGCAGTGCGGGCAGGTCATCGACATATATTCGACGATCTTGACGGGTGCGTTGGCATCGCCGAGCGCGGCTTCCGGCAGCGGGCCGGGCTTCATTACCGCAGCCATATCCACATCGCCGGTGGATTCAGGCAATTCCTGCGCCTGGGCAATACCGGGCGTTAAAGCGAACGGCAGGGCCGTGGCGATGGCGGCAAGAGCAACGCCGCCGAGAAGGCTGCGACGGGAAATGGTCAGTTCGGGAAAATGCATGAAAGCACCTGTTGGTAATAGACTCTATTGTCCGTTGATTCCGATATAGCGACGGCCTGTTCATCACAAGCGGGGTTCTGAACTCTTCTTGTCAAAGAATTGTGACCAGTCAAGGACGGCATCTTGCATCAAATCGTCCTGCGCCCCGGCTTCTTCTGCAACACCGCCGTGCCCAGCCTCTCCACCGCCTTGCGCAGCGCCTCGCTTTCAATGCCGTCCATCATGTCATCGAGACGTTTTGCCGCATCGCCGCGCAGGGGCTGCGGTTTGCGCCGGCGGGTGATGGTTTGCGAGACGGGCTTCTGTACGATCCTGATCTGGCGCACGGCCGGGAAGCCGAAAAAGCCGTTGATGCGAGCAATGAGTTCGCCCTGCGCGTGGGTGAGAAATAGCGCGCGCGCGCCTTCGCAGGCGATCGTCAGCACGCCGGGCTGATATCCGCCACGGTCCGGGCCTTCGTCGCGGCGCGGCCAGGTGATCTTTTCGGGGCGGGTGCAATCGGCAAAATCGTCCCCGGCAATCTCGTCCCAGGAGCCGAGCAGCGCCGTGTTGATGCCGGCGCGTTTCGACAGGACCGGGTCCATGATGCCATTGGCGACTTCGGCGATCTGCACGACGCCTTTGCGGAATGAATCTGCGGGTTTCTTCATGCTCTCCTCGACAGAGGCCAAGCGGCCTCAAGCGGTCGCGCCATCGTCATCTTCTTCGCCGCGCCACAATGCGCGGAATCGTCGCCAGTCCCGGCAGGCACCCAAGCGTATCATTCCCGCCACCAAACATCCAAAGAGGAAATAGGCCACAGCCAAAAACTTCAGATGCGATATTCCCGGCTTATCCGACATAACGGCAATCACCAACATGCAGGTGAGCACGATGGAGAGGTATATCCACAGGCCATGGCAGAAAATCGCCCAGAAACCGGATTCGATAATTCGAAAGCGGCGCGAGGGCTTGCCTCTCATCTTCTCCAGTTCACGGACTTCGCCGATCAGGCAGGAAACCACAAAGGCCACGCAGTTGTGCCGCCCGAAACACAGCCGGCCAATATGGTTCAACAGGCTTCCAATCAGGCACAGGGCCAACAGAACCCCGATAACATAAAGCAGCGGTTGGGGTATATTATCCAGCAGCGCATTCAGCATGAGGCTCTTCTTCCAAAATCGGATCATGGGTTTCGATGTCGGGCATTCGTTGCCGGATGCGGTTTTCCACGTCGCCGTCGCAGGCTGCTGTTGCAGATTGCCGTGCCGTGTCTATGTTCAGCGGCGATGAACACACATACGCGGCAACACATATCACATCCGACAGCGGAACAACTTCTCGCATGGTATGACCGGCACCATCGCGAACTGCCATGGCGCACGTCTCCGGCCATGGCGGCACAGGGAAAACGCGCCGATCCCTATCACGTCTGGCTGTCGGAGGTCATGTTGCAGCAGACGACGGTGCAGGCGGTGAAACCCTATTTCCTGAAGTTTCTCGCCGCCTGGCCAAGCGTCAGCGATCTGGCCGCGGCTCCGGTCGAGGATGTCATGGCGGCCTGGGCGGGGCTCGGTTATTACGCCCGCGCCCGCAACCTTAAAAAATGCGCGGAAGCCGTGGCGCGCGACCATGGCGGGACCTTTCCGGACAGCGAAGAGGGGCTGAAGAAACTGCCCGGCATCGGCGATTATACGGCCGCGGCCGTGGCGGCCATCGCCTTTAACCAGCCGGCGGCGGTGATGGACGGCAATGTGGAGCGCGTCATCTCCCGCCTCTTCGCCATAGACGCTCCCCTGCCCGGCTCAAAGCCCGCCATGAAAGCGAAGGTGGCCGCGCTTACGCCTTCCGACCGGCCCGGCGATTTCGCCCAGGCGATGATGGACCTGGGTGCTACGATCTGTACGCCGAAACGGCCGGCATGCGCGCTCTGTCCCTTCAACGGCCACTGTCTTGCGCTTGCCCATGACGAGCCGGAGCGTTTTCCGGTCAAGGCGGCGAAGAAAGCAAAGCCGGTGCGACTAGGGGCCGCGTTCGTGGCGGTGAATGCGAGCGGCGAAATCCTGCTCCGGCGGCGCGTCGAAAGCGGGCTTCTCGGCGGCATGACTGAGGTGCCGACAACGGCATGGACCGCCCGCATGGACGGAGGCACGGAGGCGAGCCATGCGCCCTTTGCCGCCGGCTGGCAGGCGGCGGGCGTCATTACGCATGTCTTCACCCATTTCGAACTGCGGCTCACCATCTACCGCGCGCAGGTACCGGACGGTCTTAAACCCGGTCCGGATGACGAATGGTGGGAGCCGGTTACAAATCTTGACGCGCAGGCGCTGCCAACGGTGATGAAAAAAGTCATCGCCCAAGCTATTCCATCCGCGTATCGGCCCGAAAATCGAAATTGATTTTCGACAGGCACGATGCGCAACTCAAAGATTTAGAGCGTCTTTCGGACGCTCTAACGTTCGATGAAAGCAGGAAATTTCGATGACCAAGATTGAGCATATCGTATTCGACATCGGCAAGGTGCTGATCCACTACGATCCGCATATTCCCTATAGCCGCCTCATTCCCGATGCCGATGAGCGCCAATGGTTCTTCGAGAATGTCTGCACCCATGACTGGAACCTCGAGCAGGATCGTGGCCGCCGCTGGGAGGATGCTGAAGCTTTGCTGGTGGAGAAGTTCCCGGAACGGGAAGAGCATATCCGCTCCTTCCGCAAGTTCTGGCACGAGATGGTCTCGCATTCCTATGACGACAGCGTCGCGATCATGACAGGCCTTATCGAGAGCGGCCACGACGTGACGATGCTGACCAACTTCGCCTCCGACACTTTTCGTGAGGCGCAGAAGATGTTCCCCTTCCTCACCCTGCCGCGTGGCGTCACCGTTTCCGGTGACATCAAGCTGATCAAACCGGATGTGGCGATTTATGAGCTTCATGCGCGCGATTTCGGGCTCAATCCCGCCGCAACTCTGTTCATCGATGATACGGCGATCAATGTCGAAGGCGCAAAGGCCGCCGGCTGGCAGGCGGTGCAGTTCACCGGCGCGGAGAAGCTGAAGCAGGATCTGCAGGCATTCGGGGTGGTGGCTTAGGTTCCGCCCTTAAGTCACCTCGTGGCATGGATTAAGGCTCATTGCCCCAGTCCTCGTGCCCATGGCGGACGCGGACGATGAGGACGTCGTCGTCCGCCTCAACGCGATAGACCACCAGATGTGCTCTGAACGGATGAATGCGCACCGACGGCGACAACTCGTTACGCTCGCGTGCGATCCTCGGATTCCGTGATATCAAGTCGAATATTGCGAAAAGTTCGCGATGGTACTTTCGCGCTTGCTGAGGTCCAAATAGGTCGATGCCTTCTTGCGCTATGCGGATGACGTCTTCTTCCGCAGGCAGAGAAAGGCGAAATCCCATGATCAGCCAATTTTATGTTTCATGGAGCGGGCTTCGGCCTCAGCAAACAAGGCATCTTCAGAACGATGACCGGAGGGAGCCTGCAATCCTTCGTCCACCAGGCCCTGCATGGCAGCGATCTTTTCGCTCCGCTCCTGATCCTTTCGGATGAGATCTCGTACATAGTCGCTGGCATTGGAGTAACGGCCCGTTTTAGACTGCGCTTCGACCCACTCCTTCATCTGGCCGGGCAGCGAAATATTCATGGTTACCATCTTCATCTCCTATGAAGACAGAGTGCAGATTTTGGCAAGGTTTGTCAAAAAGATCAGGAAAAGAAATTGGCGCAGGCGGAAATGGCGGTCTCCGGCCTGCGCCAGTCCTGCCGCAAGCGGCATTGGACGCAATGTTTTTGTGAGTTGTCCAGACCGGATTTTCACAACCACTGCTTTGATTAGGACAGTAGTTGTCGTCTCTTGCGCGAAACTTGTCTATCTAAAATTTTATATTCGAAAATACCAACGCCCGACACGATGTGCCGGGCGTTGGTCGTTCTCCATCCGGGACTGAAGGTACTAAACCGGACGGAGACGTATTCTGGACAAGGGCGGGCGGTGGATCGTTGCCTTCAAGCCTTTCCGGCTTGGACTATTCGGCCTTTGCCAGTTCACTGCGGATGATGGCTCGGAGATCATCGATCGGCTTCAGGTCGTCGCCGTCTTCGAAGTGCCAGAACGTCCATCCGTTGCATGCGTCGAGACCCTGCACCTTCGCGCCGAGGCGATGGATGGAGCCGGCGGTTCCGGCGGATGCGAGCGTACCATCCGCACGAATAATGGCGCTATAACGGCGCTTTGCATCCGTCAGCACCTGGCCGGGACGGACGAGGCCGCTTTCCAGCAGGGTGTTGAAGGCGACGCGCGGCTCGGCCTTCTTGCCGGTCATGACTGTCAGTTCCGCCTTGCCGAGCGGTTCGACGGCGGCGATGCGGGCGGCGGCGGCATCGATATAATCCTGCTCGCGCTCAATGCCGACGAAGTGGCGGCCGAGGCGTTTTGCCACCGCACCCGTGGTGCCGGAGCCGAAGAACGGGTCGAGCACGACATCACCCGGTTTGGTGGAAGCCATGATGATGCGGGCAAGCAGCGCTTCCGGCTTCTGGGTGGGGTGCACCTTCTTGCCGTCCTCACCCTTCAGCCGCTCATGGCCGCTGCAGATAGGGAACAGCCAGTCGGAGCGCATCTGCACGTCGTCATTGGAGGCCTTCAACGCATCGTAGTTGAAGGTATAGTTCTTGGCCTTCGGATCGCGGCTCGCCCAGATCATGGTTTCATGGGCGTTCTGGAACCGGCGGCCCTTGAAATTGGGCATGGGGTTGGTCTTGCGCCAGACGATATCGTTGAGGATCCAGAAATCGAGGTTCTGGAGCGTGGCGCCGACGCGGAAGATATTGTGATAGGAACCGATGACCCAGATGGTGCCGTTCGGCTTCAGCACGCGGCGGCAGGCGAGCAGCCAGGCGCGGGTGAAGGCATCATAGGCCTCGAAGGAGGCGAACTGGTCCCATTCGTCGTCGACGGCGTCAACCAGCGACTGATCGGGCCGGTGCAGCGTGCCGCCGAGCTGGAGGTTATACGGCGGATCGGCGAAAATCGCGTCCACCGACTGGCTCGGGAGGGCATCCAAGGCAGCGACGCAATCACCCTTTATGATGCTGTCTTTCCAGGCGTCACTCTCACCTGCACGATCAAAACCGGCATGCCGAAAATCGGCCAGCGGAAAAACTGCTGCCATTGGTACTCGCTCCATACGCTTACTCTCTACTGAGGCTTATGGTTACCGAAGATGGTTATCAAAGCCTGAACAAGTCACGGAAAATGCGAAATAAATGGCTCCCGCGGCGCACTGGCGCAATTTGCGGAGACCGGCGGGGAACCCGAAGTCCGGCGAAAACGTTGTGCGCAATGGGTTCTCCTGTGCCCGCTCATTCGCGCGGCAGGAAGAGCCATTATGGCAGGGGGTAGTCCGCAATGGGGTCCGTGATGAAAATGGCGTCTTTTTCCATGAATGTCGTTTGGGCCGCACTTTTCGCGGTCGCGCTGGCAACGCCCTCGCAGGCCCAGCAACCGAACCCGCAATATAACGTCATCACCGATGCGGTTTTGTTTGATGGCGGCCCCTCCCTCGGCAACAGTGACAGGGTGCGCTGGGATTTCTACAAGGCCGACCGCACTGGCGTGCGCACCGACGAGAATGCCGGCGGTTCCTATGACGCCACCTTCGAGGCGAAGCTGCCAGCGGGCAGATATGTGGGCGTGGCGGCGCTGGGCAATGTGACCCGCGAAATAGCGTTCGAGGTGAAGGACGGAAGCGTTGCAAGGCCGAAGGTAAATTTCGATGCGGCCGAACTGACTGTCGTGCCAAAACGCAGCCCCGGCGGCGATGTGGAGACACAGGCGAAAACTGAAATCACCAAGGATGATTTCAAAGACAGCGTCTATGGCCAGGATACCGTCTTCGTGCCGGCGGGCGAAGTGCTTCTCACCGGCAGCGTCGGCCCGGCGCGGGCGCAGGAGAAGCTCACCATCAAGGCCGGCGACAAGATCAGCCACGAACTTGTCATTCCGAGCGGCGTGGTGATCGCCAAGGCCGTGTATGCGGAAGGCGGCAGGGCGGTGGAAACGGATGATATCCGCTTCGAAGCGATGTCAGCCAAGGAAACCCTTGACGGCACGCGGGAGACCATCAACGGCATTTACGGAACCGGCAAGATGATGGAAATGCCGGCCGGTAATTTCGTCATGCGCGCACGCCTCGGCAAGGTGACAGTGGAGCAGCCGTTCACCGTGACAGCCGGAAGACGCACGGAAATAACCATCAATCTCGATGCGGGCGTTCTCGCAATTACCGCCCCCGGCGCGGAACGGATCGACATTGTCGAAACGACCAGGGACCTTCAGGGCACGCAGAAGGAGATTTCCGGCCGTTATGGCACGCAGCATCAGGAAACGCTTCATCCCGGCGATTATTCGGTGAAGGTAAGTTACGACAAGAAGTCGGGCCGCGATCCGAAGGAGATCAAGGCGACGGTCAAGGCTGCCGAGAGAACCGAGACGCGTGTGCCGGAGTAGGCCTTGGCCGCAGCCCTGCTTGAGACTCCGGCTGTTCGCCGATTTTCACGCCAGCAAAGCCTGAAGCGGCAATGCGGTCGCACAGCCTGTTCCACTGGCAGCCTCGACAGGCCTGCCTGATATCTCCCCCTGCAAATGCCAGACGCATCTTGGCAAGGAAGTCCGGCGTCGCCTGCAACCGCTTGCCGGCAGCCAGCGTCTCGCCCAAAAGCACTGACACCGAAACGCGGGCCGTCTCATCCCGCTTCACAACCCCTTCGTTGAAACAGTGGGCATGGCGTTCACACAACAGGCCCTCGCAGATGTCGTCGGGGCCATCCACCAGCTCGATATCCTCTTCCCCGGCATTCAGGCGGTCGGCGACACGGTCATAATTTTCGACGAAGCCGGATGTATATCCCTTGCCCACATAGGTGAGCATGCAGAGAAGGTGGTGGGGCCGGAGGCGGACGGTCAAGGGCCTATCCGACAATGGCGAAGGCGTCGCGCACCGAGCCGGACGAGGTGCGGATCGCCTTGCGGCCGATCCATTGCACATGCCCGTCAAGGATGCGCACCGCCTCTTCGGCGCGGCCGCCGCGCAGCGCGTCGATGATCGCCCGGTGATCGGTATCGGTGCGGCGCTCCCAGCCGGCCCGCCAGGCGGAGAACAGGAAACGGGCGCTTGCCGCATGCAGGCCATCGATCGCTTCCATCAGGCGCGGCATGTTGCAGGGCGCGGTAATGAGGCGGTGGAAGCGGCGATTGGCCTCCTCCCAATGCTCGACATCAACGGCGCTGTCGCCTTCGAGCGTGGCTGCCTCCGCCTGATCGAGAATGGCTGACGTCATGTTGGGAATGGCGTGGCGCAAAGCCAGAACCTCAAGAGCGGCACGCATTTCCGCCACCTCGCGCACATCATCGAGACCGAAATCCGCGA
Organism: Agrobacterium sp. RC10-4-1; assembly: GCF_014138475.1. Lineage (NCBI taxonomy): Bacteria > Pseudomonadati > Pseudomonadota > Alphaproteobacteria > Hyphomicrobiales > Rhizobiaceae > Agrobacterium > Agrobacterium sp. RC10-4-1. The sequence continues at coordinate 422,437 of NZ_JACJIT010000005.1, forward strand.
CCCTGACACCCCGGCGCGGAATGCTGGCGGCAAGTCCCTGCGCTTCCAGCCGGCGGAATGCCTCGCGCACCGGCACATGCGAGGCGCCGAATTCGGCGGCGATGTGATCCTGCCGCAGCCTTTCGCCCGGCGACAGCTCACCGCGAACGATGCGGTCGGCAAGCGTGCGGCTGATGCGGGCGGCAATGGTATCTTCAGGCGAATTTTTTGCTGTCTTGGGCATAACATCCCATAGCGCATATGGCGCGACCGTGTGTAGAGGTTTTTGCAGCAAGCCAGAGCAGACTGTTATGACACGCGGCTCCCTTGCCCGCGGCCTTCAAGCTATGAGCCTGACGGGACTGTCCTTTGCTGGCGAGCCGGTTGAGCTTGGCGCGGACATGGTCTAAAAGCCCGGCATCATTTTCTTCCAGCCAAATCCGATACAGGGAGCGCCCATGAGCGGCTTCGACCTCATTATTTTCGACTGCGACGGCGTTCTGGTCGATTCCGAAATCATCGCGGCACAGGTGGAATCCCGCCTTCTGACCGAAGCCGGTTATCCGATCTCGGTCGAGGAAATGGGGGAGCGTTTCGCCGGCATGACCTGGAAGAACATCCTCCTGCAGGTGGAAAGCGAAGCCAGCATTCCGCTCTCAGCCTCGCTGCTCGACAAATCGGAAAAACTGCTCGACATGCGGCTGGAACGCGACGTGAAGATCATCGAGGGCGTAAAATTCGCACTTTCGCGCCTGACGACGCCCCGCTGCATCTGCTCGAACTCTTCGAGCCACCGCCTCGACATGATGCTCACGAAAGTAGGCCTGAAGCCGTATTTCGCGCCGCATATCTATTCCGCCAAGGACCTAGGTGCGGACCGCGTGAAGCCGAAGCCCGACATCTTCCTGCACGGCGCAGCGCAATTTGGCGTTTCCCCCGATCGCGTGGTCGTGGTCGAAGATTCCGTGCACGGCATCCATGGCGCAAAGGCCGCTGGCATGCGCGTCATCGGCTTTACCGGCGCGTCCCACACCTATCCCAGCCACGCCGACCGGCTGACGGATGCGGGCGCCGAAACGGTGATCTCCCGCATGCAGGACCTGCCGGCCGTGATTGCGGCAATGGCAGAGTGGGAAGGCGCGTTTTAAGGAGGTAGCTGTGGTGGCATCCCAGACGGAAAAGGAATTCGTACCCGGCCAAGGCTATACCGAAGCGGATTGGGATGCTGTCGACTTTCCCGAAATGACAGATGAAGAGCTGGCAAATGCGCGTCCCGCCAGGGCCGTTTTGCCGCCAGCTTTTTTTGAGGCTGTGGAGGAGTATCGAAACTCCCGTAGCCGCCTGTCAGCGGAGAAGGCGACGACTGTGGGAAAACCCTCCGGTTAAAACGCATGGAAAGTGGTAGACCTCTCCTCCGTCATGCCGGACTTGATCCGGCATCCAGTCACGGCGCGTCTGCGCCGTGAGAAGAGTCTTTTGCGATCAATGACTTGATCGCGCTGGACCCCGGATCAAGTCCGGGGTGACGGAATTCGGACCTTTGCGCGCAATCAGCACCGAAGCCTGGCGAGCAGCCTCCGGCTTTTACATTTTGCCCGTCAAATCACCGGCGCTTCGTCTTGGCCTTCGCGCCCTGCTCTGCAAAGCCGATATAAACGCTGACAGACCTCGGAGCGCCGCCCGGTCCGTTGGGAATCGCGACGTGGTCGTTGTTGAAGATGAACTGCGTGCCGGCCCCGCCTGCGGGAACATCGATGGCGAAATTGGTCGTTTCACCGAAAATCTCGCCGTCGCCATCCTTCACCGTCACCCGGATCGGCACGGTGACGCGGCCGGGCTTGGCCATCGGGCCGGGAACGAGGCGGCCCTGGGCCAGCACGTTGACGGTGAGCGTCGATTCATTGGCGGTGCAGGAGCGCGTCGTATCGGACAGCGAGACCTGATAGGCGAGTTTCTGCGGATCGTCCTTGGCGCCGCCGGCATAGACGCGATGAACGGCATTGGCGTCGAGAACCGTCACGGCCGGGCAATTGGCCTGAACCACGGCAGCCGTTGGCGCGGCCTGCGCCGCCGGCGGGTTGACGGCAAGCGAGTCCGACGGGTTGGAGGAATTGCATCCTGCAACAACGACGAGAAGCGACATCGCGGCGGACAAACGCAAGAAATTCCCTGACACTCTTCTAATTCCCTCTCCATTGTCCCGGAACAGAACCGGAGACGCTGTTTATTGACCTTTCACCCAGGTTGGCGATGGTCTATAGCAGCGACGCCGGAAAAAATCGATTGGCATGTTCGGTTTTGCTTGAATTTTCAAAAAAGCGCTTCATGACCTCGCCAATCGCCTCAATTCGGTGACACGCTGCGGAAAAGACGCCGATCACATCGGCAACGGATAAGGGACTATCTCGTGGAATATGTATCGACCAGGGGTGCGGCCCCTTCGCTTGGTTTTTGCGACGCGCTTCTGGCAGGCCTTGGCCGCGATGGCGGGCTTTACGTGCCGCGCAAATGGCCGTCCATGTCGAAAAAGGAAATCCGCAACCTGCGCGGCAAGTCCTACCAGGATGTCGCCTTCGAGGTTCTCTACCGTTTCACCGGCGGCGAAATTCCGGCCGACAAGTTCAAGGCGATGATCGACGACGCCTATTCGACCTTCCGCCACCCGGCCGTCGTTCCGCTGACACAGACCGGTCCGAACACCTTCGTGCTCGAGTTGTTCCACGGCACCACGCTCGCCTTCAAGGATGTGGCGATGCAGCTCCTCGCCCGTCTGATGGATTACACGCTGACGGAACGCGGCGAGCGCGCCACCATTGTCGGCGCCACATCCGGCGATACGGGCGGGGCGGCGATCGACGCCTTTGCCGGACGCGAGCGTACCGATATCTTCATCCTTTTCCCGAACGGCAAGGTCTCTCCGGTGCAGCAGCGCCAGATGACGACCTCCACCGCTTCCAACGTGCATGCGCTGGCGATCAACGGCAATTTCGACGATTGCCAGACGCTGGTGAAGGAGATGTTCAACGACGTGAAGTTCCGCGACGGCGTGAAGCTTTCCGGCGTCAACTCCATCAACTGGGCGCGCATCATGGCGCAGGTGGTCTATTATTTCACCGCGTCTCTGTCGCTCGGCGGCCCCGACCGGAAGGTGTCCTTCACCGTTCCGACAGGCAATTTCGGCGATATTTTCGCCGGTTACGTCGCCAAGAAGATGGGCCTGCCGATCGACAAGCTGGTCATCGCGACCAATGACAACGACATTCTGGCGCGCACGCTGAAGACCGGCCGTTACGAGATGCGCGGCGTCAAGCCCACCACCTCGCCCTCGATGGACATCCAGATTTCGTCCAACTTCGAGCGACTGCTGTTCGAAGCCTACGACCGCGATTCCGCTGCCGTTAAGTCATCGATGGATGGCCTCAAGCAATCGGGCGCGTTTGAAATTCCGGAAAAGGCGCTGAAGTTCATCAAGAAGGATTTCCGCGCCGGACGCGCCACCGAAAAGCAGGTGGCGGCGACCATTCGCGACACGCTTGAAAAGACCGGCTACCTGATCGACCCGCACACGGCAACAGGTGTTTTCGTGGCGGAAAAGCACGAAAAGCCCGCAACGCCAATGGTGGTTCTGTCGACCGCCCATCCGGCAAAATTCCCGGCGGCTGTAAAATCCGCTTGCGCAATCGACCCGGCGCTTCCAGTATGGCTCGCTGACATCATGAACCGGGAGGAGCGTTTCGACATTCTGGATGCGGAGCTCAAAGCCGTGGAAAGCTTCATCGGCAAACATGCACGCGCCGGCAAATAGAGACGCGGAAAGACGTTGAGTATGAGAGTAAATTTGACCCGGCTTTCGTCCGGGTTGACCGTTGTCACGGAAAGAATGCCACATCTCGAAAGCGTCGCTCTTGGGGTGTGGATCAAATCCGGCTCCCGCAACGAGACGACTGCCGAACATGGCATCGCCCATCTTCTCGAACATATGGCGTTCAAGGGCACGGCGCGCCGCACCGCCCGTCAGATCGCCGAAGAGATCGAAAATGTCGGCGGCGAAGTCAACGCCGCGACGTCGACGGAAACAACCTCCTACTACGCCCGCGTCCTCAAGGATCACGTTCCGCTCGCGGTCGATATCCTTGCCGACATCCTGACGGAATCGCTCTTCGATGAAGACGAGTTGGAGCGCGAAAAGAACGTCATCCTGCAGGAGATCGGTGCCGCCACCGATACGCCCGACGACGTGATCTTCGACAATTTCTCCGGTGTCGCCTATCGCGACCAGACGATCGGCCGGCCGATCCTGGGCACGCCCGAGACCGTGCAATCCTTCACGACAGGCCAGATCAGGCATTATCTCGCCCGCAATTATACGACGGACCGCATCTTCGTCGTTGCGGCCGGCGCGGTCGATCACGAGAGCTTCGTCAAGCAGGTGGAAGAGCGTTTCGCCTCGCTGCCGCAGCTGCCAGTGGCGACACCTGTGCTTGAAAAGGCTGTCTATACCGGCGGAGAAATCCGAGAGACCCGCGACCTGATGGATGCACAGGTGCTTCTCGGCTTCGAGGGCAAGGCCTATCATGCCCGCGATTTCTATTGTTCGCAGATTCTCGCCAATATTCTCGGCGGCGGCATGTCTTCCCGCCTGTTCCAGGAAGTGCGTGAATATCGCGGCCTGTGTTATTCCGTCTATGCGTTCCACTGGGGTTTTTCCGATACCGGCATCTTCGGCGTGCATGCGGCCACCGGCGGCAACGACCTGCCTGAACTGGTTCCCGTCATTCTGGAGGAGCTGCGCAAGTCCTCGCAGACCATCCACCAGGAGGAAATCGACCGGGCCCGTGCGCAGATCCGCGCGCAATTGCTGATGGGCCAGGAAAGCCCGGCTGCCCGCGCCGGCCAGATCGCCCGCCAGATGATGCTTTACGGCCGACCCATTCCGAATGAAGAGATGATGGAGCGGCTGGGCGACATCACCCGCACGCGCCTGACCGATCTTGCAGGACGGCTGTTTTTCGATACAGTTCCGACATTGTCTGCAATTGGCCCGCTCGAACATCTGCCGCCTCTTTCCGACATCACGGCCGCGCTGTCCGCGCAGCAGCCCGCAAGGATAAAGGCGAACGGATAAACCGATATGAGAGCGGGATTTGAAGGTGAAGACCGCTCATCTTTTTCGCCATCCCATTCGCGGATGGCGATATCTGCCTGACAGGGATCGTGAATGCTGCGTTTTCTTTCCCGACATAATGACACACCCGAATTGCGCAGCGCCAATCACCTTCTCAGACTGCCGCGCTACAGCGATTTCAAGCAGTGGCACGTGCTGCGATCCGAGAGCCGGCAGTTTCTACAGCCGTGGGAACCGACCTGGCGGCCGGACGAACTGACGGAGGGCGCCTTCCGCATGCGCGTGGTGCGTAACGGACAGGAATTTTCTTCCGGCACCGCCGTTTCCTTCCTGCTGTTCGAAAAAGAGACGCTTCTGGTCGGCGGCATCACCATCGGCTATATCCGCCGCGGGGCGGCGCAGAGCTGCATGATCGGATACTGGATCGGTGAACGGCATGCCGCCCAAGGCCATATGTCTGCCGCATTAAAATTGGTAATACCCTACATCTTCAACGGACTTCAGTTGCACCGTATCGAGGCAGCCTGTATTCCGGAAAACTTCAAAAGCATCCGGCTCCTCGAAAATGCCGGGTTCCAGCGGGAAGGTCTCTTGCGGGAATATCTGAAAATCAATGGCCAATGGCGGGATCATATGATGTTTTCCCTTCTTGCCGACAAGCAAAGCTCCGGCGGAACGAAGTACGATACATGACCTACAATCACACTGCGCCTTGCCTCACGAAACGTCTGGCGGCAATCGCGCTGGCTGCGCCGTTTTTTCTGCTTTTCCTGCTTTTTGCCTCCCATTCCTTCGCCTTCGAGCCGGTCAAGATCTCCCGTGACGACACAGCGCTCGATCTCACCGCCACCACGGATATCTATGCCAATCAGGGCGAAGCCTTTCAGGTTTCCACCGCGCCGGGTCCTGACGGCATCCGCCGGCGCATCGAGGTGCGTGCCAGTTCCGACGATCACCAGGGCGACTGGGCCGTGTTCGCGCTTGCCAATGTCTCCGAAGAGCAGCTGGAGCGCGTGATCGTCGCGCCGCATTTCCGTCTCGTCAATTCCAAGCTGTTCTGGCCGGATCTCGGCTCGCAACGCATCATGGCGATAACGCCCAGCGAAGGCTTTGCGCTCGACAGGCAGCCAAGCCCGGACGCCGACGTCTTCCGCATCACGCTCAATCCCGGCTCCGTCATCACCTTCGTCGCCGAGCTTTCCACGCCGCAGCTGCCGCAGCTTTATCTGTGGGAACCGGAAGCCTACAAGGATACGATCAACGCCTTCACGCTCTATCGCGGCATCGTGCTCGGCATTGCCGGCCTGCTTGCCGTGCTCCTGACCATTCTCTTCGTGGTCAAGGGAACCTCGGTCCTGCCCGCATCTGCCGCCCTCGCCTGGGCCGTGCTTGCCTATATATGCGTTGATTTCGGCTTCCTCGAAAAGCTCATCACCGTCACCTCCAGCGATCAGCGAATATGGAGGGCGGGCGCGGAAGTGGCGCTCGCCTCCAGCTTCGTCGTCTTTCTCTTCACCTATCTCAACCTGAACCGATGGCACGCACATCTGGGTTATGCGACCTTTGCCTGGGTGGTGGGGCTGGCGCTGCTGTTTGGCGTGGCGATCTACGACCCTTCCGTCGCATCCGGTATCGCGCGTGTTTCCTTCGCGCTGACGGCGACGGCGGGCATCGCGCTCATCATCTATCTCGGTTTCAACAAATACGACCGGGCTATCCTGCTTGTCCCATCCTGGGCCTTGATCCTCGTCTGGCTGTTCGGCAGCTGGTTGACGGTGACGGGACAGCTGGACAACGACATCGTGCAGCCTGCGCTTGGCGGCGGGCTGGTACTGATCGTCCTTCTGATCGGCTTTACGGTCATCCAGCACGCCTTTGCCGGCAGCGCCTATCAGCAGGGGCTGTTCTCCGATCTGGAACGCCAGTCGCTGGCGCTCACGGGCAGCGGCGATACGGTCTGGGACTGGGACGTGACGCGTGACCGTATCGTCACGACGCCTGATATTTCCAACCGCCTGGGGCTGGAGCCCGGAACCATGCATGGCGCCGCGCGCAACTGGCTGCCGCGCCTGCACCCTGATGACCGCGACCGGTTCAAGGCCACACTCGACGTGCTGCTCGACCATCGCAAGGGCCGCCTGAACCACGAATTCCGTATTCGCGCCGAGGATGGCCATTTCCACTGGCTGCAAATCCGTGCGCGTCCCGTTCTTGGCTCCAACGGCGAAATCATCCGCTGCGTCGGCACCATCACCGATATTACAGAGCAGAGAAATTCGGTCGAGCGGCTGCTGCAGGACGCGATGAACGACAATCTGACCGGGCTTCCGAACCGGCAGGTCTTCCTCGACCGCCTGCAATCGATCCTCAACCTCTCGCCGGACAGCGAGGGCGTGCGGCCAACCGTGATGGCGATCGATATCGACCGCTACAAGCTGGTCAATGACACGCTCGGCATTGCTGCCGGCGACAATATTTTGATTGCCCTCACCCGGCGCCTGCGTCGGCTGCTCAAACCGCAGGACACGCTGGCTCGTCTCGGCGGCGACGAATTCGGCCTGATCCTGACCTCGGAGCGCGATCCGCAGCGTGTGGCGGATTTCGCCGATGCGGTGAACAAGGCGATCATGGTGCCGATCAATTTCGCCAATCGCGAAATCATTCTCACCGCTTCTATCGGCCTCGTCTCGTGGATCGACCAACAGGAAAGTGCGGCAGGTCTGCTCAGCGATGCGGAACTGGCCATGTATCGCGCCAAGCGCGCCGGCGGCAATCGTGTCGAGCCTTTCCGTCCCGCCTTCCGCACCTCGGGCACCGACCGGCTGCAGATGGAAAGTGACCTTCGCCGCGCTATCGAGCGCAAGGAGCTGTCGCTTGCCTATCAGCCGATCGTCAAGCTCGATGATGGGGAGCTTGCCGGTTTCGAGGCGCTGATGCGTTGGGAGCACCCGAAGCGTGGCAATATCCCGCCAAGCGAGTTCATTCCGATTGCCGAAGCCTCCGGCCTGATCGAGCCGCTCGGCATGTTCGCGCTGGAACGGGCAGCGACCGACCTGATGGACTGGCAACATGCCATCGACAAGATGCCGATCTTCATCTCCGTCAATATTTCCAGTGCCCAACTGCTGAACAACGAACTCTATAACGACGTTCGCGGCATGCTCACCCGCACGCGCTGCAACCCGCAGCAGCTGAAGCTGGAACTGACGGAATCCGTCGTCATGGAAAATCCGGAACAGGCGCGGCTTGTGCTTTCCAAGCTCAAGGAAACCGGCCTTAGCCTCGCCATGGACGATTTCGGCACGGGCTATTCATCGCTCGCCTATCTCACCCGTTTCCCCTTCGATACGATCAAGCTCGACAAGGCGCTGGTGGCCAATACCAGCGACAAGCGTAACGTGCTTCTGCGCTCCGTCATTGCCATGGCGCGGGCGCTCGACATGCAGGTGGTGGCGGAAGGCATCGAAACGCCTGAGGATGCGGCCGAACTGGCCCGCATGAACTGCCATTTCGGCCAGAGCTTCCTGTTTGGCACGCCGGTTTCCGGCGATGCGGCGCTAAAGCTTCTTCGGGAGCGGTTCCAGCCGACGAAGCGGGCTTCGTAAGCGAAGTATTGAAACGCGAGGTATCTACCCCCATCAGCCGACGCGCGACGGCGCTGCGGGAAAAGCCCTTTCAAACCAAGGACTTGGCCAGGTTGTATACCGGATCAAGTCCGGCATGACAGGAGGAGGAGACACCGCGTTTGCCGGCTTTTACTCCTCGCTTGTCGAATATTCACTGAACCACGGCAGCCTGCACCGGTGTTGACGCATCCGCCGCCACCCTCCCATGCAGCAGGTCGTGAATGAACTCCATCTTCGCAACCACCGGCGGCGTCAGGACGAAGGGATAGAGGTCCGCCTCCCCCATGCTGCGCTGGATAGAGTTGATCGCAACGCTGAGCGGAATCCAGGCCTTGACCAGCTGTGCAGCGCTGCGGGCATTGTAAGGATCGAAAGTCACCTCCGCCGCCATTTCTTCATGCCCATCGGGGTCGATTGCCACGCCGAAGGCGCGCGCGGTCTCAAGCGTATCGACGATATGCAGATAATGCGCGAAACACTCGGCAAAATCCTCCCAGGGGTGGACGGAGGCATACGAACTGATGAAGCTGTCCTGCCAGTCGGGACGTGGACCCTCGTCGTAATTGCGTTGCAGCGCCGCGCCATAATCTTCTCTGTCGTCGCCAAAGACGGCGCGGCAGGCCTCCAGTCGGTTTGCATCGCGTACGAGCTTGTTCCAGATGAAGTGACCGACTTCGTGGCGGAAATGGCCGAGCATTGTGCGGTACGGCTCGTTCATATTGGCGCGCACCTGTTCGCGCGTAGCATCGTCGGCCTCGGCCGCACGAATGGCGATCAGCCCCTCGTCATGACCGGTCATGGCCGGAATGACGGAACCATCTGGCGCCACCTCATCCACCAGAAAGTCGAAGACAAGGCCGCCAGCGGGATCGGCATCACGGTTGGGATGCGGGAGGCCGAGCTGCAGGATAGAATAAAACAGATGACGCTGCGCCTGGCTGATACGACGCCATTGCTCAATGCCCTGTTGCGTCGCAATGTCGGGCACAAGGCGATTGTGGCTGCAGGCAGGGCAAAATGCGCTTTCGCTTCCCGCGGGCACCGACCAGTTGCAGATATCGTTCACTTCATTGGCGCAAAACCGCACCTGTTTTTGCGGTTCCGCGACGATCTGCCAGTTCGGCTCACCGGCCGGGGCCAGCGCCTCCATGGACAGGCGCTCCGGCACGAAGGCAAGACGATGACCGCAGGAAACGCAAAAACGATTGTCGAAATGCACCGGCTGGCCGCAGGATGCGCAGGAAAAAAGCTTCATTGATGAAACCCTTGCGATGGATCAGTTGCTCGGAGGCAAATCTGGGACGACGGCATGAACGGCGCAACAGGAAGAGCGTTCCGGCGCTCAGACGACAAGAGCGCATGTGCTCTTGAACACATGCGCTCCGCGCGCCCCATCATCAGAGAGGCGCAATCAATACGGCGATATTACATGCGGTCGACGGCGCCCTTTACGGCATCCTTCGCCTTGCCGACGGAGGACTGTACCTTGCCCTTGGTTTCCTGGGCGGCACCCTTGGCGCGCAATTCATTGTTGCCGGTCGCTTCACCGACGTTCTTCTTCACCTTACCAGCAACTTCATTGGCTTTACCGGCGACCTTGTCAGATGTGCTACCCATATTACTGCTCCCTAGTTGAACCGTACTGTCTGTGCGGCTTTCCGGGTAAGTAACGCCAAAGGGAGAAGAATGGTTCCAGCCAAAACGAGCGGGAAGATGAGGCTCAGGCATGCCCCGCATCTGTGGAGAGCATGCGTGCATCAACGCCCATCAGGGCGAGCGCCCGCTCGTATTTATTGTCCAACCCGCGGTCGAAAATCAGCTCCTCCGCAGCCGGGCAGTTCAGCCAGCCATTATTGGCGATCTCGTTTTCCAGTTGTCCTGGCCCCCAGCCGGCATAACCGAGCATCATGGTGGCCCTTTGCGGGCCGCGGCCGTTGGAAATGGCGCGGACGATATCCAGCGTTGCGGTCAGCGAAATGTCATCGCTGACGGGAATGCTGGATTCGCTTAAATAGTCATCCGAATGCAGAACGAAACCTCGGCCGGATTCCACCGGGCCGCCGCACTGGATCGGGAACTCACGGGTGCGGTTGGGCAGCATGATGGCGTCGTTGCTGTCCACCAGTTTCAGGTGGAGCAGTATGTCCGTGAAGGTAATCTGCTGCGGCCGGTTGATGATGAAACCCATGGCCCCGGCGTCCGAGTGGGCGCAGATATAGATCACCGCACGGGCAAAATTGCCGTCGTCCAGCCCCGGCATCGCAATGAGGAACTGGCCGTCGAGAAAGCCACGTTCGCGCTTGTCCATCAGGGTTGAAAAGCTCACAGGCGCCTCCAGCAGGCCGAATTCCGTCGTTTAACGGAAAACGGCGTTCGCACTTCGACAAAGGACAGGATGCGGCATACCGCCCGATCAATCAACCGAAAATGATGAACCCCACGAATTCGTAACTGGTCCGCCGGTCGATGTTGGGTTAGACGGGAAGCATGAGCGTCAGGTTATTCTTTCGATTTTCACATCTTCACCTCGCGGCTGCTTTTGCCGCCCTCCTCGGCGGCATGCAAGCCGCCCGGGCCGACATTACCGACTGGGCCAGAAGCGAGGGCGGCCAGATGCGCGTCGCGAGCCTTGCCGTGGATGCAAACGGCGTGGTGCGCGGCGTATTGCAGATCGAGCCGAAGGACGGCTGGATAACCTATTGGCGCGAACCCGGAGAAGCAGGCATACCGCCGCAGATCACGCCTGATCCGACCAGCGGTGCGATGCTGACCGCCATGGCCTATCCGGTTCCGAAGTTGATCGAAAACGGCGATATAACCGATATCGGTTATGACCACGCCGTCAACCTTCCCTTTCAGCTGAAGGTTACCGATCCGGCAGCTGGCGGGAAGATCGACCTCACCGCATTCATCGGCGTCTGCCAGAATATCTGCATCCCTTTCGAGGCGAAGTTCTCCATCGACCGGGGCACGGCGGGTGATGATGACAGCGAGGAGCGCCGCCTTCTCGAAGAGGCGCGCGAAACACTGCCCGAAGCGGCATCCGACGATTTCAAGGTGATCGATTTCCACATCACGCCCGACAAGACCATGCTCGGCGTGCAGCTGCAGCTTCCGGAAAACGCGCCGAAGGAGACCGAAATCTTCATCGCCGGCCCCTCGGGTTTTGCCTATTACGAGCCGCAGAACCTCGTACGCGACAAGCGCAAGCTCTCCTTCTACATGAACATCAAGGGCCTGCCGAAAACCTATCAGGTGCAGGGCAACAGCTGGCCCATTCTGGTCAAATCGGGCGACCGGGCCATGGAGACGATGCTGAATTTCCCGAAGCCCTGAACGGTGGCTCCGCGGTGGAATTCACCGTGAAAACCGCATGGCGGATTTCATTTCCGTGCTCCTGATACCGTTGGATTCGTTGCGAACCTGCCAGTATCCGGACAGCTTGTTTTCGTTTGTCTTCCAGGGAAAACCGGGTTCCACTTTTCCCTGGCAAACTCTATAGTCGCGCGAACCGAACGGCCATAGGAGCACGGACATGACCATCAAGATCGGCGATAAACTGCCTTCCGCAACCTTCAAGGAAAAGACGGCCGATGGCCCGGTGGAAACCACCACGGACGCGCTTTTCGGCGGGAAGAAGGTTGTTCTCTTTGCCGTTCCCGGCGCTTTCACCCCCACCTGCTCGCTGAACCATCTGCCGGGTTATCTTGAAAACCGCGACACTATTCTGGCCAAAGGCGTTGACGATATCGCAGTCGTTGCCGTCAACGACTGGCATGTAATGGGCGCATGGGCGCAATCTTCGGGCGGTCAGGGCAAAATCCACTTCCTCGCCGACTGGGATGCGTCCTTCACCAAGGCGCTCGGCCTTGATGCCGACCTCTCCGCCGGCGGCCTCGGCGTGCGTTCCAAGCGTTATTCGATGCTGGTGGAAGACGGCGTCGTGAAGTCACTCAACGTGGAAGAGAACCCCGGTCAGGCGACGGTCTCTGCGGCTGCGGCGATGATCGAGCAGCTTTAAGGCCAAATGTTTGGCCACAGGCCGAGCCATAAATCCTCGGGCTTGTCCCGAGGATCCAATCATTTCACCAAAAACGAAATGCTGCAGATGTTTGGGGCGGGCCCGAGCATGAGGGAAGAGAGCGGCGAGGAGCCGCCTTCTCAAACATTCATATCAAACACCAGAAGCCCGGCAAGACCGCCATCGGTGAGTGACACGAGGCGCTCCCCCACCTCCATATGCTTGGGATGGGCAAGATATTCGTCCCGGGCTTCCGGGCTTTCAAGCGTCACGATGAAGCCATCGACAAAACCGCCATTCAGCCCTTCGGGTGAAACGTTCTGTCCGTATTTCACATCGACGATGCCGGGTATCACGTCTTTCAGGGCGGCGATCGCCTCGAAAATTGCATGTTTTTCAGAAGCGGCCGTCGCGGCCTTGAAGCGTAGAAAGACACAATGCAGGATCATCCGGATTTTTCTCCTCCGTTGGGCACCACCGGAGCACCCCTTGACGACAAGATAGGTCGGGTTTCGGTTTTCACAACCCCGGATGGGGGCGTACCGGCTCGGATTTTGTCCGGCGCAAAATAGAGCAGTCTTGCATTACCGCCGTTTGAAAGGCTCCATGCCTTTTCGCGCCAATTCATCGGCGCGCTCGTTTTCCGGATGGCCGGCATGGCCCTTCACCCAGTGCAAGGTAACCTTGTGGCGCTCGCGCGCCACTTCCAGTGCCTGCCACAGCTCGACATTCTTGACCGGCTTGTTATCGGCTGTCTTCCAGCCCTTCTTTTTCCAGCCGAAAATCCACTTGGTGATGCCGTCCTTCACATAGGCGCTGTCGGTGTAAAGATCGACTTCGCAGGGGGCCTTGAGCGCATTGAGTGCGGAAATCGCCGCCATCAGTTCCATGCGATTGTTGGTGGTCTCGGCCTCGCCGCCGCAGAGTTCCTTCTCCACCTCGCCGTAACGCAGCACCGCACCCCAGCCTCCCGGACCCGGATTGCCGGAGCAGGCGCCATCGGTGAAAATATCGACATGCTTCATTCGCCGGCCAGCCCGTATTCGGCGACAGTGGCGATGGAACGGTGGAACCGCAGCTTGCGCAGATATTCCAGCGGGTCTTTTTTCACCACCAGCGCGCCCTCCGGCGTTGTCAGCCAGTCGTAAAGCCGCGTCAGGAAGAAGCGCAGAGCCGAACCGCGCGCCAGAAGCGGCAGCGCTTCCAGCTCCGCTTCACTGAGCGGCCGCACCGACTGGTAACCTTCCAGCAACGCCTTGCCCTTGGTGACATTGTAAGCGCCATCCTTTTCAAAGCACCAGGCATTGAGGCAGATCGACACATCATAAGCGAGCAGATCGTTACAGGCGAAATAAAAGTCGATCAGACCGGAGAGTTCGTCGCCGAGGAAGAACACATTGTCCTGGAACAGATCCGCATGGATGACACCGGCCGGCAGGTCCTTCGGCCAATGGGCCGCGAGATAATCGATCTCGGGGCGAATCTCGTCCTTCAGCCCCTTCTCCACCTCGTCCGCGCGGTCTTCGGATTTCTCCCACAGCACCTTCCAGCCCTCAACGGAGAGCGCGTTCGGCCGCTTGATCTCGAAGCCTTCGCCCGCCAGATGCATGGCGGCCAGCGCCTTGCCGACTTCGCGGCAATGTTTCGCCTCCGGCTTTCTCAGCCACATTCCTTCAAGGAAGGAGATAAGCGCGGCGGGGCGGCCCGACAGCTCTCCCAGCAACTCGCCATCCTTGCGCGGTAGTGGTAAGGGGCAGGACAGGCCTTTGGCGGCCAGATGCTGCATGAGGCCGAGGAAGAAAGGCAGATCGGATTTTTCCACACGCTTTTCATAAAGCGTCAGGATCAACGGGTCCTTGGTGGTATGCAGCAGGAAATTGGAGTTTTCGACGCCTTCGGCAATTCCCTTGTATGAAGTGAGGCTGCCGACGTCGTACTGCGTGAGGAAATTCCTCAGATCATCTTCGGTGATATCAGTATAAACTGCCAATTTTAAATCTCTTGATGAAGGATGGAGTGGAAATCCGGCAGAGCGGCGCGGGGCGAATACCACCCTTCCCGCTAAACCACGTCAAGCGCCGGCTGCAGCCTTGGGCGGCAGCGCGTTGCTGGCATTGCCGTTGACGAAAGCCATATCATCCGTCGTCAGCTCGATGCTGCGCAACTCGCGATTGACGAGGAAATGTTCCGTTTCCTCAACCGTCACGGCGAGATCGAGCGTGGTGTCGAAACGGGCCTTGAAGGCTTCGATGATTTCATCGACGATGACTTCAGGAGCGGATGCACCGGCCGAGAGACCGACGGTGCGGATATCGCCGATTTCATTCCAGTCGATTTCGGAGGCCCGCTGCACCAGGACAGAGCGCTTCGCACCCGCACGCAGGGCCACTTCCACCAGCCGCTTGGAATTGGAGGAATTGGGGGCGCCGACGACGATGAACAGGTCGCAGCCGGGCGCTGCCTGTTTCACCGCATCCTGACGGTTGGTGGTCGCGTAACAGATGCTGTCGGCGGCGGGCGCCTGAATGGCCGGGAAGCGTTCCTGCAGCCTGGCGATCACGCCTGCCGTGTCATCGACCGACAGGGTCGTCTGGGTGACAAAGCCGAGATTTTCGCGGTCCAGCGGCTCATAACGGTCGGCATCCTCCACCGTTTCGATGAGCGAGACGGTGCCTTCGGGAAGCTGGCCCATGGTGCCGATGACCTCTGGATGACCGGCATGGCCGATCAGCACCACATGGCGGCCGAGGCGCTGGTGGCGCATGGCCTGCTTGTGGACCTTGGAGACCAACGGGCAAGTGGCATCGAGATAAAACAGGTTGCGCGCCTGCGCATCCTCAGGCACCGATTTAGGAACGCCATGCGCCGAAAAAACCACCGGCTGCTCGCGATGTTCAGCCGGAATTTCATGCAATTCCTCGACGAAGACCGCACCCTTGGCCTCCAGCCCTTCCACCACATAGCGGTTATGCACGATTTCGTGGCGAACATAAACGGGCGCGCCATAGGCCTTCAGCGCCAGCACGACGATCTGGATCGCCCGGTCCACGCCCGCGCAAAAGCCACGCGGTCCGCACAGCCTTATCGTCAAAGGGGGTTTGGAAACGGCGATGTTCATTCCAGCTCCTTAGGCGTGCTCCGTGCCCTGCCGATGGCCAGCCCTGCCGGGCGGCAGGCGCACTATTCATCGCGCGCCTTGTGGTTCCGGAAATAGGCAAAACCGGCGACGATGACAAGGGCTGCAGCCAGACCATACCACGTTATCGCATATTGCAGGTGATTATTGGGCAAATCTATCAGCGTCACCCCGCCCTGCGGCCAGCCGCCGGGATTGGGGGCGGCATCGGCATCCACGAAAAGCTTGACCAGCCGGTCCGGCGGAATATCCGCACTGGAGGCCATGGCCGCCAGATCCTTCCAGTAGAATATGTTCTTGGCGATATCGTTGTCCGGCAGCAGCGAGGAAGGCTTGGCGACAAGCGGCGCACGCGCCAGCCCCGTAATCTTCACCTCGCCCGTCACCTGCCCCTCGGATCGCTTGGCCGGATCCTTCATCTCAAAGGGCACAAAACCGCGATTGACGAAGAGGACGCGGCCATCGGCAAGCGTCAGCGGTGTATAGATGTAATAGCCGGTTCTGCCCTGGTGGGTGGCGAAGAAATGCCGCTCGCGGGCGTGATCGAAGGTACCGGACAGACTGACCTTGCGATACTCGATATCGCCGCCGCTTTTGGCAATCGCCTCTATTTCGGCAACCGTGGCGGGGGCAGCGTTTCGCCGTTCTTCTATATCGGCGAGAAGCGCCTCTTTCCAATAAAGCCGCTTTACCTGCCAGGTGCCGAGCCCGAGAAGAATGGCAAGCGCCAGCAGAACCAGCGGCGCAGCGAACCAGACCCGCCTTTCCGCCGCCTTCATGTGGGACACGTCATTCACGGTCAAGCCTGCCTTCGCTTGCATTGTTGCGGTATTGCAGCGCGATCATGATGCCCTTCAGCTTGCGCAGCAGCACGAGGGAGACAATCACCGTGAATGGCAACCACAAGATGACATGCACCCAGACGGGCGGCGCAAAATGCTGATCGAACCAGAGCGCCAGCCCGACAACCAGAAAACCGACGATCAGCATGACGAAAACCGCCGGGCCATCACCCGCATCGGCAAAACCGTAATCCAGTCCGCATGCGCTGCAGGCGGGTTTTACCGTCAGAAAACCATCGAAAAGGCGCCCGTTGCCGCAGCGAGGGCAGCAGCCCTTCAAGCCCACCTTGATCGGGTCGACCGGGGCGAACTTGCTGCCTGATGGCTCTGACATGGTGAAACCTCCCGCAAAGTCGGCCAAAGTCCGAGGGTGACGTCGATCTCTTGGAAACCTGCCTCAAAACCCGGGCACTTGTTTCTTGCTCGATCGCGTCGCGTCTTCTTCTCCCCGCCGGGGAGAAGGTGGCCCGAAGGGTCGGATGAGGGGGCTAGCTCTCCGGATATCTCTACCGGAGCCCTCCCATCCCGCTGCCGCGGACTTCTCCCCGGCGGGGAGAAGAAACGATTGCACCCGCTCGCTCCACCGGATGCCTTACCTTGGCCCTATCAGCCGTGAATTGGCGCGCCCCAGCCACCCCAGATATAGATGGCGAAGAACAGGAACAGCCAGACAACGTCAACGAAGTGCCAGTACCAGGCAGCGGCTTCGAAACCGAAATGCTGCGTGGGCGTGAACCCGCCGGCAATGGCGCGGAACAGGCAGACCAGCAGGAACACCGTGCCCACGAAGACGTGGAAACCGTGGAAACCGGTGGCCATGAAGAAGGTCGCGCCGTAGATCGAATTCTTGAAGTCGAACGGGGCGTGCATGTATTCGTAAACCTGCACGGTGGAGAACAGCACGCCAAGCGCAACGGTAAGCACCAGACCCGATATCAGGCCCTTGCGGTCATTGTGCAGCAGAGCGTGATGCGCCCAGGTGACACAGGTGCCCGACAGCAGCAGGATGACGGTGTTGTAGAGCGGCAGATGCCATGGATCGATGACTTCGATGCCCTTGGGCGGCCATTGTCCGCCGGTATATTCGAGACGCGACGCCTGAATAGCTTCATGGGGGAAGAGGCTGGCATCGAAATATGCCCAGAACCATGCGACGAAGAACATCACCTCTGAGGCGATGAACATGATCATGCCGTAACGCAGATGCAGCGAAACGACGCGGGTGTGATTGCCCTCGCGGCCTTCCTTGATCGTATCCGCCCACCACGCATACATGGTGTAGAGCACGATGACGAGACCGATATAGAACAGCCAGGGATTGGCGAGCTCCGCGCCGAACAGCTTGAAGGAGCCGCCCGACAGGTAACGCATGTAACAAACGCCACCGAAAGTCAGGATGAAAGCGCCGATCGAGGCCAGAAGCGGCCAGGGGCTTGGATCGATAATGTGGTAATCGTGGTTCTTCTGATGCGTATCTGCCATTGCGACAATCCCCTGGTGTCTCTTCCCTGATCCGGCCTCGGCAAAGGCCGGATCTCCTCTCACAATTTGCTTTCGCCAGATTCGGTTTTTACCGGCAAGGACGCAACCGGTTTTTCGGTTTTGGCCGGATAAAACGTATAGGACAGCGTTAAAGTATGAATGCTCTTGGTCTCGCGCGCCGTGGCGATGTCAGGATCGACGAAGAACACCACCGGCATTTCCAGCGTTTCGCCGGGCTGCAGCGTCGTTTCGGTGAAGCAGAAGCACTCCACCTTGTTGAAATAGGCGCCGGCTTCCATGGGCGTGACGTTGAAGACCGCCGTGCCTGTGGTCGCCACCGGTGAACGGTTCGTCGCCTTGAAGGTCACCTGCACCGTTTCGCCGATCTTCGGCGTGACCTTCCTGTCGACCGGCTGGAAATCCCAGTTGAGGCCGTTCGACGTATTGGCGTCAAAGGTGACATTGATGGTCTTGTCGAGGATCACATCGGAATATTGCTCGACGCGCTGGGTCGTGCCGTTGTAACCGGTGACACGGCAGAACAGCGTATAAAGCGGCACGGCAGCGTAGGCCATGCCGATCATGGCGCAGAAAAACACCAGACAGAGCACGAGGATGGAGCGATTGCTCACCCGTTGCCGCTCGGTCCCCGTTGTCTGCGCTTCCATATTCGCCATATCCTCCTCCTTCCCCCTCGATCAGCCCGTCAGTGCGAACCGATCTTGATGATGGTGATGATGTAGAATAGCACCACCAGACCGGCGAGCAGGACGCCGAGCGCAATATTGCGCCCGCGTCTCGATTTTTTCTGCGCCGCGCTCAGTTCCACCGTTTCCATCACAGGACTCCCGACATGACGGCCTTCAGGGCCGGCGCGAAATGATCGGCCAGAAGGCCGGAGAAAATCGCAAAAAGGTAAAGCACCGAATAAGCGAACATTTTCTTGGCCGGCAACATCTTTTCGTCACCCTCCGGCATGCGCCGGACATCGAGCGAACAGTATACGAAGATGGCGCTCAGCACTGCCGCGAAAATACCGTAACCGGCGCTTGCCAGACCAGTGAAATAAGGCGCGACGGCTGCGGCTGCGGTCAACACCGCATAACAGATCATCTGGTTCTTGGTGGAGCGCTCGCCAGCAACATTCGGCATCATCGGAATGCCAACGGCGCCATAATCACGCATCTTGAACAGGGCCAGCGCCCAGAAATGCGCAGGCGTCCACAGGAAGATGATGAGGAACAGGATGATGCTGTCCAGCGAAACGCCGCCGGTGACGCAGGCCCAGCCAAGCATGGGCGGGAAAGCGCCTGCCGCGCCGCCAATCACGATGTTCTGCGGCGTCGAGCGTTTCAGCCACATCGTATAGATGACAGCATAAAAGAAGATGGTGAAGGCCAGAAGACCGGCCGAGAACCAGTTGATCGCAAGGCCGAGAATGACTACCGAAAAGGCCGACAGCGTCAGGCCAAAGGCCAGCGCCTCGCGCGGGGTGATACGGCCGGACGGGATCGGTCGCCTGGCGGTGCGGCTCATGACGGCATCGATATCGGCATCGTACCACATGTTGAGCGCACCGGACGCGCCCGCGCCGACGGCGATGCAGAGAATAGCGATGATGCCGAGTATCGGGTTGATTTCACCCGGCGCCAGCACGAGGCCCGCAAAGGCCGTGAAGACCACGAGCGACATGACGCGCGGTTTCAGCAATTCGAAATAATCGCGCGCGCCGGCTTCCGAGAGTTCGGAGCTTTCCGCGCCCAGCATTTCGCGATTGTCGATAACGGTCATTTCCTGTCCTGCTTCCTTCGAATGCCGCCTGTCGCGACATTCCCTGCATCGGCCGGAAACACGAGTGAGAGTTCCGGAATGCGCGATGCGTCGATCCATGGGTCCCGAACGTCACAGCCTGACCGGCAGCCGGTTAAGCCGATGCCATCTGCCCGGCCTTACGCCGTGTCCTGCCGCCATTCGTCTGCGCTTGCCATTCATAAAGGCCAAAACTGGCATTTATCATATCCCGGCGCATGTATCACGCTGGAAGGCAAGCATCGCTTGGACAAAATGTCACGCGGCAGTAAAGGCAGCCCGTTCGGGAAAACGGCACGGGCCTGACCGTGCCGCCCTCTTTCTCAGCGCTCGGGACCCGCGAGCCTTACCGCGCGTCCCGATCCGTGCATCAGCGAATGCGCGGAAGCTGTTCCCACTGGTGGTACGGCGGCGGGGAAGACAGCTGCCATTCGAGCGTCGTCGCGCCTTCACCCCAGGGATTGTTGCCGGCGATCCGCTTCTTGGCGAAAGCTTCCCAGACACCGAAAAGGAAGATCAGCACGCCGACGGCCGAAATATAGGACCCGTAGGACGACACCAGGTTCCAGCCGGCATAGGCATCGGGATAATCGATGTAACGGCGCGGCATGCCGGCAAGGCCGAGGAAGTGCTGCGGGAAGAAGATCAGGTTCACACCGACGAACATGACCCAGAAATGCAGTTTTCCGATGAACTCGCTGTACATGTAGCCGGAAATCTTCGGGAACCAGTAATACCAGCCGGCGAAGATCGCAAAGACGGCGCCGAGCGACAGAACGTAGTGGAAATGGGCCACCACGTAATAGGTATCGTGCAGCGAGCGGTCGAGACCGGCATTGGCGAGCTGGACGCCCGTGACGCCACCGACCGTGAACAGGAAGATGAAGCCGATTGCCCAGACCATTGGTGTCGAGAAGGTCAGCGAGCCGCCCCACATCGTCGCGATCCACGAGAAAATCTTGATGCCTGTCGGCACCGCGATGACCATGGTTGCGAAGACGAAGTAGCGTTGTGCTTCCAGCGACAGGCCAACCGTATACATGTGGTGCGCCCAGACGATGAAGCCGACCGCGCCGATCGCAACCATGGCGTAAGCCATGCCGAGATAACCGAAGACGGGCTTCTTCGAGAAGGTGGACACGATGTGGCTGATGATGCCGAAGCCGGGCAGGATCAGGATGTACACTTCCGGGTGGCCGAAGAACCAGAACAGGTGCTGATAGAGGATCGGGTCACCGCCGCCTTCCGGCGAGAAAAATGCCGTGCCGAAATTGCGGTCCGTCAGAAGCATGGTGATGCCGCCCGCCAGAACCGGCAGCGAAAGCAGCAGCAGGAACGCAGTGACGAGCACCGACCAGGCGAAGAGCGGCATCTTGTGCAGCGTCATGCCCGGGGCGCGCATGTTGAGGATGGTGGTGATGAAGTTGATCGCACCGAGGATCGACGACGCGCCCGAAACGTGCAGCGCAAAGATCGCCAGATCCACCGCCGGTCCGGGCATGCCGTTTGTCGACAGAGGCGGATACATGGTCCACCCGCCGCCGACACCATAAGCACCCGCCGGCCCTTCGACGAAGAGTGACAGAATGAGCAGGATGAAGGCCGGAACGATCAGCCAGAAGGAGATGTTGTTCAGGCGCGGGAAAGCCATGTCCGGCGCACCGATCATGATCGGGATCATCCAGTTGGCGAAACCGCCGATCAGCGCCGGCATGACCATGAAGAAGATCATGATCAGGGCGTGTGCGGTGGTGAACACGTTGAACATGTGCTTGCCGCCGTCGATGGCAGCGTCGCCCTCAAAGCCGTAGACCATGGAGGCCAGACCGTGGAAAATCTGGATGCCCGGCTCCTGCAGTTCCATGCGCATGACGACGGAAAGCCCGCCGCCGACGATACCGGCCATGATCGCAAAGATCAGGTAGAGCGTGCCGATGTCCTTATGGTTGGTGGACAGGAACCAGCGGGCGAAGAAGCCCGGCGTATGGGAATGATGTGCATCATGCGAATGGTCGTCATGCGCGTGCCCATCATGTGCGGAATGACCATGCGAGTGATGATCGTCGTGTGCGGAAGGTCCAGCCATTGTCCTCACTCCAGAATCAGTTGGTTTCGTTGGCGGCAACGTCGACGGTGCGCGGAGCGCCATCGACAGAGGCCATCAGCGCCCGGTTCGCGCCGTTCAGGTCAGAACCGGCGGCGGCGAGCCAGGTGTTGTACTGCTGTTCGGAAACCACCCGAATGGCGATGGGCATGAAGGCGTGATCCTTGCCGCAAAGCTCGGAACACTGGCCGTAATAAAGGCCTTCTTTTTCCGCCTTGAACCAGGTTTCGTTCAGGCGGCCC
Organism: Agrobacterium sp. RC10-4-1; assembly: GCF_014138475.1. Lineage (NCBI taxonomy): Bacteria > Pseudomonadati > Pseudomonadota > Alphaproteobacteria > Hyphomicrobiales > Rhizobiaceae > Agrobacterium > Agrobacterium sp. RC10-4-1. The sequence goes on from NZ_JACJIT010000005.1 coordinate 444,803, forward strand.
GGAACAGCGTCGATCTTGACGCCGAAAGCCGGCATGGCGAAGGAATGGATCACATCCGTCGGCGCGGCGGTGACGAGCAGGCGAACGGTCTTGCCGACCGGGACAACCATTTCATTGTCTACTGCGAGAAGACGCGGATAGCGGGCCTTGTCCTCCTTGCCGGCGGCGGCGCGATCCTGATCCTTCAGCATGTAGCTGTCGAAGGAGACCGGCTCGGCGCCCTCGGCAGCCGTATATTCGTAGCTCCACAGCCACTGCGTGGCGGTCGCCTTCAGCGTCACGTCGGGGTTTTCCGGCTGCGTGAGCTGCGCGTTCAAAAGATTGAACGACGGGAAAGCAAGGAACAGGAGAATGAGAACCGGCGCCAGCGTCCAGACCACTTCGATTGCCGTGTTGTGGCTGGTCTTCGAAGGCACGGGATTGGCCGAGGCGCGGAATTTCAGAACGACGACGATGAGCAGCGCAAGAACGAAAAGCGTAACCGGAACAATGAACCAGAGCGTATATTGTTCGAACCAGCGTATTTCGTGCATGATCGGCGTGGCGGCCTCCTGCATGCCCATTTGCCAATGCACCGGCTGATCGGCGTGGGCGCCGACAGCCGTGAGCAGACAGGTCATCCCCGCCAGTGCTGCGTAAATCCTATTCCTCACGGTACCCTCTCCCTCACGCGCCTGATCCAGATCAATCACAGGCGCAGAATCCATGCTAATGGTAATAACTTCAAACCACAGTTTGCCCTCTGCCGCAATATGCGTCACGCCACGGATGCGCCCCAATTTTGCCATTGATCAATCCGCGCGCGACTTTCCTGCAGCCTGTGCGTCGGCTCGTCTGCCGAAGACGATTTCGCGACGAAAAAATGCGGCAAGCCCCGTCTTCCAGCCGGTTTGATCGCGGGATGACGACCGATGCCGCGATCAAATCCGGCTGCCATCAGGACCGACAGGTCCTATTTCCGCCCAACTCGGCTGGAATTGAAAGCCCGAGGCTTTTTTTTCCGGATTATGGCGTCAAAATAGCCGCACTGATTCGAATCCCAGAGGTATCCATGCGTCTTTCCCCGCTCGCGCGCACTTTTCTTGCCGCCGCCGGTCTTGCCATCATCGCCCCCGCCGCCGCGGCGCTGGCGCAACAGCCGCAGCCCGGAACGCCGAAGTCGACGCATGGTGCATGGTCTGTCATCTGTGACAAGCCGGCGGGCGCTTCGGAAGAACAATGCGCCCTGATGCAGAACGTGATTGCCGACGACCGCCCGGAAGTCGGTCTTTCAGTGGTGGTGCTGAAGACGGCCGACCGCAAGTCGCGCATCCTCCGCATCCTCGCACCGCTGGGCGTGCTTCTGAAGGACGGCATGGAACTCTATATCGACAGTAACAATATCGGCCGCGCCTATTTCACCCGCTGCTTCTCCGAAGGCTGCTATGTGGAAGTTGATATTGACGACGAGTTGCTGAAGGTTCTGCGCGCCGGCAAGAACGCTGTTTTTGCACTGCGTGAATCCGTCGATCAGGACCGCGTCGGCATTCCGATCGAACTGACGGGGTTTGCCGAAGGTTACGACGCGCTTCCTTGAAGCCTGCCGTACCGGACAGCCTTGCGTCCGCCCGCTCCAGTGCCTAAATCGGTCATGAACGATAATGACTGGAGCCTCCTATGACCGACGATCTTGTAAAACTCTTCGATTGCGACGAAACGCAATTGCGCAAGCTCGTCGGCGAGGCCCTCGCCGGCGCTGATGATGGCGAGCTTTTCATCGAACATGCGCAGGCCGAGTCGCTGACTTTCGATAATGGCCGGCTCAAGGGCGGTTCCTTCAATACAGACCAGGGTTTCGGCCTGCGGGCGGTCGCCGGCGAGACGGTGGGTTACGCCCATGCGGGCGAGCTTTCGCAAAGCGCGCTGAAACGTGCATCGGATGCGGTCAGCGCAGTGACGAGAGGTTATTCCGGCTCCTATGCCGCCGCACCGCAGCGCACCAACAAGAAGCTCTATGGCGACGAGAACCCCATCGGCAGCCCGAGCTTCGAAGAGAAGGTGAAGCTTCTCACCGATATCGATGCCTATCTGCGTGACAAGAACACCAATGTCCGGCAGGTGACGGCGACGATTTCCGCAAGCTGGCAGGTGGTTGACATTCTGCGCGCCGATGGGCACCGCGTCAGTGACGTCAGGCCGATGACCCGCATCAACATCTCCGTCGTGGCGGGTGAAGGCGATCGGCAGGAAAGCGGCTCCTATGGCATTGGCGGCCGGGTCGGTTTCGGCGATTTCATCACAGAAGAAAACTGGCAGCGCGGCGCCGATGAGGCTTTGCGTCAGGCGCTCGTCAACCTCACCGCCATCGATGCGCCGGCCGGCACCATGGATGTGGTGCTGGGCTCCGGCTGGCCGGGTGTGATGCTGCATGAGGCCGTGGGTCACGGTCTGGAAGGCGATTTCAACCGCAAGAAGACGTCCGCATTCGCCGGCCTGATGGGCGAAATGGTCGCCGCGCCCGGCGTGACCGTGGTGGACGACGGCACTATCGACAGCCGCCGCGGCTCGCTGACCGTGGACGATGAAGGCACCCCTTCCGGTTACAACGTGCTGATCGAGAACGGCAGGCTGGTGGGCTACATGCAGGACCGCCAGAACGCCCGGCTGATGGGTGCGACGCCCACCGGCAACGGTCGCCGTCAGGGTTATGCCTATGTTCCGATGCCGCGCATGACCAATACATACATGCTGTCGGGCGACAAGACGCCGGAAGAGATCATCGCCTCCGTCAAGAAGGGCATCTATGCCGTCTCCTTCGGCGGCGGCCAGGTCGATATCACCTCGGGTAAATTCGTGTTCGGCTGCACCGAGGCCTATCTCATCGAAAACGGCAAGATCGGCGCGCCGGTGAAGGGCGCCATGCTGATCGGCAACGGGCCGGATGCGATGAAGCGCGTCTCGATGATCGGCAATGATTCGAAACTCGATACCGGCATCGGCAATTGCGGCAAGGCCGGGCAATGGGTGCCTGTTGGCGTCGGCCAGCCGCATCTGCGCATGGACCAGATCACCGTGGGCGGCACGAAGGCGTAAATCTCCCGACCCTGCCTGTAACGACTGTTAATGCGTATCTGTAGCGCATAAAGTGATGTAACGGTGCATCACCCGTCATTCCGGCCTTGAGCCGGAATCCAGCCGACGCGCGTCGGCGCGGCGGGAAGACTCTTTTCAGCCCAAGGACTTGGGCTGGCTGGATTCCGGCTCAAGGCCGGAATGACGGAAGAAAGAGTTGCAGCCACACTGAGCCTGTCGGCGCCTCGTCAGCCCATGACCCCACACATGGCTGCCATGATGCGGTTTTCTCTGGTGTGCAGCCGCGAAGACGGTAAGATCACCCTTACCGCAGGCCTTACGCCCACACTGGGCTGCGTAGCAAAGGAGACCATGACCATCATACGAAATGCCCTCGTTCCTGAACTTGCCGTCAGCGACTGGCAGAAAAGCCGCGCATTTTATTGCGACCTGATCGGTTTTCATGTGGTCTATGAGCGCCCCGAAGAGGGCTTTACCTATCTGGCGCTGGGGGATGCCCAGCTGATGATCGACCAGATTGGCGCGACGCGGACATTCGTGACTGATAATGCCGTGCTCGAATTTCCGTTTGGCCGCGGCATGAACCTGCAGCTTGCCGTCCCCTCGCTGCAACCCATTCTTTCCCGGCTGGAGCGATCCTCCATCGACCTCGTCATGCCGCTGGAAGAAAAATGGTACAGGCGCGGCACGGTCGAAGTGGGCAACCGGCAGTTCATCGTCGCCGATCCGGATGGTTACCTGATCCGTCCGTTCGAGAGCCTTGGCGAACGCCCTTTCCGGTTCGGTTGAGCCATGCTGCCTTTTCTCCCGCGGGCCGTGGTTTTCGACATGGACGGATTGCTGATCGAGAGCGAGCGGCTCTATCGCGATTCATTTCTGGCGGCTTCGGAAGAAGGCGGCCACGGCATGAGGGTGGAGACCTATCAGAAGGTCTGCGGCAGCCCGTGGGACGTCATCACCGGCACCATTTTTGCTGATTATGGCGCGGATTTTCCCATCGACAGTTTTCGAGACGCCTGGCTCCGGCATCTTGGCGTGATGATGGCCGATGGCGTGGCGTTGAAGCCGGGCGTCACCGAGATCCTCGACCTTCTCGACAGCCTCGATATCCGCCGCGCCATCGCCACCTCGTCGCGGCACGATTCGGTGACGCGCCACCTTGGGCCCCACGACCTGCTCAATCGCTTCGACACAATTGTCGCGCGCGGCGACTATACGGAGCCGAAACCGGCGCCCATGCCCTATCTGACAGCCGCGCGACGACTGTCCCTCGATCCCGGGCGCTGTCTTGCCCTGGAGGATTCCTACTCGGGTGTACGCTCGGCGACATCGGCGGGCATGATGACGATCATGGTGCCTGACGTTGCGCCGCCGACCGAGGAAATGCGGGAGAAATGCGTGGCCGTCGCCAGCGACCTGCATATGGTGGCCGACCTTCTGCAAAAAGCGCAGGCCTGAGTAGAGTGAAAATCGGGCTGGGGCGCGAAACGGCGTCATACGTGCTTCGCGATTTGGCGTCATGATGAAACACATGTCGGGCTGGGGCGCCGCTACTGGGCAAATGCCTCTGCCGGCGTATCCATAACCGGGGTAATCATGATGCCTGTCGCCGTGTCACTCATAACGCTGATACTGCTGGTTCTGTCCCTGTTCCAGATTGCGCTCGCCGCCGGCGCCCCTTTCGGCCGCCTTGCCTGGGGCGGCGCGCACACGGTATTGCCGGGACGGCAAAGGATAGCCAGCGCAGCGACACCGCTCATTTATGCGCTTTTCGTTTCCTTCCCGCTGCAAAAGGCGGGTTGGGCCGACATCTGGCCGTCTGGCTGGGTTGAACCTGGAATCTGGATCATCGTCTGTTACATGGCGGTGAGCATCGGATTGAACGCAATGTCGAAAAGCCGCCCGGAGCAGCTGGTCATGGCACCTGTGGCTGTCGCTCTTGCGATCCTGTTCTTTGTCATCGCGTTCTCCTAGCGGATCGCGGAGGCACGACGCAGCAGGATCGAATGGTCCTCGGCGGAGCGTCAGGCCCCCGGCTTGAAGCGCCACTTGCGTTCTATCGCATTTTCGAGATCGAGACCGTTGCGATGCGCCAGCAGCAGTACGTGGCCGAGCAGATCGGCGGTTTCGTCAGCCAGATCACGCTTCATCTCCTCTCCGCTTCTGCCCCTGCTGCGCCCCCGCCCTGTCAGCCGGTTCCAGGCCTGCGTAACCTCGCCCACCTCCTCCTGAAGCTTCAGCATGAACCAGTCGGGATCACGGGCGATCCCGTTTTCATCGGCATATTTCTGCGAGGCAGCCTCGAACTGGCGCATCATGGACAGAAGCATTTGTTCATCCTTTGTTCGTGATGTCCAACTCTAATCACGATTCTCCGGCAGCGTCGATTCGAAAGCGCTTTACGGACGGCGGATGGAGCTTCTGCCGGGCCACCCTTGGCCCGGCGCTGTTGGATTGGCTGCTTAAACAGGCAGGCGCCAATGGCGCGGCCTGACGCCCTTAGGGGTACATGCGGACCTTGGACCAGGCACCGTCTGGCGTGTCGCGGCGGAATTCGATGCGGTCATGTAGGCGGAACTTGCGGTCATGCCAGAATTCGATGCTGACGGGGCGAATGCGGAAACCGGACCAATGGGACGGGCGCGGAATATCGCCGATCGCATATTTGGCAGTGTATTCAGCCACCGCCTTTTCCAGCGCGAAACGGTCTTCCAGCGGCCGTGACTGCTTGGATGCCCAAGCGCCGATGCGGCTGCCACGCGGGCGGGAGGAGTAATAGGCATCCGCCTCCTCGTCGCTCACGATCTCCACCTCGCCGCGCAGGCGCACCTGACGTCGCAGGCTCTTCCAGTGAAAACACATGGCCGCTTTTTTCTGGCCGAGGATCTCCCGGCCCTTCTGGCTTTCGAAATTCGTGTAGAACACGAAGCCGCGGTCATCGACGCCTTTCAGCAGCACCATGCGCACATTCGGCAGGCCATTTTCGTCCACTGTGGCAAGTGCCACCGCGTTCGGATCGTTGATCTCGGAAGCCGTCGCATCCTTCAGCCATTCGGCAAAAAGCGTGAAAGGTTCATTTTCTTCCGTGAAGTCACTGGATGTTAACCCCGTTTCCGACATATTGACTAAAATGCTCCCGAGCTGATTTGGACCCCAGAGATGATCTCTGGTGAAAGATGGTGACCGTCATAGCAAAGTCGAACAGTCGAACAAAGAGCCTCCTTTCGTCGGTAGCGGAAGTTTCCGCCGTCGTGTCGATGCTTGCGGTGCTGAGCGGATGCGTCAGCCTCGATCTGTTCGGCGGCGACAAGGTTGACCGCTCGCTTTCCACTGCCTCCGTGCCCAACCAGCAGAATGGCAGCGCCCAGACCGACGATGTGACCATTCGCAATGCGGTGACATCGGCCGATCTCGCCAAACTTGCCGACCAGCCGCTGCCCTGGGCGAATGCCGCCACCGGCAGCGCCGGCGTCGTGACCGCCATTCACGAAGACAAATCAAGCGGTTTCGTCTGCCGCGATTTCAAGACAACGCGCCACTCCTTCGAAGGGGTGGCAGCTTATTCCGGACAGGCCTGCCTGTCGGAAACCGGCGAATGGTTGATGACCCGCTTCGAGCAGAAATAATCTGTTTACCCTTCCATGGGGAATAGGCGCGGCCCCGGTGCGTCGAACCTGCTCCGTAAAGGAGTGATTAGCAACTTATTGCAACAGTCGACGTTGATTAAACCGAGGGCGTGCAGGCGAATGATCGCGGGCACCCCTTTTCGGAGGGGTTAGCTTCAGGATTGCGCCATGACGGGCGGCAGGCGCCTGAGCCAACGTAACTGGTGTTTCGCATGCGCGATCCATATTCGATCCTCGGCGTAAAACGTGACGCCCGCCACGAGGAAATCAAGGCCGCCTGGCGCACGAAGGCGAAAACCGTTCATCCGGACGCCAATCGCGACGATCCCGATGCCTCGGCGCGATTCGCCGAGATCGGACAGGCCTACGACCTTCTGAAAGACCCGAAAAAGCGCGATCTCTACGATCAGGCCCGCAAGGCTGCAGAAAAAAAGCAGCGCGATCAGACCATCATGCAGCAGCGGGAGGCCGCGCGCGAGGCGGCTGAACGCGCCAGGGCGGCCGAAAAGCTGATGGAAGAACTGGCCCGGGCGGACGCCCGCAACCGGACGCAGACCGGCCAGAAAACCGACGCCAGGACGGAAAGTGCCGAAGACATCGTCGAGCGGATTTTCGGCGCGGAGGCACAGAACGATCCCAAGGTACAGCAGGCGGCGGAAGCGGCAAAGGCTGCCGCAAGCGCCGTAAGAGGCGATGCGCCTGCCGCCGGCGAGACCGCCCAGTCCGGCGCTGGCGATGACAGGGCCGCGCCCGTCTCGCTTGCCGCCAATCTCTTCAGCGCTCTCGTACGCCGGTTCCGCACGCCGCAACCAGCTCCCGAAAAGGCGCCCGATATCACGGCGGAGGCCATCGTCACGGTCGCCGATCTGCTGGAGCAAAAGTGGATTACCGTATCGCTTGCCGATGAACGAGAGGTTCGCTTCCAGCTGGAAGCCGGCATGACCGACGGACATGTGGTGCGGCTGAAGGGACAGGGGCTGAAGCTTCCGAACATGGCCCGCGGCGATCTCGCCGTGACATTGCTGACCGCACGCGAGGATGCGTTTTCCCTTCGTGGCTTCGATATCCACACAACGTTGCCGATCTCGCTCAGCGATGCGGTTCTGGGCTGCGAAGCAAAGGTCAAGACGCCGCTTGGCGAGGAAAGCATCACCATTCCAGCCTGGTCAGGCTCGGACCGCGCGCTCAGGATTGCCGGCAAGGGCCTTGCCGACGGCAATGGCGGCTCCGGCGATCTCGTCATCGAACTGCGCATCGTCCTGCACGAGAAGCCCGATGAGAAGGTGACCGACCTGATGCGCCACATGCGCGAAGGCCTTTATTTGTGAAAGTTTTGCGAATAGCCGGGACAACGCACCCTTTGTTACGTTCCCTAACAGTTGATGATCCTTGGCAATCTTGAACAGGATTGCAGCCTATGCCATAGGCAGGACCGATCAAAAGTACTAGGGAGCATAAAATGGCTCAGGCATCCGGCCTCATGGCTGGCAAACGCGGCCTCATCATGGGTGTCGCCAATAATCGTTCCATCGCTTGGGGCATCGCCAAGGCCTGCGCCGACGCGGGTGCGGAAGTGGCTCTCACCTGGCAGGGCGATGCGCTGAAGAAGCGTGTCGAGCCGCTGGCCCAGGAACTCGGCGCCTTCATGGCCGGTCACTGCGATGTGACCGATCTCGAGACGATCGATGCGGTTTTTGCCAGCCTGGAAAAGCACTGGGGCAAGATCGACTTCGTCGTGCACGCCATTGCCTTTTCCGACAAGGATGAGCTGACCGGCCGTTACCTCGACACCAGCCGCGACAATTTCAACCGCACCATGGACATTTCCGTCTTCTCGCTGGCCGCCGTTGCCAAGCGGGCGGAGCCCGTCATGAATGACGGTGGTTCGATCGTGACGCTCACCTATTACGGCGCCGAAAAGGTGATGCCGAACTACAACGTCATGGGCGTGGCCAAGGCCGCGCTTGAGGCAAGCGTGCGTTACCTCGCCGTCGACCTCGGCAATCGCGGCATCCGCGTCAATGCCGTTTCCGCCGGCCCTATCAAGACGCTCGCTGCTTCCGGCATCGGCGACTTCCGTTACATTCTCAAGTGGAACGAATATAATGCGCCGCTGAAGCGCACCGTTTCGATCGAGGAAGTCGGCAAGTCGGCGCTTTACCTGCTCTCCGACCTTTCGACTGGCGTGACCGGCGAAATCCACCATGTCGATTCCGGTTACCACACCATCGGCATGAAGGCGGTGGATGCGCCTGACATTTCGGTGGTGAAGGACTGACGACAACCGGGAATGCTTGAAACTGGGGTATCGCCTTGCTCGTCTATGTGATCCGGCACGGACAAACGGACTGGAATGCGATACGCCGGCTTCAGGGCCAGAAAGACATTCCGCTCAATGATTTCGGCCGCCAGCAGGCGGTCGGCAATGGTCTGCTTCTCGCCCGCCTCCTGGGGGATCAGGCCGCGGATTTCGATTATGTAGCAAGCCCGCTCGGGCGCACGCGCGAGACAATGGAACTGATGCGCGGCGCGATGGGGCTCGATCCCAAGGCCTATCGCACCGACGACCGCCTCATCGAAGTTTCCTTCGGTGACTGGGAAGGGCAGACGTTGCCCGAGCTCAAGAAGGAATTTCCGGACCGGGTGAAGGCGCGCAAGGCCAACAAGTGGGATTTCATTCCCCCCGGCCAGGATGCCGAAAGCTATGAAATCCTCTCCTGGCGCATCGGCGCATGGCTCTCCTCCGTGGAGCGGCCGACAGTCTGCGTCTGCCATGGCGGCGTCATCCGCTCGATTTTCAGACTTGTTTCAGGCATGGACAAGGATGAGGCGTCGCGGACGCAAATCCCGCAGGACCAGATTTTGAAGGTCGAGATCGACAGGAACAGCGTCGAGTGGATTTCCTAGGGGCTGGCAGCTTTCCTATGATTGGCAGGACATCGCAGCTTGTTTCTTCTCTCACCCGGGGAGAGGTGGCCCGAAGGGTTGGATGAGGGGGCAACGTTGCCGGATTTCGGAGAGCTTGCCCCCTCATTCCGCTGCCGCGGACTTCTCCCCTCGGGGAGAAGAAACAGGTGGCACCCGCTCGTTTCACAAAGGAGGTTTTGACTTGGTAGGCGGCTGCTTACTCCACAACCTGCAGATCGTCGACCACACGTTTCCCATCCACTTCCGTGTAGAAGACAACGACCTTCACGCCCGCTTTCAGACCTTCGAAATTGAATTCTTCCGGCACACGATAGGTCTTGCCGTCGTTCAGCGTGATACTGAGACCGTTCGCGTCGATCTTGCTGATCGTGCCTTCCACGTCGACGCTCTGGGCGAAGCCGTTGATCGGCATCAGGAGGTTGGCGGTGGCCAGAAGGGCGGCAATCATCATACGCATCGATCTAGCTTTCGTGGATTTGCGTGAAAACCTTACATGCATGAAGAATTGCCTTTCGAATGTGGCGGAAATTGCCCGCAACCATGACATTTTCGGCCCAATTGATGAACGGATTTCAAATCCTGTTCAAGCCGTTAGTGATTTTTACACCGCATTTTCCGGCAATATTGGAAAACTCGGGTTTAGGGTGGAAAACCCCGGCTCTTTTACAATTTCGTCATCTCAAAAAACCGTCGATACGGTCGAATCACTTTCCGTCGCCCATGGCGGGACTGTCGTTTTTCGTCCTTTCGCAAGTCGTGAACGGTACGTCACCTTCTTATCGCGTTTGCGATGAAAGAAAGGCTTTTGCCTTGTCCGGATTTTCCACTAAGACAAATCCGCTTGTTTTAAACGGCGCTGTCCACAGGCGCCCCGTTTTCCGGTTTGAGAATTATGTCGCATAACAGTTTCGGTCATCTTTTCCGCGTTACCACCTGGGGAGAAAGCCACGGGCCGGCACTTGGCTGCGTGGTGGATGGTTGCCCGCCCGGCATCCGGTTTACCCTTGCGGAGGTGCAGCACTGGATGGACAAGCGCAAGCCGGGCCAGAGCCGCTTCGTCACCCAGCGGCGCGAGGACGATATCGTCAAGGTCCTTTCCGGCGTCATGCTGGATGAGGACGGCGAGACGATGACGACAACAGGCACGCCGATTTCCATGCTGATCGAAAATACCGACCAGCGCTCCAAGGATTATGGCGAGATCGCCAGGCGTTTCCGCCCCGGACATGCGGATTTCACCTATGACCTGAAATATGGCATTCGCGATTATCGCGGCGGTGGTCGCTCCTCCGCGCGCGAGACGGCGGCGCGTGTCGCTGCCGGCGCAATTGCGCGAAAGGTGGTACCCAGCCTCAACGTGCGCGGCGCGCTGGTGCAGATCGGCAAACACAGGATCAACCGCGACAACTGGGATTGGGATCAGGTCGATCAGAACCCGTTCTTCTGCCCTGATGCCGCCATGGTGCCCGTCTGGGAAGAATATCTCGACGGCATCCGCAAGGCCGGTTCGTCCATTGGCGCCGTTGTCGAAGTGATCGCCGAAGGCGTTCCGGCGGGTATCGGCGCACCGATCTACGCCAAGCTTGACCAGGATATAGCCTCCAGCCTGATGTCGATCAACGCCGTCAAGGGTGTGGAGATCGGTGAGGGTTTCGCCTCCGCCGAGCTTTCCGGCGAGGAGAATGCCGATGAAATGCGCATGGGCAATGACGGCAGGCCGATCTTCCTCTCCAATCATGCCGGCGGCATTCTGGGTGGCATTGCGACCGGCGAGCCCGTCATCGCGCGCTTTGCCATCAAGCCGACCTCGTCAATCCTGACCGAGCGCCAGTCGATCGACGCCGATGGCAACAATGTCGACGTGCGCACCAAGGGACGCCACGACCCCTGCGTCGGCATTCGTGCCGTGCCGATCGGCGAAGCGATGGTGGCCTGCACCGTCGCCGACCATTATCTGAGGGATCGCGGCCAGACCGGCCGGTTGAAGTGAGGTATTCCGCAATGGCCTATGACCAGAAACGCGTTGTCGATGCCATCCGCGCTTTCGAAGCCGGTGAAATCGTTGTCGTGACCGATGATGATGACCGTGAGAACGAGGGCGATCTGATCATTTCAGCGGTCCACTGCACGGCAGAAAAGATGGCTTTCATCGTGCGCCACACGTCAGGCATCGTCTGCGCCCCCATGCCGCGCGAAGAAGCCAAGCGCCTGAACCTCAATGCCATGGTGGCCGAAAATGACAGCGCCCATACCACGGCCTTCACCGTCAGCGTCGATTTCAAGCACGGCACCACAACGGGCATTTCCGCCGATGACCGCACGCTGACGGTGCGCAATCTCGCCAATCCAAATGTCGGAGCCGCCGATTTTACCCGGCCTGGACACATTTTCCCGCTGATTGCCCGTGAGGGCGGCGTCCTGATGCGCTCCGGACATACGGAAGCCGCCGTCGACCTCTGCAAGCTGGCAGGCCTGCCGCCGATCGGTGTCATCTGCGAACTCGTCAATGACGACGGCACCGTGACGCGTGGACCGCAGGTCACCGCCTTTGCGGAAAAACATCAGCTCAAGCAGGTGTCGGTTGCCGATCTGATAGCCTATCGCCAGCGCAAGGAAACGCTGGTGGAGATGGAATCCTCCTTCACCATCGAAACGCCCTTCGGCCCGGCCAGAGCGCAGACCTACTCCCTTCCCTGGGACCGGATGCAGCACATGGCGGTGATTTTCGGCGACATCAGGGACGGTGTCGACATTCCCGTGCGCCTGCACCCGGAAAACGTCGCTGACGACGTATTCGGCGACCGCCAGCCGGTGCGGCACTACATGCAGAAGATCGCCGAGGAAGGCCGCGGCGTCATCGTCTATCTCCGTGAAGGCTCCGTCGGCGTCGGTCAGGTTGCGGGGCGGCGCAAGGCGCGCGACCCGGACGAGGCACACGCCCAGGCCCGCTCGCGGGAAAACGAATGGCTGGAAATCGGTCTCGGCGCGCAAATCCTCAAAGACCTCGGCATCAGCTCGATCAAGCTGATGACCACGCGCGAACGCCATTATGTCGGTCTCGAAGGATTTGGCATCAAGATTTCGGCGACGGATATCGGGTGAGCTTAGGTTTTTGCCTGGTCTCGCCGCGCAATTGTGAGGCGAGCGGGTTCCGCCTGCTTCTTCTCGCCGCCGGGGAGAAGTCCGTGGCAGCGGGATGAGGGGCTAGCTCTCCGTAAATCTCTACCGTTGCCCCCTCATCCGACCCTTTGGGCCACCTTCTCCCCGGCGGGGAGAAGAAATATGTCGCAACGCCGCGCTACAATGGGGTATCACGGATCGATAACCTTGAGTCCGAGGGCACCTCTCTCGCAATCATCCGTGCGAAAAACTCAGTTTTCCTCCCGCCAGCCCTCCAGATAGTTCACGCTCTCGACCCCTGTGAACTTCGCAAGCCGCGACAATTCCGCATCGAGCTTTTCCAGCCGCCCGGCCGAAGCGCGCACGCCGGGCTCGAGCCACAGGCGGCGTACATCCAGAGTGCTGCCTTTGCGCTCCGCCTTCATGTCGATGCGACCGATCAGACGGTCGCCTTCCAGAAGCGGAAAAACATAATAGCCATATTGCCGCTTCGGCTCCGGCACGAAAACCTCGATGCGATAATAAAAGCCGAATAGCCGCTCCGTGCGGTTTCGGTCACGCAGCAAAGGGTCGAAGGGGCTCAGCACGCGAACGCGGGAGGACGGTTCCGGTACGTCCGTCAGGTCGGCAGTGAAATCGGCAAAGGCATAGGACTGGCGGGCAGTATCGCCGTCACTTGCGAGAAGCGAGACCTCGCACAATTCATCGCGATGGTTTTTGACCCAGTCTCTCGCCTCCTGCGGCGTCACAAGATCGAAAAACGCGGCGATTTCGCCGTGGGTGGCGAACCCCAGCCGTTTCAGCGCCTCGCGGCAGGCCCAGTCGACGAATTCGGCGTGCTCCACTTCGGTCTCGTGATGCTCACCGGGAATGACCCGTTCGGCCAGATCATAGACCTTCTGGAAGTTCACACGGCCGGCAATTGCAAGCTTGCCGGTGTGCCAGAGATATTCGAGTGCGGTCTTGGAGGGATGCCAGTTCCACCAGCCACCGGACTGGTGTCCCTCCTCTTTAAGCTCCCGCGCCAGCACCGGCCCGGTTGCGGCGATGCGCTCCAGCGTTTCGCCGAACGCGGCATCGAAGCCCTCACCGTGCCATTTGCGCCAGCGTTCCTGAATGATCGGCTCGCGGCGGCGGAAGCGGTGTTTCCAATAGGGATAAAATTCCGTCGGCAGGATGGAGGCATCATGCGTCCAGTGCTCGAAAAGCGCGCGATCCTTTTCCAGCAGCGTGGTCAGATGGTTGCGCCTGTAGGTCTGGTTGCGGGAGAAAATAATCTGGTGATGGGCGCGCTCCACCGTGCCGATGCTGTCCACCTGCACGAAGCCGAGATCGGTGATGAGCTGCAGCAGCCCATCCTTGGAAAGCGCCTTGCCGGGCGGGGAGGAAAGGCCCTGCCGCGCCAGAAAAATTCGCCTTGCTGCTTCGTTCGAAACCTTGATCGTCATGGCCCAGAAGGTATGACGGCTTTTTCGCGAATGCAATGTTCTTTTTTTGTTCCTTGTTTCACTTCTGTTGATGACGGGATATAGAACCGGAAACGAGCGCGAGGATGTAAGTTTGGAAATCCGTTTCGATGCCGCCGGTGTCGTTTTCGAGGGCCGGCAGGTCCTGCAGCCGCTGTCTTTGACGTTGACGGAACGGCGTATCGGCGTAATCGGTCTCAATGGTTCCGGTAAGACCACCTTTGCCCGGCTGATCAACGGGCTGAACAAGCCAAGCGAGGGCAAGGTTTCGGTGAACGGTCTCGACACCGTGAGCGACGCCAGGGCCATCCTGCAGATGGTCGGTTTCATCTTCCAGAATCCCCAAAACCAGATCATCCTGCCGATCGTGCGCGACGATGTCGCCTTCGGGCTGAAGCGGCTCGGCCTCGGCAAGGCCGAAACTGAAAATCGGGTGAAGGTCGTTCTGGCCGGACTCGGCATCGCGCAGCTGGAAGACCGGCGCGCGCATGAGCTTTCCGGCGGTGAGCTACAGCTTGCAGCGCTTGCCGCCCTTCTGGTGACGGAACCGCAAATCCTCATTCTCGATGAGCCAACCAACCAGCTTGATCTCAAAAACCGCGCAATCGTGGAAAGAGCCATGGCGGCGCTGTCCCAGGCGCTGATTGTCATAACCCACGATCTGCCGTTGCTTCGGGGTTTCGACCGGGTGCTGGTTTTCCATGAGGGTGCGCTTATTGCAGATGCTGCACCTGAAGCGGCGGTGGCGCGCTATCTGGAGGTGGCGTCGCGATGAAATCGCTGCATGTCGAAGGAACGGGCTGGCTTTACCGCGTCTCGCCGCGCCTCAAGCTTCTGACGCTCATGGGCTTCAGCATTGCATTGTTCCTCACCCACGACTTGCTGGTTCTCGCATGCGCGATGGTTCTGACCGCGCTAGTTCTGAGCGCGACGCGGCTGCCCCTCAAGGACATCGCCCTGCGGCTGCGGCCGGTGATGCTGACGATCTTCCTCGTTGCCGGCTTCAGCTATCTCCTGCTTCCGGCACACGATGCCAGTGTCAATCTTATGCGGCTGACGGCACTTGCGTTGCTCGCCACCGCCGTCACCATCACCGTCAGCATTTCGCAGTTCATGGACGAAATTACACGTGCTGCCTCCCCGCTGGAAAGGCTGGGGCTGCTCAAGGCCGCCGATATCGGGCTTGCAGTCGGACTGGTGGTGCGCTTCGTGCCTGAGATCGTCAACCGTTACCATGCGGTGCGCGATGCACACCGGGCGCGTGGCCTGCCCGTGCGGATGGCGACCATCATCGTGCCGCTCGTCATTATGACGTTGAAGGATGCCGATGCCATTGCCGACGCCATTGACGCGCGCGGTTTCAGAGGCCAAAGCTGACGGCCAGACAACCATCCGGAGTTTCCGAGCCATGACGACCCGCGACCTCGTGCTGATTTCGCTGTTTTCCGCCATCATCATCGCGCTCGGGCTTTTGCCGCCGATCACGCTCGGTTTCATTCCGGTGCCGATTACCGCGCAGTCGCTCGGCGTCATGCTCGCCGGCGTCGTCCTCGGCGCAAAACGCGGCACGCTCGCGGTTCTGCTGACGATCCTGATTGCCGCCATCGGCCTGCCGGTGCTTTCGGGCGGACGTGGCGGTCTTTCGATCTTCACCACGCCGACAACGGGCTTCCTGATCGGCTGGATCGCAGCCGTTTTCGTCACCGGCACGCTCTCGGAAAAACTCGTCAATCGCAGCCAGTCCGCTCTGGCGCAGGGTGTTGGCTTTTTCGTCGCCAGCCTGATCGGCGGCGTGGTCGTGCTTTATGCTTTCGGCATCACCTACCTGGCGGTGGTCGTCGGTCTCGGTTTTGAAAAGGCTTTCATGGGTTCGCTCGCCTTCATCCCGGGTGATGCGCTGAAGGCCGTGCTGGCAGCCCTTGCCGGCCGCGCCGTCATGGCGGGT
The DNA here is from genome assembly GCF_014138475.1 of Agrobacterium sp. RC10-4-1. NCBI lineage: Bacteria > Pseudomonadati > Pseudomonadota > Alphaproteobacteria > Hyphomicrobiales > Rhizobiaceae > Agrobacterium > Agrobacterium sp. RC10-4-1. The sequence goes on from NZ_JACJIT010000005.1 coordinate 460,960, forward strand.
TATCCGCTGCTGCCGCAGCGCGCCTGAAAACACTTTCTTCGGGAGGAAAAGAATGGCGACGCGTTTATACGAACATCCGATCTTCCTTGAGCATATCACGCCTTCCGGCCATCCCGAGCGGCCGGACCGCCTGCGGTCGCTGAACATCGCGCTCGAACATCCGAATTTCGAGCGCCTTGATCGCAAAGAAGCGCCTCAGGCCAATGAAGACGCGGTGCTGCTGGCGCATCCGGAAGAGCATCTGCTTGCCGTGATGCGACAGATTCCGGAAGAGGATGGCGAGATCAACCGCATTGAGGCCGACACTTACGTTTCGCAAAAAAGCCTGCAGGCGGCGCTGACCGGCATCGGCGCTGCAATGGCGGCAGTAGACGATGTTTTTGCCGGCGCTGCCGACAATGTCTTCGTTGCAGCCCGCCCGCCTGGCCACCATGCCGAGACCGCCAAGGCCATGGGCTTCTGTCTTTTCAACAATGTGGCGATCGCCGCCCGCCACGCGCAGAAGGCGCATGGTGCCGAGCGCGTCGCCATCATTGACTGGGATGTGCACCACGGCAACGGCACGCAGGACATCTTCTGGAACGACACATCCGTGCTGTTCTGTTCCACCCACCAGATGCCGCTTTATCCGTGGAGCGGCGATAAAAACGAAACCGGCGTGAAGAACAACGTCGTCAACGCACCGCTTTCTCCCAACACCGGCAGCGAACATTTCCGCGAGGCATTCAAATCACGCGTTTTGCCGGCGATTGCGGATTTTTCGCCCGATCTCATTCTCATCTCCGCCGGTTTCGACGCGCATCACCGTGATCCGCTGGCGCAGATCAATCTGGTGGGAGAGGATTTCGACTGGGCGACGGGCCGGCTTCTGGAGATGGCGGATAAATACACTTCGAATCGGGTCGTCAGCCTGCTGGAAGGCGGTTATGATCTGGAAGGGCTGGCGGAATCGGCAGCCATGCATATTTTGAGAATGATGAAGGGTTGAACATGACGGAAAATGCCAACACAGCCGATGTCAGCGGTTATTCGTTCGAAAAAGCCGTCGCCGAGCTGGAAAGCATTGTCGCACGTCTGGAACGCGGCGACGTGGCGCTGGACGAATCCATCGCCATCTATGAGCGCGGCGAAGCCCTGAAGAAGCATTGCGAAACGCTGCTGAACGCTGCCGAAAAGCGCATCGAGAAGATCCGTCTCGACCGCGCCGGCAAGCCGCAGGGTGTGGAGCCGCTGGACGGGGAGTGATTGCGTTTAGGGTGAGCGTTCGGACGTGATTCGATAAGGTAGCCACCTCCCGATTCAAACCCTCGACGTCATCCTCGGGCTTGTCCCGAGGATGACGGAGGAGAGGTTTTGAGAACTTTCCCCGGCCGTAAGGTGTTCTCACAATGTCGTGTTAACAAGGATCGTTGACGCTGCGTTCGATATCGCGATGCTCCCCTCCCCCTCGGTTATGCTAAACTCCCGCCAGACGATACGAGGAGCTGACCATGTCCTTCTTTCCCGGTAACGATCCCGTCGCGGGCGATGCCTTTGCCTGCGACGCCATCGAGAACCTCATCATCCCCCGCACCAGCGATATTGGCGGCTTTGCGGTGCGGCGCGCGCTACCGACGCGGCAGCGGCGGCTTGTCGGTCCCTTCATCTTTTTCGATCGCATGGGTCCGGCGATACTGAAGGCCGGTGAGGCGCTGGATGTGAAGCCGCATCCGCATATCGGGCTTTCCACCGTCACCTATCTGTTCGACGGCGAAATCAAGCATCGAGACAGTCTCGGCACCGAGCTTGTCATCCGCCCCGGCGACATCAACCTGATGACGGCCGGGCGCGGCATCGTGCATTCGGAACGCACGCCGGAAAACCTGCGCGGCCATCCGCTTTCCATGTCGGGCCTCCAGACCTGGCTTGCCCTGCCCGACCATATGGAGGAAATCGACCCGGCCTTTGCCCACACGGCAAAGGAAGAGATGCCGCTGATCGATATCAAGGGCGCGTCGGGTCGTGTAGTGATCGGTGAATTCGAGGGCCTCACCTCCCCCGTTGCGGCCTTCACGGATACGCTTTATGTCGACCTGACGCTGGAGCCGGGGGCAAAGTGTCCCTTTTCCGCCGATCATGAGGAGCGGGCGATCTATATTCTGTCCGGCTCGCTGGATGTGGCGGGCGATATCTTCGCCGCCGACCAGCTGCTCGTCTTCCGGCCGGGTGACGACATCACGCTTCAGGCCGGCAGCAATGGCTGTCACATCATGATCTTTGGCGGGGCAGCGCTGAATGAGCGCCGATACATCTGGTGGAACTTCGTTTCGTCATCAAAAGAACGCATAGAACAGGCCAAACAGGAGTGGAGAACGGGACGCTTCGACATCGTTCCCGGCGACGAAGAAGAGTTTGTCCCTTTGCCGGAAGGTTGAAATTCTATAGAAGTATACGACATGCATGGTTCACCCGGCGGCTTTCGCGATGAAAGACGTTCTCACGCGCCGCGCGGGGACCACCAGAAAAGGCCGAACGATTGACCGGAATGCCACAGACACCATTGCTTGACCGGGTGAATTTTCCCTCCGATCTCAAGGAGATCGATGATCGCGACTTGCCGGAACTGGCAAGGGAACTGCGCGACGAGATGATTGACGCCGTGTCGAAAACCGGTGGGCATCTGGGTGCCGGCCTTGGCGTGGTGGAACTGACGATTGCCATCCACAAGGTCTTCAACACGCCCGAAGACCGGCTGATCTTCGATGTCGGCCATCAATGTTACCCGCACAAGATCCTGACCGGCCGGCGTGATCGCATCCGAACGCTGCGGCAGGAAGGTGGCCTTTCCGGTTTCACCCGCCGTGCGGAAAGCGAATATGATGATTTCGGCGCCGGCCATTCTTCCACCTCCATTTCCGCCGGTCTCGGCATGGCGGTGGCGGCGGGCTTGGATGGCAGCGACCGCAAGGTCATTGCTGTCATCGGTGACGGTTCCATGTCTGCCGGCATGGCGTTTGAGGCACTGAACAATGCCGGTGCGCTCGATGCACGACTGATCGTCATCCTCAACGACAACGACATGTCGATCGCGCCACCGACCGGCGCGATGAGCGCCTATCTGGCGCGTCTCGCCTCCGGCCGCACCTATATGGGTTTTCGCGATTTCGGCAAGAAGCTGACGGCGTATCTCGGGAAGACGATCGACCGCGCCATTACCCGCGCCGTGACCCATGCGCGCGGTTACGTGACCGGCGGCACGCTGTTCGAGGAGCTTGGTTTCTATCACATCGGCCCGATCGACGGTCACTCCTTCGACCACCTTTTGCCGGTGCTGCGCAATGTGCGCGACAACCAGAAAGGCCCCGTCCTCATTCATGTGGTGACACAGAAGGGCAAGGGTTACGCGCCGGCGGAGGCGGCCGCCGATAAATATCACGGCGTCAACAAGTTCGACGTCATCACCGGCGCGCAGGCAAAAGCCAAGCCGAATGCGCCGAGCTATACCAGCGTCTTCGCCGAGGCGCTGATCCAAGAAGCCACGCTCGATGAGAAAATCATCGGTGTGACGGCCGCGATGCCCAACGGCACCGGCCTCGACAAGATGGCCGAGCTGTTCCCGGCGCGCACCTTCGATGTCGGCATTGCCGAACAGCATGCCGTCACCTTTGCGGCGGGGCTTGCGGCTGACGGTTACAAGCCGTTCTGCGCGCTTTATTCCACCTTCCTGCAGCGCGGTTACGACCAGTTGGTGCATGATGTGGCAATACAGAGCCTGCCCGTGCGTTTCCCGATCGACCGCGCCGGTTTTGTCGGCGCCGACGGGCCGACCCATGCCGGCTCTTTCGACACCACTTTCCTCGCCACCCTCCCCGGCATGGTAGTTATGGCGGCCTCGGATGAGGCGGAGCTGAAACATATGGTCCGCACGGCAGCGGCCTATGACGAAGGCCCGATTTCCTTCCGTTATCCGCGCGGAGAAGGTGTCGGCGTCGAGATGCCCGCGCGCGGGGAGATTCTTCAGATCGGCAAGGGTCGCATCATCAAGGAAGGCACGAAGGTTGCCCTGCTTTCCTTCGGAACCCGCCTTGCGGAATGCCTGGCGGCGGCCGAAGACCTGGACGCCGCCGGTCTTTCTACGACGGTTGCCGATGCGCGCTTCGCCAAGCCGCTCGATCTCGATCTCATCCGACAGCTTGCCGCCCATCATGAGATTCTGGTGACGATCGAAGAAGGCTCGGTCGGCGGTTTTGGCGCACATGTGCTGCATTTCATGGCAAGCGCCGGCCTGCTCGATCACGGCCCCAAGGTGCGGACACTCACACTGCCCGACCAGTGGGTGGAACAAGCCAAGCCAGAGACCATGTATGCCAATGCCGGCCTCGACCGGGCCGGCATCATTTCCACGGTGTTCAATGCGCTCGGCCAGCGTCAGGCCGGAGTCGGTTTCGCCGGCTGACAAAACTGCCGGGACAGGAGGCGGGACTATCCCGCCTTTACCTCAGGATGCCGCGCCGTCGAGAAAACCAACGACATTTTCGATCCGGCCCTCGGCATCGTGGCTGACGACATCGGTGCCACCAGCCACATCGTCCCCTTCAGGCGAGATAAGGCGCCAGGAGAAACGGGTGAATTTGCCGTGTCCGTCCGGGGTGCCGGCAAGAACGAAACGATATCCCGGAAATTTCTGCCGCGCCGCCTCGATCATGGCGGCAATCCCCTGCTGGCCTTCGCCCTGCATCAGCGGATCGACGTAGCGCGTATTTTCTGCCCATGCCTGACCGATCAGGTGCCTGCGACGTTCATTGTCTTCCTCATTCCAGGCTGCGAGATAGGTTTCGGCGATTGCGAGATGCTGCGTCATGATTGCGCTCCTTGTGGTTGACGGCCCAAACATGCCGGGGGTCGGGAAGCGGAACAATTACCTCCGAGGTAATCGCATCCGCGATATCTTCTGCTAGGCTGCGGGGCATGACACATCATCGAGAACATGTCGGCCAGGTGCTGAAGGAATGGCGAGCCCGCCGCAGATTGAGCCAGCTGGATCTGGCGGTGGAGGCTGAAATATCAGCACGCCATCTGAGCTTCGTTGAAAGCGGGCGATCATCGCCCAGCCGCGACATGCTGGTGAGGCTGGCGGAGCAGCTTTCGATGCCGGCCCGCGCCGCCAACCGGCTGATGCTGGCTGCAGGTTATGCACCCGTTCATTCCGAACGATCACTGGATGCACCTGATATGGCAGCCGCCCGACAAGCCGTCGAAACGGTAGTGCATGGGCATATGCCATTCCCCGCTCTTGCCGTGGATCGGCACTGGAATGTCGTTCTCGCCAATGGGGCGATCACGTCGCTTCTGGCCGGCGTTTCAGAAGAGCTGCTTTACCCGCCGCTCAACGCCTTGAGGCTGAGCCTGCATCCGCTGGGTCTGAGTTCACGCATCGTCAATCTGGCCGAATGGCGCCATCACCTGCTGGAACGCCTGCGCCGTCAGGTCGAGGAAACCGGAGACGAAGTGCTTTCTCGGCTGCATGCGGAGCTTGCGGCCTATCCCGCGCCAAAGGTCGCCCCGCATACCGCCGGGGCCGACCCTCTGGCCATACCGCTCCAGCTTCGCGATCCATCTTCGGGCGGCATATTGAGCTTCATTTCAACCACCACGGTTTTCGGGACGGCGACGGACGTCACGCTCTCCGAACTCGTGCTGGAGTGTTTTTATCCCGCCGACGCAGCAACCCGCAACGCACTGATGCAAGGCGCCAGGGAGTAAGACCCGTGCACACCACCTATCTTATCAGCTTTCAGGTCCGTCCAGCCCAGCGCGAACGTTTTCTGGAATTGCTGAATGCGCTGCTCGACGCCATGCGGCACGAAAAGACCTTCGTGAACGTAACCCTGCACTGGGGTGGCGAAAACGAGAACCGGTTCCTGCTGCATGAGACCTGGACTGACCATCAGGACGTCATCGACGTTCAGATCCACCGGCCCTATCGGCAGGCATGGCACGATGCCCTGCCCGAGCTTCTGGACGCGCCGCGCGATATTTCCGTCTGGCATCCCATGCGGGCGGATCACGCTCACGGAGCTTAGATGCGCGAGTGCCCTGCATTTGCCAGCAGCTCAAACGTTTTCTCAAGATCTTTCGATTTGACCAGCAGGTGATCGCCATCGAAAGTGGAAACCACGAATATCCCGATGTCGTTGGTCGATAGCGGTTCGATCACCGAAAGCACGATGCCGGTCTCATCAAAGGCGAACGGGCCCTGAAGTTTGAGACAGTTCCAGCCGGTGTCGGCCTTAACATCATGAGGGATACGCTCCTGACGGCAAACGACGGAAAGCTCATCATCAGTCCGGCTGATGCTGAGAAAACCTGTGCCATCGGCCCAGGCTGGAATGGATGCATCGGCAGAAAGCCGGGCCACTCCGTAGGTGCCCTCAAGGAGCCTTAACTTAACGCGAGGCGCCATCTGTAAACTGCCTTCCCAAAAGCCAGACGCTTTCCTTGGGTTGAAGGGGAGGATCAAATGCCTTCCCAGAAGGCCATATTATCAGTTTCAAAGCTTGATGGCCGTTTCTTCTTTCGCCGTCTTGATGACGACCATGGTGAAAAAGCGTGCCACATTGTGCTGATCGCGGAACAAGCGGTCGCACAGGGCGTCGAATTCTTCCATATCCCGCAGGCGTAACATCAGTACGACATCGCTTGCGCCGGTGACGGCATAGGCCTGCGACACCGCCTCCTCCGCGCAGGCAATATCCAAAAAGCGGCGCATCTGCTGCTCACCGTGCAGTTTCAGCTCCACCGTCACCAGAGCCTTGAGCACGCGTCCCGCCTTTGCCGGGTTGAGGATCGCCACGATGCGGTCGATCACGCCCGACTTGCGCAGCCGCTGCAGGCGGCGCAGGCAACTGGATGGCGACAGCCCGACTTCATCAGCCATATCCACATTGGTGCGCGAGGCGTCGTCCTGCAAAAGGTTCAGAAGTTTCCGGTCGATCCTGTCCATGCGGATAGCATATCGCCCGCCGCCATCTTTGCAATAAAATTGCATAAAACTGCAATCTCTGACCGCAAATGCGAACCGGCCGGGAGTAGTGGATGGAAACAACTTTCAGGGGAGCCTTCATATGTCAGTTCTACAGACCGTCTGGCAAAAAGCGCGGGAAACGCTTGCAATTTACTGGGTGCTGGTGCGGATCACGGTCCCGATCGCCATACTGACCGAGCTGCTATCAAGGATGGGGGCGATCGAGGCGGTGGCGCCTGCCTTTGCGCCGGTCATGAACCTCATCGGCCTGCCGCCTGAACTCGGCCTTGCCTGGCTGACCGCGATGCTGGTCGGCATATGGGGTGCCGTGCCGCTCATCTTCACGCTGGTTCCCGCGTCGTCGCTGACCGTGGCTGATATCACCGTTTTTTCGGCGCTCATCCTGTTCGCCCATGGCCTGCCCATCGAACAGAAAATCATCGAAAAGGCGGGCCCCGGCATGATCGTCACGACGGGGCTGCGCGTCGGCGGCGGATTGCTTTATGCCTTTCTCCTGCACCAGCTTCTGGAATCGACCGGCTGGTTGTCGGGGCCGGTGAGCCCGGCCTGGATTGCGATGAGCGCCACGCCTGAATGGTCCGCCTATTTCCTCGGTCTCGGTGAAACCATGGCCTGGATGCTCGTCATCCTCCTTGCCCTTTCCCTTTGCCTTGAAATTCTCAGGCTGACCGGCCTGCTCGCGCTGATGATGAAAGCGCTCTCGCCCCTGCTGCGTCTTGCAGGCATTCGCGGCGAGGCCGAGCATCTCACTGCCATCGGGTTATTCCTCGGCATTTCCTATGGCGCGGGTTTCCTGATCCGCGAGGCGCAATCGGGGACGATATCACCGCGGCAGGTATTTCTGTCCTGCGTCTTCATGGGTTTTGCCCATAGCGTGATTGAAGACACGCTTGTGGTCATGTCGCTGGGTGCGGATGTCTACGGGGTTCTCGCCGGACGTCTCGTTTTCGCCATTGCCGCAACCGCCGTCATTGCCGCCCTGCTCCACCGCCTGTCGGATGAGCTTTTTTTTGCGCGGATGTTCCGGCTACAGCGCGCCTAGGCGGCCTCCCATTTGAAAATGCCGACGCAAAAAGGGGGCCTTTCGGCCCCCGATCCGTAGGTTCAATCTGAAGCCCCGCTCAGAACTCCGTCCAGTCCTGATCCTTCGCGGCCGGTGCTTCGGCAGCTCCACCGAAGGCGCGGGCAAGGCTCTGGCCGAGTGCACGGGCCGGCGATGCGACAGGCCTTGCTGTTGCAGAGGCCGATTTTACCGGAGCCTTGCGGATCGGCGCGGCTGGCGCAGGCTGAAAGGCCGGCTTGGCCGAAGACGGGCGCGGAGCGGAATATCCGCCGGCGCTCGCAACGGCGGTGCGTGCGCCGCCCATCCTGAACTGGCCAAGCAGGCTGTTCAGCGCTTCCGCTTCGCGGGCCAGCGAATGGCTGGCGGCGGTCTGCTGCTCCACCATGGCGGCGTTCTGCTGCGTGCCCTGATCCATGGTGTTCACGGCCGTGTTGATTTCCTGCAGGCCGGTGGCCTGTTCGCGGGCAGCGACAACGATGGCGCTGACATGGGCGTTGATCTCTTCGACTTCCGAGACGATGAGTTCCAGCGCCTTGCCGGTTTCATCGACGAGATTGACACCGTTTTCCACCTGCTGGCTGGAAGCGCTGATCAAGGTCTTGATTTCCTTGGCGGCATTGGCCGAACGCTGGGCAAGTTCACGGACTTCCTGCGCGACCACCGCAAAGCCCTTGCCGGCATCACCGGCGCGGGCGGCTTCCACACCGGCATTCAGCGCCAGGAGGTTGGTCTGGAAAGCGATATCGTCGATGACGCCAATGATGTTGCCGATTTCGCCCGAGGACTTCTCGATCTCGCGCATGGCGGCAACCGCCTTGCGGACCACAACACCCGACTTTTCCGCACCGGCGCGGGCGCGCTGGACCAGATTGCCGGCATCTTCCGCACCACGGGCGCTATCACGCACGGTGGTGGTGACTTCTTCGAGCGCCGCAGCGGTCTCTTCGATGGAGGCCGCCTGCTGTTCGGTGCGGCGCGACAGGTCGTCGGCGGCGGAGAGCATTTCCGAAGCGCCGGCATTGATGGCGGCCGCGTTCTCGCCGACCGTGCGCAATGCCTGCTGGAGTTTTTCGACGGCGCTGTTGAAATTCACACGAACCGGATCAATCGCAGGCGCAAAAGGCGTTTCAATGCGATAGGAAAGATCGCCATCCGCGAGAGCCGCAAGGCCCTTGCCAAGCTCGGCGCTGGCAAAAGCGCTGGCGGCCTCGTCCCTGGCTTTTTCTTCCTCGGTGCGGCGACGTTCTGCTTCCGTCGCGGAGCGCATGCGATCGGTCTCACCGGCAAGGCGGGCTTTTTCAAGCCCGGCTTCCTTGAAGACCATTACAGCCTTTGCCATCTTGCCGACTTCGTCGCCACGATCCGTGGCCGGAACTTCCGTCGTCAGATCGCCATCGGCAAGCCGGCTCATCGCCGCTGTCATGCCGACGATTGGCGTAACGATGGAGCGCGAAAGCGCCCAGATCAGGATCACGGCGAGAAGGCCGGCGACGGCGCCACCGCCGAGAAGGGCATATTCCAGCTTGCGGGCAGCAGCCTGCTGTTCTGCAGCGTAAGCGGTGGACAGGCCATTCAGCTGTTCCTTGATCTTGGCGGCCGAGGCACGGAAGCCGTCAAGCTGGCCCTTGGCCTGATTGCGGCCGATTTCGATGATTTCGGAAATCGGCGCTTCGGTCGTCTTGCGTGCGGCGATCTGCGGTTCCGCCAGTTCCTTGAAGAACACGGTGGCGGATTTCTGCATGTCGTCGATGGATTTCAGGATGTCCGGCTGGCCGGCAGCAAGGGCGCGCGCTTCATCAAGCTTCTTCAGCATGATATCGCGCTGGGCGAACACGTCATTATAGGTGCTGTCACTGCGGAACAGCAGGAAGCCGCGCTGATTGACGGCCTGTTCCAGCATGGCTGCCGTCGCGCCATCCACGGCCTGGATGATATCCTTGGTGCGGTTGTTTTCAATCGTGACACGCTCGCTCCCCAGCGTCTGCCAGAATACGACCGCGGAAGCGAGCAGGCACACGCCCATCAAGGCACAGAAGGTGGCTATGAGCTTCAGATTAATGGGGAGATTTTTCAGCGACATCGCAAACTCTCTCGGCGACCCGATGCCTCGGAGCAAGCGTCTGCGCTGCAACGGCCGCAATTTCAGAAATGGGAGAAGATGCCATCATGGCGGGTTCCGACCGGCCGCACGGGCCTTGGCACACCCTGCAATACAAGCCTTTATATTGGATTAATCTGATATGCTGATTTTGCGGCGCAAAAGCCTCATAAGGCCGTGGCTCAGGCGCTGTCGGCTCCGCATCGCGATAAATCGCTTGCATCGGCGGAGTTTGGCAGTCATTGACACGGGATCATGTCCAAAACACCTGAAAATGAACGGCTTGACCAGCTTCTCGTGTCGCTCGGCCACTTCGCCAGTCGCTCGCGTGCGCGCGACGCGATTGCGCGCGGCACCGTGAGCGTCAACGGCAAGACCGTCACCAAACCGAGCCAGACCGTCGCCGGCAATGCCGAGATCGCCATCAGCGATCCAGCGCAGGCCTATGTTTCCCGCGCAGCTCTGAAACTCGTGGCCGCACTCGATCATTTCGGGCTCGATCCTTCCGGCCATCACTGTCTTGACGTCGGCGCTTCCACAGGCGGTTTTACCGAGGTGCTGCTGGAACGGGGCGCCAGCCACGTCATCGCCATCGATGTCGGCCACGGGCAGATGCATGCAAGGATCGCGAACGATCCGCGTGTCACCAATCTGGAGGGGCTGAATGCCCGCTTCCTGACGGCGGACGATATCGATGACCAGCCCATCGGCTTCATTGTCTCGGACGTGTCCTTCATTTCGCTGAAGCTCGCGCTCGCCCCGGCGCTTGATCTTGCTGAGCCGGGTGCTCGTGCTGTCCTGTTGGTGAAACCGCAATTCGAGGCAGGGCGTGACGCCATCAGCAAGGCCGGGCTTCTGAAGGAACCCGAAACCGCGCCCGCAGTGGCGGCGGAACTGGAGCGCTGGCTGACGGAGGAGATGGGCTGGAAAAGTCTCGGCCTCATTCCCTCGCCGATTTCCGGCGGTGACGGCAATGTCGAATTTCTTCTCGGAGGCCAAAAGCCATGAGCACACAAACCGTCACCATCAAGAGCCTCGGCGCCCAGGGCGATGGCATTGCGCACTGTCCCGACGGCCCGGTCTATGTGCCCTTCGCGTTGCCCGGCGAGACGGTCGCCATCGCCAAGGTGAAGGATCACGGCACCGTGATGTCGATTACGGAAGCCTCACCCGAGCGCCGTACACCCGCCTGCCGCCATTTCGGCCCGGAGGGCAAGAATGGCACCTGCGGCGGCTGTTCGCTGCAACATCTCGCCGACGAGCCTTACCATGCATACAAGCGGGAACTGGTGGTCTCGGCACTGAAATCGAAGGGCTTGACGCCCGATGTGGATAATCTCGTCATCTGTCACCCTGGCGAGCGCCGCCGTGCGGTGTTCGCCGCCCGCAAGACGGAAAAGGGCCTGCTGCTCGGCTTCAGCCAGGCGAACAGCCACCACATCGTCGCCATTGAGGAATGTCCCGTCACCTCGCCCGGCATCGTCTCGCGACTGGATGCCATCCGCGCCATCGGACTTTCAATGGTGGCGAATGCGGAACCCTTCCGGATGACGGTGCTGGAGACCCTTTCCGGCCTCGATATTTCCGTCGACGGCATCAAGTCGGTCAGCGACAAGCAGCGCCGCACGCTCACGGAAACGGTTCTTGCCATGCGCGGCATTGCGCGTGTTTCACTGTCGGGTGAGATACTGATCGAACCCCAGAAGCCGATCATCGAGTTTGGCGGGGTGGCGGTATCGCCGCCGGCCGGCAGCTTCACGCAGGCGACGAAGCAGGCGGAGGACGCCATGGCGGAGCTCGTGCTTGCCCATGTCGGCAAGTCCAAACGCATTGCCGATCTCTTCTGCGGCTCCGGCACATTTGCGCTGCGGCTTGCGCGCGTTGGCAAGGTGCATGCGGTGGAGGCGGAAGACAAGCCGCTGAAGGCGCTGGATTTCGCCGCCCGCAACACGCAGGGCCTGAAGCCGGTCAGCGTCGAGAAGCGCGATCTCTTCCGCCGCCCCCTGATGACAAGCGAGCTAAAGAATTACGACGCCGTCGTCTTCGATCCGCCACGCGCGGGCGCGGAATTCCAGTGCAAGGAACTGGCACGCAGCACGGTAAAGAAGATCGTGGCCGTGAGCTGCAACCCGCTGACACTGGCGCGCGATCTCGCCATCCTGACCGAGGGCGGCTATCGCATCACCCGCGTCACGCCGGTTGACCAGTTCCTGTGGTCGCCGCATGTGGAAGCGGTGGCGACGCTGGAGAAATAAGCAATCCGGGCGGAGAGCCGCTCAGCGACGCTGAGGCAACGCAACGATTCATATGCCCGCAATCCCAACAGCCCTCATTCCTGTGCTTGTCACAGGAATGAGAGTGAAGATGAAGCCTGGGAGTCTTACCAGGCCGTATCGACCGTGCCGTTGCCCACCACGCCCGAGCAGCGGCAGGCACCGCCGACACGGCCGCGCTCCAGCGGGCAGATATAGGGCCGACGGCGGTTGGCGCTGTCCGGGGGGGTGATGACGCAGACGAAACGCGCGCGGCGCTGGCGGTCGCGGTTATTGCCGGAATAGAAGTTCGGACTATCGTCGTCCGTGGACTGCGCCAGAATGACATCGTTGGTGGAAGCAGCTGGAGCGCGTGTTATCGCCGCCGCTTCAGCAATCGTCGCGGCGGATAGGAAGACAGTCAGGGCGAAAACGAAGTGACGCATGTGGGTGGCCTTCGGACAATGACGGTGCGTTATCTAACCCAAGCCATATTGCCCGGTTGCTTAACCGCAAGGAATTCCTGCCCGCACACTTAACGACGCATGAATGCCTCGAAGGCGGCGCGCGCTTCGGCACTTTGCAGCTGCGCGATGAAATGACGACCTTCCTCTTCAATGCGTGTGAGAATATCGGCCGGGTTGCCGCGGACCAGATCGCGAGCGATCTTCAGCGCCTGCTGCGGTTTGGCGGCGAGGCGGGTGGCAAGCGCCAGCGTCTCGGTTTCGACATGTTCCGGGGCAACGACTTTCCAGATCAGCCCGGCCTGCAATGCCTGCTCGGCGGAAAAACCCTCACCCATCGCGAGCAGCGCAAAGGCGCGCTGGTGGCCGATGAGCCTTGGCACGAGCAGGCTGGAGGCCGCTTCCGGCACCAATGCGAGATCCACGAAGGGCGTCTTGAACAGGCTGCGGCTGGAAGCGACCGTCAGGTCGCAATGCAGGTTCAGCGTGGTGCCGATGCCGATGGCGAGCCCATCGACACCGGATACCAGCGGTTTTTCGAAGGCGACCAGCGCTTTCAGAAGTTCGAGGGCGGCGAGCTTGCCCTTTCCACCTGACATGGCGAAGGCGAGAAAATCAGCCATGTCGTTGCCGGCGGAAAAGCAGCCTTCCGTGCCGAGAAAGGCAACGACGCGGATGTCCGGATCCGTATTGGCGGCGTGCAACGCCTCGGCCATGCGCAGATACATGGCGTCGGTGATGGCGTTTTTCTTTTCCGGTCGGTTGAAGCGGATGGTCAGAACGTCAGGCGCATGGCCGACACGCGCGACAAGAATATGGTCGTCCGACATCTGAAGCTCCTCAAGCCAAAACAGTACGGGCGGCGGCAAGGCTTGCCGCGCCTGACACAATGCGGTCCTTCAGCGCCGCCGTTTCCGCCAGCAGGTTTTCCGCCGCGAAACGGCAAAGCGCGGCACGATGCCCGCCCCTGCCATCATCGACGGAGACCAATGCGCCCTTGGCGAGATAAGCGCCCGTCAAGGCCAGACCGAAGAGACGCTGATAGGGCGTGGCGCCCGCAAGTGCCATCTCGGTTTCGCCCGCCTTGATGCGGGAGAGCAGCCAGTCGGTTGCCGTTTCCAGATCGGTGAGGCTGGCATCGAGATAACGGGCGGTCTCTCCGAGATCGTCACGGTTCGATGCAGCCGTGCGGGCGGCGATCTCACGCAGTTCGGCGATGAAACCGCGGACCTGCGCGCCCTCGGAGAGCGGCAACTTGCGCAGGACCAGATCGATGGCCTGAATGCCGTTGGTGCCCTCGTAGATCGGCGCGATGCGGGCATCACGCAGATAACGCGCCGCGCCGGTTTCCTCGATGAAGCCCATGCCGCCATGCACCTGAATGCCCATGGATGCGACATCGACACCGGCATCGGTGGAAAAGGACTTGGCGATCGGTGTCAGAAGGGCAGCGCGCTCCTGCCAGTGAGCGCGCTGCCGGGCGTCCTCAGTCGCATGCGCCATGTCGATGGCGTGCGCGCAGCTGAAGGAAATCGCCCGTGATCCTTGCGTCAGCGCCTTCATTGTCAGAAGGGTTCTCACGATATCAGGATGTTCGATGATCGGGCTCATGCCAGGACCCTGCCAGCCGGGCGCCTTGCCCTGCGTGCGTTCCCTCGCGTATTCGATCGCCTTCTGGGTCGCCGCCTCACAGATCGCCACGCCCTGCATGCCAACGGCAAGGCGGGCGTTGTTCATCATGGTGAACATGCAGGCGAGGCCCTTGTTCTCCTCGCCGACCAGCCAGCCGAGCGCACCCTTTTCGTCACCAAATTTGCCGTCACCGAAGATCATGGTGCAGGTGGGCGAACCGTGAATACCGAGCTTGTGTTCGAGAGAGTGGCAGAAAAGATCGTTGCGGCTGCCCGGCGCGCCGTTTTCATCGGGCAGGAATTTTGGCACGAGGAACAGCGAAATGCCACGCGTTCCCGCCGGCGCATCCGGAAGACGGGCGAGAACGAGGTGGATGATATTATCAGCCGCGTCGTGTTCACCCCAGGTGATGAAAATCTTCTGGCCGAAGATGCGGTAGGTGCCGTCACCATTGCGCTCCGCCCGGGTCTTCAGGACACCAAGATCGGAACCCGCATGCGGCTCGGTCAGGTTCATCGTGCCGGTCCATTCGCCGGAGACGAGTTTCGGCAGGTAGCTTCGCTTGAGATCGTTGCTGCCGTGGGCAACGATGGCTTCCACCGCGCCCATTGTCAGCGTCGGTGCCAGCGCGAAGGCCATGGAGCCGGAATTCCACATTTCGAGCGCTGCAACATTCAGCATATGCGGCAGGTTCTGGCCGCCGAATTCTTCCGGGGCAGTCAGGCTGTTCCAGCCCGCCGCCGCCCAGCGACGGTAAAGATCGGCCCAGCCATCGGGCGTCGTCACCTTGCCATCGGCAAGTTTTGCGCCCTGACGGTCCCCGATTTCGGCGAGCGGCGCGACCTCTCCGGTGGCGAAACGTCCGGCTTCCTCCAGAATGGCATCGACGAGATCTTCACTCAGATCTCCCAGCACACCCCTGGAAAGCGCGTCTCCGAGACCCGCTACATGTTTGAGTGTAAAGGCGATATCATCCACCGGCGCGCTATACATGCTGCCTCCTCCCGAAGCTCTTGTATCCTGCTACTGCCTTCGGGCTAAATGATTTTTACGTAAACGTCAATTTGAAAATTCCCGGTATTTCGACGGGCTTGTTATAAAACTGTCATATGAATTTGCTCAGCATGTTGACGGTGCCCTGACGCGCTCCTTTCGCCTCCTCCCGGTGCGACGGGCACCCCTCTCCTCCCATCCCGCCGGTCAGGACTGCCACGATGGACCTCATAACGCCCACCATTCCCGGCCTCGTTTGGGCCTATCAATTTCAACCCGGGAAGGCCCCATGCCGCAGGCTGGCGCCCGATGCCGGCTTTGACGAGATGGCGGGACGCGACGGGTTCTTCTGGCTGCATCTCAATCTCGCCGATCAGCGCGTGGCGGGTTTTCTGGAGACGGTTGAGGGTCTCGATCCGGCAGCACGGGCAAGCCTCACCACCCACGAAACGCATCCATCCATTGTTGTCGACGAAAAATCGCTCTACGGCACCCTGGTCGATTTCCAACGGGAATTCGACAAGGAAACGCGCGATTTCGGCTGGCTGCATTTTGCGGTGAGCGACCGTTTTATAATCACCACCCGCCTTCAGCCGCTGCATTCGGTAGACCGGCTAAAGGCGGCGGTCGACAAGAACTCCAACCGCTATCTCACACCGTCCCACGTCTTCGAAGGCCTTGTCGCCGAATTCCAGCGCTCGTTGATCAATCTGGTGATGGAGACGACGGAAGAACTGAACGCCATCGAGGATCTGGTCTATGACAGCGAGACCCGCGACGAAAGGCGACGCCTCGCACCGCTGCGCCGCACGGTGGTGCGCCTGCACCGGCATTTGCGCACCGTCCTCACCCTGATGCGGCGGGCTTCGGCCGCGGATGACGACGAGATGCCTGACGGTTTCGAGGATGTCGCCTCACGGCTGATGGGGCGCCTCGAGGCTGTCGATCATGACGTCTATGCCCTGCAGGAGCGCGCAAGGCTGCTTCACGAAGAAATCGATTCAAAACTCTCGTCTGAAACCAACCGGCATCTCTATATCCTGTCGCTGATGACGGCGTTCCTGCTGCCACCGTCGCTGGTAACCGGCTTTTTTGGCATGAACACGGATGAGCTGCCGTTTACGGTCGGGACCGGTGGCACCATGGCGGCCAGCATCTTCATCGTCATCTCGGTCGTGCTCGCCTGGTTCGTGTTGAAACGCGCGCGTATCCTCTGACAGCAAAAAGCCGTCCGGTCGAAACCGGACGGCTCTGTCAATCTCGGTCTTGGCCAACCTATCAGCCGTAGGGCGAATAGCAGGTCTGACGCGGACCGTTATACGGCTGGAACGTGTTGCTATAGGCGTCGTAGGAGCGATAGCGGCCATAGCACCAGTTCACATGCGCCTGGCTCATGCCGCCACGGCGGACCGGACGATACTCACGATAGACCGGGCGCGGGCGATATTCCGGCACCGGACGGTAGACTTCGCGCGGCTGCGAAAGAGCGCCGCCGATGATTGCGCCCGTTGCAAATGCTGCGAGCGGGAACCAGTAACCGTCATGGTGGCGGTAACCCGGACGATAATCGCGGTAACCGCGGTGACCGCGATACCAGCCGCGACGATCGCCCCAGCCGTCACGGTCACGCCAATATTGCACGTTCACGATATTCTTGCTGGCATCGTTGCCCGAGGTCTCAACGCTCTTCGGCGCTACAGGCAGGGGCATGGCGGCTTCGGCCGGAACAATCGCTCCTGCAACCACGATTGCAGAAAGACCGACAGCCAGGATATTCTTCACATAGCTTTTCATCTGACTTCCTCCATTCACGACGGTCGACAGGCCGTAAGACGTGAATTTCTGTTGTTCTATTCCGCCTTTGTCCGGGCGGTGTCGTATACTTCTACAGCCTAGGGACGTGTGGCTGAACCTACGATTAACGGTCCGATCACGCTTCGTTTATCAAAACCACGGCGTTTCAGGGCCAGACAAAAGCCCGGTAGAAACCGGGCTTCTGCTTGTGCAATTAGCGGCTGTAAGGCGATACGCAAATGCGACGCGGACCGCTGTTGGGCTGGTAGGTGTTGTCGTAGGCACGATACGAGCGCCAGCGATTCTGACACCAGGATACATGGCTACCGCCATAGGCCGGACGGGGTTGCTGAATCGCGCCGCCGATGATGGCGCCGGTGGCGAAAGCGGCAAGCGGGAACCAGTAGCCGTTATGATAACGGTAACCCGGACGGCGGTCGCGGTAACCACGGTGGCCATTATAATAGCCGTCACGCGGCGGGCGCGGGCGATACATGCGGTCGCCGTGACGGCGATCATGTCGACGGTCCCATTCGCGATATTGCACCTGCACGACATTGTCGGTGGAAACCGCCGGCTTCTGGATCGGCACAGGAACCTGGAACGCCTGCGACGGCGTAAAGCTGGTCAGGAACACGACGAGGGCCGTGGCGACACTCGTTGTCCGGAAATTTATCATGATCTTCCTCCGTTTGCTTCAGCGCGTTGACCCACGCTTTTCACCCACTCACTCTTTTCGGAGATTAGGGTCAGCCCCGCTTCATGCCCGAGAAGAATTGGATGACGTGCAAACGAATTTACGGAAATTTGGTTCCAGACAATGGTAATGGAAGGAAAGCCTCAAACGCCTGCCGGCATCATGCCTCCACCTTGACATCGGTCAAAGGCCGCGAGCAGCAGGCGAGAATATAGCCCTCCTCGATTTCCTCATCGAGAATGCCACCATTGTGGTTCATCTCCACCTCGCCGGAAAGTTTCAAGACCCGGCAAGTCCCGCAGATGCCGGATTCGCAGGCTGCGCCGATCCGCACACCGGCTGCACGCGCCGTCATCAGAACGGTCTGCCCGGGCTGGCAGGGCATTTCTTTCCCGGAAAGGGTAAAACCCACCATCGACAACGCTTCGCCATCATCGGTGAGAACACTCTCGCCGACGGCGACGGGAGCAGCAGGCGAGAAGCTTTCCTGATGGTAACGGCCCATGTCGAAGCCGGAGGCTTCAAGCATGGAGCGGACGGCGGCCATGAACGGCTCCGGCCCGCAGCAGAAGACGGTACGCTCCATGAAGTCATGGGCGAGCAGCGCGATCTTGGCCTTGTCGACCATGCCCTTCAGGCCGGACCACAGATCGGTGCGTCCACATTTCTCGACAATGAAGCCGAGCGACAGGTTCGGCATGAAGCGGGCGAGATATTCCAGCTCGTGACGGAAGACAATATCGCCGGGTGTACGCGAGCAATTGATGAAGGCAATGTCGCTTTGCGGGGCGCGGTCGCTCATGTCGCGCACCATCGACATCATCGGCGTGACGCCGGAGCCCGCGGAGATGAAGAGATACTTGTCCCCGGGATGCTTGACGTAGGAAAAATCGCCGAGCGGACCAAGCGCCCGGATCTTCATGCCGGGCTTCAGATTGTCGAACATCCAGCGCGTGCCGATACTGTTGGCCTGCGCCTTGACCGTGACCGACAGTGAATAGGGCCGCGACGGGCTGGATGACAATGTGTAGGTGCGGTAAAGCGGCTCCTTGCCCACCGGCAGTTCCAGCGTGACGAACTGGCCCGGCAGATAACGGAACCAGTTCTGATCCTCGGAGCGGAACAGGAACGTCATCACATCCTGTGTTTCGGGGGTTACCGAAATACATTCCAGCAGCTGGAGCTTGTCGCTCCACGGCTTCATCTCGTCAATATGCTTATATGTCACGACCATGTTCATCTTCACGCTACAGCCGAAAGCCGGGCCTTGTCGCCGGACAGCCGGTCGATCATGAAATCGGCGTACCAGTTGACGAACTGCATCACGCCGCCCTCGTCCTCCATGGAGTAAGGGCCGGGCTCATAAGCGGGCGAGCGGATGCCGAAGGCATTTTCCTCGACGATGCGGCGGTCCTGATCGTTGGTTTCGTTCCAGACATGGGTGAGATCCTCAAGATCGTAATCCACGCCCTCCACCGCATCCTTGTGCACCAGCCATTTGGTGGTAACCATCGTCTCGTTGGCGCTGAGCGGCAGCACGCGGAAGGAGATGGTGTGGTCGCCGAGGAAGTGGTTCCAGGTCGTCGGGTAATGGAACAGGAGCAGCGCGCCAATATGGCTGATGCTGACATCGTCCGACAGCGGCCGGCGCACGGCGCGTTTTCCCGACATTGTGTAGCTTTCCGCTTCGCCGATCAGCGGCATGCGCGCCACGCGGAACTGGCCCTTCGGGTCAATCTTGAAACGGCTGGGCAGGCCGGCTGCTTCGCAGCGTGCCCAGTGGCCGCCGATCTCGGGGTCGCTTGCCCCGCCATCCGTTCCCGTCACGCTCGGGTTTTCGGGATAGGTACGGCAGAGTTCCGGATGGTTGGCGGCGCAATGGTAGCACTCGCGGTTGTTTTCCCAGACGAGCTTCCAGTTACCCTTTTCGATGATGGTGCTCTCATGCGCGACCTTGGCTTCCCATATGCGGTGCGGCGCCATGTAGCTCTCCACTTCGGCGCGCATGGGCTCAAAATCCGCCGGCTGATCGGCGAGGCAGATGAAGACGTAGCCAGCGACGGTTTCGCAGGCGACAGGCTTCAGGCCGAAATCGCCCTTGTCGAACTCCTCGCCCATGTGGCGGGCAAAAAGCAGCTTGCCGTCAAGATCGTAGGTCCACTGGTGATAGGGACAGACCAGACGCGCCGACTGGCCCTTCTGCGTGGTGCAGACGCGGGAGCCGCGATGGCGGCAGGAATTGTGGAACGCGCGGATTTGCCCGTCGCGGCCACGAACGATGACAACCGAATAGGCGCCGATCTGCACGGTGAAATAGCTGCCGGACTTCTGTACCTCACAATCATGGCCGACAAACAGCCAGTCGCGATACCAGATGGTTTCCATATCCAGCTTGAAGTAATCCGGGTCCGTGTAGAAGGGCTGTTCCAGGCTAAAACCTTCGCGGCGGTTTTTCAGCTGGCGCAATACGGTATCACGCAATTCCATGGCCAAATCCTCGATCAAACCGCCCTGCCCGACACCAATTGCGGGGGCTGCGGAAGCATGTCCTCATCTAATCATCGGCGGTCATTTGCGGCAGCACAGACAGCGACATCGGCTTCCGCATTGGCGACAAATTGCGACATGTCCAAACGGCGTCTTCAGGCCATTCCACTGCAAAATCCGGCAACTATTTACCGCCTGCAACGACGTCGCAATATGACGCATGATGGCGCAGCCACTGCCCACCCATCAAAAAACAGGGGCTGCAGCGCAACGGAGTATTAACGCACCCTAAATTATCTTACCGGATCGACAGCAACGAGGGTGTTCCCGGTGGAGAAGGCGACACGCATACGCTATTTCGATGCGAGCAGGCATTCGGTCACACCGATACGCTCGAAGACCGCGCATTCCGATTTTTTGCGGACAGGGCGCATCAGCCGTTACGAAGAGCGGTGGCTGCCGAAAGAACGCGTCTACTACAGCCATGACGAAGTGGCTGCGCTGACCGGGCGAAAGCTGGAAGCTGCCGCCGATGCCACCCACAGCCGCCTGAACGGCTTTCACCAGTCCATCCGTTTTCCGAAAATGGTTTTTCACCATCTGCTGAATGACCGGCCGCATCTGGGTTATTGCCACGTCACGGCGGCGACGACCAGCTTCGATGCAGAGCGTCATGTGCTATGGTCCTTCTATTTCGCGAATTTCTTCGCGGAACTGAGCGGGGCCGAAAACTTCTTCGAAAATATCGATGCGCGTTATTCGCGGATGTATTTCGCTGTCGCCATCAACGCCCTTCCCGATCAGGAAATCGCCGTCGATACATCCGTCCATCGCGGCGGCCTGCTGTTCCAGACCCACGATCCGCGCGTGGCGCTGAAAAACGTCCTCATGCTCGGCGCGCGCTCGGAGGAGATGCGCAGGATCATCAAGGCGATATAGCAGCGACAAAGCCCCCAGGGACTTCATCTTTCTTTCTTAGGCATGTCGTTGTCCCGAAACCGACGACCAGTTTCGGACAATGTGCATTAGCGCTTTCCATTCTGCCCGGAAATACGCTATTGACCGCCCTGAAAGGCAGCATCATGGCGCGTCATATCCATATTGAAAACGAGCGGGAAACCGCCCTTCAAGCAGCCGTCACGGAGCTTGCCGCCGGCCAGCCGATCGCCCTGCCGACGGAAACCGTTTACGGCCTTGCCGCCGATGCCACCAACCCTGCAGCCATTGCCCGTATCTACGAGACCAAAGGCCGGCCGCAATTCAACCCGTTGATCTGCCACATGGCAGATATCGCCATGGCGGAACGTTACGCCATTTTCGATCCCATGTCGCTTGATCTTGCACAGGCCTTCTGGCCCGGCCCGCTGACACTGGTGCTGCCGCTGAAGCCGGCAAGCGATATTCATGCGCTGGCGACGGCCGGGCTCGATACGGTCGGCATTCGCGTACCGCAAGGTTTTGCCGGCGATCTTATCCGCCGGTTCGGCAAACCGCTCGCAGCCCCCAGCGCCAATAGTTCCGGCAAGATCAGCCCGACAAGCGCCGCCCATGTGGAGGCCGATCTCGGTCAGAAAATCAACCTCATTCTCGACGGCGGGGCGGCTTCGGTCGGCGTCGAATCCACCATCGTCAAGGTGGAGGAAGATGGAAGGGTGCGTCTGCTTCGTCCTGGCGGCGTCGTCACGGCCGAAATAGAGCGTGTTGCGGGCAAGCGGCTTGAACGTTCTGAAAAAGCGTCGGCGGCCATCGAGGCGCCAGGCATGCTCGCTTCGCATTATGCCCCCGGCGCCGCCGTGCGCCTCAACGCCACATCGGTTTCGCCTGGCGAAGCGTTGATCCGGTTCGAAGGTATCCCGGTTGCGGGTGAAGAGACCGCCCGCGCCGTTTTCGATCTCAGCCCCTCCGGCGATCTTTCCGAGGCCGCCGCCAACCTGTTCGATTACCTCAAGGCCGCCGATGCAAGCGGCGCAGACAGCATCGCCATCACCAGCATTCCCACTCACGGTCTTGGAGAGGCGATCAATGACCGCCTTTCCCGCGCCGCCGCACCGCGGAGCTGAGGCCCGCCGACCATTCGCCCACCGTTTCAAATGACAGAGAGACGCCCGATGACAACCGTCCCCTCCTCCGACATCCTCGACCGATTTGCCGCCATTGTCGGAGACAGGAATGCGGTGCGCGATGCGACAGAGATGGCGCCGCGGCTGGTGGAAAATCGCGGGCTTTATCGTGGCGCTTCGCCGTTGCTCCTCAAACCCGGATCGGTCGAGGAAGTATCGGCCATCCTGCAGTTCGCCAGCGAGACGGGTACCCCAATCGTGCCGCAGACGGGCAATACGGGCCTTGTCGGCGGGCAAACGCCGCGCGCCGGGGGAACTGACATCATTCTTTCGCTGGAGCGCATGAACCGCATTCGCGACATCGATCCCGTCGCCAATGTCATCGTTGCCGATGCCGGCTGCATTCTCGATGACATCCATAAAGCCGCCGATTCGGTTGAACGCATGTTTCCGCTGTCCCTCGGCTCTCAGGGGTCCTGCCGTATCGGCGGCAATCTCGCCACCAATGCCGGCGGTACCGCAGTGCTTGCTTATGGCAATATGCGCCAGCTCTGCCTCGGGCTCGAAGTGGTGTTGCCGACAGGCGAGATCTGGAACGGGCTGCGCCGGCTGAAAAAGGACAATACCGGTTACGATCTGCGTGATCTCTTCATCGGCTCCGAAGGTACGCTCGGCATCATCACCGGCGCGGTGCTGAAGCTCTTCCCGAAGCCACTCGGCCATCAGGTGGCCTTCGCCGGGCTGACCTCAACCGAAGATGCGCTGAAGCTGTTCGAGATGGCGTCAAACCTCTGCGGCACGGCGCTGACCGGCTTCGAGCTTATGCCACGGATTGGCGTGGAGTTTACCGCCAGACATATTCCCGGCGTGCGCGATCCCCTGGAACAGCCCCATGACTGGTACGCACTCATCGACATCTCCACCTCCGATTCGGCCGAGACGGCGGATACGATGATGCAATTGCTGCTGGAGCGTGGTTTTGAGGCCGGGCTGGTCGAGGATGCCGTGATCGCCGCCTCCGAAGCCCAGCGTCAGGCACTGTGGCACATGCGTGAGAGCATGTCGGATGCGCAGAAGCCGGAGGGCGGCTCCATCAAGCACGATGTCTCCGTCCCGGTTTCCAGAATACCGGAGTTCATGGCGACGGCGGAAAAGGCGGTTCTTGCTGCTATCCCGGGCGCCCGTGTCTGCGCCTTCGGCCATCTGGGCGACGGCAACATCCATTACAATATTTCCCAGCCGGTGGGGGCGGACAAGGCGCAATTCCTCGCCCGCTGGCGGGACATGAACGAAATCGTGCACGGCATCGTGCTGTCGCTGGGCGGTTCGATTTCCGCCGAACACGGCATTGGCCAGTTAAAGCGCGACGAACTGGCCGCCATCCGGCCCGGCATCGAAATGGAGCTGATGCGGCGCATCAAGCACGCATTCGATCCCGCCGGAATCATGAACCCCGGCAAGGTGCTCGCGGAATAACCCTTCCCGCCTCAGGCCGAAGCCCGCAATGCCCAGGCGGGCACCATTTCCGCATTCAGCCGGCGCGGCTTCTGCGCGCCGACAAATTGCGTCAGGCTCATGCCCGATTTCGCAATCGACATCGCGTGCTTCTTCGGCAGGAGATAACCATGCTCCAGCGGCGGGGTGCGGCGCAGGACACGGCTGAAAACATTCCGCCGGTGATAACGTGATGGGGAAAAGCGCGCTGGCTGTTCGCAGATCGCGACATATTCCAGGATTTCATCGATCCAGCCTGCCTGCGGGCGTGCGCCCGGCTCGATCAGCAGCAACCAGCCGCCACGCGCGGACTTGACGATATCCTCCAGTTCCCATTGCCCATAAAAACGGCAGCCGGCCGCATCGGCCACACGCGACGATCCATCGCGCGAACCGTGATCCAGAATCACAACATCGCTTACAAGCCCTTCCACGGCACCGGTGACAAGCGCAGACAGCGTATGCGCCAGTTCCGGCTCCTGATCCCGGCATTCCATTATGACTGTCAACATGTGCATAGCTCTAACGCATCGCACAATAAATTGCCACCATGCTCGTCGCGGTAAAATCCGCGGGGGTTGATGTCGCTCTCCGCGATCTCAGGTGCCGGCGTGCCCGTCCTGGCGCTGGCCCCGGCAGTACAAAAGCAGCCAAATTTACAATTTTGTTCTTGTATTGTTCTCATTCGTGATGTAGGAATTTAATCATTCGAGGGGCGATGAGGCCTCTCCGGATGGAAACGGTTTAGGGCGTTCAGCGTGCCTCGAAAGGCGTGCGACGTCTTGGGAGCATCCAGATGAGAAATCATTCGCTTTCGGGGCAGGCTGCCTTCCAGCCGAGCCATATGCCTGACATTGCCAATGCGCTGGCCGATGCATCCGGCCTGCGCATCGAGATTGACCGTCGCCGCGGCCGTGGTGCGGGGCTCAATCCAGATGGACGTTTCGAAGCCTTGCAGCGTGAGGTCTTCGACGATGGCTGGCAGACGCTGGAAGAGATGCCGGAATTCCGCACCGAGGTGCAGGTGGAAAAGCCACGCAGCATCATCACCCGCAATGAATCGTCCGATATCCCCTTCGATCGTTCCATCAATCCATACAGGGGCTGCGAACATGGCTGCATTTACTGTTTTGCCAGACCCACTCACAGCTACATGGGCCTTTCGGCCGGACTTGATTTCGAGGCCAAGCTGTTTGCCAAGCCTGATGCGGCCAAACTTCTGGAACGGGAACTGGCGAAACCCGGCTACAAGGCGCGGGTAATCGCCATCGGCACCAATACCGACCCTTACCAGCCGATTGAGCGCGAATGGCGCATCATGCGGCAGATACTGGAAGTGCTGGCCAAGGCTGATCATCCCGTCGCCATCGTCACCAAATCGGCGCTGATCAAGCGGGATATTGATATTCTCGCGCCAATGGCAAAAAAGGGGCTCGTCAAGGTCGGCATTTCCGTCACGTCGCTGGATCGCAAGCTTTCGCGCACGATGGAGCCGCGCGCCGCCACGCCGGAGAAGCGGCTGGAGGCCGTCAAGGCGCTGACGGATGCCGGAATTCCGGTGGCGGTGATGATGGCACCCGTCATCCCGGCGCTTAACGATCATGAAATCGAGCGCATTCTTGAGGCCGGCAAGGCTGCTGGCGCGACCGAGGCTTCCTATGTGCTTTTGCGGCTGCCGCTGGAGGTAAGCCCGCTGTTCCGCGACTGGCTGCTGCGCAACTATCCGGACCGTTACCGTCATGTCATGTCGCTGGTGCGCTCCATGCGCGACGGCAAGGATTATGACGCGGAGTTCGGCAAGCGCATGAAGGGTGATGGCCCTTATGCCTGGCAGATCGGCAGGCGATTCGAGATGGCGACCAAAAGACTTGGTCTCATCCGCCGCGGCATCAACCTGCGTGACGACCTGTTCGTGCCTCCGGGCGGTGCCGGGGTGCAATTGTCTCTGCTTTGAGAGCCGCATGGTGAAAGTGACTGAAGGTAACGAATGCCCGTGATGAACCAGACGCTACCCTCGGGCTCGACCCTGGAACGTGAACCGAGCGCGACAGGATCTCGGGTCAAGCCCGAGAGGACATCGAGCACGGGGGGATGACGCGCCGACAATACGAGGTGCTGTGAGCTTTTAATAAACGGAATTCAAAATGACAGGAGCAATCGTCTCATCGTGTTGCTCTCGACGAAATGCCCGGCTGGTTTTCCCTGGCCCGCCGGACATCGCCCCTGGAACCGCCGCCTCGCGTGCGATCGTTTTTCCTCCGCCGCCCTGCTGGAGGATAAAAGGTCATGACGACCTTGGGCACGGTGAGCCACGCCCCTTGACCCCGGCTCATCGTGCCTGTCATCGCCCGCTTCCGGGGGCTTGCAGGAGATCGGGTGTGTGTGCCAGTTTCGCCGCATGAAACGCACGGCCACACCCGATTCTCCTGCCCTTTTTGATCTTGCCGATACTGGCCCGGATTTCTCGTTCGAGCTGGAAGCGCGAAAGAAGGGCCTCTGGCCGGTCGCCGGCACGGACGAGGCAGGGCGTGGCCCGCTCGCCGGCCCTGTGGTTGCGGCCGCCGTCATTCTCGATCCGGACAATATTCCTGACGGAATGGATGATTCCAAGAAACTGACGAAGCAAAAGCGCGAGAGCCTGTTCGTCCAGATCATGGAAACCTCGATCGTATCGGTCGCCTCCTCCGGCCCGGGCCTGATCGACACGATGAATATCCTGCGCGCCAGCCTGGACGCCATGCGCCGCGCAGTCCTCGGACTCGAAATTTCCCCCGCCCTCGTACTGGCCGACGGCCGCGACAGGCCGCCAGGCATCACCTGCGAAGCCAAGGCCGTCATCAAGGGCGATTCCCGCTCCCTCTCCATCGCCGCCGCCTCAATCGTCGCCAAGGTGACCCGCGACCGGATGATGGAACGTGCGGGTGTGGTGCATTCATCCTATGGCTTTGAAGGCCACGCAGGCTACGGCACACCGGCCCACCTGCGCGCCATCGAAAGCCACGGGCCCTGCGCGCTGCACAGGATGAGCTTTCGGCCACTGAAGCGGGATTGATGACAAATGGTGAAGTTCTAGCCGCAGCGCGGACTTGACGGCGGCGCCACCTGAGGACATCTCTAGTCCGGCAGTCCAAAGAAATGCTCACTTCATTTGCTTTGAGACGCGGTGATCACTTGGGCCGGAGCAATGTCCTCGGCCAGAAGCGCGCTAACGGAATCCCCCGAATTAATCCGGCGCATTGCTTCGGCGAGAGCCGGTGCGACAGACAACACGGTAAGCTTGGGAAGGCGCTTTTCGGCAGCGATGGGCACCGTGTTGGTGCACACGATCTCAAGCACGTCCGGTTCCGCGGCAAGCCGGGCAACTGCAGAGCCAGCGAGAATTCCGTGCGTGGTGGCGATCCGGATGGTGCGTGCGCCGTGGGCCCGCAGATGTTGGAGCAGCTCAAGAATGGAGCCACCGCTGGCGATCTCGTCATCGAGCACAATGACGTCGCGATTTCGGATATCGCCGATCAGCGCCGAGATGCGCACTTGGGTATCGCTCACCCGTTCTTTGGCGCCGGCCGCGACAGGCACATTCAGCCGCTTTGCAAAGGCGGCCGCGTTCTTGGCATTGCCAAGGTCGGGGGAAACGACGACGGCCCGGCTGAGATCATAACGGAAGAAATAATTGGCGAGCTCGCCCAAGGCGTGGAGCTGATCAACAGGCACGCTGAAAAAGCCGTGGACCTGGGGGGAATGCAGCGTCATGGTGAGCACGCGGCTGGCACCTGCCGTAACTAGGAGATCTGCGACCAGCCGACCGCCGATGGAGATCCTCGGCGCATCTTTCTTGTCGGAGCGAGCATAGGAAAAGTGCGGAATGACTGCGGTGATGCGTGAGGCCGACGCACCACGCGCCGCATCGAGCATCAAGAGCAGCTCGATCAGGTTTTCCTGCACAGGCGCACTGAGCGGTTGGACGATAAAGACATCTTGCTCCCGGCAGTTTGCCTGCAGCTGGACCTCAAGGCAATCGTTGGAGAAGCGCTTAGTGCGCACCGGATGCAACGGCACGCCGAGGTGGGAACAAATTTCCTTCGCAAGTTCGGGATGCGCACTACCGCTGAAGATGGCTATCTGGTTCAACGAGAACTCTCCCCTTAACTGTCCGGCTTATGATAGTTGCCTCTGTCATAGTCAACCCTTTGCGGGCAGTGTTTGCTAAGGGCCTTCCGATGCTTTCGGTGCGTCCAAACCATGCCAAGTATTGGAGCAAAGCGATGAGCAATCTGCATCAAAAACATTGCAGCCAGTTACCGCCACCCTAAGAGAAATGCCTGTTAGCGAATGCCGCATTTTCGTAGTGCAGGCGGCACCCAATCCTAGCCAGCTTTATCACCTCAAACAAAAAACCCCTCGCGGCGGGGCCGGAGGGGTTTTGAACAATACCGAGATAAATCTCAGTTCAGTTTCGACTTCACTTCGCCGATCGTGGCGGTGAAAAGCTTGGCCTTTGCGGCGGCCGTCGTCTTTTCGGCCAGCAGCTTCTCGGAAGCGGCAATGGCGATGTCGACGGCGGCGGCGCGGACGGCGCCGATGGCGTCTTCTTCGGCCTGCTTGATCTTCTGTTCCGAAAGGGCCGTGCGGCGGGCGACGAATTCTTCCGTCTTCTGCTTGGCCTCTTCCGTCAATGCGGCGGCTTCGCGTTCAGCGGCGGCAACGATGCCGGCGGCTTCGGCTTCGGCTTCCTTGCGCTTGCGCTGATATTCGGCCAGCAGGTGCTGGGCCTCTTCACGCAGGCGCTTGGCTTCGGCCAGTTCGTCCTGAATGTTCTGCGCGCGCTCGTCCAGAGACTTGGAGAGCATGCCCGGAACCTTGAGGTAAGCGATCAGGACGAAGAAGAGAACGAGACCGACGAGAGCGAAAAATGATGCATCAAATGCCATATCAGGCTCCCTTCACGTTCGAAGCGGCGGCAATCGCTGCCTTCACGTCCGTGTCCTTGACCTTTGCGCCAACCAGCTGGTCGACGATTGCGGTCGCGGTTTCCTCGGCGATGGCGCCGACATCGGCGAAAGCCTGATCCTTGATGCCGGCAATGCGCTTTTCGGCAGCGGCAAGCTTTTCGGCGAGACCGGCTTCAATAGCGGCGCGATCGGCATCGGCCTTCGCCTTGGCGGCGTCACGGGCCGCGGCGCCGATCGAGCTTGCCTTGGCGCGGGCTGCCGCGAGTTCTTTTTCATAGGTTTCGACGGCAGCGTCAGCTTCAGCTTTCAGCCGTGCCGCTTCGTCGAGATCCTGTGCGATGCGTCCATGACGGTTTTCCAGAATGCCGCCGACGCGCGGAACGATGACCTTCTGCATGAGCAGGTAGAAAAGGCCAAACGTAATCGCCAGCCACAGGACCTGCGATGCATAAGTAGACTGGTCGAACGGCGGGAAAACGCCGGAAGAACCGTGCTCGGCGCCATGCGCTACACCGGTTTCCGTGTGCGTGGCTTCCGGTTGCGGCTGGCCAACGGCCGGAGTTTCCGTATGCGTTTCACCTACGGTCGGTGCTGACTGGGCATAAGCCTCGGTCACGAACATGCTCACCTCCAGGGGGACTGCAAATGCGAAGGATCACGGCACGCTATGTTGCGGGCCGTGATCCAGACCTGATGCCGATATTAGACAGCGAACAGGAGAAGGAGAGCAACGAGCAGCGAGAAGATGCCCAGAGCTTCCGTAACGGCGAAGCCGAATACCAGACGGCCGAACTGGCTGTCGGCAGCAGAGGGGTTGCGCAGTGCGCCGGACAGGTAATCACCGAAGATACGGCCGAGTGCGAGGGACGTACCAGCCATGCCGAGGCATGCGAGACCTGCGCCGATGTACTTTGCTGCTTCCGCTTCCATGTGAGACTCCTTGAGATATTGGTTGTTGCGGCTGTTTTTGACGCCCGTTGCCGGGGCCAGCGACTTTACTTCTCAGTGACCACCATGCACGGCGTCGTTCAGGTACATGCAAGTCAGTACCGCGAAGACGTAAGCCTGCAGGAAGGCAACGAGAAATTCGAGAGCGGTCATTGCGACCGTCATGATGAGAGGCAGGACTGCACCGCCGACGCCGAGCGCGCCAAGTGCGCTCATGGAGGCGACGAAGCCTGCGAAAACCTTGAGCGTGATGTGGCCGGCCAGCATGTTCGCGAAAAGACGAACGGAAAGGCTGATCGGGCGCGACAGGAAGGAGATCATTTCAATCGACGCCACAAGCGGCAGAAGTGCCTTGGGCACGCCGGAGGGGGCGAAAATGCCGAAGAAATGCAGACCGTGCTTATAAAAACCGTAAACCACGACCGTGCCGATGACGAGGCAGGCGAGCGCGAAGGTGACAATGATCTGGCTGGTGACCGTGAAGAAATACGGGAACATGCCGAGCAGGTTTGCCGTCAGCACGAACATGAACAGCGAGAAAACGAAGGGGAAGAACACCATGCCCTTCTTGCCGGCGCCTTCGCGCAGCATGGAGGCGATGAACTCATAGGACATTTCGGCAACGGACTGCATGCGGGTGGGGATCAGACCGCGGTTCGACGTTGCGAAATAAAGGAAACCCGAAGCAGCAGCCACGGTCGCGACCATGAAGAGCGACGCATTGGTGAAGGAAAAATCGACGCCGCCAATTTCGATCGGAATGATCGGCTGCACCAAGAACTGATGGGTCGGATCGTTTGCCACCGGCTGCCCTCTTTACCTGTCGCCGCCTGTCGCGGCATCTCAACTGTAAGGAAAAACAGCCTCAAAGGCCGCGTTTTCCACCCTCGTCTCGTCTGTCCGCCTTCTCAAGCAGCGGCGGCTTGGCCACCGCGCCCGTCGAACGCAACACATTCAATACGCCTGCGCAGAAACCGAGAAGAAGAAGAACGATCATCCCCCACGGCGTCGTGCCGGCAAAATAGTCCAGAAGATAACCCAGCATAGCGCCGACCACGATGGCCGAAATGAACTCCGATGAGAGCTTAACCGCCATCGCAAAGCCTTTCCGGCTCTCCGCAGCGTTGGTCTCCGCCCTCACTTCCGCCTCATCCTCCGCCTTCACCTTTGCCAACTTGTCAGCAAGGCGTTTGCGGCGCTCGTCCAGACTATCGTCACGGTTGCCAGTCATCTTAAAATCCCACCCATTTTCTCCGTTCCAGCCATGCCAGAACCCTTTGGAGTTGTAAACGGTGACGGATTAAGCCTGTTCCAGCCCGCTCTGAAGTCGCGCGCAACATAGTTTTAGGGGCTTCTCTAGTCAAGGCACTGCGAGCGGTTGTTTAGGCACAAATTAATCATTCAAAAACAATGGCTTGACTAGAAATCACTGTTTGGGGGCGATGTTTCGCCGGGGAATCGGCATTTTTGACACGCAAAATGCGACAAATTGGCGGTGGTATCAGCTCCAGCCGCCACCATAGGTACGGTAAAAGACGTGGAGGCCGATTCTGCCGACCTTCTTCATCGACTTGCCCCAGGCGGGACGCACGTAAACGGCGTGATAGTGGGTGGCAGAGCCAACTTCCTTCAGCCAGATCTTGCCGGCCGTAGTCGCCATGGCCACTTCGCGCGCCATCTTCCAGTGGCGTTCGGAATTCACCCGATCCTTGATATTATCGCAGGCGAAGGAGAACTGGCAGCGATTGCGCCAGTCCTTGTTCTGGTAGACAACGCCGCAGATGGTTTTCGGATAGGCCGGATTGCGCACGCGGTTTAGGATGACCTGCGCCACCGCCGCCTGACCTTTAACGGACTCACCGCGCGCCTCGAAATAGATGCCCGATGCAAGGCACTGCTGTTCGGCCGGAGAAAACACGGCTGCCGGCAGCGGCGTTGCGGCCCAGGCGTGGTCATCTGGGTTGATCTGCGGCACGAAGCGGCCGGCCTCGGGCTTCTTCAGGATGGCGTCGAAGGGAGACTCCCGGGCAAAATCCGGTTCGGCGGGCGCATAGGCCGTCGCCAGGATGTCCGGCGTGCGGTTGGTGACGAGTTCCGCCAGCATCGGCGAGACGCTCTTATCCGCCTTCTTTTCCTCGCGGCGGAAATAGAAAGAGGCGAGTTCGACATCCTTGCCGCGCTTCGGCTTGACGAAGGCGGTGCGATCCTTGCGCTTCAGCGGCTCGATATCCAGCATCGAGGTGCGCTGCAGCACCGAACCGGCGGTGAAGGCCTTCGGCGGCTGCATGATTTCGGTGGCGACGATGCGGCCCTTCTTGGCGGCGCGGTTCACCCGCTCGCTGTCCGGCGTCGTTGCTTCGCCCTTCTTGTTGGTGACGAACGCGACCTTGCTGCCGTTGGGCAGGGTCATGCCGCCGCCATGCAGCGCCTCGCCCCCTTCCGGATCGTTGAATGTCAGGGAGGCGTTATGCGTCGAGCCCGCCGGGGAGGCAGTCAGCACCATGCGCCATTGTTCGCCGCCCTTGTCGAGGCCCGCCAGAAGCGAGGCGAGATCGGCACGCGCAGCGAGGGAGGGAAAGACAAGCCAGGCGGCCAGGCCGAAGACGACGGGTGACGTCCACTTGGACGCCCATCCCTGAAAGGACACGGGGGACCGACGACGCATTACTCTTTTCGAACGCAAAACCAGCACTCCGAACACCGACAACCGAATTTTCTACAGGTGTTCGAGAATCTCTTATTAACCTTGATGGTTGGTTAACGCCGCGCAGGAAGGTGTCTTCACGTTAATGTGTGAGGGAATGCTAATGAGTGTGGCGTGGAGTCGAGTTCGCATGTGCCGATTAGAACTGCGCCGCAGGGCATCTCCTCATCCGTCATTCCGCCTCGAGCCGGAACCAGCCGTCGCGCGTCGGCGCGGCGTAAAGACCCTTTCACCCCAAGGACTTGGGCTGGCTGGATACCGGCTCAAGGCCGGTATGACAGAGAGAACGAGATCGCCCAGCTACATTGGGGGCATGCCCACTTCGTCACACCACGACGTGCGAACCGAGTTCCACCACCCGATTGGCAGGCAGGCGGAAATAGTCGGAGGGATCGGCTGCCGTTTCGGCGAGCGCGATGAACAGGCGGTTCTGCCAGCCCGGCATGCCCGATTTCGGATCTGGAACCAGCTTGCGGCGACCGAGATAGAAGGAGGTCGACATGATGTCGAACTTGTAGCCCGTGCGGCGCAGATAGCCCAGCGCCTGGGTAACATTCTGGGTTTCCATGAAGCCGAAATGCAGCTCGACCACGGCGAAACGGTCGCTCATCTTCGTCAACGTATAACGATCTGCCGGATGAACGCGCGGCTGATCCTCGGTGCGGATCGTCAGGATGACGTTCTTGTCGTGAAGGACGTGGTTATGCTTCAGATTATGCAGCAAAGCCGCCGGCGCCGTTTCCGGATCGCCGGTGAGGAAAATCGCCGTACCCGGTACGCGCACCGGCGCATGGGCGCTTTCCTTTTCCACTGAGGCGATGAAGGCCTTCAGCGGCACATCGATGCGGCGCGTCTTGGCGAACAGGATTCTCGAACCGCGCTGCCAAGTCGTCATGATGACCGTGAAGGCAATCGCCAGCAGCACCGGCACGTAACCGCCATCATGAATTTTCAGAAGGTTTGCGCCGAGGAAGATCAGTTCCAGCACCAGAAGCGGGGTCAGCACCGCAAGGGCAAGCCAGATCGACCATTGCCAGCGTTTGCGCACGAACTCGAAGAACATCAGGCTGGTGACGACCATCGCACCGGTGACCGAAATACCATAGGCGGTGGCCAGCGCATCCGAGCTCTTGAAGGTGAGCACCAGGGCAACGACACCGAAAAGCAGGATGGTGTTGACCGCCGGAAGATAAATCTGCCCGGTATTGGTTTCCGAGGTGAAGAGAATTTCCATGCGCGGCAGGTAGCCGAGGTGAATCGCCTGGCGAACCAGCGAGAAGGCGCCCGTTATGACGGCCTGGCTGGCAATGATTGTCGCGGCGGTCGCCAGAATGACGGCGGGCAGGATCGCCCATTGCGGGAACATCAGATAGAAGGGATTGGACATGGCCGCCGGGTCTTTCAGCACGAGCGCGCCCTGCCCCAGATAGTTCAGCGTCAGCGCCGGGAATACCAGACAGAACCACGCCCACTGGATGGGGCGGCGGCCGAAATGGCCGAGGTCTGCATAAAGCGCTTCTGCGCCCGTGATCGTCAGGAACACCGCGCCGAGTACGACAATGCCATAAAAACCTTCATTCGCCAGAAACTCGACCGCGTGCCACGGGTTGAAGGCAAAGAGAATGCTGAAGTCGTCAGCGATATGAATGAGGCCTGCAAGGCCCATGACGATGAACCAGACCGCGGTGATCGGTCCGAAAAATTTTGCCACCGTGCCGGTGCCGTGGGACTGGATGGCGAAGAGGCCAATCAGGATGCCGACAGAGATCGGAATGATGAAGGCGTCCATCTCCGGGGTGACGAGCTTCAGGCCTTCCACCGCCGAAAGCACTGAAAGTGCCGGGGTGATCATGGCATCGCCAAGAAACAGCGCCGCGCCAATCAGGCCAAGCACGATGAGGACGCTGCGATGGGTGCCGGCCGTCTTCATCAGCAGCGCCAGCAGCGACAGCGTACCGCCCTCGCCGTCATTGTCGGCGCGCAGCAAAAGCGTGATGTATTTGAAGGTGACGATGATCGTCAGAGACCAGATCATCAGCGATGTGAGGCCGATGACCTCTTCCTGCGTCACCCCGTCATAGGCGATGGGCCGCAGGGCTTCGCGAAAGGCGTAGAGCGGGCTGGTGCCGATATCGCCATAAACGACGCCGATCGAACCAAGGATAGCGGCGTAAAGCCCCTTGTTCTTGTGAGCGTCATCCGCATCCGGCTTCTCGGCAACATCCTTGTCAGCGATCTGGGACATGATGATCCTGGCTCCTCAGAGCCAGCCCTTCCAACGAAAAAAGAGAAACGGGATGATTGCGGACATCACCATGACGATCAGCGCAAGTGGATAACCAAATGTCCAGTTCAACTCCGGCATGAGCTGAAAGTTCATTCCGTAAACCGAAGCCACCAGCGTGGGCGGCAGAAAAACCACCGAAGCGATGGAGAATATCTTGATGATGCTGTTCTGCTCGATGTTGATGATGCCGAGCGAGGCATCGAGCAGGAAGGTCAGATTGCCGGAAACGAAGGAGGCATGTTCGTTCAGCGACTGGATATCGCGTCCGATGGACTTGCCCTGCTCCCTCGCAACCTTGTCCGCGCTCGCCTGATCGCTGGTGGAAAAGAACGTCTGCAGCCGCGCCAGCGATGCAAGACTGACGCGAACCTTCGAAATCAGCCGATGATAGGCAGCGATGTTGGTCAGGCGGTCTTCGAGATAACGCGGCGCCTTGCGCTTGGAACGGGCTTGGCTGCCGAGAATATCAGCGGCGAGATTGTCGATGCCAGCGACCGAGTTTTCGAGAATTTCGGCCGTGCGATCGACGATTGTCTCGAGCAGTTTCAAAAGCAGCGCCGTGCCGCTGCGCATCTCATGCGGCGCGCGGGTGATGGCGGCAATGAAAAGGTGGAATGATTTCGGCTCAGCATAACGGATCGTCACGAGGCGCGTGCCGGCGAGGATGAAGGCGACGTCTGTGAGGCGGGGGTCGTCCGAATCCGCCTTCCACACCAGCGATGCGGTCATGAAAACATTGCCGTCTTCCATGTAGAGACGGCTGGAGGGCTCGATATCCTTCAAATCCTCACGCGTCGGCAGATCGAGCTGCAGCAGCTTTTCCACATGCTGCTCTTCCGCCCTGTCCGGGTTGACGAGATCGATCCAGACGATGTCATCAGGAATCTGTACGGAGCCGTCGTCTGACGACAGGCTGATCGCCTCGCAATTGGCGCGATAGGCTTTTATCAATCCGTTTCTCCGCTCCACATTGCAGGCCTTAGCCGCAATGCTGCTTAACATATCCTGTTTGCTGTCGGCAAACCTTTGGACGACACTTCAGGGACCACCGAAACAGGCGCAACGTCATATCGCGCCAGCCCGATGGACCAAGAGCCAAACGGCGCAGGCGTATGCGCCCAAAGCGAGATGCAATCAAGCAATATTTTTTCGTGACAGCTTTGCAGACGAAGCACTTCTGGATTTCATGGCCAGAAACCGCACCGTTACTGGCCACCAATCTTCTGTTTTTACAGGACTATTCACAGCGCAGGTGCGCTTTGCGGTTTTGCCGGCCGTCCGTAGCTTATTCGAAAACGATCTTTGGAGCCGCTTTTCTTTCACCGGCGCCAATACGCTCCCAGACTTTTTTCGCTATCTCGCGGTAGATCGCAGCCTGTGGACCATCCGGGTCGGCAACGACGACAGGCGTTCCGGCGTCCGACATTTCGCGGATGGCGATGGTGAGCGGCACCTCGCCGAGGAACGGCACACCGATCCTTTCGGCTTCCGCCTTCGCGCCGCCGTGGCCGAAAATATCGTAGCGGGCGCCGGTATCGGGTGCGATGAAGTAACTCATGTTCTCGATGACGCCGAGCAATGGCACCTCCACCTTGCGGAACATGGTGATGCCCTTGCGCGCGTCGAGCAGCGCGAGGTCCTGCGGAGTGGAAACGATGACCGCGCCGGCAAGCGGCACCTGCTGGGCGATGGTCAGCTGCGCATCACCCGTGCCGGGCGGCATATCCAGCACCAGCACGTCGAGCTCGCCCCAGGCGACTTCACGCAGCATCTGCATCAGGGCGGACTGCACCATTGGCCCGCGCCAGATCATCGCGGCCTCCTCATCCACCAGAAACCCCATGGACATGACCTTCAGCCCATAATTCTCCATGGGAAGAATGATGCGGTCCTCCTGCTGTTTCGGACGACCGGAAATCTTGAGGAGCCGCGGCAGCGAAGGCCCGTAAATGTCCGCATCCAGCATGCCGACCTTCAGGCCAAGCGCCTGAAGGCCAAGCGCAAGATTGACTGATGTCGTCGATTTGCCGACCCCGCCCTTGCCCGATGCGACGGCGATGATGGCGCGGACGCCGGGGACGCCCACCTTGGACGAGCCCGGCTGCTGCGTCGGCCGGCCCGCTGCCGCGGCGGGACGCGCCGGCGCCGGCTGCTGTTGGCCGGGCTTGCGATCGGCAGTCAGCGCCACGACCGCGCCGGCGATGCCCGGAACACCCTTCGCCGCCTGTTCGGCGGACAGGCGCAACGGCTCCATCTCGGCCGCCCTGTCGGCCGGGACGGTGATCGAGAAATAGGCCTTTCCATCTGCGATGAAGATTTCCGAGACCATGCCGAGGGAAACGATGCTTCTGCCGCTGCCGGGATAGATGACGGCGTCCAGAGCCTTTTCCACCTGGTTCTTGCTGACCTCTGCCATTGTCTTACTCCGTTACATCGTCCGGTCTGATCGGGAAACAATTTGCGCCATCCATAGACAAGCGGGAGCGGTTCGCCAATGCCAAAGCGCAAACAGGAACCATTCGCGACGATTTAGCGCTGCGATTTCAAATCTCGTCATCCATATCGAGCGTCTCCGGATCGAAGACTCGCCCGTCGAAGAAACAGTCGGGTCCCAGAACGAGGCCGGTGCGCGATGCGCCGACATGAACAGGTTCCCTCAGCGTGCCTTCCAGCTTCAGATTGGCGCCTGGCACCGGCACGAAAAGTGGTTTCATCGCCTTGCGAAAAATATCCGGCCTATACGCATTGCGTGCGGCTTCCACCACCGCGGCATCGAAACGACAACCGGCGGGTATTTCCCCCCAGCGCAACATCTGGCTGAAGAACCAAAGAGCCTGGCTTTGCCATGGAAAATTCGCCGCTTTCGCGCTGGTGACGAAAAATTCCTGAAAACGCTGCATGTCCTTCTGCGAAGTCGAAATATAGCCCGTCAGGGCCGGAAGCAGGAATTCGCCACTGACGTTCATATAATGGGGGGCGGCCAGAATACCGGCAAGTTCCTCGATATTGGCGGGGTTGGCGCACCACTCGCCCGCGCGGTAAAGTGCGCGCAGCAGCCCCTCCAAGAGGCTGGCATTCGCATCAGCCCAATCTCGCTTCACGGCAAGTATTTTTTCCGGGGCATTGTGCCAGATGAGCGCGCCCGTCGTCACGATACGCCCGGCGCCACCCAGCACCGCAGCGCTGCCCGCGGGTTCAGCGGAACAGAGCGCATCGACGTCGCCGCTTTCCAGAAGCCCGGGCATCGCCTTCGGCAGCGCTTCGACGATTTCCATGTCACGGCCAAGCAGCACACCGCAGCTTCCGAGCAGATAACGCAGGGCATAAAAGGACGTCGAGGCGATATCCTCAACCGCGAAGACGGGCGGATTTTCACCCGCGGCCCGGCGTGCGGCGCAGACGCGGGCCATCGCACGGCCGAAAGCCGCCGGGTCCGGCAGCTTCAGTCCCTCACGGTAAAGTTCATCATAAAACCCAGGGGAAACGGTGGTCGCGGAGCCGCCGAGGGAAAGCGTGAAAACGCCGATGATATTGGCCGGCATATCATGGAGGCCAACGGCCGACCCCACGGGAACAGGAGCGGGCAAATGCGCGATCTGAACGCCGTCCTCGCCGAGCACCGAAAGAACACCACGTGCGGACTGCTTTCGGACCAGTTCCAGTTCTATGCCTTCATCGGCGGCAAAGCCTTTTTCGGCAGCGACTATCAGCACGGCGCAATCGACAGTCGGAGAAAATCCCGCTTTTACACTATGCCGCTCCGGCAACGATTTCTCCTTTCCGGTGATTCGAAAAGAGGATCGCCCAGGAAGGGCTTTATCACAATGATAAAATTGCGAGTTTCGCTATTTAATCAGTCCGACGCGCAGGGCCTTGGCGACCGCCTGGGTGCGGTTGACCGTATCGAGTTTTTTCGTCGCGCGGTTCAGGTAGTGATTGATGGTATGCTCCGACAACATCATGATCTCGGCGATTTCGGCACTGGTCTTTCCGGCTGCCGTCCAGTTCAGGCAGTCGATCTCCCGTTCGCTCAATGTTTCCGGCACGCGGAGATCGAGACGGCGGATTTCGGACAGCCGGGCAAAGACGTGGCTGGAAATGTAAAAAAGCTCCGCAAGCCGGGCTTCCGGCAGGGCCGTCTTGTTGCCGGAAAAGGATACGGCGCCGCGCCTGAGGGTGACATCATGCACCGGGAACCAGACGGAATTTATCATCTCGAACCGTTCGAAAAGCGCGACCACGTTTTTCTTCAGGACATGCCCCTCGCCTTCGACCAGGAAATCCAGCGACACGGAAAAGGGTACAGTGGATTTTCTTAACCGCGCCATGACGCGGCTGTTCTGCAACTCGCCTTCTTCATCATAGCGTTGCAACAGTTCGGCCGGCCAGCTGGTGATGACGGTATAATGCGACAATTCGCTTGAGACCTCTGTAGTGAGGTCGAGTACCATGAAGGCCCTGAATTCCCACGCCTCCGTCAGCCGCTTCAGGAAGCGGAATATATCGAACTGCGTATTAAGATTGGCGATCTCGCGAACGCAATCAACACCAATCGACTGAACGCTGGCCGTTTCTGTTTTCTGCATGAAAGCTGTTCTTCGAGCATGAGGAAATGCCGCCGCAAAGGCCCGCCTCTGCCCGGAATTTTGAGGATGTTACTCAGCAAATCGATTCATGCAAACAAAAGTTGAAAATTAGATCAGAATATTCGAAAATTAGCGTTATCTCGCGTAAGCCGGTCATGTCTCCTCTTTTTCGCGGGCGGGCAACCCCATAAGCGGCATCGGCTTTTCGTCAATCATCCGCAACCGGCGATAAGCGATAGACAAGTTCTGCCGAAATTTTATCGGCGGTTGCACGCACCAGCGGAGCCCAGGCGCGGAGCTGTTCCACATCCACCCTGTAGGCGGGGCCGGTCACTGAAATCGCCGCGCGGAAACTGCGTCCCGGGGCCGGTAACGGCGCCGCAACGCAATGAATGCCGATCTCGTGCTCCTGAAGATCGAAACCGTAACCGAGGGTGCGAATGGCCGAAACATCCTCCATCAGGGCCTGCGGTGTGGTGATGGTGTTGTCCGTGAAGCGCTTAAAATCCAGCCCGGCCGCGAGATCTTCCAGATCGCCGGCGGGTAGCAGCGACAGCGCGGCCTTACCCACGCCTGTGCAATAGGCTGGCGAGGTCTTTCCAACCTGCGAATGCATGCGCAAGCTGTGCTTGCCCTCAATCTTGTCCAGATAGGTCACTTCGCGCCCGATCAGAACCGCGAGATGCACCGATTCCTGCGTTGCCTCCTGCAGCGCCGCCAGGTGTGGGGCGGCTATGCTGCGCAGATCGTTGCCACTCCAGGCTTTGGCTGCAAACTGCAACAGCCTCAGGCCAACAACGTAGGTCTGGTCGGGGGCCTGGTCTATCAGGCCTTCGGCAAGCAGATGTGCGAGCTGGCGATGGACGGTGCCTCGCGGCTGCCCGCACGCTTCCACCACATCGGTGAAACGCATCTGCCTTTCAGAAAGGGCGATCAGTTCCAGGAGCGAGATGGCCTTACCGAGTGTACCGGTGTCGCTATCGGTTTTTTGCCGCGCGGCTGGAACTGCGCTGCGCATCCTGCCATTGGGTATTTTGGTATCAGGCATGGCAACATCCATTGTCATTCGCCTTGACATGAGGCTTGCGCCAAGGGAATAATTCCATTTATTAAAATCTAGTTCCAAATAATGGAACAATCAAGCCCCTGACGGATGAGATCATGCCGATGACGACAGCCCAATTTCCGGACCTCAAGGATGCGGGCGTGCTGATCACCGGCGGCGGTTCCGGCATAGGGGCTTCGCTCGTGGAAGCCTTTGCCATGCAGGGCGCAAAGGTAGCGTTCATCGATATCGCCGAAGAGCCGAGCGAAGCGCTGGTCCGGCGGCTTTCCGGGGTGTCGCCCCACCCGGTCCATTTCTTCAGGGCCGACCTGCGCGACGTGGCGGCCATAGCCGTGACCGTCACTGAGGCGGCCGCGGCGATAGGCGGTATCAAGGTTCTGGTCAACAACGCCGCCTGGGACGACCGTCATGACATAGATGCGGTGACAGAAGCCTATTGGGATGCCAATCAGGCGGTCAATCTCAAGCAGATGTTTTTTACCGTTCAGGCCGCGCTTCCCTACCTCCGGCTCGCGAAAGACGCCTCCATCATCAATTTCTCGTCCATCTCGTTTCTGCTCAACATGGGCGAACTTCCCTCCTATGCGGCGGCGAAGGCAGGTATCATCGGGTTGACAAAAAGCCTTGCCGGCCGGCTGGGGCCAGAAAATATCCGCGTCAACACGCTGCTGCCGGGCATGATCGTGACCGAGCGGCAGAGGGAACTGTGGCTGACGGATGAGGGCATTGCGACGACCACGGCGCGACAATGCTTGAAGCGCATGCTCGTCGCTGCCGATTTGTCTGGGCCATGCCTGTTTCTCGCATCCTCGGCATCAAGCGCCATCACGGCGCAATCCATAATCGTAGACGGAGGCCTTCTATAATGTCTGAACCCGCTTTTATCGCCGTTGACTGGGGTACGACCAGTTTCCGGCTCTGGCTCATGAGCCGCTCGGGTGCTGTGCTGGCGGAGCGCAGAAGTTCGGAAGGCATGACCACGGCCATGCGGACCGGTTTTGCCGAGGTTCTGCAAGCGCATCTCGACGCCATCGGCGCGCCTGAAGATTTGCCGGTTCTCGTCTGTGGTATGGCAGGCGCGCGGCAGGGTTGGGTCGAAGCGGGTTACATCGACGTGCCGGCATCGCTGTCGTCGGTGCTGGATGGCGCAGTTCGCGTGCCGGGTCAGGCGCGCGATGTGCGTATTCTGCCGGGGCTGGCGCAGCGGGATAAAAACGCGCCCGACGTGATGCGTGGCGAGGAAACGCAATTGCTCGGCGCTCTTGCCTCCTCGGACACCGGCGAGAAACTTGTCTGTATGCCCGGCACGCATTCCAAATGGGTGACCGTTCGTGATGGCGACGTCAACGGCTTTGCCACCTTCATGACCGGCGAACTGTTCGAGGTCATTTCCAAGCAGACGATCCTGTCCCATGCGGTGGCCGAGGCGGAGCCTTTCACCGGCCAACACGAGGACTTCAGAGCGGCCGTGCTCGACATTTACGCCAATCCGCAGCTCACCAGCAACCGGCTGTTCACACTGCGCTCCGGTCAATTGCTGCATGGCCTCGCCGCCACGGATGCCAAGGCCAGGCTTTCTGGCATCATGATCGGGCTGGAGATCGCCGGCGCGCATTCGACGGCGCGGCGGGAGACACCGGTGGTGCTGATCGGCTCCGGCGCGCTTGGCGCGCTTTACGAAGGCGCCTTCACCGCCCTCGATATCCACTATACGGTCATCGACGCAGACGAAGCCGTGCGGCGCGGATTGCTGGCCGCTGCAACAGCCATCTGGCCATAAGAAGAAAGATCGACCATGCGTATTCCCTTTCCTTCCATCAAATATCCGCTGATTGCCATCCTGCGCGGCCTGAAACCCGAGGAGACAGAAGGCGTTGTCGGCGCGCTGATCGAAACCGGCTTCCGCGCCATCGAAATTCCGCTGAATTCCCCCGATCCGTTCCGTTCCATCGAGATCGCGGCAAAGATGGCGCCCGCCGATTGCCTGATCGGCGCCGGGACCGTGCTGAGCGTGGAAGACGTCGCATCGCTGGACGCGGCAGGCGGCAGGCTGATGGTTAGCCCCAATGCCGATGCGGAGGTCATTACAGCTGCACGTGAAAAAGGCATGGTGACGATGCCGGGCGTTCTCACCCCCACCGAAGCGCTGGTGGCCGCAAAAGCCGGTGCGACCGGGCTGAAGTTCTTCCCCGCCAGCATCATTGGCCCCGCCGGCATCAATGCGATCCGGACGATCCTGCCGAAGGATCTGGTCATCGCAGCGGTCGGCGGTGTCTCGGATAAGAATTTTGCCGACTATACATCGGCCGGCATCATGGCGTTCGGGCTCGGAACCAGCCTCTATAAACCCGGCATGACCGCAGCGGAGGTGCGCGAACGCGCCACTGTCACACTGTCGGCCTATGATGCAGCCATCGGAGGATAAGAGCTTGGCGACTGTTTTTCCCTTTACCGGACGTGTTCTTGACGAGACGCCGATGCTGCTCGGCGAAGGCCCGACCTTCGACCCTGCGACCGGCACGGCCTGGTGGTTCAACATTCTCGAGCGGGAATTGCATGAACTGCACCTCGCCTCCGGCCGCAAGACCGTCCATTCCCTGCCCTTCATGGGCAGCGCTCTGGCGAAAGTCAGCGACAGCCAACAGTTGATCGCCTCCGATGACGGGCTTTTCCTGCGTGATACGAAGACTGGTGTGCTGACTCTGCATGCGGAGCTGGAAAAGGACCTGCCCGGCAACCGGTCCAATGACGGGCGCATGCACCCTTGCGGCGCGCTTTGGATCGGCACCATGGGCCGAAAGGCGGAAACCGGCGCGGGCAGCATCTATCATGTTTACAAAGGCACGGTGACGAAGCTGTTTGCCGATATCAGCATTCCGAATTCGATCTGCTTCTCGCCCGATGGCGCGACCGGATATTACGTCGATACCAAGGTGAACAAGCTGATGCGCGTGCCGCTCGATCCCGAGACCGGCCTCCCCTCCGGCAAGGCTGAAGTCTTCATCGATTCGACAGGAGTCGATGGCGGTATCGACGGCTCGGTCTGCGATGCCGAAGGGCATATCTGGAACGCTCGTTGGGGCGAAGGCGCGGTTGATCGTTATGATAACGACGGCAACCATATTGCCCGATATGCGGTGCCCGCGGGACAGACGACCTGCCCGGCCTTCGTCGGCCCGGACGCATCGCGCCTTCTCGTGACGTCGGCGCGTGAAAATCTTGACGAGGACGCCCTAGCCGCCAATCCGCAGCACGGGTTGACGTTCGAACTGGGGGTTGAGGTCAAGGGCCGGTTTGAGCCGCTTTACAGGCTCTGAGACGCGGCACGCACCGCCTTCTCCTCATTCCTGTGCTTGTCACAGGAATCTAGCCAGCCGAAGTCTTGGACCGAAGGGACTCTCTTCGCCGCGCAGACGCGCGTCGGCCGGGCTCCCGTGGCAAAGACAGGAATGAGGGGTGTTGGGGGCGTCCCCACCACCTCGTCCAAGGTCATTCCGTTTCTCAGGAAATATCCGACAATATCTCGCGGTAATTCTCATGTAGATACCGCTGGGTCGCCGCGGCGTCGGCGGGGCGGCCGTAGAAGTAGCCTTGTCCCATGGCGCAGCCGAGCGCGCGCAGTTTTTCCTCTTCCGCCCGCTCCTCTATCCCTTCGGCCACGACTTCAAGATCAAGCCCTTCGCACATGGCGACGATGGCCTTGATGATATGTTCGGAAGGGCGGTCGCTGCTGATGCGCGAGACGAAAGCGCGATCGATCTTCACCTTGTCGAATGTGAAATCCCGCAGGCGGCCGAGGCTCGATTGGCCGGTGCCGAAATCGTCGAGAGAAATACGAACGCCCGCGCTCTGCAACTCGCTGATGATCCGCTGGGCGGTATCGGCGGAGGTCATGACCGCCGTTTCGGTGATTTCAAGCTCCAGCC
Source organism: Agrobacterium sp. RC10-4-1 (assembly GCF_014138475.1). Lineage (NCBI taxonomy): Bacteria > Pseudomonadati > Pseudomonadota > Alphaproteobacteria > Hyphomicrobiales > Rhizobiaceae > Agrobacterium > Agrobacterium sp. RC10-4-1. The sequence continues at coordinate 505,484 of NZ_JACJIT010000005.1, forward strand.
GGTGCGGGTCGAGGCCGACACGCGAAAGTATGGACAGAATATTGTCTGCCGTGCTGGGGTCCATCAGTTGCGCGGACGACAGGTTGAAGGACAGAAAGAGCTCACGCGGCCAGAAAAGCGCCGCTTCCGCGGCTTTTCTGAGCAGGGCCTCCGAAAGCGCATCGATGAAACCGCGTTCTTCGGCCAGCGGCACAAAAACCGCAGGCGATACGAAGCCGAGATCCGGATCGTTCCAGCGCGCGAGCGCCTCGAAACCGATGACCTTCGCCTCCTCCAGCCGGACGATGGGCTGGAAATGCACGTCGATCGCGTCGGTGATGATCGCGTTTCTGAGCGCCTGCTCAAGCTGCGTGGCGCGCTTCATCTCCTGCGCAATCTCACGCGAATAGACGGTGATCTGGCCGCGGCCGCGCCGCTTGGAGCGGTAGAGCGCCGTCTCGGCGCTTTTCAGCAGATCCTCAAAATCATCGCCGGCGAAGGGATAGATGGCAAAGCCGAACGAGGAGGAAAGCCGGACGTTACGATCACCAAGATCATAGGGAGCGGAGAGCACGTCCTTGATCATGTTGCCGACACGCTCGGCACCGGTGCGTTCGAACACCAGCGGCAATACGAAAGCGAATTCGTCGCCGTCATGGCGCGTCACGATGGCGCCATCGGGAATGCAGGCTTTGAGGCGGTGAGCAACCTGGCAGAGGATTTCATCGCCCGCCTGCACGCCGAAAAGGTCATTGATGGGTTTGAAGCCGTCTATATTGGCAATGCCGACCGTGAAGGGTGCTGGATCGCTGGAGCGTTCGCTGGCGAGCATGCGGATCTTGTCCCGCAAACGGTAGCGGTTGCCGAGCCCTGTCAGCGGATCGCTGTAGGCCATCGCCTGAAGCTCGTTCTGGCTAACCTGCAACGTTTGCGGCTCTGCCCGTTTCATTCCTGCATCTCTTGAATCCTCTATCGACCGCGATCACAATGCAGGGCAAGTATTAAAAAAGCCATAGAGCGACGAACCGAAAAACGCAGACCGCCCTCGTTGAGACCCGCTGCCAGCGCAAAACGGCCGAGGCGGCGGCAATTAATTGTATGTTTACGCCACGCGGTTCGATGGAGGGGGCTATCACGCCTGCAGCTGCAGCACGTCCTTGCCAAAAAGCCGCACAAAAACAGCCTCCACCATATCGGGGCTGACAGGTTTCAGCAGCATGTCCTCCATCCCGGATGCGAGGCATTTGTCGAGGTCGCCTTCGAATGCGTGGGTAATGACGCCGACAACAGGAATGCGCTTTTCACCCGAAAGATCGCGCATGCGGCGGGCGACCTCGAAGCCGTCGATATCGGCAAGCGTCGTGTCAAGCAGTACGACCGACGGAGCCTGTTCCACGAAGAGACGCAGCGCTTCCTCGCCCGACGTGGCGAGCCGCCAGGAAAGCCCGAGACCCTCAAGTATCTGCGAAAAAACGATCTGGTTGACCCGGTTGTCCTCGACGAGAAGAACGTCGCACACGCCGCCGTTGCTGAGGATTTTGGGCAGGTCCTGCGTCATGATCTCCCAGTCCTCCTCTACCGATTTCTCCTTCGGCACCGAATGGAGCCCTACAGCCACATGATGCAACAACGACGCGTCAATCTCGTCCTCCTCGATGCTGACGACGGGCAGATGGTGTGCCGCGGCAATATCGAGGCATGCGATGCTCATCTGGGCGTCGATGACAACAACATCGATGGCAACCCCGGCGGAGGCGGCGACATCGATAAAGGTGCGCTGCTCTTCCTCGCTCGTCACCGCTGCATGGTCCATGCCACCTGCCGTGAGCTGGCGGCCGGCGGCCTCTGCAAAGCGGCTGTTTTCGGAGACGACCAGCACCGCCTTGCTTTTCAGCAAGCCGTTACGGCCTTCCTTCTCCTCATCCTTTCCATAGGTTGAGGACACAAATGCCACATGCTCCAAAGAAGGGATGACGGGCATGCCGTTCGCATCAAGCGTGGCGAGCGCAGTCACATCCTCCATCGTCGTCACCAGGAAATAACGGCCTGGCCGTCCTACGCGCTGTTTGCGCGTGATCGTCAGTATCTCTTCACCGTTCAGGCGTCTCACCCTTTCCGGAATGACGCTTGGCGTGCCGCTCTCCAGTACCGTCCGGTCGGCCGCATCGATCCGCCCCGCAACCTTGCTTGAATGGAGATCGAAGACCGTGCGTCCGAGCAGGCTCTCGGGGCTGGTTTCGACCAGGGTGCAGGCGGATTTGTTCACGGCGGCATAGGCCAGGTTCCGGTCCTTGACGAAGACGGGAAACGGCAGATTGTCGAGAATATCCTCGAGGAGCTGTACGCGCTCGAGATCGATACGCCATTGTTCTTCACGCTTCTTCTGTTCAGAAATATCCGCGAGGACACTAATGCCGAGACCGGATGGCAGGCGGTTCATGACAAAGCGCAGGAACCGCTCCCCCTTCAGCCGTTCGGTTTTTTCAGACCGTTCCTTCCAGTGCAGAGCCAGCCGTTCGCCGATCCACTCTTCCCGACCGAACTGGCGGGCATTGGCGGCAGGATTTTCCGTCTCGATATGGTAACAATCGTACAGGGCGCCAAGATAATCGCGCAGGCGCGCGCCGGGGCCGATGACGGCCTCTTCCAGCGGGAAAAAACTGAGGAGCTTCCGGCTTGCGAAAATAATGTGATCGTTACGGTCGTAAACGACGATCGCCGCGCCAAGCGCGTCGCAAAGGGCATCAAGCATCACCGTATGAACGCCCGCGCCGGAGGACGCCAAATCACTCAACTGCAAACTCCCGCCTGTTTTAATGGGTCAGGCTTTTGTTTCTATTGGAATCGTCCAGGGCAGATGCCGGGATGAAACGAAAATTCCGGAAAACAGACATCAGGGTTTGCCGCTTGAAGCAGTCTTGAGGAGAAGATGACGCTCACCCATAGTCGACGTCACACACCACCCGGCAGAGGTGGCCCCGTTTCTGCGGTCATTTCAAGCTGCCCCACCATAAACAAGGGCGATTAAGGGCGGATTAACGCTTAAACTGCATTGGCGGAAATGGTCCGATGCCATGCAACCCGCAAAACATGTGCAAATTTCCGCGGTCTCAGTTTTTTGCTTTCGAAGCCGGCGCGAATCCGCGAAAATGGCGATCATGGCCATCAAGCAGCTCTCAGAAACCCTTATCAACCAGATCGCCGCCGGCGAGGTCATCGAAAGACCCTCCAGCGCCACGAAGGAACTGGTGGAAAATGCCATCGACGCCGGGGCGACGCGCATCGAGATCGCCACGGCGGGCGGCGGCAAGGGGCTGGTGCGGATTACCGACAATGGCTGTGGCATGTCTCCGGCCGATCTCGAGCTTGCGGTCAGGCGGCACTGCACCTCGAAGATTTCCGATACACTTGACGATATACGCACGCTCGGCTTCCGCGGCGAGGCACTGCCCTCCATCGGCTCCGTGGCCAAGCTGACGATCACCAGCCGCCAGCAGGGCGCGGAGCAGGGTTCGGTGATTTCCGTCACCGGCGGCAAGGTTTCCGATGTGAGGCCGGCCGCCTCGAATGCCGGCACCATCGTCGAGGTGCGCGACCTGTTCTTCGCCACACCGGCACGGCTGAAATTCCTGAAGACGGAACGCGCCGAAGCGGCCGCAATCACCGAAGTCGTCAAACGCATGGCGATCGCCTTTCCGCATATCCGCTTCGTGCTGTCAGGCACGGATCGGTCGACGCTCGAAATTCCGTCGACGGGTGACGATCATCTGGCCCGCATGGCGCAGATTCTCGGTGCGGACTTCAAGGACAACGCCATTGAAATCGATGCCGGGCGTGAGGATGTGACGCTGACGGGCTTTGCCGGCGTGCCCACCTTCAACCGTGGCAATTCGGCGCATCAATATGTCTTCGTCAATGGCCGTCCGGTGCAGGACAAACTGCTTTTATCCGCCATTCGCGGTGCTTATGCCGAAACCGTGCCGCATGGGCGATATCCTGTCGCGGTGCTTTCCATCACGCTCGATCCCGCCTTTGTGGATGTAAACGTACACCCGGCGAAATCCGACGTTCGTTTTCGCGACCCCGGGCTCATTCGCGGGCTGATCGTCGGCGCGATCCGCCAGGCGCTGACGCGTGACGGCGACAGGGCGGCAACGACGGGCGCCAGCCAGATGATGAACGCCTTCCGCCCCGGCTATAGCCCTTCTGGCCTCAGGCCATCGCCTTTCACGACCGCTCCCGCGCCATGGTCCGCCGCGACCTCGCCGTCACGGCCGCTCGCCGTTTCAGGCGCAACGCAGTTTTCGGAGGCGGTACAATCACATTTCTCGGACATCACCACCCCAACGGCGCGGGCCGAGTCTCGGGAAACTTATGAAGCCGGCGCGAGCTCCTCGCCCGAGCCCACGCTCTACCCGCTCGGGGCCGCGCGGGCGCAGCTGCACGAGAACTACATCATCGCGCAGACAGAAAACGGCCTTGTCATCGTCGACCAGCATGCGGCGCATGAGCGGCTGGTTTTCGAGCAGATGCGGAATGCACTGCATTCCAAACGGCCGGCTTCGCAGGTGCTGCTCATCCCCGAAATCATCGATCTGCCGGAAGAAGATTGCGACCGGCTGATGGATCACGCCACCGGTTTCGATGCGCTGGGGCTCGTCATCGAGCGTTTCGGGCCGGGTGCCGTCGCCGTTCGCGAAACCCCGGCCATGCTGGGTGAGGTCAACGTGCAGGGATTGGTGCGCCAGCTTGCCGACGAGATCGCCGAATGGGACGCCGCCTCGACGCTTGCCAACAAGCTGGAATATGTCGCCGCCACCATGGCCTGCCACGGCTCGGTGCGTTCCGGCCGGCGCATGCGGCCGGAGGAGATGAATGCGCTTCTGCGGCAGATGGAAAATACACCGGGTTCGGGCCAGTGTAATCACGGCCGTCCGACCTATATCGAACTGAAGCTTTCCGATATAGAACGGCTCTTCGGCCGCAGCTGACGCCCTCTTACATGCAAGGGCGTCGGGGCTGGCCTTGCGCCACGCCGGCCTATATAAATTCAGGATACTGGAGCATCCGGATTGTTCAGGAAAACGCTACGCCGTTTCGGACTGGGTGCCCCGACAGGACAGAGCAGGAGACGAAAACGGATGAACAGATTTGAAGGAGGCGGCAATCGCCTCGCCGTCATCGAATATCTCGACGGTGACTTCCGCATCGTCCAGACCGGCTCGCATGTCATCTGCGCCATGACAGGCAAGAGCATTCCGCTCGATGAGCTGCGCTACTGGAGCGTGGCGCGGCAGGAGGCCTATGTGGATGCCGCGGCTTCTCTGGAAGCCGAAAAGAAGGCCGGTACTTTGCCGGCATAAGGAGGGAAGCGACGCGTTGAGTGTCGCGCGTGTGCCTCCCTCGTCCCTGTGCTCGTCACGTCAGTGAGGAGAAACCGGCGCACGACGGCTTGTCTTTTTCGGTGCCTTATAGCGACGTCCGCGAATTATCCCGAAGCAAACGGGCGCGGCAGTTCGCCACGGCCGTATCGATAATCGTTCCAGCCGCATTGGGATCGTCGAACACCATGTCGACCTCGATCACCAGGCTGTTCCAGAGCAATTCCTCAGCCCGGCCGTGGTGCCCGTTAAGCCGCACGGCATCCTTGGCCGTGGTGACAAGTTGCAGATCCGCCTTGCCTGCGTCCTGCAGAAGATCGGCAATCTCGTCATCGCTGAAGTGGTGATGATCCGGGAAAGAGCGCTGCATCACGATATCGCCGCCGAGCGCTTCGACGGTTCGATAAAATTTGGCCGGGTCGGCTATGCCCGCATAGGCCAGCACACGCCTTCCCCTGAAATCCTGCGGCTCCTGCGGCGTGATCGCCGCAACGAAAACAGGTTTGGCAGCCTTTGCGGTTCGCCGCACAAGGGCATCGGCCGCGTGACCATTACCGACCTTCAGGAGCCCGGTCATATGCCGCATCTGTTCGGCGAGCGGGGCTCTTACCGGACCGCCCGGCACCAGATGGCCGTTGCCGATGCCGCGCATCGTATCGATGACGACAAGCGCATAATCCAGCGTCAGACGCGCACTCTGAAACCCGTCATCCATGATGATGAGATCGACGCCCTCTTTGATCAGGCGATGCGCACCCTCAACGCGGCGGCGCGAAATCACCGTCACCGCTTCGCGCGCCAGAAGCAACGGCTCGTCGCCGACATCGGCAGAGCGATGATGTGCGGGATCGACAAGGGTGGTGACGTCCAGTGTGCCGCCATAACCGCGGCTGAGAAATCCGGGTTTCAAGCCTTTCGCAACGGCGGCCCTTGCAATTGCCATTGCCGTCGGCGTCTTACCGGCGCCACCCACGGTAAAGTTGCCGATGCAGATGACCGGAACGGTAACACTTGCCCTTTTTGCCGTCCGCATGCGCCGGCCGGCGACCTTGCCGTAAAGAAGCGAGAAAGGAGACAGGAGCCACGCCTGCCAGCCCGCTTTCTGCCACCAGAAGGGCGGCGCTTCAGAAACCATCTATTCCCGCTCCCGGCCGGGTCGCCCACGGCATTGCGTTCGCCATTTCACGTCTGGGAGGTTGTTTGCCAGAAAAAACCGTAAATTGCAAAATCCGAATAGACGGCTTTACGCACCGGTGCTGATACGGACTGGCCGCGATTTAACATGGAACTTCAATCTGCGCGCCGCGATATCCATTTTCTCCGTCATACCGGCTCAAAGCCGGCATGACGGGACTAGAGAGTGCCGCGACAATGCAAACCGTGCGACACCGCTTCAAACAGCCCTTTCCGGCAGCAGCGCTTCGAGCCCGGTGATGTCATCGAAACAATAATGGGCATCCGCACCCAGGCTTTCGCGAGAGCCGGTGCCGGTGAGAACGGCGACCCTTAGACCCGCGCCAGCGTTTTTCGCCATATGCAGATCGTGGTTATTATCGCCGACGACGGCCACGCGGTCGGGAGAGATACCGATCGCCTGACAGAAGCCGAGGACCATGCCGGGCTGCGGCTTGGTGCCGTAACCGCTGTCATATCCCGCAACGAAATCGATATCGTTTTCGAAACCGAAGCGGATGGCCGTCTGGCGGATGGAGTTTTCGTTGTCGCTGGAGGCGATACCGAGCTTGTAGCCGCGAGCCTTCAGCCTCGCGAAAAAACCCTTGAGATCGGTCACCGGCACGGATTTATCCGCGGCCTCGGTAAAAAGCCGGTCGAGACGTTGCGTGAGCTCGACAACATCGCAGGGCGAGCCGGCGGCGACGAGACCGGCGGCGATCTCCGCCGTGTTGCCGGCGGCCAGAAGACTGTCGGGCACCACATGACCGGTAACGGGATCCATGCCGCAGGCGGAGAGAAGCCTGTCGGCGAGGACGGGATCTCCCTTGGCCGCAATCGACGCGAGTTCGCGGTTCACCGGTCCCCAGCTTGCGTCATAGCCCAGCAGCGTGCCGTCCTTGTCGAAAAGCACTGCGGCGATTGACTGCGCGGCGTTGAGTTCTATATCCGCTACCATGATCCGATGGCGCTCCGCGGCTGCAGCTTGGCGGAAACGGTGAGCGGGTTGATATAGGGCTCCAGCGCCTTCACCGTGGAGGACAGCGCGCCGCGCATATCCTGAATGACCCGATTGCCCGCATCGATCATCTTGTAGCGCTCATTATCGTTGACCAGCAGATAATGCACCGCCTTTGCCAGCATCTCCACATCACGGATGATGCGGCCACCACCTGCGCGGATCAGCTTCTGATAGGCCTCGCGGAAGTTCTGCACATGCGCGCCCGACAAAACCGCACAGCCAAGCATGGCAGGCTCCAGCGGGTTCTGCCCGCCTTCGGCCGTCAGCGAGCGGCCAACAAAGGCAAGCTCGGTCAGCCGCAGGTAAAGCCCCATTTCCCCAATGGAGTCCCCGAGGAAAATATCGGTTTCAGGCGTTATCACATCATTGCGGCTGCGGCGAGCAACGGAGAGATTCATGCCCTTCAGCATGGCCTCCACCTCATCTCCACGCTCGGGATGGCGCGGCACGATGATGGTCAGTTGCCCGTTGCGCGACTTGATCGCCGCATGCACGGTGGCCGCGGCCTTCTCCTCACCGTCAAAGGTTGAGATCGCCGCCCATGTCTTGCGATTGCCGACCTGCTTGCGGTAGCTCTCCAGCAGCGCCTCGTCACAGGGCGGCGGGTCGGTGTCACCCTTGAGGTTACCCGATATCACCACCGGCCAGGAGCCGAGATCGCGGAAACGTTCGGCATCGAGATCGGATTGGGCAACCACCAGCGCCAGCTTGGAAAACAGCGATTCAGCAATGTCGTGGCGAGCTTTCCAGCGATCGAAGGAACGGTCGGAAAGGCGTGCATTGACCCGGATCTGCGGAATGTGCCGACGCTCCAGTTCCATCATCGTCACCGGCCAGATTTCGGACTCGGCCGTGATGGCGGCATCGGGTGCCCAGTAGGTCAGGAAACGGTTGACCGCGATCTTGATGTCGAGCGGCACATATTGGTGGATCACGTCATCGCCGAGCCGGGTGCGGGTCAGTTCGGCCGAGGTGACCGTACCCGTGGTCAGAAGCACGAAGATGTCGCGTTTGCGGATTTCGCGGATGAGCGGAATAAGCGCCAGCGTTTCGCCGACACTTGCGGCGTGGAACCAGACGAGCGGCCCGCGCGGGCGCTCGGCACTCGCATAACCGAAACGTTCGAGCCGGCGGCGTTTGTCTTCCTTGCCCTTGGCGGCCCGATAGGAAAGATAGGGCTTGGCAAACGGGTAAGCGGCGATACCGGCAATGCGGTAACCGGAAAGAGCGAAACGTGCGATACGGCTGCTCATGACAGTCTGCCCTTGATCATTCCGCGCAATGCCCTGCCCCTGTTCTGGTTGTTATCGCCGCCTACTTCTTCTCAAATTGCGTCATTTTTTGTCATCGGAAACGAAAGCGCGATCACATTTTCTCGTAACGGCATTCCCGGGCCGCGCCGCTCGCGCAGGAATCACGGGAAAGCGCGCTTTCATCCAATAGTATTACAACGCAAGGGCAAAGGGACTCAAATTTTGTCGTCAGGATTGAGAAGACGGTGCATATGCACGATAAAATAACGCATATGGGCGTTATCGACAGTCATCTGTGCCTTCGACTTCCAAGCCGTGAGCGCGGAGGCGTAATCTGGATAGATGCCGACGATGTCGAGCGCGCTCAAATCCCGGAACTGAACATCCTGAAGGTTTTCCAGTTCGCCGCCGAAGACGAGGTGCAGCAGCTGTTTCGGTTTGCCAGTTTCCGTCATGTCTTATCTCTTTCTTGAACTCTGAGAGAGGCCTTCATCTGCGGGATTTCCCGCCAAACGTCAACTGCCAGACGGATGTGAAAACGCTTTCAAAAGTGCAGGCAGCGCATAATTTGCTGCGGCGCACAATGCGGGGTGGTTCACCCGGCGGCGATTATACATCAGAGGTTTGCCATCCAGACCGGCAAGCCGGCCGCCGGAGCGTTCGAGAATGAGATCCGCCGCGGCCAGGTCCCACTCGTGTGAGTTGGGCATGACCAGCGTACCGTCGATACGACCATCCGCCACCATCGCCAGCCGGTAGGCCAGCGACGGCACATGCGGGACACGCTCGACATTGTTGCGCATCGTTTCCGGCAGATGCGTGATCGCCTCTGCCGCGGCGGCGAGATGGAAGGTGCCGGTATTGCCGCCGCTTGCGGAGATGGGGCTTCCGTTTTTTAACGCCACGCCACCCTCTATCGCGGTAAATTCCTCCGACAGCGCCGGTGCGACGAGCACGCCCACCACCGGTCGCCCTTCATGCACCACGGCAACGCTGATGCACCAGGTATCCCTGCCGCCAATGAAGGCGCGGGTGCCGTCGATGGGATCGACCACAAAGACGGTGGAACGGGAAAGCCTGTCCGTATCGTCATCCGTCTCTTCGGAAAGCCAGCCATAATCCGGCCGGGCGGAGCGCAGAATGGTTTCGAGGATTTCATTTGCGGCGTAATCGGCCGCGCTGACCGGCGAAAGCCCGCCATTCTTCCACCAGACCTCGGGATCCTTGCGGAAGAAACCGAGGGCTGTCTCGCCCGCCTTGCGGGCGGCTTCGAGGACCAGCCTCAGATCGGAGGCCCAGCGGGCCTCATCCATGTCGTTCATCTTGCCGTCTTTTCCGCGCGCCTCAGATGGCGCGCCCGTTTTTCTGTTCGCACTTGCATATGAAGCGCCAGCGAAAACCCCGCAGGTCGCCTCACTTGCCTGCGATCGTCATGCCTTCGATGGCGAGCGTCGGGGCCGCGATGCCGTATTTGCGATCAATATCATTGGCTGGCGTGATCCGCATGAACATGTCCTTCAGGTTCGAGGCAATCGTGACCTCGGAAACCGGAAAGGTCTTTTCGCCGTTCTCGATCCAGAAACCGCTCGCGCCGCAACTATATTCACCAGTGATCATGTTGGCACCGTGGCCGATCAGCTCGGTGACGTAAAAGCCCGACCCGACCTGCCCCAGCAGGTCCTCCGGCGAGAGATCGCCCGGCTCCAGAGCAAGGTTGGTGGAGGCCGGCGAGACCGAAGTGCCGCCACGCACGCCGCGGCCGTTGGTTTCCAGGCCGAGTTCCCGTGCCGCGGAGGTGGAGAGGAACCAGTGCTTCAAAACGCCATCCTCAATCATCGTCATCTTTTCGCCGCGAACACCTTCGCCATCGAAAGGACGAGAGGAAGGGCCACGCACGATCTGAGGATCGTCGGTGAGGTACAGGCCATTTTTCAGCACCTGCTGGCCCATCTTGTCGCGCAGGAAGCTGGTCTTACGGGCAACGGAAGCGCCGTTGATCGCGCCTGCAATCGCACCGACGAAGCCGCGGGCGATGCGTGGATCAAACACCACCGTGATATTGCTGCCGGTATCGACCTGGCGCGGACCGACGCGGCGCACGACTTTTTCACCGGCGCGACGGCCTATCTCTTCGGCGGCATCGAGATCTGCATAATAAAGGCGGCTGTCGAAATCGTAGTCGCGCTCCATCTTCGTGCCTTCGCCGGCGATGACACTGACGGAACGGCTGAAACGGCTGCCCATATAGCTGCCGGCAAAGCCATGCGAGGTGACCAGCACGAGCCCGCCCATGCCGCTCGACGCGCCAGCACCCGAGGAATTGCTGACGCCCTTGACCGCCAGCGCCGCCTCTTCCGAAGCAAGGGCCGCCTCGCGCAATTGATCCGCAGACACGTCCGTTGCATCGAAAAGCTCGAGATCGTCATAGGAAGTTGCCAGCCGTTCCTTGTCCGCAAGGCAGGCAAAGGGGTCTTCCGGCGAAACCTTCGCCATGGCCACTGCCCTTTCCGCCAAGGTCTTCAGATCGAAGCCGGGATTGGCCGAAACGCTTGCCACCCGGCGGCCAACGAAGACACGCAGGGAAAAATCGTCGCTTTCGGAGGATTCGGTGCTTTCCACCTTGCCGAGCCGCACGCCGACCGATTGTGAGCGCGAACGCACGACAACAGCATCCGCCTCATCCGCGCCGGCGGCCCGGGCAAGATCGACAAGCTGGCTGGCGCGCTCGAGAAGTTTGGAAGAATCTATTTCTGAGGACATGAGTTGGCCTTTCATTCCTGTTCCATTTATTGTGCCAGCAACCCCGCATCAAGGGCGAAACGTCGCTTTCTCCGTCCAGAGGGCGCCATCGCCACCCTATTCGAAAGTTCGCCCGCATGACCGAGCACGACGCTCTCTTTTCCGAACCCTTGCTGCTTCTGGCCGGCGCGGTCATTGCGGCCTCCGTTTTCCGCAAACTCGGACTTGGCACCGTGCTCGGGTATCTGGTGGCCGGCATCGTCATCGGGCCGTTCCTGCATCTGGTCACCGATGCGAAGGACATCTTCAACGTCTCGGAACTCGGCGTCGTTTTCCTGCTCTTCATCATCGGGCTGGAACTCAAGCCGTCGCGCATCTGGCAGATGCGGCGCGATATTTTAGGGCTGGGGCTGGCGCAAGTACTGGTGACGGGCAGTGTGCTTGCGGCGATTGTATGGTGGGCGGGGCTGATCGACTGGCGCGGCAGCCTCGTCGCAGGTTTCGGCCTTGCGCTTTCCTCCACCGCCTTTGCACTGCAGATCCTTGCCGATGACGGCGACATGAATACAAGGCATGGCAACCGGTCCTTCTCGATCCTGCTGTTTCAGGATCTCGCCATCGTGCCGCTTCTTGCCCTTGTCACCATTCTTTCCAACCGGCCCGATGTCCCGACGGATTCCATGGTGTCCGATCTCATCGCCTCCGTCGTCGCGGTGGCCGGAATGATCCTTGCCGGGCGGTATCTTCTCACCCCAATGTTCCAGATCATCGCCCGCACCGGCGCGCGGGAGGTGATGATCGCCGCCGCCCTCTTCGTCGTCATCGGCGCCGCCGCGATCATGGAGGCGGTCGGCCTGTCGATGGGCATGGGCGCGTTGCTGGCGGGGTTGATGCTGTCGGAGTCCTCCTATCGGCACGAGCTGGAGGCCGATATAGAGCCGTTTCGCGGATTGTTCCTGGCATTGTTCTTCATGGCCGTCGGCATGTCGCTGCACGTCCATATCGTTTATGAGAACATCGTGCTTATCCTGATCGCCGTGCCTGTCATGATGGCGGTGAAGGCGGCGCTGATCTATGGTCTCTGCCGCATCGCCGGCTCGTCGCGTTATGCATCGAGCCGCATCGCGCTGCTTCTGGCGCAGGGCGGCGAATTCGGCTTCGTGCTCTTCACCACGGCGGCCGCCTCGGGGCTGTTTCCGCAGGCAACCGCGTCGATCCTCGTTGCCGTCGTTACGCTCTCCATGGCGCTGACGCCGCTTCTTGCGGTGATTTCACGCCGGCTGACGGCGGAGGATGCGGAAGAAGACAAGCTGGAAGAGGATTTCGACGGAGCCGGAGCGGATGTGCTGATGATCGGCTTTTCCCGTTTCGGTCAGATCGCCTCGCAGATCCTTCTCGCCGGCGGGCGCGACGTGACCGTGATCGACAGTTCCGCCGATCGCGTGCGTCAGGCCGCCCGTTTCGGTTTCCGTATCTTTTTCGGTGATGGCACCCGCAAGGACGTGCTGATCGCCGCCGGCATCGAACGGGCCGATCTGGTGGCTGTCTGCACCCACAAGAAGGAAGTCACCGACCGTATCATCGACATGATCCAGTCGGAATTTCCAAGCGTTCGCATCTATGCCCGCTCCTATGACCGCATTCATTCGATCGACCTTAGAAAGAAGGGCGTGGAATATGAGCTCCGCGAAACGCTGGAATCCGGCCTGCTGTTTGGCAGGCGTATTCTCGAGGGGCTCGATATGGATGGCGACAGGGCTCTGGCGATTGCCGACGACATTCGCGAACGCGATGAGGAGCGACTGCAGTTGCAAGCCGTGGAAGGCCTCGCCGCCGGCCGGCAAATGCTGCACAACAAGCCGGTACGCGAGGTGAAGCCGGAACCGCTGATGAAGCCGAAGAACAAGGCGGAAAAGCGGGAGGAAGAAGAGGATATGGAGGACAGCGAGACGGAGGTGTCGTTGTGAAATGCGTTCTTCGTAGTGGCTGGGATAGCGCCACTTGTCTCTTCTCCCCGCCGGGCAGAAGTCCGCGGCAGCGGGATGAGGGGGCAAGGGTTCTGTCAATCGCTGGCGTTGCCCCCTCATCCGACCCTTCGGGCCACCTTCTCCCCGGCGGGGAGAAGAAATGCGTGGTACCCGCTCGTTCCTAGCGAATACTCAGGGATTGCTGCTTAAGCCTCCATGCCGTGCCCGCGATGAAACAGCTCTACCTGCAGTTCGATCTGGCGTTTCAGATCATTCTTGATGCTGGACGACGCGTTCAGCACCTCTTCCGACTTCAGGAAGTCCAGCACGCCGAAACGGTGAACCGGTGGGCGTAGGAAAATGTGTGGCGGGCGCAGTCTGAGCTTCAGAGCAATCGCCGCCTGCATCATCAGCTGGCTGGCGCCGAACAGGCTTTCCAATCGGCTGGGCATGGTGGTTCCATCCCCTTCCGGACCACCGACAACATCGACGCCAATGACGATATCGGCGTGATCCAGCAAATGTTCATACGGGACCGGATTGAAGATACCGCCATCGATCATGATGCGGCCATCGATACGAACAGGCATGAACAGCGCCGGAATGGCGGCTGAAGCCGCCAGCGCCTGGATGATCTCGCCGCTCTCGACTACCACTTCGGTCTGGGCGTAATAATCCGTGGTTATCACTTTGAGCGGAATGGCGAGTTCGGAAAAATCCTTCGGCAGCGCCTGTGGCATCAAGGCGTGGAGAATGAGTTCGAGATTGAACTGGCCGAGACGAAAACCGTCCACCGCATGGCGCATCGATGCCGGGCCGAGGCTCCAGAGCCGGTTGGCGACCGAACCTTTGCGTCCCATGAGTTCCAGCGTGTATTCGCGGATTTCGCGGCCAGACATGCCGGCCGCCATGCCCGCGCCGATGATGGAGCCGATGGACGAACCGGAAATTGCCACGGGCCGGATGCCGAGTTCGTCGAAAGCCTCGATAACGTTGATATGGCAGATGCCGCGTGCGCCGCCGCCGCCGAGCGCCAGTCCGAATGTCGGCTCATGATTGCCCGCACCATCGCCTTCGAGAACTTCTTCTCCGGCGCGGACGATCGTGACGCTTTCGTTCCCAGCCTGATCCATGCGAAACACCCAAAACTGGTTACCACGGTGAAGGGGTCTGCCTATCCGGCAAACACGACAAGACCGTGGCGTGACGGGGCACTCCCCGTCAGGGCTCGTAGCGGTAGAAATGCATCTTCGTGTCGCCGAAGATGCGGCTTTCAAGCAGCTTGAACGCCGGATCGACATTGACCGTCACATCGCCGCGCTCTTCCAGAATGGCAAGCGCGCCGGCGTTGAGCCAACCGCCACTATGGGCAGCCGTGAAAGCCTTTTCGCCATGGCCATAGCCATAAGGTGGATCGGCGAAAAGAAGATCGAACGGCTCGATATTGTTGACGCCACCGAGCTTGGTGGCATCACGCCGCAAGATGCGGGCGCGGCCATGCAGACCCAGCGCATCGATATTTTCCCAAAGCAGCCCCCTGCCCTCGACGCCGTTTTCGACGAAGAGCGCCACACGACAGCCGCGCGAAAGCGCCTCCAGCCCGACCGCACCGGTCCCGGCGAAAACGTCCAGAACGCGCGTGCCATCCAGACTTTCCGGATAGGCATGGCTCAGAATGTTGAAGAGGCTTTCCCGCGTCCTGTCGATGGTCGGGCGAATGGAATTTGTTTTCGGCGCGGCCAAGCTCCGGCCGCGGAACTCACCGCCTACGATCCGCATTACGTGTCATTCCCCTGCCTCCAGAAGGTTTGCCACCCGGGCCCTTGCCGCCCGGCTTATTACCGCCGGGGCCCTTGCCGCCAGCGCCTTTTCCGGAAAACCCCGAACGTTCGCCACGCTCGCCCGATTTTCCGAAGGACGGCTTGCCAAAGCCGGGTTTGCCGCCCGGCTTGCCGCCGCGGGGCTTGTCACCCGCTGGCCGCTCGCCGCGGGCGCGATCACCGTCGTCACGGGGTCTGTCGCGGAACGGACGGTCACCAGCGGGTCTTTCCCCCCGGGCGGTGCGATCGCCGAAACTCTTTTCGCCACGTGGGCGGTCGCTGCGCGGACGGTCACCGTCTTCGCGCGGGCGGTCACGGAAGGGCCGGTCGCCGAAGGGTTTGTCGCCCCGGGCCGGACGGTCACCAAACGGCTTGGCACCACGCGGGCGGTCGCCATCTTCACGGGGACGGTCGCGGAACGGCCGATCGCCGAACGACTTGCCGCCGCGTCCGCCACGATCGCCAAAATTCTTCTCGCCACGTGCGGAGCGATCGCCACGGCCCTGCCCGCGGTCATCGTCGCGGGTGGGTTCGGAACGAATCCACTCACCGTCTTCATCGGCATGGCGCACGAGGCTGCGGCGGGCTTCGTCCTGCGCAGAAGGCTTCTTGAACAGGCTTTCCGCCTCAGCACGGGCAGACGACTTGCGTTCCTTGCCGTCACGGGTCGGCTTCGCGCCAGGCGCCATCCAGACATTGGCCGTGCGGCTTGTGCCGGCAGGCTGGCGGGGGCGGCGGTCGTCACCCTCATCCTCGGTGCGGCCCTTGGCGCCGAACTTGCCGGCGGGCTTGTCGCCCCGCTTGGTGTCGAGGCGGCCAAGCGCCTTTTCACGGCGGTCCTCGGACTTGCCGCCTTTTTCGAAGCGTGGCTTGCCTTCCGGCGCATCGCTCTTTGCCCATTCGGCCTTCGCGGGCCGCTTCGGCGCGTTGTCTTCCTCGTCCTCAACGGGGGCATTGTAGATCGGCGCATCGAAATTGGCGCCCGCCTGTTCGATCAGGCGCGGGCCGAGCTGGTCGCGCAGCATCCGGCCACGTACTTCCAGCACCTTGCCTTCGGGCAGATCACCCAGCTGGAACGGACCGTAGGAAACGCGGATCAGACGGTTGACCTCGAGGCCGAGCGCGCCGAGCACGTTCTTGATCTCGCGGTTCTTGCCTTCGCGCAGGCCCATGCTGATCCAGACGTTGTGGCCCTGGGTACGGTCAAGCGTGGCGTCGATCGCGCCGTAGAGCACGCCATCGACGGCGATGCCTTCCTTCAGCTTGTCGAGCGCCGCCTGATCCACCTCACCATGGGCGCGCACGCGGTAACGGCGCAGCCAGCCGGTGGTCGGCAATTCCAGAACGCGGGAAAGACCGCCATCATTGGTAAGCAGCAGCAAGCCTTCGGTATTGATATCGAGGCGGCCGATGGAGAGGACGCGCGGCAGTTCGCTCGGCAGATTGTCGAAAACGGTCGGGCGGCCTTCCGGGTCGGAATTGGTGGTCACCAGACCGGCGGGCTTGTGATAAAGCCACAGCCGCGTGCGCTCGGCGCCGCGAATCGGCATGCCATCCACTTCGATCTTGTCCGACAGCGTGGCGTTGACGACAGGCGTATCCAGCTTGACGCCGTTCAACGACACGCGGCCCTCCATGATCATGCGCTCGACATCGCGGCGCGAAGCCACGCCGGCGCGCGCCATGATCTTGGAAATGCGCTCGGGCTTCGAGGCGCCAACGGTTTCCGGCACCGGGGCGGCCTTTGCCTCGGCAGGTTTCTTTTCGCGCTCGGCGGCGGGTTTGCCGGGGCCTTTCGGCTTCCTGTCTCGGCTAAATGTCTTGCCGCCGTCACGCTTCGGCTTGTCTTTAAAAGTCATTTGCTGTTTGCCTGTTGTTTGGGCTGTCCTATCAGGTCCAAGCACAAGGGTTAAGAGGAAATTGAAACGCAATGGCCGAAAGGACGCATTTCATGGAGCTGGCGCTTTGGGAAGCCCGTGCCGCCGGCGAGCGGCAGGAGGTTCCAATCGGTGCCGTACTGGTACTGGACGGTCGCGTCATCGCCCGTTCCGGCAACCGCACCCGTGAATTGAACGATGTGACGGCGCATGCTGAAATCGCCGTGATCCGTATGGCCTGCGAGGCGCTGGGACAGGAACGCCTGCCCGGTGCCGATCTCTATGTGACACTGGAGCCTTGCACCATGTGCGCGGCGGCAATTTCATTTGCCCGTATCCGTCGGCTCTATTATGGCGCGCAAGACCCGAAGGGCGGTGCAGTGGAGAGTGGCGTGCGGTTTTTCAGCCAGCCGACATGCCATCATGCGCCGGATGTTTATTCGGGACTGGCGGAGAGTGAAAGTGCTGACATCCTGCGGCAATTTTTCCGCGGGAAACGTCTCGACGACTGAGCGACTCGCGGGAGGCGTAAGCCTTCCCGCCAGCCATCAACCATTCGCCATTACTGGAAGGGGTTCCACCAGCTCTTGCCGGTGCCGGCCATTGCCGCTTCTTTCTTGCGGCGCTTTTCCTTTTTCTGCTCCGGCTCGCCGAGATCGGTCAGCTGATCCTGCGGAACGCTGCGATATTCGGCCGGCGGATCGGTGAGGAACTTGCGCTGGGCGTTGACCACAGAGCCGCCCTGGGCTTCGGCCTTGGCCTTGCGGAAGGCTTCCCACTTCTGGCTTTCCGTCATCTGACCGGCGGTGCCGTTGCCGGCGAGCAGCGGCGAACGATAATGCGGGTTGTTCTTGTTGGCATCCGCCTCATCGCGCAGGCGTTCGCGGGTTTCTTCCGGCGATTCGACCCATTGCGGATTGTTTTCGCGGCTCGCCATGTTCTGCTGCGGCTGAGCCAGCTGCTCGGCACGGGCCTGGGCGGGAACGACGAGGCCCGGGCGAGGACCATATTTCAGGTTGCGCTTGGTCTGGTCGCCGGTGATCGAGGTTGCGTTGCCGAGATCGTCGACAAGCTGTTCGGCTGCCGTCTTGCCCGTACCGTAGGTCGGGCTCGTGCACGCGCCGAGCAGCACGCCTATCGTCGTGACGCCAACCACCGTGCGAAACATGCCCAAACCCTGCGCATTACCCTGCATCGTCTTCATTGAAACCCTTCCAGCCGTCCGTCCCACTTCGCCAGACATCGTCTTTCGGCAGGCGGCAGCCCGCATTGCCCTGTAAATCCGGCCATTTTCAGGCAGGTGTACCGGATGAAGAGGCAAAGCGCAATTCATCCGGCCATTTTCATTATGCCAGGGCCGCAAGCTCGCGCAGGGCGGCCGCATCGCGCGCCGAGACATCGGGATAATCCGGATCGGAGCCGACATCGGTGGTGATGCGCCACGAACGCGCGCATTTTTCACCTTCCGCGAGCTTCTGCTCGACCACGACCTTCGGAACTTCCGGCAGGCGGAAACCGTCGGCAGGGCCTTCGTCACCCACAACCGTGATGGCCGAGGTGATACAGATTTCGGCGAAGTCCTGATCCTTCAGCGCGGCCAGAAGATCGGCGTCGGCGATGTGGACGACCGGAGCCGCTTCCAGCGAAGAACCGATGCGCTTTTCACGGCGCTCGACTTCAAGCGCGCCCGTCACGACGGTGCGGACCTTGCGGATTTTCTCCCACTTCGCTTCCAGCGCATCATTCTTCCAGTTTGCCGGGATTTCCGGGAACTGGGCGAGATGCACCGACTCCGCATCCGGGTAGCGCGACAGCCACGCTTCTTCCGTGGTGAAGGGCAGCATGGGGGCAAGCCACGTCACCAGGCAATCGAACAGCTTGGCGATGACCGACAGGGCCGCGCGGCGCTTCAGCGACGACGGCGCGTCGCAATACAGCGTGTCCTTGCGGACGTCGAAATAGAAGGCCGAAAGCTCGACATTGGCAAAGTCGATCAGCGCACGGGTGATCTTCTTGAACTCGAAGCCGTCATAACCTTCGCGAACAACGCCATCCAGTTCGGACAGGCGGTGCAGCACCAGCTTTTCCAGCTCCGGCAGATCGTCATAGGCGATCTCCTCACCCTTGTAATGGGCGAGCGTACCGAGCATCCAGCGGATGGTGTTGCGCAGCTTGCGATAGGCATCGACATTGGTCTGGATGATGGCCTTACCGAGGCGCTGGTCTTCCCAGTAATCCGTGGTCATCACCCACAGGCGCAGGATGTCGGCACCCGACTGGCTCATGACTTCCTGCGGAGCAACCACGTTGCCCAGCGACTTCGACTGTTTGCGCCCCTGCTCATCCATGGTGAAACCGTGGGTCACAACGGCATTGTAAGGCGCACGGCCGCGCGTCGCGCAGCTTTCGAGCAGCGACGAATGGAACCAGCCGCGATGCTGGTCGGAGCCTTCGAGATAGACATCCGCCGGCCACTTCAAGTCCGGGCGGTCTTCCAGCGTGAAGGTGTGAGTGCAGCCGCTGTCGAACCAGACGTCGAGGATGTCCATGACCTGCTGCCACTTGGCATGGTCGTGGTCATTGCCAAGGAAGCGTTCCTTGGCGCCTTCGGCGAACCAGGCGTCCGCGCCTTCGGCCTCGAAAGCCTCGAGGATGCGGGCGTTGACGGCTTCGTCGATCAGAACTTCACCTTTCTCGTCGGCGAAGACGGCGATCGGCACGCCCCAGCTGCGCTGGCGCGACAGAACCCAGTCCGGGCGGCCTTCGATCATGGCGCGCAGGCGGTTCTGGCCGGAAGCCGGCACGAAGCGGGTCTGGTCGATGGCGGAAAGCGAACGGGAGCGCAGCGTCGTGCCGTCGCCCAGTTCCTTGTCCATATAGACGAACCATTGCGGCGTGTTGCGGAAGATGACAGGCTTCTTGGAGCGCCAGCTATGCGGATAGCTGTGCTTCAGACGGCCGCGGGCGAACAGGTTGTTTTCCGCGATCAGCGCCTTGATGACGCGGTCATTGGCGTCACCCTTCTTGCCGTTATCGTCCATGACACGGGCGGCACCGCCTTCGGCCGACGGGCCGAAACCGGGGGCGTCTTCGGTGTAGAAACCGTCATCGCCGACCGTGAATGGGATCTTGGAGGAGATGCCGCGCGCTTCCAGATCGCGCGCCTGCGCCATCCACGCGTCAAAGTCCTCGCGGCCATGGCCGGGGGCTGTGTGCACGAAGCCGGTACCGGCATCGTCTGTGACGTGATCGCCATCGAGAACCGGAACAGGGAAGGTGTAACCCAGCGATGCCAGCGGGTGGGCGCAGGTAACAGCGGCGAGCTCCTCCGCCTTCACATCGCGCAGGCGTGTGAATTCGAGCTTCGCCTTGGCAAAGCATTCGGCTGCCAGCTTGTCTGCGAAGACGAGCTTTTCGCCCGGCTGCGGTCCGAAATCATTGGCCGCCGCCGTGACCTCATAAAGGCCATAGGCGATGCGCGACGAAAACGAGATGGCACGGTTGCCGGGGATCGTCCACGGCGTGGTCGTCCAGATAACGATGGAAGCGCCATCAAGCTCAGCAGAGCCTTCAACGACCGGGAACTTCACCCAGATCGTGTCACTCTCGACGTCATGATATTCGACTTCCGCTTCCGCCAGCGCCGTGCGCTCCACGACCGACCACATGATCGGCTTGGAACCGCGGTAGAGCTGGCCGCTCTTGGCGATCTTCAAAAGTTCGCCGGCGATGCGGGCTTCCGCGTGGAAGTTCATGGTCGTGTAGGGGTTTTCGAAGTCACCCTCGATGCCGAGGCGCTTGAACTCCTCCGACTGGACCTTGATCCAGCCGGCCGCAAACTCACGGCACTCCTTGCGGAATTCGTTGACCGGAACCTCGTCCTTGTTCTTGCCCTTGGCGCGGTAGGCTTCCTCGATCTTCCATTCGATCGGCAGGCCGTGGCAATCCCAGCCGGGCACGTAATTGGCGTCGTAACCGCGCATCTGGAACGAGCGGGTGATGACGTCTTTCAGGATCTTGTTCAGCGCATGGCCGATATGGATATTGCCGTTGGCATAGGGCGGGCCGTCATGCAGCACGAATTTCTCGCGGCCGGCGGCCGAGGCGCGCAGCTTCTTGTAGAGACCCATTTCCTGCCAGCGCTTCACCGTTTCCGGTTCTTTCTGCGGCAGGCCGGCGCGCATCGGAAAATCCGTCTGCGGAAGATAGAGGGTGGTGGAGTAGTCCAGTTTTTCTGCGGTGTCGCTCATGATCATACCGTTGTTGCGCGCCGTGCGGGCCGCGCCATATCAATTGCAAAGAGGGCAAATTCGGAAAGCGCCACGTCCGTCTGTCACAGAAGCGCCAAAATCCCGGACCTTCCGGCTCTCTCAGAGCGGGCGGAAGGCCGGGCCAATAATTCGGCCAATCTGAACTGCAAATTTCAACCGGTATTGGGACATGGCCGGTTGTTTATGCGGTTTTCCGGTAAAAAGGAAGAGAAAAGCGACGGCAAGGGGCGGGCGAATAAGGACATGCCCCACAGCCTGCTCAAAACGCGATCTTCGCATCCACTTCGCTCAGCGGCTGCACACCCGACAGCATCGCCCTCGCCTCTTCTTCATCCCGCTTGATCTGCGCCACGAGCGGATCGAGACCATCGAATTTCAACTCATCGCGCAGATGCCCGAAGAAAGAGACCGAACAGACCTCGCCATAGAGATCGCCCGAAAAATCGAAGACGAATGTTTCGAGCAACGCCGCGCCGTTGTCCGTGACCGTCGGGCGATAACCGAAGCTCGCCACGCCGTCGCGGATCGAGCCATCGGGTCGGCGGAAGCGGACGGCATAGATGCCGGCCTTCAGTTCCGTTTCCGGCGCCAGCGCCATGTTGGCGGTGGGGTAACCCAGCGTGCGGCCAAGCTTCTGGCCGCCGATGACTTCGCTTTCCACCGTGAAACGGTAACCAAGCAGGCCTGCGGCGCCCGCCACATCACCCTCGCACAGAAGCGAGCGTATCCGGCTGGAAGAGACGACATCCGCGCCCTCGTCGCGGAAAGCGTCCACCAGCGTCACATCGAAGCCATGGCGTTTTCCGGCTTCCATCAGGAATGCCGGCCCACCTTCCCGGCCCTTGCCGAAATGGAAATCGAAACCGGTGACGACGGCGCTCGCATGCAGCCAGTCAATCAGGATGGACTGGACGAACTCTTCCGCCGAGCGCTGCGAAAACTCGCGGTCGAACGGATATTCGATGACCGAGCGGAAACCGATGGCCTCAAGGATGCGCGCCTTCAATGGCGCAGGCGTGAGGCGAAAGACCGGCGTATCGGGCCTGAACACGGAACGGGGATGCGGCTCGAAGGTCAGCACCAGCGCGGGGACGCCGCGGGCTTCCGCCAGTTCCAGCGCGCGATCCAGCACGGCCCGGTGGCCGCGATGCACGCCATCGAAATTGCCGATGGCGACGACGCCGCCACGAAGAGCTTCGGGCAGCGGCTCTTTTTTTTCATTGCGGTGAAAGACGGTCATGACAGTCGATCCATTCCAGCGCCAGCTATTCCCGAGGCGAGGCGTAGAAATGCGTCCTCAGGCAAGTCGGGGCATCCACCAGCCGGGTGAAGCGCCCTGCCCCTTGAGATAGGCATTGAGAAGCGCCTCGTCCGTCTGGCCGTTCAGCGTATATTCGGCGACGTGAATACCGCCGCTGATATAAAGAAGGTTGAGACCGCTCGCAATCGCGCCCTTCACATCCGTCGGCATGCCGTCACCGATGGCGAGAACGCGATCCTTGGCGAAGGCGCCGCGCACCTCCTTGGCCGCTGCAAGGCAGGCCTCATAGATCGGCGCATGCGGCTTTCCGGCGATGCGAACCTCGCCGCCAAGCTGTTCGTAATAGGCGGCCATGGCGCCGGCGCAGGGAATGATGCGCTCGCCGCGCTCCACCACCAGATCCGGGTTGGCGCAGATCATCGGCACGTTGCGGGCAATAAAGCCCTTAAGCATTTCGGTATAGTCCTCCGGCGTCTCCGTCTCGTCGTCGAAGAAGCCGGTGCAGACCACGGAGTCCGCGTCGGCCTCGCCAACCACCTCGACATCGAGACCCTCCAACAGCGGCATGTCCCGCTGCGGTCCCAGCAGGAAGACTTTTCTGGGGCCTTCCGCGATCAGGCCACGCGTTACATCGCCCGAGGTGACGATGCGGTCATAGGCCTCGTCGGGCACGCCGAGCACACGCAGCTGGGCGATGACGCCGGGCGCGGGACGCGGTGAATTGGTGATGAGAACCACGGTCTTGCCGGCCTCGCGCGCGCTTCTCAGGGCAATGGCCGCGTCCGGAAAGGCGCTGACGCCATTGTGCAGCACGCCCCAGACATCCGACAGGATAACGTCGAACCCATCAGTGATTTCGCCGAGAGTTTGAATGCGGTGGGCCATGAGATGCTTTCCGGATGCGAGAAGAGTGTGTGCGTCACATCGCAAAGCGGGACGCCGATGGCAAGGAAAAAAGCGCCGCCGGTCCGGGCTTCGGACTGAACGGAATGGCGCGTCACACTCGACGTCATCCTCAGGCTTATCCCGCGCATCCAAACCCGTCACGAAAATCAATGCGTTGGCAGATCATATTCCCGGGACAAGCCGGAGGAAGACAGCGGCGCGCTTTTCGAGCCTTCCAGCCTCCCGATTTGAAGCTTCATAGCATCGCGCAGACATAGAAATTCCTGTCATGGAACGCTGGTAACCATAGGCCATGAAATTTTTCAGACAGGGCGTTCTTGACTCCGGAAGAAGCCCTCCTTATCTCGGTTCCGCTGGCACTCGATAAACGAGAGTGCTAACACCCATCAGGCGAGTTCCAAAAGCTCGCGCAGTCATTTGATCGAGGGATTAGACAATGACAAGCACCAATTTCCGCCCGCTTCACGATCGCGTCGTTGTTCGTCGCGTTGAGTCCGAAGAAAAGACCAAGGGCGGCATCATCATTCCCGACACCGCCAAGGAAAAGCCGCAGGAAGGCGAAATCGTCGCCGTCGGTTCCGGCGCACGTGACGAAGCCGGCAAGGTCGTCGCTCTCGACGTCAAGGTTGGCGATCGCGTTCTGTTCGGCAAGTGGTCGGGCACCGAAGTCAAGCTCAACGGCGAAGACCTTCTGATCATGAAGGAAGCCGACATCATGGGCATCATCGGCTGATTTCGGCCACCCCATCCTTCCTTAAATTTCAAGCCGGACCCCGTCCGGCCATTCGAAACCAGGAGTTTTGAAAATGGCAGCCAAAGAAGTAAAATTCGGCCGCACAGCACGCGAAAAGATGCTCAAGGGCGTCGACGTTCTTGCTGATGCAGTGAAGGTAACCCTCGGCCCGAAGGGTCGTAACGTCGTTATCGACAAGTCCTTCGGCGCTCCGCGCATCACCAAGGACGGCGTTTCGGTCGCCAAGGAAATCGAACTGGAAGACAAGTTCGAGAACATGGGCGCACAGCTCGTTCGCGAAGTTGCCTCCAAGACCAACGACATCGCCGGTGACGGCACCACCACCGCGACCGTTCTGGCCCAGGCCATCGTTCGCGAAGGTTCCAAGGCAGTCGCTGCCGGCATGAACCCGATGGACCTGAAGCGCGGTATCGATCTGGCCGTTGCTGAAGTCGTCAAGGACCTTCAGGCCAAGGCCAAGAAGATCAA
>NZ_JACJIT010000006.1:0-397681 GCF_014138475.1 Agrobacterium sp. RC10-4-1
TTGCCGAATGCGCTGGACGCGGGGTGGAGCAGCCCGGTAGCTCGTCAGGCTCATAACCTGAAGGCCGCAGGTTCAAATCCTGCCCCCGCAACCAATACAACAATCCCAAAACAAAACAGATAAAGCATAGTCTCACTGCGTCCGGAAAGTGGATGCTGTCGGCCGAATGGTCCGGCATGCCTGTGCGCGCGACCAGTTTAATATCAAGACGCTGGCGACACCGGAATGGGACGAGCGGATGTCAGATGAGTAGGCGGCAGCGGGCGAGATGGTGCATTAAATAGGACCTGAATTGTTTACGGCAAGCAATCCGGCTGGTTTCCCGCGGCAATCCTTTAAAAAGCGGGAGCCTCCGAAATTTTGACCGGGACAGCGGCTCCGCTCTGCAACCCGCAATGACTCAAACCTCTGTCGCCTTCGCGGTGGACTACGATCCAACTCGAACAGCGACGCGGAATTCCTGTCACCCATCAAAAATTCCTTTGACCCCATCGGTGTGTCCTTCGCGTAAGTTGGCATGTGTGCCGATGACGATCCGCCATGCCCGGTGGTTCGCTCAAGCGGCTCCCAACGCTGTTGAGTATGATAATGGACCTGCCAAAAATAAAAACATTGATCGATTTTGTTGGAAAGTCGCCCGTTAGTAGTCTGTTCGTGACAGAAGACGGTGTCACGGTTCGCATATTCAAAACGGTAGGTGACGTCGCTGAAGCGACGCCAGAAAGACAGAACGAGGACGTGCAACCGTCTATCGCGCAGATGTTGGAAGAACGTACCGTTCGGGGCAGGGCAATCCGCGCGCCGGTTTTTGGCATTCTCCACCGCGCTCCCGCTCCAGGCGAAGGTCCCTTTGTGGAACATGACGACACGGTTGAAGAGGGACAGACACTTTTCATTATCGAAGCGATGAAAGTCTTCAATAAGATTGCTGCGCCATGCGCGGGCCGCGTCACTTACCTTACTGCGACGGATGGTGGCGAGGTAGACGTAGATGAACTTCTGGCGGAGATCGCCTGATGCGCGAGAATTCTGCCGTTCCCCGCCCGCTCTTCGATACAGTACTCATTGCCAATCGTGGGGAGATAGCCGTTCGGATTCGCCGAGCCTGCCACGCCTTGGGTTTAAAGACAGTCACAATTTGCTCGGAAGCGGACAGGAACACCTCCTGTAGCGAGACGGAAGACGGTTTTCTGTGTATCGGCCCGGCCAATGCGAGCAAGAGCTATCTCAATAGGGACGCGATCCTCCTCGCGGCCCGCCTTACCGGCGCGGACGCGATTCATCCCGGCTATGGATTTCTCTCTGAAAACGCCGCTTTCTCGCGGGCCGTCGAGAATGCGGGAATGGTCTTCATTGGCCCCGATGAATGCGCCATTGCGACGATGGGAGACAAGATTGTCGCAAAGCGTGCAATGATCGCTGCAGGCGTTCCCTGTGTGCCCGGCCCTGACGCGGCTTTGCCCGATGACGGTGAGCTTGTTTCCCAGATTGCTGCGGATATCGGCTACCCGGTCATCATCAAGGCCGCTGGTGGCGGCGGCGGGCGGGGTATGCGTGTGGTACATGGCCCAAGTGAGTTGAATGAGGCGTTCACCGTCACACGCGAAGAGGCGCGGCAGGCGTTCGGTAATGCCGACCTCTATATGGAAAAATTCCTCCTGCATCCACGACATATCGAAATCCAGGTATTGTGCGACAGGTATGGTAACGCTGTATGGCTCGGCCATCGCGACTGCTCCATGCAACGCCGCCATCAGAAGGTGGTGGAGGAGGCGCCTGCGCCGGGCATCACCGCGGAGATCGTCGAGCCCGTCGGGCTCGCTTGCGTGAAAGCCTGTCGACAAATTGGCTATCGCGGGGTCGGCACCTTCGAGTTTCTTTACGAAGATGGCAAGTTCTACTTTATCGAGATGAATACGCGCCTTCAGGTCGAGCATCCCGTCACTGAGATGACGAGCGGCATCGATATCGTGCAGGCGCAGATTAGGTCCGCGAAGGATGAGCGGCTGCCGCTGCGCCAGATAGATATAGTTTGCGAAGGGCACTCCTTCGAGTGCCGTATCAACGCGGAGGACCCAAAGACAGCTCTACCTTCCGCCGGTGTGATCACCGATCTTTCGTGGCCCGAAGGGGACGGCGTCAGGGTCGATACACACATCCACAGCGGCTACCGCGTCTCGCCCTATTACGACTCTCTCATCGCAAAACTGATCGTGCATGCACCGAGCCGCGCCGAGGCCATGGCGAAGATGAGGCATGCGCTGGCCGAGACGCGCCTGGACGGTATCTCCAGCAATCTAGCTCTTCTTCAATCCCTCTTTCGGGATCCCGGTTTTTCAGAAGGGGAAACGGACATTCATTATCTTGAGCAATGGCTTGAAGCCTGGAGCGCATCATGAGCAAGCTTGATTTTACCGATCCGGCTGTTCTGGCGGCGCTGACCGAGATGCTGGCGGATGCCAGGGTAGACGGCTTGGAAATCAGCGCTCCCGGCTGCGAAATTCGCCTTGTCGTTTCTTCATGCGGCAAGGCGGCGAAGCCTTCAGCGACGTTGCCTTCACAGAAAACCGAACCATCCAGAGCCGTCGTCAAAGCTCCGATTGCCGGCCATTTTCACGCATCTGAAGCCGATGGCGAAGATCCATTTATATCCAACAAAAAAATCGGCCAGGCGTTGGGCTCGGTCCGCATTGGCCACATCCTGGTTCCCGTTACCACCGGTCGGGCTGGTACCGTAACCCGTCAGCTTGCGGAGCATGGTGCGCTCGTGGGCTTCGGAGACCCCCTTTTCGAAATTGAGCTTCAGTCATGAGCGTTCCATCACACAACCTCTCGTCGCGCCATGAGGTTCGGCCCCTTGCAGCGGGACAGGCCAGGATTTCGTTTATCGGCTCGCGGGCTTTTCTTCTCGAGGCGCCGGGTGAATTCGACCTGCCTGCGCAGCGTTTGATCTGGGCGTTGTCTCGGGTGGTGGGCGTCTGGCCTGAGGTGGCTGAGGTCATTCCCGGCATGACCAACCTGTTGACCATTCTAGAGGACACACCCGAAAATCCGCAGGCCATTGTAGAGCGCCTCCTCGATGCGTGGGACAATGCGACAGCTCTCGATCTCGCGGGTAAAACGCACGAGATTCCCGTTCATTATGGCGGGGAACATGCGACCGACCTCGCGGCCCTCTGCGATTTTTCAGGGTTAAGTGACCGGGAGGTCGTCCGCATTCATCATCAGGCTACGTATCGCGTCTTCGCGCTGGGGAGCGCTCCGGGTTTTGGTTATCTCCATGGTCTGGACGCCCGGATCTACATGCCGCGAAAGACGGTGCCATCAATCAGAATGGAAAAGGGCTGCGTCACGATAGGGGGCATGCAGACTGGGGTGGCAATGCTGACGGGTCCCAATGGCTGGAATTCCATTGGTTATGCCGACTTGCAGATGTTCGATCCGGCTTCGGCAACCCCGGCACTGCTCGCCCCTGGCGATATTGTTCGCTTCATTCCTGAAAGGATCGAGCTATGATGGAGATTGTCGAGACAGGTCCCTTCAACACCGTACAGGATCTCGGCCGCCCCGGCTTTCGGGATATCGGCGTTTCGGCTGGCGGCGCGATGGATCCACTCGCTGCCAGCATCGGTAACATCCTCGTTGGCAATCCGGCTGGCTCCGCCACCGTCGAGGTGCAGACTTTTCCGTTCAAGCTGCGCTTTACAGTACCGAGCGTATTCGCGGTCACCGGGGCAGACGGTGTTTATCTGCTTAACGGAAAAGAGCAGTTGTCCTGGTCTGCCCGGCAGGCCCATGGAGGAGACGTTCTGGAACTGCGCCACCCTCCGAAGATGGCGCGTGCCTACATCGCCTTCGCAGGCGGCGTGGACGTGCCGCTGTTGATGGGGTCGCGCAGCACTGCCTTGCGGGGCAACTTCGGCGGTTTCGAAGGCAGATCGTTGACCACGGGCGACATTCTGCTGTTGGGCGCGGACGGGGACGGGCTGCCCCTGCCCACGGATGGACTTGCTGCGGTGACGCCCTTGCGGGCAATGGCAGATGCATTTCCCCCTGTCCTCGAAGGTGTGCTGCAGGTCCGTGCCATCCCCGCCGGCGAGCACCATCTTTTTGGCGAAGACGCAGAGGCCTTCTGGGGCCGGGAATGGCGTATTTCCTCACGGAGCGATCGTACCGGCTATCGGCTAACCGGCGACCCGATTAAGCCCGTTATGACGGTGGAAATGCGCTCGCATGGTGTGGTGCCCGGTGTCGTTCAGGTTCCACCTGGCGGTGAGCCGATCATCCAGATGAGTGACGCGAATACTGCCGGTGGCTACCCGAAAATCGCCGGTGTGATCGAGGCAGATCTCTGGCGGCTTGGGCAGGCGCGGCCCGGCGCGACGATCAGATTTGTCAGGTCGAGCCATGACGAAGCGCGCAGGGTGGAGAAGGCGGTTGCCGCGTATATCGAGGATATCAGGCAAACTGCGCCGATGGTGAAGCGTGCCTTGAAAGCGATGGCCTGACGAAATCGGAGAAACCATGATGAAGATCGATCTCAATTCGGATATGGGCGAAGGTTTTGGACCCTACCGGCTGTGCGATGATGAGGCGATGATGAAGCTGGTTTCATCGGCAAATATCGCCTGCGGCTTTCACGCAGGCGACCACGATACCATGGCGCGGATGGTTCGACTGGCGAAGGCGAACGGCGTCGGTATCGGTGCGCATCCGGGCTTGCCCGACAGGGCCGGCTTCGGCCGGCGCGAAATCTCTTTCCAGGCGGATGAGCTGCGTCAGCAGATGCTTTACCAGCTTGGCGCGCTCATTGCTATTGCGCGGGGCGAGGGCATGACCGTTGGTCATCTCAGTTTCCATGCGGCAATGGGAAACATGGTCAATCGTGACCCGGTGCTGGCGGATGTGATGATGAGTGCGGTTTTTTCAGTAGACCCGAAGCTCGTGGTGTTCGTAACGCCGGGAAGCGAAATCGATCGCGCTGCCAGGCGCACCGGTCTGAAGACGCTTGCGTTATTTCTTGCTGACCGTGCCTATGACGCCAAAGGCGGCCTCGTCGCGCGCGGGCTTCCTGGTGCTCTCGTGAAGGATGAGGTTTCGGTGCGTACCCGCGTTCGGCGTTTCCTGAAAGAGCAGACCGTCGAAACAATCGACGGCGCAATCATCCCCATGCCCGCCCGCTCTATTCTTGTCCATAGCGACACGCCGGGTTCGCTGGAGCTTGCAGGTATTGTGCGCAGCGAAATCCTCGCCTCTGGCGCCATTCTCGCGCCAGCCTCCGAACTTGCATCCTAATGGGCTCTACGTGGCCCCGGTTCCATATCCCAGTGAAAGATCACCCTGATGCCCTCTACAGCCGATCGACTGAAAAACGTTTCCGTTTCCGCCTCCGCCGCCATGACGCAGCGCGCCAGAGAACTATCGGCGCAGGGTATAAAGGTGGTCAGCCTTTCCTCCGGCGAGCCTGATTTTCCGACGCCCGCACACGCAGTCGAGGCGGCGCATGAGGCCGCACTGAGTGGGCAGACAAAATACCCGCCAATGGACGGTACACCGCAGCTGAAGGCTGCGATTGCCCGCAAGTTCAAGCGCGACAACAACCTTATCTATGATGCCAGCCAGATCATTGTATCGGGCGGCGGTAAGCAGGTGATCTTTAATGCGATGTTGGCAACCTGCAATCCCGGCGACGAGGTTGTCATCCCAAGCCCGTCATGGGTCAGCTACGCGGACATCGTCAAATTTGCAGGCGGCGTGCCGGTGGCCGTTCCCTGTGTCGAGGCAACGGGTTTCAAGCTTCGTCCGGAGGATCTGGAAGCCGCGATCACTCCCCGGACCAAATGGCTCCTCCTGAACTTTCCGAACAATCCGACGGGTGCGGCCTGCTCCCGGCGCGAGATGGCGGCGATTGCCGATGTGATGTTGCGGCATCCGCATGTCTGGATATTGACTGACGACATCTACGAGCATCTTGTCTATGACGGGTTTGAGTTCGGTACCATCGCCGATGTAGAGCCCCGCCTTTACGATCGTGTTCTGACGATGAACGGTGTTTCTAAAGCCTATGCGATGACCGGCTGGCGGCTGGGCTATTGCGCCAGCGGCTCCAGGGAGCTGATTTCGGCGATCAGCAATGTCAACGGGCAGAATAGCGGCGGTATCGCGACCGTTTCGCAGGCTGCGGCTATTGCCGCACTGGACGGCCCGCAGGATCTGCTGAAGGAACGCGCTGCCATCTATAGTGAACGCCGTGACTTCGTGTTGAGCAACCTGGCGGCGATTGACGGTCTCCGGTGCCACAGGCCGGAAGGCGCCTTTTATCTTTATCCGAACATGGCCGGCCTCATCGGCAAGACCACAAAGGGTGGCCGAAAGATTGAAAGCGATGTCGATTTCGTCATGGCACTGGTTGATGAACACCACGTTGCCACTGTCCAGGGGGCGGCTTACGGCATGAGCCCTTATTTCCGCATCTCCTATGCAACGAGCATGGATATGCTGAAGGAGGGATGTGCCCGCATTTCGCAGTTTTGCCACGACATGCGGTAATCACGATGCCGTTGCCCCGCTCTGCGGGGCAACGAGCCCGGCGGTCAGAGCTTCAGTTTCTCCGCCAGTTCCATCAATATATCCTTCACGGCGAAGGCGGGCTCCGACAGCGAGGTCTGGTCGGACATGCAGAGCGACAATGTCTCTTCGATCCGCGGTGATAATGGCCGGCAGACGATCGGTTGATTGCTTTCGGAAACAATCCGATCGGCAATCGCCTTGGGCATGATGCTTGCGCCTAGACCCATGGCGACAGCCTGGACCAGCGTCCTCACCGTTTCGATTTCGGCGACGACCTTGAGATTGATCCTGCTTCGTGTGAACGAAGTTTCCACGGCACGACGGACGAAATTGTAGATCGGTGGCATCAGCATCGGCATACCGTCCAGCGATGCGATGGGCACCGGCTTTGCATCGGCATCGAATCCAAAATCGCGATGGGCGACCAGAAAGAACTCTTCGGTGAGAAGGGGCTGGAACTTTACCCCCTTGATGGGCCCTGTTCCGTGGATTAACGCCAATTCCAGGCGGCCGTTCATGATCATTTGGCTATATGCCTGCCCGACGCTTTCCGTCAGGTGGATGAGGATGCCCGGATGCCGCTTCCGGGTCTCGGCGAGCAGGTCAATTGAAAGGGTTGCTGCGCTGCTGAAAGGCACGAGACCTACGGAGACGCGTCCGGCAATCGAGGTGC
Organism: Agrobacterium sp. RC10-4-1; assembly: GCF_014138475.1. Taxonomy (NCBI): domain Bacteria; kingdom Pseudomonadati; phylum Pseudomonadota; class Alphaproteobacteria; order Hyphomicrobiales; family Rhizobiaceae; genus Agrobacterium; species Agrobacterium sp. RC10-4-1. The sequence goes on from NZ_JACJIT010000006.1 coordinate 7,244, forward strand.
CGGCCGCCGCGGCGTCAGCCTGTGCCTGTTCCATCTGGCGCAGAATGATTTGTGCATGTCGATACACGGCCTGACCCGCATCCGTCATGGTGACGCCCTGTTGGCTGCGGATCAGCAGTTTCTGGCCGAAGTGATCCTCCAGCGCTGCAAGCTGCTGGCTAAGTGCCGGTTGGGCGAGATGCAAGATGTCGGCCGCCCGGGTGATGCTGCCGCTATCAACGATTACGATGAAGGATTTTAAGCGTCTGATGTCCATGCTGATGCGACTGTATTGTTGTCGAAGCAGCTTACATCCAATCCCCTGATTTGCAATGTGGCCACGGCCTCGGAGGAAAGAGCGCAGACTCCGGGATCGTTGTTATATTTCAAACAGGAAGGCCTCTCAGACACTCCATAAAACTTGCTTATTACCTCAAAAGTAATCGGTCTTAGGCAAGCACAAAAAGCTTCGCTAATGTCCATGACAACAAAAAGGGGATCATAATGCCTTTCTCCGACTACAAGACCGCACTCATCACGGGCGCTTCTTCCGGTATCGGCGCCGCAGTCGTTGAACGACTTCGCAGGGAAAATATCGAAGTTCACGCGGTTGCCCGCAGCGCCGCTGCTCTCCACGATCTGGCAAAGCGCACTGGCTGTGTAGCGCACGCCATCGACGTCACCGATCGCGCCGCCATTAGCGCGCTTGTCGATACCATGCAGTTTGACATTCTGGTCAACAATGCCGGTGTCGATCGGCCCAAAAAATTTCTTCAGGCCGACGCCGAAGATATCGATCTCCTTGTCGATGTAAACCTTCGTGCCGTCCTGCATCTTTGCCGGCTGGTGGTGCCCGGCATGGTGGAGCGTGACCGCGGGCACGTCATCAATATTTCCTCGATTGCCGGAAACTACAATTTCGGCGGCAATTCCACCTATCATGCGGTGAAGGCGGGTGTTGCCATGTTGTCGAACCAGTTGCGGATCGACGCATTCGGCAAACGCGTCCGTGTAACAGAAGTCTGCCCCGGCCGCGTTGCGACAGATATCTTCAATCATGTCCATGGCGACGACCCGAGCGTGCGTGAACGCTTCATCGACGGTTTCGAACTGCCAAAGCCGGAAGACATTGCGGATGCGATTGCTTTTGCTATCGCCGCACCGGTTGCCGTCAATATCGGCCATATGGAAATCACGCCCACCCTGCAGGTGATGGGCGGTCTGCAGACGGCCAGACCGCAGGACGTCAATGAAGCGCGCAACGCCGGGGAGCAAAAGCCGTGAACGGCTTTGATCTTTCGGCAATACTCAGCAATCCCGAATATCTGGGAATGCTGGCGCACGGTCTTGAGATGACGTTTGTCATCTTCTTCGGGTCGTGGTCACTGGCCATGGCCCTGGCGCTTATTCTCCTGTGCATCCGGTTCTCACCCTTCCGGTTGGGTGACCGCTTCGTGGCGGCTTATGTGTCGTATCACCGCAATGTCCCGACGCTGGTGCAGCTCATGCTGTGGTACTTCGGCATATTCACCCTGCTCCCGTCGGGTCTATCAAACTGGCTGATAAATCATAATGCAGAGTCGATTTTTGCGGTTGTGGGTCTCGGCCTCTGTCAGGCCGCTTACTTCAGCGAAGATTTGCGTTCCGGCCTCCGCTCTGTCGGCCCCGGCCAGATGGAGGCAGCAAAAGCGCTCGGCCACAGCTATCTGTCTGCGATGCGTTTCGTCATCATGCCGCAAGGGGTGCGGAATGCCTTGCCACCCCTTATCAATCATAGCGTCTCGCTTTTCAAGAACAGCAGTCTGGCATTGGTGATCGGTGCGTCTGAACTGACCCACGCCATCAAGGAAATCGAAAATCTCAGTTTCCAGACGTTCGAGATCTACCTCGTCGGGACGGTGCTCTACCTTGCGATTTCACTGCTCATCATGGCGGCCGGCGCTTATCTTTCCATGCGGCTCGATCCCGCGACGAGGGCCCGCGCATGATCGGCGACATCATTACCATTATTCAAGATCATTGGTTGCTGCTGCTGATCGGCCAGTATCCTAACGGTCCGCTGGGCGGTCTTGCGAATACGGTCATCCTGTCGGCGCTTGCCATCGTCCTGGCGTTCCCCGTCAGCATTCTCATGGCGCTTGCGCGTCTGACCAAATGGCGTCTGTTGCGGTGGCCGGTCACGGCGCTCGTTTACGTTACCCGCGGCGTACCGCTGCTGATGCTCATCCTGTGGACCTACTTCCTTATTCCGCTTTGGACCGGGGCGGACGTGCCAAGCTTCATGATCATGCTGGTGACGCTGGTCGTCTATCAGGGAGCGTTCCTCAGTGAGGTCGTAAGAGCAGGGATCATAGCCGTGGGGGAAGGCCAGTTGGATGCCGCAAGAGCCCTCGGCCACAGTTATATGGGCGCGATGCGCTTCATCATTCTGCCGCAGGCGCTGTACAACATGATCCCGAGCATGATTTCCACCTTCGTCGCGACAATCAAAGACACGACGCTGGGTTACGTCATCAATGTGCCAGACCTGACGTTCGCGGCAAGCCAGGTGAACAACCAGCTTCTCACGCAGCCATTCCAGGTCTTCCTGATCCTCGCCGTCGTTTATTACGCGATCTGCTGGAGCCTCACCTATCTCGCCAATTCGGTCGAACGCCGCATCGCCAGACGCCGCGCCGGCGTCGTGGCCCGCACGCAACAGGCAGCAATGGCTCAAGCCAAAATCATCACGGAGCAGCCATGACCACGTCAGCATCCTCGACACAGCAGACGATCCGCATTGCTAATGTCTGCAAAAGCTATGGCGACTATCAGGTTTTGAAGAATATCGACGCCGACGTCGCTCGGGGCGAAGTTGTCGTTATCTGCGGCCCGTCCGGTTCCGGCAAATCCACGCTGATCCGCACGGTCAACCGGTTGGAGGAAATCAATAGCGGTTCAATTACGCTCGATGGCCAGGATATTCACGCTGCGACGAAAACCAGGGAGCTTAATCTGCTGCGCAGCCGCGTCGGGTTCGTTTTTCAGAGTTTTAATCTGTTCCCGCATCTCTCGGTGCTGGAGAACATCACAATTTCACCCATCCGCGTCAAAGGCGTGTCGGCGGATGTTGCCCGCTCCAAGGCGTTGCAGCTTCTCGAACGCGTTGGCCTTTCCGACAAGGCGGGAGCTTACCCCGGGCAACTATCCGGCGGCCAGCAGCAGCGTGTCGCGATTGCTCGCGCTCTTGCCATGGAGCCGCCGGTGATGCTGTTCGATGAGCCCACCAGTGCACTCGACCCCGAAATGGTCGGCGAGGTACTGGCCGTCATGAAGGGCCTTGCCGCCGAAGGCATGACCATGCTGTGCGTCACCCATGAAATGGGCTTTGCGAGAGATGTCGCAGACCGCATCTGGTTCATTGATGCCGGTGAAATCCTGGAGAAGACGACGCCACAGGAGTTTTTCACCACACCACGCCATCCGCGTGCGCAGCGGTTTCTGGCCGACCTGCGCCACTGATACATAATCAACCATAAGAGGAGAACGAGACATGAACTGGAAATGCCTGACACTCACAGCGATCATCGCCGGTACGGCACTTGCCGCACCCGCGTCAGCCGACCAGCTGGACACCATCTTGAACAACAAGGTGCTGCGTTGCGCCACCTTTGCGGACGTTGTGCCCTTTGCTGCGCCCGACCCCAAAACTCGCGAAATGGCCGGATTTGATGTCGACCTCTGCAATGCGATTGCTAGAGAACTGGGCGTGAAGGCTGAAATCAAGCCGGTTTCGGTCGAGGCGCGTGTCCCAGAGGTCAAGCTCGGGCGCGTCGACATTACCGTCGCCAACCTTGCTTACACGCAAAGCCGCGCCGAGCAGATCCAGTTTAGCGATCCATATTACCTCGCCAAGGAAATGCTGATCGTTCCAGTTGACGATGCCGGACAAAAGAAGGCCGATTATGAAGGTCAGCGTGTGGCCTCGACGAAGGGCTCGACCTCGGAAATGTCGATCAAGCTCAACAAGTCGGAGCCCTTGACGTTCCAGGACACAGCCTCCGCCTACCTCGCCGTTCAGCAGGGTAAGGCACGCGGCATGGTAGCCAACACCATGACGACGACCAAGTTCGTCAACGAGTCCAAAACCAAGGGTAAGCCAATGCGCATGATCGAGGAGCCGATGTTGTATCAGCCGATCGGCATCGGTATGGCGAAGGATAATCCGAAGCTAACTGCGAAGATCAATGAAGTGCTTCGCAAGCTGGATGCTGACGGCGAGATCAACAAGATCTGGGACAAGTGGCTAGGCCCGAATACTGAATACAAAATGGCCCGCACCGACAAGGTCGTTCCGCTGTCCGAACTGAAGTTCGATCCCATTCCCTGATCCTGCCCCGAGTTACTCTCGGGCAAGAACTCCACCAGACGAAACATTCATTGCAGGCGGCGGGATGCTCTCGCCGCAGGCCTTACCGTGGGAGGTCTTATGATCCACATAAAAGATATAGCAGAGCGGCCGGGCAAGGCCGACATCGAAGCACTTTCGCAGTTTTCGCCAGCCACCATTCATGAGGCGCAGGGACGCAGGGGCGCGCTGTCATCGCGGCTTAAACCCGTTGATCACCGGATGAAGCTGTGCGGACCCGCATTTACGGTCAAATGCGCTCCCCGCGACAACATCATGTTGCAGCTTGCTATCAACTACGCCACACCGGGCGATATCATCGTCGTTTCCGCAGGCGAGTATGAAGAAGCCGGTTCTTTCGGCGATGTGCTTGCCAATGCCTGCCTGGCAAAGGGGATCGGCGGATTGGTTACCGACACCGGTGTCCGCGATACCCTGCAATTGAGAGAACTTGGCTTTCCGGTATTCTCGCTCAGCGTCTGCATCAAGGGAACTGTAAAGGAAACCATTGCCGCCGTGAACGACAGCATCATCGTTGGCGGTGAGATTATCAATCCCGGAGACATCATCGTCGGTGATGCCGATGGTCTCGTGGTCGTGCGTCGGGAAGACGCCCAGGAAACCGCCCGGCTATCCCGGGTTCGCGAAGATGCCGAGGCGGGCTATATCGAGGCCTACAAGCAGGGAAAATCCGTTATTGAAGTCAGTAATCTTGAACCTGTCTTGAAGGCCAAAGGTCTTCTCGTCGATATCTGACCGGGAAGGCAACGAAGGCCACGAGCGCACCAAGCTCCAGCAACTGAACGGCGCAGGCGACCGGCGCGCCGTTTCACGTCGGAGATTCCGACGTCGCTTTCGCTTTTCGCTCTTTCCGCGTCACTTCGTTGAAATCCGGGTGCTTTCCGGGTGATCGACCGACGGATGGATGGGAGAAAGTGGAACCCGTTGCGCGGCACGCCGCCATCCTGGGCCAGTCTCACCACGGTTAATTCAGTCTCAGGCCCGATCCGGGATCAAAGACGTGAATATCAGAAGAGGCGACTTCGACTCCGATTATTTCACCAATTGCTGGTCGTATCTCGGCGGGCACGGAAATGTTGATCTCGTGGCGATCATTCTTGAGGCAGATAAGGCGTGTCTCGCCGTGGAACTCATTGCGCTCAACGGTTCCGCGAAACGCCTTGGCATCTTGGTTCAAGCGGAATGATCCCGGCCTGATCCCGACGGTGACCTCACCGGAGCGCAGACCAGCAGGGGCAGCAAACTTCACGAGATCGTCGCCGACGCCCTCCGGCGTCATCTGCAATTGCAGGAAATTCATGTTCGGAGTGCCAATGAAGCCTGCGGCAAAGATGGTTCGCGGTGTCTGGTAAATCTCTTCAGGCGTGCCCATCTGCTCGATCCGTCCGTCTTTCATGAGGACGATACGATCGGCAAGCGTCATGGCTTCGAGCTGGTCATGAGTGACGTAGATGCTCGTCGTTTTCAGGTCCCTGTGGAGCCGTGCGATCTCAACACGCAGACTGCCCCGGAGCTTGGCGTCGAGGTTCGAAAGCGGCTCGTCGAAGAGAAAAACTTCCGGCGTCTTGATCATGGCGCGGGCAATCGCCACACGCTGCTGCTGTCCGCCCGACAGTTCCGTGGGCTTGCGCGCAAGGTAGACGCCAAGTCCCAGCGCATCGACCACGGGCGCAAGACGCTGGTCGATTGCAGACTTTCCAATACCGGCCCTCTCGAGCCCGAAGGTGATGTTGTCCCGTACGCTCATATGAGGGTACAGCGCATAATTCTGAAACACCATGGCGATGCCCCGGTCGCCGGGGTCGCGGTCGTTCATCCGCTCGCCGCCGATGAGAAGATCTCCGCCGGAAATTTCCTCAAGCCCGGCAATCATTCGCAGCATGGTGGATTTCCCGCAGCCTGACGGTCCGAGAAAGACGACGAATTCGTGGTTATCGATCTTGAGGTCAAAATCCCGCATGACCTCCAGCGAACCATAGACTTTCCGGATTCCCCGGCACTCGACGGTGGCCATCAATGCGTCTCCCCATTCATCACGATCTGCAGCTTCACATCTTCAGGCCGGCCTTCGGCCGCCCTCTCGAAAGCGGCAATCGATTGATCGAAGGCATAGGTGCCGGAGACCAATGGTTTCAGGTCAACCTTGCCGGCGGCAATCAGCGCCAAAGCGCGATCGAATACGTTGGCGTAGCGGAAAACCGTCTCGATACGGCATTCGCGGAAGCAGGCTGCTGCAAGGTCCACGGCGACGGGTTCCGGCGGCAGGCCGACGATAACAACCGTTCCGCCAGGGCGGACGACCTTGAAGAGATCGCGGACCGCAGCCGGCGCGCCCGAGCATTCGAAGACGATATCCGCCCCCCAACCTTCGGTTTCCTCATTGACCGTCTGAACGAGATCAACCTCCTTCAGATTGACACCGGTTATGCCGCCATAGCTTTCAGCAAGTTTGAGCTTGGTCGCGGAAATGTCCGAAATGAACACCCGAGAGCAGCCACCGGCCAGAGCGGCGAGCGCCACCATGATGCCGATCGTCCCGCAGCCGGTAACGACCGCGGTATCGCCAGGCGTGATGTTGGCCCGGGCGGCCGCCTGCATGCCCACGGCAAATGGTTCGACCATCGCCCCTTCGGCAAAGGAGACATTGTCCGGCAGCTTGTAGGTGAAACTCGCCGGATGAACCGTTTCGGGGCAAAGCACACCGTGCACCGGTGGTGTCGCCCAGAAGGTGACAGCGGGATCAACATTGTAGAGGCCGAGCCGCGACGCGCGAGATTTCGGATCGGGAATGCCGGGCTCCATGCAGACGCGGTCGCCGGGCTTCAAATGCGTTACATTGGCTCCGGTCTCGATGACGGTCCCCGCGGCCTCGTGGCCGAGCACCATTGGCTCATTGACGACGAAGTCACCGATGCGCCCGTGCGTATAATAATGCACGTCGCTGCCGCAGACACCGACGGTATGCAGACGAATGCGAACGTCATCCGGCCCCAATTGCTGCGGAATTTCGATGTCGCGCAGGGAAAGTTCGCCGACACGTTCGAGGACAAGTGCTTTCATGGGTCAGTCAACCTTGATCAGTTTTCTTGGAAAATGCGGCATTGAGGCCACCTGCAAGCACGCCGAGCAGGATCAGTGGCGGCAGCGACAAGAGGACGACGGCAGCGTTGAGGATGCCCCACGGCACGTTCATGCCGAGCTGCGACATTTCGGACGCGATGATCGGCAGGGTCTTCGCCTTCGAGGTCGTGAGCATCATGGCAAGCAGGAACTCGTTCCATACAAGAACGAATGAGAAGGCGACCGCGCCAAAGACCTGGAAACGGGCAATTGGCAGGGCGATGCGGAAGAACGTCGCATAGGGACCAAGTCCATCCACCCGGGCAGCCTCTTCAACGTGTAGGCTGACGCGCTCAAAAGCCGGCACGGAAAGCCATATGGTTATTGAAGCAGTGACGATGAGATAGGTCACGATCAGCGACAGTCTCGTGTCGTAGAGATCAAGACCAAGCCAGATGACCAGCATGGGAATGGCGATTGCGACGGGCGGCAGGAAACGGAGCGACAGGACAAAAAACTGTGCTTCCGCCGTGATCCTGTTCTTGAATCGGGCAATCACATAGGCGGCGGGCACACCGAGTACTGCGCCGAGGACGACCGCACTCGAGCAGATGATCAACGAGTTGGTGAGCGCGCGCGCGACCGAACGGCGATTGAGCACATAGCTCATATTGTCGAGGACAGGCTGGAAGACGAGTTTAGGCGTCGATACCAGCAGGTCGGCATTGGTCTTGAAAGCGTTGAGCAGGGTCCAAAGCAGCGGCAGCACGACAAGTGCGGCGGCCAGAACCAGCAACACCCTGAGGAAGAAAGTGGAGACTTTCATCGGTTCAGCCTCTTCCACGTAAAGGTAAAGGTGACAATGGTCAGGACCATCATGATGACAGCCATGGAGGAGGCGTACGAAATCTTGCCGGCTTCGATGAAGCCCTGCGAATAGGCGTACATGTCCAGCGTCTCGGTAGAGATGCCGGGACCACCGCGCGTCATGACGTAAACGAGATCGAAGGAACGCAGGCTCTCGATAGCCTTGACGAGGAGCAGGCTGATCAAGGGCGCTTTCAGCATCGGAAGCGTTACAAAACGATGGATTTCGAAGCGGCTCGCGCGATCGATACGTGCGGCTTCCAGCGGCTGCGGCGGCAGGGATTCCAGAAGCTTCAGGATGATGACTGCAAAGAACAAACCCCACTGCCAGACATCAACGAAGGCAACGGCAAGAAGGGCGCCGAGGGGTGTCGACAGAATATCGGGCGTAATGCCGGTGAGTTCCCTGACCGGCCAGGTCAAGGCGCCGTAGAGCGGATGAAAGGCGAATTTCCAGACGAAAGCGGCGCAAACCCGTGGCAAAAGAACGGGAATGATGAAAAGCACGCAGAGAACGTTTCGTACGCGAGGGCTTGCGGCCTCGAACATCGCAATCCCGAGAGCAAGCCCGGTCACCATGGTCATTGAGACGCTGATGACCTCCCACTTGAACGACACCCAAAGCGCGTTCAGAAAACGTGCATCTGAAAACAGCGCGGCATAATTGGCAAACCAGACGTAGTCCGCGTCGGGCGCAGACAGCGTGCGGTTTTGCAGGGAGATGTTGATGGCGTAGACCGTCGGCACGAGCGCCAGAACGATCAGGATGCTGAGAGTGGGTCCAAGAAAGACGTAAGGCAGCGAGCGGCCGCGGCGCATGGCAGGTCCTCGGGTGGGGAAAAGGGGGCGCGTCACTGGACGCGCCCGTCAGACGGCTTGGGAGGCGTCAGAGTTTGGCGGCGAAAGCTTCGAGTTCGTTGAGCGTCGCCTTGATATCGGTGCGGCTGCCGGTGATCAGCTCTTCGAGCATGATGCCCCACTGGTTGCCCAGTTCCTGCCAACGCGCATCCTGCCAGAAGGTCACGGTGGTCTTTTCACCGGTCGCGGCCATGGCATCGGCAAGGTTCTGGCCGAAGGTCTTGGCATATTCCGGGCTCTGGTAGGTGCTGGTGCGCGTCAGTTCGCCCGGCTGGCCGGCGGCGAGGCGGCGTGCTTCCTGTTCCTTGGATGTCGCCCAGGCAACGAAGAGACCGGCGCAGGCCTTCTCCTCGTCAGTCTTGTTGGCCTTGGAAGCAATCGCAAAACCATGGGCGTAACCGGCGCCGGGCAGCGGCGACGGCGGAACCGAGAATGCCACCTTGTCCGCAACCTGGCTCTGGGCCTTATCGACGGACATGCCGCCAAGAGGTGCGGATTCGATGATGATCGCCACCTTGCCGGAGCGGAAAGCGCCGGTGGACTCGTCCCAGGAGCCGGTCTGCGTGCCCGGTGCGGAATATTTAAAGAGCTCGAGATAGGTCTCGGTCGCCTTTACGGCCGCATCGGAATTGAAGGCAGGCTTGCCATCCTTGAACCACTCGCCGCCATTTGCCTTGAAGAAGGGCATCCAGCGCCAGACATTGGCGCCTGAACCGCGCTGACCGCGCAGGGCAGTGCCGTAGACGCCATTGGCCGGGTCATGCAGCTTCTTCACGGCGGCAAAATATTCGTCCCATGTCTTTGGCGGGGCGATGCCCGCCTTTTCTAGAAGGTCGGTGCGATAGACCATCAGGTCGCCGCCGCCCTGTACCGGTGCAAACCACTCCTTGCCGTCGTAGGTCGCAGCGGCGCGCATGCCGGCGTCGAAGTCCTTGTAGTCGTATTCTGCCGGGTAAAAGCCTTCGAGCGGAACGATCCACTTTGACGAGGCAAAAAGCGCCAGATTGGCTTCGTCAACGTAATAGACGTTGAAGCTACCGACTGTCGAGGCGTCGGCCTGCGACTTTGCGCGGCGATCATTCTCGTTGAGATAGCTGATCTCGAAGCCTGCGCCAGATAGTTCTTCGAACTCATCGACATATTTTTCGAGAAGGGTCAATCCGTCGCGCGGCTGTGCCAGAACACGCACGTCGCTCGTGCATTGTGCGGCGGCAAACGCGCTGGACGCGGCAAATAGGGCAACAACCGCGCAGCCTGCGCGGAGAGCATTGAGTGTCATGATGTCCTCCCTTGGTGGCAACTCCCGTGCCATCGACGCGTCCAGATTTGCGCAAGCGACGGGCGCAAACTAGTTGGCGCCAGTCACAGAACTGGTATTATCTTGACATTTGTACGCCATAACATGAGCAGATGAATGCGTATTGCATCAGACTTTCCTCAATCAGTATCTGAGACCTTCACCGCCACGCGCGAGCAGATCGTCTTGCCCCGAGGCGCTTCCTATCTGATCCGCCGGGACGACTATCCCAACCCGATCTGCATCTGGAACTATCATCCCGAATGGGAAATTCACTTCATACCTGATGCTACCGGCTTCGCTTATGTGGGAGACTACATCGGTTCGTTCCGTCCGGGGCATCTGGTGCTCACGGGGACAAACCTTCCCCATAACTGGATTACACCGGGCGCGCCGGCCTTGCCCGGCCGTGACATGGTCCTGCAGTTCGACGCGGATGCCTTGATTGGCGTCCGCTCGGTCTGTCCGGAATTTGACGTGCTCTACCGACTGAAACCCCTGGCGCAACGCGGGATCGAGGTTCTGGGGGAAGACGCGTTTACTATCGGGGCAAAGATCCTCAGGCTGCATTCGGCAGGACACCGCGGCGGACTGGGCCTTTTTCTGGAAATCCTCGAGGATATCGAAACAGCCGCCGAGAAGCGGCTGCTCGCCAGCGAACACTTCATATCCGTTTATAATCAGGTGTCTGACCGCAGACATCGCAGGATCGATCAGGCGATCCAGATACTGCAATCGAATCCTGCCGCGCAAATGCGGGAAGTGGCAGAACTGGTCGGCTTCGAGCCCTCCGCATTTTCGCGTGCCTTCCGGCGCCTGACCGGCATGAACTTCTCCGACTATAGCCGTTCGGTGCGTGTGTGGCGCGCGAGAACCCTGCTTGCGGAGACCGAGACATCGATTACGGATGTCTGTTTCGAGGCGGGCTTCAACAACCTGTCGAACTTCAATCGCTACTTTCGGATGGAGATGGGGCTTACACCTCGAGCCTACAGAAAGGCCGCTCGCATCAGGGCGAAATCCGTTATCGCAGGACCATCAGCGAAATAGGGTTTGCCGATGGCCTGAACGGGCCTGCGTGTGCAACGCTTTCTGACGCGGATGCGTTCTATGCCGCCAGCGTTCGTCTTTCATCGCTGTGAGGTATGCCGCAAAGGCGGGCGGATACCTGGACCTATGGGCGCCATCAAGAGGAGGAGTTCATGCACACAGGTGTCAAGCAGCTGATCGCAGCGCTAACGCTTGCGGTTGCGCTATCGGCGCAATCCGCTTCCGCCGCCAGCCCAAAGCCGGTGCCGGTTGGGAGCGATCATTACCGCGGCAAGTGGCTTGAGATTGGCCGTATGCCGATGCTGCTCACGGACGGCTGCGTCGCCGGCTATTCGACATACCGGCAGGGCAGGGCTGCAAACGAGGTTCTGGTGGAAGACGGCTGCCGGGTCGACACTCCGCAGGGCCGGCTGAAAACCATCAGGGGCGTCGGCAAGATAGAAGACTTCGGTTCTGCGAATGCAAAGATGCGGGTTCGCTATCCTCTCCTCATCAATTTCAACTATTGGGTCCTGTATAAATCCCCGGACAAATCGTGGTTCATCAGCGCCAATCCCTCCACGGATGACGTGTGGATCTACGCCAGAAGCGTGCCCTCCAAAAGCAAACTTCAAAGAATGATCGCAGAAACGCGCAAGCTGGGTTACGACGTCAACAAGCTTGAGTTTCCAGCTCAGCGCTAAGGACCCTGACGATGCTGCATTCCCTCGCAAATGGTTACAGGGCGATCGTGATAGGGGCATCCGGCGGCATAGGAGGGGCTTTGCTGTCTCTCCTTCAGACAGATCCTCGTTGCGCGCTCGCCCTGCCACTCTCGCGCAGTGGAGGTGATCTTGATATCACCGACGAGGCGAGTGTCGCCGGGGCTGTCAGCCGTCTGTCAGATCAGCGCGGCTCGTTCGATCTGGTCTTTAATGCAACGGGTGCGCTGACGATCGATGGCGTCGGACCGGAAAAGACGATCAAGGCGATTGATCCTTCCCAAATGGCCAAACAGTTCGCTGTCAATTCGATCGGACCAGCCCTGCTGCTGAAGCATTTTGCGCCGCTTCTGAAACGGGAGGAACGGTGCGTTTTTGCCTCGCTGTCCGCACGCGTCGGATCGATAGGAGACAACAGACTGGGCGGCTGGATTTCCTACAGGGCATCGAAGGCCGCCCAGAACCAGATAATCCGAACCGCGGCGATCGAAATCGCGCGTACCCATTCTCAGTCCATCGTGGTGGCGCTCCATCCGGGCACGGTGGATACTGATCTCTCGCAGGCCTTTTCAAAGGGCCGGGAGCGCTTTTCACCGAAACACGCCGCAGCAAGTCTCCTGGCAACGATAGATGGACTTACGCCCGCCCAGACAGGGCAGTTCTTCGCCTATGACGGCCGCAGGATAGAGTGGTAGGGCCGTAAGAGCGGCGAAGGGAGGCGCAAAACACCTCCGTCAAGTGATTAAACTCTACCGTCCGGGGTCCGCTGCAGCCGATCATAGGAACTGGCAGGTCTCCGTTACCGCGACGCCAGGAGATCATCTGTTTCCCGGTACCTGTCCGTGTGAAAGCCCAGCTTGATCAAGCCACGGCTGACCTCCGCCGCATTCATGAATAAATCCCAGATCAGGCCGCTGCGATGGTTTTCCATCATAGCAACCACAGGCCCCTGATCGATGGCGAGATGGGTTTTTGAAACCCAGCCGGTGGACGGCTGGAAGGAATCCATCAGGCCGAAACGCCCCCTCAGCGCGCCGCCACGCCATTGCAGAAAGCGCACAGCCGCCCGTATCGATCGAACCGGCAGGAACGGCATGCTGGAGAGCGCAGCCGTCGTGGCAATGATGCCATGGTCATCGGTTGGAGAATTGACGGCATACCCCTTCGGCCCGTCGCAGGCCGATAGACCCCATCCGTCTTCCGGCGCATAACGGGTGCTGCAATACCGATAGTTGATGAGGCTATGGGCATGGACCTGCTCGAGATAATCACTGCAATAGGCATCACCCAAACCGCGCGGATCGAGAGTGCAGAATGAATATTGCGACAGGAAGAGCGGACCTCCATACGGCTCGCCGAGCGGCAGCCTGACGCCAAGATATTTCGCGTCGTTTCTGATCTCGCCATCGCGCGCCCAGCCGGAGTGGTAGGAGACCGGGTTTATTGCATGCGCGGCCGATCCTGCCGCAAGAACGTAAGTGACCAGAGCCTCGTTCCATCCCGCAATCGGCAGGTTCTTCGCCCAGCCGAAGCGGGGGCTCCAATGCCAGTAGAGAGGGCCGGGCTTTCCCTGTGTAAACCAGTTCCACTCCACTGCCTCCACGATGTGGGTAACCGACCGGCGCAGGTCCATTTCAGTTGATGTCGGCTCGTCAAAGAACTCGCGGGCGCAGATCAGCGCCTGAACCAGAAGTGCAGTCTCAACGAGATCGCCGCCGTCATCGAACTTCGCAAATGGAATTGTCTTTCCGCCGGAGCTGTGGACAAAATGCGGAAAAGCGCCGTGAAATCGTTTCACCGCGCCGAGAGATCGCAGCATAAGGTTCGCCCGATCGATCGCCTCCTGCCGCGTAATCCAGGACCGGTGAACGCCGACAATGAGCGCAAGAAATCCGAACCCCACCCCCGATATGGATGTGATTTCGTGAATCGGCTGACCATCTGATCCCATGCGGTCCCTGGGAAGTCCGCTCTCGCGATGGCTGCCGGACCAGAAGTAGTCGAAGGTAGTGCGATGCAAGTCATCAAGTTCAGCAGAAAATTCGTCCGTCACCTCAAACCTCGAATGATCCGCAGCAAATCGCAACCACATCCGCAAACAGGCTTATCCGACTTGGCCATTGATTCCAAATACCCGTGGAAGTGGTGGACATCGTATTGGTAGACAAAATCGGGGCTGGCTTCTGTCTCGCGCCAAGGGAACATCGTCGGGTCAGCTTGGTTGAAATCTGTGACCACATCCGATCATATAAGATTAGTTAGAGACCGAAGCTCCCATGATCCTATCAATATCCGGCCTCAGAAAGACCTATCAGACCGCCGAAGGGACGATACCGGTTCTCAATGGCGTTGATCTGAGCGTTGACGCGGGAGAGAGCCTTGCATTGACGGGAGAATCCGGCAGCGGCAAAAGCACGCTCCTGCATCTTGTTGGCGGCCTTGATCTGCCCGACAGTGGCACCATCATGGTGAACGGCCGTACGATCACCGATCTTAACGACAGAGACCGCGCAATATTTCGCCGGCATGACGTCGGTTTGATTTTTCAGCAGTTCAATCTGATTCCGAGCCTCGATGTCGGCTCCAACGTCTCTTTCCACGCAAAGCTCGCGGGCCGTTTTGATCGGACGTGGGAAAAGACACTGGTCGAAGCCCTGGGAATTGCGGCGCTCCTCGACCGTTATCCCGAGCAGCTCTCGGGAGGGCAACAGCAGCGGGTTGCGATCGCAAGGACGCTTGCGGCCCGGCCGCCGCTGATCCTTGCCGACGAACCGACCGGCAATCTCGACGAGAACACCGCAGATATCGTTATCGACATCATGCTGCGACTGACGACGTCAGCGAAAATCGCGCTTCTGCTCGTCACCCATTCCAGCCGGCTCGCCGCAAAACTCGATCGGCGCATTGCCCTCAGCGGCGGAAAGGTGTCGCAATGAACGCGACCGCCTTCAGTGCGCTGCTCTCGCACTGGCGCTACAGACCACTGCAATTCTTGATGCTCGTCATGGGCGTGGCGCTCGCGACAGCGCTATGGTCTGCCGTACAGGCCATCAATTCCGAAGCGCGTGCCAGCTATGACAGGGCGGCCTCGCTATTGTCTCAAAACCAGCTGGATCAGCTGGTCGCCAAAGACGGCGGCATGATAGCCTTGGAAACCTACGCCAGACTTCGCCGGGCCGGCTTGGATGTCTCTCCGGTCATCGAAGGTCAACACCGGTTCGGGACGACGCGTATCAGGCTGATCGGGATTGACCCGTTGACGATGCCCTCGGATGGATCGGTACTTCCCCCTTCGGACCGATCCGGCCTTATAGACTTCATGACGGCGCCCGGCGTTATGATTGTCTCACCGGCGACGGCCAGCGCCTTAAAGGATACGGCGGGTCTTGCCGTCAGACCGACGGCCAATATTCCCGACGGGGCGGCTTTCGTCGACATTTCCACTGCCGCCCGCATCCTCGAACGCAAAGGAGATCTCAGCCGGATCGTCATTTCACCCTCACAAGCAGTGGATCGTCAGGCAATCGCGGTTCTCGCACCGGACCTGACAATAAGAGAAGCGGGCGGGCGATCGGACGTTGCGCGGCTCACCGACAGTTTTCATCTCAACCTCACGGCATTCGGCTTCCTTGCTTTTGTCGTTGGTCTGTTTATCGCCTATTCCGCAACCGGTCTGTCATTCGAGCAGAGGCGAGGCACCTTCAGAACCTTGAGATCGCTCGGCATCTCGCTCAGCTCACTCACGGTGATGCTCGTTTTTGAAATTACGCTTTTTGCCTTCTTGTCCGGCGCCTTTGGGGTCGTTCTCGGCTATGTCATCGCTTCTGCACTTCTGCCAGGGGTTGCCGCGACGCTCAGTGGGCTTTACGGGGCGAGCGTTTCAGGCTCACTTTCCATCAGGCCTGAATGGTGGCTGGCTGGTCTAGGCATGGCGCTGATCGGGACGTGGCTTTCCTCGCTGCAACATCTATGGCGTGTCTGGCGGATGCCGATATTGTCCGCGGCGCATAGCCGGGCATGGACAATGGCATCGGTCAGGGGGCTGGTGCTACAGGCAACAATCGGCACATTTCTGATCGTGCTGTCCGGCCTGCTTGTCTGGACTGGCAGTGGGCTCCTATCCGGATTTGCGGTTCTGGCCGCGCTGCTGCTCGGCGCGGCGTTCATTCTTCCTCCTTTTCTCTCCTTTGCCATGAAGGCAGGCGAACACGTTTCCCGACACATACTGGTGCGATGGTTCTTTGCAGATACGCGTCAGCAATTGCCCGGGCTCTCCCTTGCTTTGATGGCATTGCTGCTTGCGCTATCGGCCAATATCGGCGTCGGCACGATGGTCTCGAGCTTTCGAGAGACATTTCTGGGTTGGCTCGATCAGCGACTTGCAGCAGAGGTTTACGTGACAGCGCGAGACGAGACGGAAGCCGAGAAGCTACGCCAGTGGTTTCCTCAGCATACACGCGCGGTTCTGCCCATCTGGAGCAGCCGTGGTGACGTTTCAGGCGAACAGGTGCAGATTTTTGGTGTCGCCGATGATCCTACCTACAGGGATCATTGGCCGTTGATCCTTCGCTCGCCTGCGACCTGGGATGAAATTGCGAGCGGCCGGGGCGCAATCGTCAATGAGCAGTTGTGGCGGACCGGCAAGGCTTCACCTGGCCAGAAAATCCAATTGCCAGGTGGCTGGAGCGCTACCGTCGTCGGCGTATTTTCGGATTACGGCAATCCGTCCGGACAGGTGATTATAGGCATTGATGCTCTTGTTGAGCACTATCCGGATGTCGAAAAACTGCGATATGGCCTTCGCCTTGCGCCGGAGGAGGTGGCGGATTTTCGACGCAGCCTGATGGACGAGTTCGGCCTGCCGGAAGCCAATATCGTTGACCAGGCATCTCTTAAGCGGCAATCCGCAGCCATTTTCGAGCAGACCTTTACGGTGACGGGCGCCCTGAACGTCCTGACGCTCGGCGTTGCCGGTTTTGCGATGTTTTCAAGCCTCTTGACGCTCGCCTCACTCCGGTTGCCGCAACTGGCCCCGGTCTGGGCGCTCGGACTTCGCCGTCGTGATCTGGCGTGGCTGGAGTTTATCCGCACACTCGCTTTGTGGTTCATAACTTTCGTGGCCGCCATTCCCGTCGGGCTTGCTTTGGCTTGGGTTCTCCTCGTGATCATCAATGTGGAAGCGTTCGGATGGCGGCTGCCGATGATCCTCTTCCCGATGGAATGGCTGAAACTGGGCCTTGTCGCCCTCGTGGCCGCCATCATGTCGGTTTTGATCCCGGTCCGGCGATTGGCGAAAACGACGCCCACGGACCTTCTCAGGATATTTGCCAATGAACGCTAGGCCCATCATTCGTCTTTTTTTCGTCTGTTGTCTTCTCGCGCCGGCGGTATCGGTAGCGCAGGGTTTCGCCGGACTGGGGTCAAATGCGGAAGGCTTCAGCGTTCCACGACGAGGGGTGCCGCTGGTTTTTCCACGGGAGCATGGGCCGCATCCGGACTTCAGGATCGAATGGTGGTACGTCACCGCAAATCTCCAGACCGCCGATGGCGAGCAGCTAGGGGCTCAATGGACACTTTTTCGTTCGGCGCTCCAGCCCGGCGAGCGGGCAGGATGGGCGGATCCGCAGATCTGGCTGGGCCACGCCGCCGTGACAACCGCCAGCCGCCATTATGTTGCCGAAAGACTGGCGCGCGGCGGCATTGGACAGGCGGGTGTCGTGGTCGCTCCTTTTAAGGCATGGATAGATAATTGGGAGATGAAGACGGCAGTGACCGGACATGCCGACCCTCTCGATAAAATTGACTTGAACGCCAACGGCAAAGGTTTCCATTATCAGCTCAAACTTCAGGCAAACGGCCCGTTGGTTCTTCAGGGGGACAGGGGCTTTTCGGTCAAATCAGCCGCCGGGCAGGCCAGCTATTATTATTCCCAGCCCTTCTACGAGGTCAGCGGCAACGTCGTTCTTGAGGGCCGGGTCCTGCAGGTGACAGGCAAAGCCTGGCTCGATCGTGAGTGGTCATCCCAGCCCCTCGCTTCCAATCAGACGGGATGGGACTGGTTTTCCCTCCACCTCGCATCCGGCGAAAAGATGATGGCGTTCCGGCTGAGAGATGACGAGGGAGGTTATACGTCTGCCAACTGGATTTCGGCCGATGGCACGACCTCGCCGGTCGATCCCCGGGAGATACAGATTTCGCCCTTGCGGACCGCAACGGTGAACGGCAAGGCGGTTCCGGTGGAATGGAACCTGAAGATTCCAAGCCGGGGTCTCGACATCAAAACGACGGCGCTGAACGAGCAGGCATGGATGGCGACCTCGACCCCTTACTGGGAGGGACCAGTCGAGTTTACGGGAACGGCCTCGGGACGAGGCTATCTGGAAATGACCGGTTATTGAACTCGGCTCTTAAGCGTCGGGGGTCTCACCCGGGGGGAAAGTGCACTTATCTCTCTTCAGACTATTAATCAGGCGGTCCTTGCAAGCCGCCTTATGGTTTGCGGCGGTTGTCCATACTGCCGCATGAAGGCATCGCGCATGCGCCTAAGATCGACGAAACCACTTTCGCGCGCGATCTGATCCATCGGGTGCCGGGTCTCCTCGATCATCAGGCGAGCTGCCTCCAGGCGGATTTGCTCCACGGCCTTGGCGGGTGTCTGGCCGGTTTCGGCATGAAACGCACGGCTGAACTGACGGGGCGAGAGTGCCGCGACCTCAGCCAGTTCCTCGACGGTCAAAGGGTTGGCAAGATGTGTCTTCGCATGGATCAGCGTCTTCTGGATGCGGTCACTGCTGGGTGCAAGTTGGAGCAATTCAGAATGTTGCGACTGACCACCGGCCCGGCGATGATGCATTACAAGTCTTCGGGCTATCGCGCCTGCCACATCGCGTCCCAGATCTTTTTCGATCAGTGCCACTGCGAGATCCAGGCCGGCGGTCAGGCCGGCCGATGTCCAGACCGGTCCCTCGTTGATGAAGATGCGATCGTCTTCAACGCGCACCTTTGGGAAGGACCTGCGCATCTCCTGCGCATAGGACCAGTGGGTGGTTGCGCGCCGTCCGTCGAGAAATCCCATTTGCCCAAGCAGAAACGATCCGGTGCAGAGCCCTGCGACCCGCCGCGATGCCCTGGCCATTGCGCGCAAGGTGGCAAGCGTTGCTTCATCCTGCTGCGGAGGCGGAAGGAGGCCTGCCAGAAGAAGCAGTGTATCCACCTGTCCCACCTCATCGAGTTTTGTGGTCGGCACGGAAAAACCGCTGGACGACATGACAGGGCCACCTTCGACCGAGGTGATCGAGAGCGTATAATAGGCTTCATCCCTCAACACATTGGCCAACTCGAAAGCAGCCTGGACGCCCAGCGCGAGAAACTGGAAACCCGGCGTCAGCACCATGGAAATATGAGGCACCCGTTCCTCCTATCCTGTGTCTTAAAAACGTAGTTTATACGTCATATCGGACAAATGTCATCTGGTCCATAACGTCCGTGTCGAAAGCGATGGCGCTTTCCCCCGAACAAGGAACAGACCAATGACCACAAAGGGAACTGCACTCATCACCGGCGCCTCAACCGGCATCGGCGCGATCTACGCTGACCGTCTAGCCGCGCGCGGTTATGACCTGATCCTTGTAGCCCGAAACGGGGACAAGCTGCAGTCGCTCGCCTCTGAGATATCGAACAAGACGGATCGTGTGGTTGAAGTGCTTGCCGCCGATCTGGGCGATACGGCCGATCTTGCCCGCGTTGAAAAAGTGCTGCGTGAAGACGCCGGCATCACGGCGCTGGTCAACAACGCCGGTATCGGCACCCACACGACGCTGCTGGAAAGCGATGTCGATCGCATGGAAGCCATGATCCGGCTCAACGTGACCGCTTTGATGCGCCTGACATACGCGGCAGTGCCAGGCCTGGTGGCGCGCGGCGGCGGCACGGTGATCAATATCGCTTCGATCGTTGCGGTTGCGCCAGAACTGCTCAACGGCGTTTACGGTGGTACCAAGGCTTTTGTGCAGGCGTTTACCACATCGCTCAATCACGAACTCGCAGACCGTGGCATCCGGGCGCAGGCCGTCCTGCCCGGTGCCACCCGGACCGACTTCTGGGCAATCGGAGGCCTGCCGGTCGAACATCTTCCCGACGAGATCGTCATGCAGGCCGAGGATATGGTCGATGCCGCGTTGGCCGGGCTCGATCAGGGGGAAACCAGCACCATTCCCGCGCTCAGGGATGTCGAGCTATGGCACGCCTATGAGGCGGCACGTCTCGCGCTCGGCCCTCAGCTTTCCGCCACCCGGCCGGCAACGCGTCTGATCGCGGCAGCCTGAAACGTCCGCCCTTTATGGTTTGAGACATTCGGAATCTTCGTCGCAGCGTGTCAATCGGTGAACGGCACGGTGGCCTCCCTTTCCCAGGGGCCACCGAGATATCTCCACAGGTCAAGCCCTACAATCGTGATGTCGTGGGGCGAGAAGCCATCTGTAAGCGTGCGATAAAGCTCGTTTGCCTTCGCTCGCGAAGCCTTGTTTTGAACCGTGATGTGCGGTCGCCACGCCTGCATGTCTTGGGAGCCAAGCCATTGGACGAAATCGCTCCGCAGGGCACCACGAACCGAGTTCAGCGTCGCGCTTTCAATCGTGAACGCGACGCCAGCACCGAGATGACGGACACCGCTGACTTGGGCCGAAATCACGCTGGTACCTTTCGCAATGGATCGTAGGCTCTCGCCAATTACGTCCACATATTCGCCCGGCAGGCGGTAAAACATCGTCAGATGCGCCCGCAGGAAATTCCGGTCCTGCGGGAAATATTGCTGACGAAGCAGATCGAAGGGCATGAGATCGTGCTCTGCGATGCGGGCTGTCAGGATCATCGGATGGCGTGTCTTCAAATTAGCGGATCCGGGCTTGTCGCCCGGGTTTCCGAAGCGATCTCGGTGGCAGTGGCATCCCGTCGCAGCTCCTAGAACTCGATGACCTGGCGTACAGCGCTTCCGTCATGCAGGCGGTCGAAACCTTCGTTGATATCCTCGAGCTTGAGCCTTGCACTGAGCAAACGGTTCACCGGCAGCCGCCCATCACGGTAAAGCGCGATGAAACGCGGAATATCGCGGACGGGCACACAGGTGCCGATATAGCTGCCTTTGAGTGTCCTCTCCTCGGCAACCAGTTGCACGATGTTCACCGGCAGGGTCGCGGACGGCGGCGGCAGGCCTGCGGTCACGGTCGTGCCGCCGCGTTTGGTCATCCTGAAGGCATTTTCGAGAGCGCGAATGGAACCGGCCATCTCGAATGCGTAGTCAGCGCCACCGGAGGTAAGCTGTCGAACCTGTTCGACGGCATCTTCATCGCGGCCGTTCACCACTGCTGTCGCGCCAAGTTCACCGGCAAGCGCCAGCTTTTCCTCTGAGAGATCGACGGCGACGATCTTGCTGGCGCCAGCCGCCCGGGCTCCCAGCACTGCGGCAAGACCGACGCCACCCAGCCCGATGACGACGGCAGTTGAGCCGGCCTTTATCTCGGCCGTATTCACGACTGCGCCCACGCCCGTCAGAACCGCGCAGCCGAAAAGCGCGGCTTCCACAAATGGCAGGTCGCGGTCGATCTTGATAAGTGAATTGCGCGAAACGACGGCATATTCGGCAAAAGCGGATACCCCGAGATGATGATGGACGGCTTGACCGCGATAATTCAGCCTCATCGCGCCGCCGACAAGTGTTCCTGCTGCGTTGGCCGCAGCACCCGGTTCGCAAAGCGCTGGCCGACCTTCCGCACAAGGCAGACAATGCCCGCAGCTCGGCATGAAGACCATTACGACGTGATCACCCGGTTCGAGGTCCCGGACCCCATCCCCAAGGGCCTCGACAACGCCGGCTGCCTCGTGCCCCAGCGCCATCGGCATTGGCCGGGGCCTGTCACCGTTGATGACGGAAAGATCGGAGTGACAAAGGCCGGCGGCGCGGATGCGAACGAGGACTTCGCCGAGGCCGGGCTGCGAAAGTTCGATTTCCTCAATCGCAAGAGGCCTGCTTTCGCGGTAAGGAGGAGACACATTCATCCTCTGCAACACAGCTGCTTTGACCCGCATTATTCCCTCCTTCACCGACTTTCCCCAGAAATACACGATATCCGTCCACCAGTAATGCAAGGAGTGGCATAAACTGTTTTGAATTGGATTGACCAACCCGTCCGGCGTGCAAAAACCGCCGAGGAGCGTCGTCTTGTCCCGTATAGCCAGCGCGGTCTGAACGCGACGGTTTCGACGGCGAAACGCGCTCCGCGCGGCCTTTGCGCGTGGACGCGAAAGCAATGGCCAGATGCTACAGACCTGCTTTGGAGCAAGGCAGTGAACACTCCGCTCGATATCGACGGATACGGCGGTAGAACTGGGTGCGCTCGATCCCGAAATGAGCGCCCGCTCAATCACGAGTTTCGAAGAACAGTGGCAAGATCAGGATTTGCTCTTCACGAAAATCGCGCCGATGGCAGGAAAACCATTCGATACTCTTTGAGACCAAGGAGGACGCCATGAGAGCTGCTGCTTGATCACGGAAACTACGTTGCTGATTTTCGATCGGTGTAAACATACATGGCAACGCCTTCACCACGTGGATCGTGGGATCCAAGAATCGTTTCTTGATCCTGGATGCAGATGACGCCCGCCTGTCCGAAAATCGGCGACAGTGCCGGCAGTGGCAAGACGTCATGCCCAAGCGCAGTCAGTCCCCCGATAATGTTCGCGTCAGGCGACTGCTCGACTTTCAGGCTGTGATGCACGTCGGAAAATGTCTTGCCAAGCAGAAAACGAGGTTGTGCCAAAGCCTGTTCGGGCGTCATGCCGTAGTCGAGCAGGCCTGTGAGCACCAGCGACAATGTCTGCGGCTGGCCATCTGCCCCTTGCGTTCCGTAAAGCAAATAGGGGGATCCATCCTTGAACGCGATGCCCGGGTTGAGGGTATAGAAGGGCCGCTTTCCAGGCTTTATGGCGTTCGGATGGCCGCTTGCAACCGAAAACGCCGCGCCGCGGTTCTGCCAGATGACGCCGGTGTCGCCAACGACCACGCCGCTGCCCCAGTCGAAATATGTGCTCTGAAGCACGCTTGCACAGCGCCCCTGCTCGTCGGTTGCCGCGAAGAAGACCGTGTCACCATGCTGGTAAGCATGAGGCCATTCGAGCGCCCGCTCGTGGTCGATGGCCTGAGCTTTCTTCTCAAGCCGGGTTGGGTCAAGAAAGCCGGGAGAGTTGCCGTCGGCGAAATCCGGGTCGGCGATATGTTCGCGATCGAGGAACGCCTGTTTCACGGCTTCAACCAAAAGATGGTAACGCGCTGCGCTTGATGGCGGTAGTGACGCCAAATCCAGCCGGGACAAAATGCCAAGGATCGCAAGTGTGGAAAGCCCCTGCGTCGGCGGGGGCGGGGCGAAAAGCGTTACGCCGCGATAGTCCTGCGACACGGGTTCCGCATCGCGGGTGCGGGTGAGTTGCAAGTCGACAGCAGTGATCGGCGAGCCCAGCGAAGCCATCGCCTCTCCAAGGCGGCGCGCCAACTCTCCCTCATAAAAGGACCGATAGCCATGCTCGGCGATGTGCCGAAGGGTTCGAGCGAGCGGATGTTGCGTGAAAATGCCCATGCTTGCTGGATGATCAAACGCGGCTGCGAAACCCGGCCATTGGGCTATTTCGGGGCGTCTGAATTCAAGCCAGAAATCTTGTGTGTTGCCCGGCTGGTATCCGTTTTCCGCAAAAGCTATTGCGGGCATCAGAAGATCGGAAAGCTGCTCGCGGCCTTGCCAATGCTGCTGTCCAAACGCCAGGGCATGACCCCAGCTATCTACCGCGCAGGCGGTCGTTATCATGGAAGAGGGGCCGCGCAGCGGGATTGCCGTCTGATAGTCGGGAAGGACCGCCGCGGCCTGACCTATTCCCAGAAAGGACCGGCGGAGGCCCTGCTTGTCGGCGACCAGCCATACGGCATCGCCGCCCAGACCGCAAAAATGCGGCATCACCACCGCAAGTGCCGCAGCGATCGCAACGGCCGCCTCGATAGCATTGCCGCCACGTCTTAGTACCGCTGCGCCGGCTTCGCTTGCCAGGGGATGTGGACTGGTGACCATTCCCGGCAGGGCAGCTTCCGGCACAGGTAGCGACATGATATTTCCTCTCTTGACGGACTGGCCGAAAACTTCCGGCCAGGGATGCACATCGTGGCTCGCTCAGTCGATCTTGTAGGCGAGCTTGCGGTCGTCCAAGGACGGCAGGAACTGGCGGGTGAATACCTGTTCGGGCTTTGGCTTGGAAGGCAGCTGATAGCCTTCGGCCACGATATCGATCGAACGCGCAAGACGAGCGTCATCAACGTCGCCGAGGCCGAGCCTTTCGACTTCCGGCGAGATGATCAGGTTCTCGTAGGAGAATTTCATGCGCGCAAGTTCGAGTTCTTCCTTGGCGAGATTGTCGTAGGCCAACACGGCCTCTATGCCTGCCCTGGAATTTTCGGCGATTTCCCTGGCGGCCTTGTTCACCGCGCGTACCAGTCCTTCCACCGCTTTCGGGTTTTCCCTGACGAGTTTCTGCGACACCATCATGCCGTTGGCGTAGAGATCAAGGCCATAATCGCCGAAGGACAGCCAGTTGTAGTCCTTTGCCGGGTCCTGGCGATTATTGATGAGGTTGAACCAGCTGGTGATGTTGAACACGAGGGCGCCGTCGATATCGCCCTTGATGAGCATCGGCTCCTGCAGGTTGGGACCCATGTTCTCGATCGCGACCTTGGTCATGTCAACCTTGTTGATCGTACCCAGCACGTTGACGAGGCGGGTTGTAGGTGTGCCCTGCGCGCCGCCCAGCTTCTTGCCTTCCAGATCGGCCGGCTTGGTGATGTTGGTTTCCTTCTTGCTGACGATGGCGAAGGGCGGCTTGCTCCAAAGCTGGTAGACCATGACGGGCACGTCGTTCGGCCGTGTGGCGGCATTCTGGATGATGGCGTTGATATCGCCGAAGCCGGCATCGTAGACGCCCGACATGATACGCGTGACCGTTGCCGCCGAACCCTCGCCCTGATCGATGGTGACATTGAGGCCCTCGTCCTTGAAGTAGCCCTTCTGCAAGGCGAGCAGGAAGGGGGCGTCCGAGCCTTGCGTCTTCCAGCCGAGGGTGAACTTGATATCCGTGTCAGCCCGGGCGACACCGCCGAGGCAAAGGCTAAGTGCAAGAGTCGAGATCAGTTTCTTCAGCATGTCTGGCTCCATTTGTTTTGAGTAGATGTTCAGGCGGCAGTGAAATCCTGGCCGCGGGCGGCCCAGCCCGTGACGCGTGCCTCGATAAGGGAGAAGGCGACGTAGAGAAGCACACCCAGAAGGGCGAGGATGAAAAGGCCGGCAAAGACCAGCGGCACATCGAAATTAGACGAGGCCGACATCATGACATTGCCGATCCCGCGGTTGGAGGCCACGGTTTCCGACAGGACGGAGCCGACGAAGGCGAAGGTGACGGCGATCTTCAGCGAGGCGAAAAAGAAGGGCATCGTGCGCGGCAGTCCGACATTCCAGAGGATGTCGAGCTTGCTTGCGCCCAGCGATTTAAGCACGTCCTCCAGCTCCGGCTCGGTCGTTGCAAGGCCGGTAGCGATGTTGACGACGATCGGGAAGAAGCACATGGCGAGCGCAGTGAGAATTGCCGGCACGGAGCCGGAGCCGAACCACAGAACGAAGATCGGCACAACCGCTACCTTGGGGATCGACGAAAAACCGATCAACAGGGGGTAAGCCGTATCGTAAGCCACGCGCGACACGCCGATTGCAGCCCCGATGGCAACGCCGACCGCCACTCCGAGGACAAAGCCAACCATCGTCGTCCAGAGTGTCTGGATTATATGTGGCACGAGGATCGGAAAGCGCTCGACAAGCGTCTGGAAGACCTGGCTTGGACGAGGCACGACGAGATCGGACACCTGCAAGGCTATACAGAGGATTTCCCAAAGGACGAAGAACGCGAGGATGAGAGCGGCGGCCCAGAAGCGGCGGCGCAATTCGTAGGTCATGGGTCAGGCTCCCTGGATGGCGGTGTCAGACCGGGCATCGATGATGAGTTCGCGCAGGCGCTGGTTGAGCGCGACGAAATCGTGCTCGAAGGTCATTTCGATTGTGCGGGGGCGCCGGAAATCGACGGGGCTATCATCGATAATGCGACCGGGCCGCGCACTCATGACGCAGATGCGGGATGCCAGGAAACCTGCTTCCTTCAGGTCATGGGTGATGAGCAGGACGGTCGGCTTGCGCTTCATCCAGAGCGACTGCATCGTGCCCCATAGTTCTTCGCGGGTAAATTGATCGAGCGCGCCAAAGGGTTCGTCGAGCAGAAGCAGGCTGGGTTCGTGAACGAGCGCTCGGCAGAGATTGGCGCGCTGGAGCATTCCACCGGAGAGCTGCCATGGGTAATGGCTGGCGAACTTGTCCAGGCCGACATCTGCAAGCAAGGCGCGGACCCGGTCGCGGAATTCACCGTTTTTCTTCGCTCGGTATTCGGCACGGAACGGCTTCACGATCTTGAGTGGCAACATCACGTTGCGCTCTATCGTCAGCCAGGGAAGCATGGTCGGGTTCTGGAAGGCCATGCCGATGCGCAGCGCCTTGGCGCCAACTTCTCGCCCGCCAACGATGACCGCGCCCCTGGTCGGCTGCAGCAGGCCGGCGGTAAGCCGCATGATCGTTGACTTGCCGCAGCCGGAGGGGCCGACGAGTGCCACAAATTCCCCGTCGGCAATGCGCAGATTCGTCTCTTGCAGCGCAACGACTGCCTGTTCCTTGCGGCCGAAGGAAACCGCGGCTTGCGAGAGCTCCACGGCGGGAGCGGCGGATGTCGTCAGTTGAGGCATAGTCAGCATTAGGTCACCGTGAAAAGCGTTTCGATAACTGTATGCAATCTACGTGCCAAAATACATGCATGCTCAATTGTCTTGTTCTGCATTCGATATCTCCGGCGTGTAAAATGAATGCACTAATTGTATGCATGTGTTTTGGGCATTTTTGATTTGCCTTGCATTTAAATGCGGCAGCGCGCCGAGTTGATTTTCCCCGTCGCCTCGCTTATCGATTGGCCGGAGAAGAGGGTTGGCAATGACCGGCAGTAAACGTTCGGTAAGAGGTGAAGGGGATCGCGTCGCTGCGATTTGTACGGCTCTGCGCCGTGCCATCATCGAGCGGGCGCTGCAGCCGGGTGACCGGCTGCCGGAGGATGCGCTCGGTGAGCGATTCGGTGTCAGTCGCACTATTGCCCGTCACGCGCTCGGCCAGCTTGCGGCCGAAGGTCTCGTCGACCTTCGGCGAAACCGTATCGCCGTGGTCGCTACGCCATCCTTCGAGGATGCCCGGGATATTTTTGACATCCGCCTTGATCTGGAAAAGCAGGTGGTGAGACGTCTCGCGGGCAAGTTGACGGACGCGCAGGCCAAGCAGCTGAAGGCAATCGTCGAGGCCGAGCATGAGGCCCGGCACGGGCCTGAAGGCGCTTCGATCCGCCTCGCCACAGACTTCCACGTGCTTCTGGCAGAGATGACCGGCAAGCCTATCCTGATCCGATATGTCACGGAAATCTGTTATCGTGCAGGCCTGTCGCTTGCTGCCTTCGGGCGGCCACACTCCTCCGACTGCGCGGTCAGCGAGCATCTTGACCTGATCGAGGTGATCCGCACCGGGCCGGCGGAGAAGGCTGAGGCGATGATGGTCGAGCATCTCGAGGCGGTTGCCTCGCGGGCGCTGTTGCAAAGCTCAGGCGCCAAGCCACGCGACCTGATGGATATCCTGGCGCCTTATGCAGACTGAAAGGAGCCGGGCTCCTCTGACGTTTGGCGGGCGACGGATGGGTCGAGTATCCATTCGGCGCTGTCGTTCCAGACGTCTGTATCCAGGATCAGGCCGTCACGCACGGTGAATCGGTCGATATATCGGTTGTTGTCGAAAGGGGTGCCGTCCGGCCATTCGCCGTAGAGATAGCCGAGGCTATAGATGATGGTTTCCGTTTCGCCAGGCACGACGTCGTAACGCTCGATACTCTTCTTCACCCATTTATAGCGAGCCGCGTTGAAGTCGGTTGGGCCGCTCGGTGTGTTAAAAAGCCGATTGCCGGTAAAGCGGCAGATGAAGCCCGGGGCGACATAGGTCGCGGCGCGAGCAGGATCGCGCGCCATTGAGGCAGCGAGATAGTCCTTCACCGATTGCAGATCGCGTTCTGTTGTCTCGTTCATGGAAATCTCCAAATCTGTTGCGAATGTTTCGTCAAAAGTGCATACATTTATTGTTACGCAAACTACCCATCGAGTTGCAATATGTCATTTCAAGAATCCTTCGATCTTGTGCTGCGCGATGCACGCGTGAAAGGATGCGCCGCGCTGCAGGATATAGGCGTCACCAATGGCCGCATTGCCGCTATCGGTCAGATCGCGGCGGGAGCAGGCCGGAAGGATGAGGCAGTCGGCGGGAGGCTGGTGCTGCCGGGTTTCGTCGATACCCATGTTCATCTCGACAAGTCGTGCCTCTTGTGCCGTTGCAGCGATGCAGGAGGCGGGCTGAAGGGCGCGATTGCCGCGGTTGCCCGTCTGAAGCGGGACTATACGGTCGAGGACGTCTATGCCCGCGGAGCCCGGACGATGGAGATGGCAATTGGCAAGGGTACGATGCACATGCGCACCCATGTGGAGGTTGATCCGCGGGTGGGCTTGCGCAGTTTTGAGGCGATGAAGCGGTTGAGACAGGATTTTGCTTTTGCACTCGATCTTTCCATCTGCGTGTTTCCGCAGGAAGGGCTGACCAATGATCCGGGCACGGAGGAATTGCTCGAACAGGCGCTTGTCGAAGGTGCGGACCTTCTCGGCGGCTGCCCCTATACAGACAGCGATCCGTCCGGCCAGATGGAACGGCTTTTCGCCTTGGCCACGCGACATGACGTGGACCTGGATTTCCATCTGGACTTTGACCTCGATCCAAGCTGGGGGCATCTTGAGGAGATTTGCGACCGGACGGAAAAGGCTGGTTGGGGCGGGCGGGTGGCTGTCGGCCACGTGACCAAGCTTGCAACCATGAACGAAGCAATATTTGAACGTCGGGTCGCGCGGTTGTTCCAAGCGGGCGTCGCGGTAACGGCGCTGCCTTCGACCGATCTCTATCTGAACGGCCGGGAAGCCGGTTTTCGCGCCGTGCGAGGCATAGCACCCGTGCATATCCTCAAGGATCGGGGTGTCACGGCATCGATCGCCAGCAACAACATACTCAACCCGTTCACGCCCTTTGGCGACTGTTCACTTCTGCGCATGGCCAATCTCTACGCCAATGTGATGCATCTCGGGCCGGAGGATTTCGCGGCCTGCCTGGATCTCGTCTCGGAGGATGCAGCCCGGCTGATGCGGATCGACGGTTACGGGCTGGTTGTCGGCGCGATGGCCGACATCCTCGTAATGGGAGGCGAAGACGTGACCGAGGTCTTCGGCGGGTTGGGCGAGCCGGTCATGGGTTTCAAGCGGGGGCGCAAGAGTTTTGTCAGGCCAACCGCTACGGTGCTCCGGCCTTGACATTTTTGGAGCACCGCTGCGTCGTTCTGGTTCTCCCCCGACCTGCGGTCCCGGTGGGCCGGTGCCGGCTCCGAACAGGATACTGTCCTGCGAAGCGCTCTGATTCCGCTTTAAGGTTGTTTTCCCGCACGCAATAGCACGAGGCTACGGTCGATCAGAACATATTCGGCGGCTTCGATTTTTCGGTCAGTCGCTTCGGGATCGACTGTCGTGAGGACTTCCACCCATCCTCCGCTTACCTCCGGAAGAGCGAATGGAACGGACCCGTCATGGGGATTGGACAGGATGAGGATATCATCCCAACCTTCTTCCTCATCGTGATCGCGGCGAACACGCAGCCCGATGGTGGTGGCGCCGGGATCATCCCATTGCTCCCGGGTCTGCTCGCTGGCCGCCGGGTTGTACCACGTTATGACCATTCCGTCGCGCCAGTCGTCGCGCCTCAAAATCGAATGTTCATGACGCAGCGAAATCAATCTGCGGGCGAAATCGCGCAGTTGTGCGGCGCTTGCGGGTAGATCCTCCCAATGCACCCAGCTCAGTTCGTTATCCTGGCAGTAGGCATTGTTGTTGCCCATCTGGCTGCGGCCAAACTCGTCGCCAGCCAGAAGCATCGGTGTTCCATGAGAAAGAAAAAGCGTCGCAAGAAAATTTCGCTTCTGACGGTCGCGGAGAGTAATTACTCCCTCGTCATCGGATGGTCCTTCCACGCCAAAATTAAAGCTTCGGTTGTCGCCATGACCGTCCTTGTTATCCTCGCCGTTCGCCTCATTGTGCTTGTCGTTGTATGAAACGAGGTCGTTGAGCGTGAAGCCGTCATGCGCTGTCAGGAAATTTACGCCGGACCAGGGACGACGGCCGCGCAAGTCATAAACATCGCCGGAGCCGAGGATACGGGCCGCGAAATCCCTGGTCGTGCCATCCCTGTTTCTCCAGTAATCCCGCACGGTATCGCGGTACTTGTCGTTCCACTCTGCCCAGCCTGGCGGAAACCCACCGACTTGATAGCCGCCCGGCCCAATGTCCCATGGTTCTCCAACAAGCTTCAGACGTGACAGCACGGGATCCTGCCCGACGGCATCGAAGAATCCGCCGCGCTGGTCGAACCCTTCCGGCTCGCGTCCCAGGATCGTGCCGAGATCAAATCGGAACCCGTCGATCTCCATCTCCTGCGCCCAGTAGCGCAACGAGTCCGTAACCATCTGCAAAACGCGCGGGTGGGAAGTGTTTACCGTGTTTCCGGTGCCGGTGTCGTTGATGTAATAGCGCGGCTCGTCCGGCATTGTGCGGTAATAGGAAAAGTTGTCGATGCCTCTGAAAGAGAGGGTTGGCCCCATCTCATTGCCTTCGGCGGTGTGATTGTAGACGACGTCCAGGATGACCTCGATCCCGGCACCATGAAAAGCGCGAACCATGTCCCGAAAGCCCTGGATGCCCCGCGGACCCATGTAGCGGTTCGCCGGAGCGAAGAAGGCAAGCGTATTATATCCCCAATAGTTTTTCAGACCTTTTTCCAGCAAATGGGCGTCGTCCGGAAACCAGTGTACCGGAAGCAGCTCAATGGAGGTAACCCCCAGACTCTTGACGTAGTCGACGATCTCTTTCTCCCCAAGGCCCTCAAATGTGCCTCGGAGAGCTTCCGGAACAGCGGGGTGAAGCTGCGTGAAACCCTTGACGTGGGTCTCATAAAATATTGTCTTCGACCAGGGGATGTCGGGGCGCTGTTGACCCCTTGGCGCGTCGGACCTGGCGACCACGCGAGCCTTTGGCACAAACGGCGCGCTGTCAGTGTCGTCGAAGGACAAGTCCTTGTCCGGACTGTCTGTCACGTAAGCAAATTGCGGCTGCCCCCACTCTATGTCGCCCACGACTTCGCGCGCATAGGGATCGAGCAGAAGCTTGTTAGGGTTGAACCGGTGCCCGCTTTCGGGTTCGAACGGGCCGTAAACGCGGTAACCGTAAAGTGCGCCTTCTTTCAGGCCCGGTACATAGCCGTGCCAGACCTCGTTGGTGTATTCCGGAAGCTCGAGGCGTTCGATCTCCGCGGTCCCATCGCTTGAAAACAGGCAGAGTTCCACCCGCTCCGCATGGGCGCTGAACAGCGCGAAATTCACGCCATCTCGGTCCACAGTCGCGCCGAGTTGACGGTGGTCACCGGCGAGAATACGGGAGTTTCTGCTGATCATGGATGCCTCTGGAAAACGGGTGGGATCTTGCGGGTGAGTGGAGACGCGGTGTTTTCGTCGCATGAGAAACACAAATGCGTCAGGAACGTTCCCTCCCGTATGGCGACAATCTTGCAGCCAGAGGCATGGGCCATTCGGTTTCGCGAGTGAGTTATCCGATGTCGGCCGGAACAGACAAAGACCGGCGGGCGCTGGTACTATCGCCCCGGAGATGAGCGACTGTTCAGGACGTTGCGCCGCTCCTGAACAGTCTGGCAGTTTTGTGGTGAAATTGAGCTTCTGTTACGTTTGCGGTGACAGGTTTTCCTCCGCTGCGCCGTCCGGGACCGGGGCGTCGACCGGACCGAATTCACTTTCCCACTCGGCACTTGCGGCATGCCACTGCTCTTCGTCCTGACCTTCCGGACGACCGGCCTGCTCCCACAGTTCGTAAGCGCGCTTCGAAATCCATTCCTCGCGATCGGTGCCCATTTCATTCTCCCTTTGAGGTGTGAAGCAATATTGTCCTGCCCCAACCTTCGCCACCAACGAAAGTTCCGGTGGCGCCGCGTGGGCATCAGGCAACCGTCACCATTGTTGTCCGCGAACATGGCGATCTCACTGAGGCGGACGGCGCGCCCGGTATTTTGGGAACAGGGCGAGCCCGGAACGGCGGAAGCAGCCGGAGCGTGGGAGGATGATCCCAAGCGGGCAGAGCGTGAACGACGCGGCGGCTCAGTCCGGATTTAGATCGCGTTGCAGGCCTTGTGTCGGATGATTTCTGGACGGCGGATGCCGAGGGCTCGCTTCACGAAACTTCGAGCGTCCTGACGAAGTCGGCAGTCTGGTGCGCGTGAACACGCGTGAAGCGGATCAACTCATCGAAGTGCCGCTGCATCTTTCGGATGGATTCAGCATTGTTCAGCACGAGATACATGCCGCCGACGAAAATCGCAGCGCGTTGCGATCCGAAAATCGTATAGGGCACGGAAAACCGTTCTTTCTCATTAAACAGTAACAATCTGAACGACGGATAGAGTTCATTGATCAGGTTTGACATGTACTGAAGCTGCTCGGCACGTATCTCCCTTTTCAGTCCCCGCCACATGCCGCTCCCCTGGGCAAAGGCCTCAAGTGTCTCGCGTGGCATACACACTTCCATGTCCGTGCCGGGTTGACGATTGTAATCGAGCCTGAATGCCGTTTCGCTTGCTTGCGCCTTGACGCTTTGATGCGCGGATCTCGCCTCGAAGGCGATGATCTGTGGCGTGCGGAGCAGGTCGGGAATGCGGGCCGGCACGTAGCGTATCTTGGAGCCCGCGGCCTCTGCATGCCACTTCATCAGGAGGGTGTCGGTGTAGTCTTCGCCACCTTCCTCTATCTCGAAGCTCGGGCGCAGTTCGCCCATCAGCCCCGGATCGTGCGAAATGCCAAGCAGCCAGTCCAGTGAAACGGAATGACGTTCGGCAATATTCAGAAGCGTTTCAACGCGCGGCAGCCGCGCCGAATCGCTTGATAGAAGTTGCGAGAGAGCCGATCGGTCGATCCCGATCTCGGCTGCAAAGGCCGAATGACTTAATCCGGAGCGGGAAACCAGCTCCGTCAGCCTGATGCGAAACAGGTTGGAAAGCGCGCGCTTGTCCACTTTTCACCTCGTTGTTTACAATTATCACCATATTCTACTTTTTGTGATCAAAATCAACGGTTGGTAACCATAATCCCGTTGTGTACCGCGCCCTGGGGTGAAAATCTCTCATTACATTCTAATCGAGGGATATTATGAGTGACATTGCCAGTGAATCCAACGCAGTAAGCCGGCCTCGCCCGAAGTCGCTCAGGATCGAGTGGCCGACGATAGGATTGCTGATCGTCTGTTATGGTCTCTGGGCCGGCGCTGGTTACGCCCTCTATCCGCTTTATCCGTTTGCAGCGCTTGTCTTGATGGGCATCGCTGTCGCGTTGCATTCATCACTTCAGCACGAGGTGCTGCATGGGCATCCGACCCGCAACGCAAGGCTCAATGAAGCGCTGGTGTTTGCCCCGCTCGGGATTTTCTATCCCTACCGCAGCTACAAGCGGACACATCTGCAGCACCATGCGGATGAGCGGCTGACGGACCCGTTCGATGACCCGGAAAGCTATTACCGCGCCATGGGCGACTGGGAGACTTTGCCTGGATTTTTAAAGACATTGCTCGGATGGAACAACACGCTGATTGGACGCCTTCTGATCGGTCCGCCGCTGATGGTCGTCGGATTCACGATATCGGAGTGGCGAAAGATCGCCAAAGGTGACCGGCGGGTCATCTATGCCTGGGTTCTGCATATGGCTGGTCTCATTCCCACGTTGCTGGTCATATCCCTGCTGTTCGGTATTCCGCTCTGGCAATATATCGGTGTCGCTGCCTATCTCGGCATTTCCATCATCGCCATCCGCTCCTATTGTGAGCACCAGTGGGCCGAGCGGCCGGACGGGCGAACGATCATCGTCGAGAACTCCGTTCTGGCCCCCCTGTTTCTCTACAACAACCTGCATTTCGTGCATCACAAGCTGCCGACTGCGGCGTGGTATAAGCTGCCATCGCTTTATAAGGCCAGACGCGCCGAATGGCAGACGATGAACGAGGGCTATGTTTTTGCCAATTACTTCGAGGTTTTCCGCGCTTTTGCCTTCCGTGCGAAAGAGCCGGTGGTGCATCCCGTATTGGGACGGCCCGAATTGGTTCCCGCAACAACGGCCGTCGCCTATGTGCCAACTGATTTCGTAGCCTACGTGATGCCCGATAATTCCTTGAGATCGGACGCCTCGACGTGACCTTGATAGCGGCGCTGCCGATGTATGACTGGCCGGAATTGCGTGCTGAGACCGATGCCATGTGGGCGGGAATGCGCGTAAGATTTCTTGCGCAAGGTATCGGTGCTCCCGAGCGTCTTGTCCGGAGCAACGCAGATATGCCGCCTGTTCCCGGTGGCATTCGTGATGAGGCAGGATCCGTCATCGCTCCGGATCCTGCCACGCTTGATCCTTTCTCCCTCGATCTCGCAGTCTTGTGGCGCCATCCAAACCTTCTCGTTTCCCAGACATGCTGGGGTCCTATGGAGCTTGGCCTCGAAGATCACGTCGAGGTCATCGGTCAGGGCAATTATGACGGGATCACAGGCGGCGCGGGTGCATTTTACTCAAGTGCCCTCATCGCCCGGATTGGTGAAGGCGGCGACGACGTCGCCCCGTCCGAGGAAGGCGAGGCAATTCTGCCGCTCGGATTTTTCGGTCAGAAAAGGCTGGCGTTTAATGAGCACCGGTCCCTGTCCGGTTATCTTAGCCTCAAACGCGATTTACAGGCGGCCGGTCAAGGCCTCGATATGTTCCCGGAACTGGTTGAGACTGGCTCGCACCGCGCTTCGGTGATTGCCGTTGCCCACGGTGATGCCGATATTGCCGCGATTGATTGCAAATCCTGGATGATTGCCCAACGATATGAGCCGGCAGCAGCAGGCCTTCACGTTGTCGGCTGGACCGCGCGGCGCAGAGGCCTGCCCTTCATCCGCGCTAAGGGTATGGATATTAAACTCGCGATGTGACGGAGAAGCTGGAGACAGTGTGGCCGTCAACCGGTTTTGCATGTGCCTGTAGCGCCGCCTGATATCAGTTTGGCGGCGTGTTTTGCGACATAAGGGATCGGATAGCCTCGATGTCCGCCGAAGGCGGCCGGTCATCTGAGTAAGGGGCGACATGGGTGCGGAGCAGGCCGTAGAGCGCGTCGGTACCGGGCGCCCTTGCCGCAACGGATTGAATGAAATCATGCGCCTGTGTCGCCGCCATCCATTCTATCGACAGGATATATTCGGCATTTTCGATAATTGCGAGGAGCTTGTTGGCGGCGGCGGTTGGATGAGCCAGGAAGTCTTCTTGCAGAGCGGAGGTCAGCCCGCCATCGGTGGAAGCGGGCGCCGCAAGGCGCCGGTTTTCGTTGGACAGCGCAGCTGCGGTATATTGCGCGATCATGAAACCGGAATGGCTGCCGGGATCGGAAGCGAGAAATGGAGGAAGCCCGCTCACCAGAGGGTTGACGAGCCTGTCAATCCGCCGTTCGCTCATCGCCGCGATCTGGGAGAGTGCGATGGCAAGACTATCGGCTGCCTGTCCAAGGGCCGGGGCCACCGCGTGAGCCTGCGACCATACGATGGGCTCTTCCGGTGACCCGGCGAGCGCCGGATTGTCTGTCACGGAGGCCAGTTCTCGGTCGATGATGGTCGCGCAGCTATCGAACACATCGCGTGCCGCGCCATGCGCGTGGGGAATGGCGCGCAGGCTGAGGGCATCCTGTGTACGCTTGCCAAGCGACGCTTCGATGAGACCGCTGCCTTCAAGACGCGTCCTGAGGGCTTTTCCCACCGTTGCCATGCCCGGTGAGGAGCGTAGCGAGAGCACGGCTTCTTCGAAGGCCGACATCTGGCAACCGACCGCTTCCAGAGTCAGCGCGGCAATAGCATCCGCCCAATCAAGCAGCCGTGCTGCGCGTGCCAGAGCGACACTGGAGAGGCCCGTCGCACATGACGTGCCATTGACAAGGCTCAAACCTTCCTTGGCGCCAAGAACGAGCGGTTGAAGGCCCATTTCCGCCAAAGCGTCCCGACCGCTTAATGATTTGCCACCGAGCTTTGCCCTGCCTTCGCCAATCAACACGAGCGCAATATGGGCATTATGTATCAAATATCCGGCTGACCCTTTTGAGGGCACATCAGGGATACAGTCGCATTCCAGGAACCTCGTCAGATGGGCAACGATCTCCCTGCGGACACCGGAGTAACCATGGGCGAAGTTGGCTATTTGTGAGGCA
Source organism: Agrobacterium sp. RC10-4-1 (assembly GCF_014138475.1). Classification (NCBI taxonomy): domain Bacteria; kingdom Pseudomonadati; phylum Pseudomonadota; class Alphaproteobacteria; order Hyphomicrobiales; family Rhizobiaceae; genus Agrobacterium; species Agrobacterium sp. RC10-4-1. The sequence goes on from NZ_JACJIT010000006.1 coordinate 44,026, forward strand.
ATGATTGCGCGTACCTCGTGACGGCCAAGCAATGGGCCGACGCCGCAGGCGTGACTGAGAACGATACTGCGGGAAAGCTTTCCCTGGGCAGCGCGATCGACCACCGTGTCAGCCAGAGCGCCAACACCTGTGTTGACGCCATAGGCACGGATACCGTTTTCAACGATGCCGTCGACAATTCGGCTTGCCCTTTCGATCCGCCGGTAGGCTTCGTCCGAAAGGACGAGATGATCGCCTTGGCTCACAAGGGCGACATCGTGCCAGCTCAGGGCCTTGTCCAACATGACCGTCATGAGGTTCTCCTCGGGGAACGCCGTCTAGACGGAAGACGACGACATTGTGTTGCCATTGACTGATCCGGTTTGTACGCCTGCCTGTGTATCAGGTGCTGTACAGGCGGTAGCGGCTTCCGGGATAGAGCAGGCGCACCGACGAGATGACACCAACGTCAGACCATGTCCGGCGTCGCACCAGAAGGCAGGGCTCTGCTTTGGAGATCGCCAAAAGCTTGCATTCCCAAGGCTGCGCTGTAACGGCCTCGATATGTTGTTCAGCCCTGATGATCGGTGCCACGGCGGTGAGATAGCCGTTCGGCGTTCTGGTGCTGAAGTCCTGATTGACGTAATCCGGGACGATCCCGTGGTTTACGAAACGATCTTCGATCTGCATCGGGACGGAATCTTCCGCGTGGACGATAATCGAATGAGCAACCGTCGCGCCCACATCGACAGAAAGCGCTTCGGCGAGTTCGGCATCGCATGTCTCCATGCGAAGCAGAACGATCTTTGCCGTGTGAATGCCGCCATTCTGGTTGATCTCGTCGGCAATATTGGGAACACTTTGGAATTGGGACGTTCGCTTTTTACTTGCAACGAACGAGCCTTTGCCTCGGACACGGACCAGAAATCCTTCGTCCGCCAGTTCGCGCAGCGCCCGGTTGGCGGTCATGCGGCTGACACCGAGCATGTCCACCAGTTCATTCTCCGATGGTACACGCTGGCCGATCGACCATTCGCCCGTTTCGACGCGGCTGCGAACGTAGTCCTTGAGTTTGACGTAAAGCGGCGGGGAAATTGCCGCTTCATCCTGCCGATTTTCGACCTGTTTCTTTACCGTGTGCATGGGTTCCAAGTCGCTTGGTCGTCACAGCCCGAAATCTCGGCGTCTGACATAGGGAAATGCATGTATGCGGGTATGGGTGGGCCATACCCGCAAATGATGATCATTTCAACTTGTGAGCCGTGAGCCACTCTTCGGCGACGACGTCGAAGCTGTCATGATTGGCCAGTCGACCGTTCATGACGATGAGATCCTTGGTGGTCAAGGCTGCGGATACGGCGTTGAGCGTCGTTGTCACGACATCGCTGACCTTTGGTGTCGCGATAACCGGGACGATGTTCTGTGCCGGGAAGAGGTTCTTCACATCTTCAAGAATGATGAGATCATTGGCGGCAATGGCGGGATCCGTCGAGAAAAGGTTTGCCGCCTGCACCTGATCGTTCACCAGCGCAGACAGCGTCAAGGGACCGCCGACATCGAGCGACTTGAAGGACTTGAACTCCAGGCCGTAAATGTCCTTGAGGCCGATGATGCCTTCTTTACGGGTTTTCCATTCCGGCGGACCGCCGAGCACCAATTCTGAGGCGACCGGTGCCAGATCGGCAATTGTCTTCAGCTTGTATTTCTCGGCGGTTGCGCGTGTCACGGCGACGCCGTCCGAGTCCTGTGCTTCAGATGGCGTCAGCATCGACACGCCCTTTGGCAGAGCGGCCTTGAGCGCATCCGCCACGTCCGCCGGTGCGTGCGCCGTGGCGTTTTTGTCGAGATAGCTCAGCGTCGCACCCGCATATTCGGGCAGGAGATCGATCGAGCCGTCGAGCAGGGCGGGGATGTAGACCTCACGGCTGCCGATGCTGAGTTTCGTCTCCACCTTGATGCCCTTTGCAGCAAGCGCCTTGGCGTAGATGGTCGCCAGAAGCTGGCTTTCGGGGAAGTCGGCAGAGCCGACGATGATGGTCGAGGTGTCCGTTCGCGCCGCCGGGGCCGCGCCCAGCGGGTCGGTCTGGCCAAACGATGTGGTCGCCGAAAGCGCCATGAAGGCCAATGCGCCAGCGGCTTTTAAAATCCTGAATGCCATGCAGCTGCTCCTCTTGTTTTTTACTGGGTGAAAATGCGTCGGTCTTTCGGGCATGTCGCGCCTAATGGCGGCGCGTCAGTCCGGGTGAGATCGTCAGCTTCGAGATGATGCCTATCGTCAGGTCGACGGCCAGCGCCAGAGCGCCAACAAGCACGGCGCCCGCTGCCATCTGATAATAGTCGTTTTGCGCCCGCCCATCGATGATCAAGCGGCCCAGTCCGCCGAGTGAAACGTAAGCGGCGATCGTTGCGGTTGAAATGATTTGCAATGTCGCGCTGCGCAGACCGGAAAAGATCAGCGGCAGTGCGCATGGCAGTTCCACGTCGAAGAGAATGTCGAGCGGGCGTTTGCCCATGCCGCGCGCCGCATCGACCGCGGCCGGATCAACCGCCGCCACGCCGGCATATGTGCCATTCATGATGGGCGGCACCGCCAGAAGCACCAGAACGACGATGCTGGGGAGAATAAAGGCCATGTCTGACGAAAAGACGGGCCCGAACAGGATTACCAGCAGAACGATCAGGCCAAGGCTCGGAAGTGCACGCAAGGCATTGGCGAGACCGGCAATCAGGAAAACGCCACGGCCGGTGTGTCCGACATAGAGGCCGACCGGCAGGCCGATCAGGCACGCAAAAAAGAGGGCGATGGAACTATACACCAGGTGCTGCACAATAAGTGCGAAGACACCGTCATTGCCGGTCCAGTGTGCCGGGTTTGAAAACCAGTCGATCATCTTTCAGCACCTCCAGCTTGCCACGGTGTGAGACGACGTGCGATGAAAAGCACAATGCCATCCAGAAGGACCGCCAGAACAATACACAGGATAATGCCTGCAATGATCGGTGTCAGAAAGCGCAGTTGCAGTCCCTGTGTGAAAAGCAGGCCGAGCTGGGGTGTCCCCACGAGCGCCGCGACCGAGACGATGCTGACATTCGAAACCACGGCTACGCGCAGGCCCGCTGCAATCACGGGAACGGCGAGGGGAAGTTCGACGAAGAGCAGACGGTGCATGGGGCGATACCCCATGGCATTTGCGGCCTGGACAACATCCGGCGACACCGACTCCAGTCCGTCGCTGACGGTTCGCACCAGAAGAGCCAGCGCATAGATCGTCAGCGCGACGACGACGTTCAGAGGATCGAGGATGCGTGTACCCAACACGAGCGGCAGAAGGACGAAGAGCGCCAGCGAAGGAATGGTGTAAAGCAGCCCGGCTGCGCCGAGCATTGCAGAGCGAAAAAGACCTGCCCGCTGCGCGAGCCATCCGAGGGGCAGCGCCAGGATGAGTCCGATCACAACGGGGATGACGGAAAGCCATACGTGCCAGGCGAACAGTTCGGCGATGCGGCCGGATTCGCGGTATAACCAGTCGAACCTCATGACCTCGTCCCCTGACGGCCGTTGCGCGCGGCCTCAATCGCGGCCACAACATCAGGCAAGGTCACAGTGCCAACGAGTTCGCCGGACGGCCTCACAATCACGCCCCGGCCTGAAGGTGAACTGAGCGCCGCGTCGAGGACGTGGCGCAGGCTGCTTCCCTCGACAGCAAGGGTCCCGCTGAGATTAAGGTCGCCTTCGCGCACGGTATTTCCGGTGCTTTCAACGTCCACCCAGCCGAGCGGACGATTTGCGGTGTCGGTTATCAGGACCCAACGGTCTGTGGCAATCTGACGGAGTGACTCGCGACTGGTGCCGAGGGGCGCCGTCGGCTCCTTACCAAGAGAAATGCCTTCCTTGAACTCGGCGAAACCGAGGATCCGGTAGCCGCGATCGCGGCCGATGAAGTCTGCGACGAATTCATCCGCCGGCCGCGCAAGCAACTCCCGTGGCGTGGCAATTTGCGCCAGCGTACCGCCGGTGCGCAGCACCGCCACCTGGTCCCCAAGCTTCAGTGCCTCGTCGATATCATGTGTCACCATGATGATGGTTTTGCCGATTTCGCGCTGAAGACGCAGGAATTCATCCTGTAACTGTGCGCGAACGACCGGATCGACCGCACTGAAGGGCTCGTCCATCAACATGAATTTCGGATCCGACGCCAAAGCCCGGGCAACGCCAACACGCTGTTGCTGTCCACCGGATAGCTGCCACGGATACCGATCGGCAAAGGCAGCCGACAGTCCTACGCGCTCCAGCAGATCGTGCGCGGTGCGAAGCGCCTGCTGCTTGGGGGTGCCGTTCAGGCGCGCTGTCGTCGCGATATTCTGCACCACCGTTCGATGGGGAAAGAGACCAGCGTTCTGGATGACGTACCCTATCCGACGCCGCAGCAGCGCTACGTCCATCTTGTCCGTGGGTTCGCCGTCAAGAAGGATCGACCCGGACGAAGGCGTGATCAGCTGGTTGATCATGCGCAGCGATGTGGTCTTGCCGCAGCCTGAGGGGCCAACGAAAATGGTCAATTTTCCTGTCGGCGCGGTGAGCGACAACCTGTCTACAGCCGTTGTCGCGCCACGATAATGCTTGCTGACCTGATCGAACGTTATCACGCACACAATCCTCTGTAGCCGGGGTTTTTGACCACCCTCTATTGCTGCCCTCAAGTTGTCTATACAATCACGAAGCTTTCGATTTCGCAAGCGGGTGTGCCTAAAGATTTCGCGTGTCGCGATTTTGATAATTCTTTGGGCGATTTGCGTGGGGTGTGGGGAACGTGACCGTTTGAAATTGAAAGAGAAATCGCCCCGCACTGTCTTTCGCCCAAGTCGGTGGAAAGGGGGCTGCCCCAGTTAGCAATCACGATGTCGAGAAAAAATTCTGCGCGGGCTGAGCGCGGGGCGACGGTTAACGCTGGCTTCGTTTCGGAAACTCAGCGGCAGACATGTGTGTTGCCGGTGAATGATGCCGCTCGCACCGTTCCCGTAGATAAGCCGCTGGAAGCTCGCGCCCGGGTCGTGGCCCGTTGGCTGGAACGGCGCGGCTTTGAAATTGCTCTTCATCTGCATGGTTCCGAAGCCGCTGCCGCATTAGCTCTTCTCTCGCACTCGGGTTTGCGTCCCGCGAGCTCTCTGGCTAGCCTGTACGGCGCTCCCGCCCGGGGGGGCGAGTGGCGCGAAGTGAACGGTGAAAACTTGGCGTTGCAAGGCACCCCCCACCTTCCGTTAGTGTGGAAATGATCCGTGGAAGCGAGGGGTGATGGTCGAATACAATCCGGGCGCGTCTTCGATATCGTTTCAGGTTTGCGTTATTGGGGCGGGGCCGGTCGGGCTCGCGCTTGCCTTTGCCCTCGAAAGACAGGGCGTAAGTGTTCTGCTGGTGGAGGCGGGCCGAAATGGTCATGATGGACGGCTTGCCAGCATTACAAACCACCACCATGCGCCTCTGGCTTCTTCAACGGCAGGAGGGCTTGGCGGGACCACGTCACTGTGGGGCGGGCGTTGCGTGCCGTTCGATGACATTGACTTTCTCGAGCGTGCGCATGTTCCCAATTCCGGGTGGCCGATCGGTCATGAGAGTATAAGCCGCTATTATGCCGATGCCCTGCACTTTCTGAATGTCAGGGCTTCGGCTCTGTCGCCGGGCGTCGGTGCTTCACCGGCGGGAGATGTCCATCTTGACTCTATCGAGTGGTGGAGCAGCCAGCCGGACCTTGGCGTGACATGCCGGGAGCGAATTGAAAAATCCCGTTTGATACATTTTCTTTCGGATACATCCGCAACGACAATCGATGTCGACGCCACGGGGGCGGTTACGGATGTCCGGCTCAGCAACGGGCATGGCGACATGCGTGTTCCGGTAACGACGCTTGTGCTGGCCTGCGGCGGCGTGGGCAATGTCCGCTTGCTTCACGAACTACGCAAGAAACAGCCCGAGCGTATTTCTCCGACGCTCGGGCATTATTATCAAGGCCATCTCACCGGTTATATTGCCGTGATCGAGCTTGAGAATGACGCCACGGTGGAACAGCTGTCTTTTCAAAGAGCGCCTTCCGGCGGAATTTTCCGTCGAAGGTTCCAGCTTTCCGGGGATGTCCAGCAGCGTCTGGGTCTGCTCAATTCCGTCTTCTGGCTTGATACCATCTCCATATCGAACGCGATTCACCATTCTGCCGGTCTTTCCGCCCTCTTTCTCGCCCTGCAATTAACCGGACTTTATGGTCTGCTGGCCAAGGGCAAGGCCGCAGGGTCCCGCCTGAGCACAGGCGTTCGTTATCGCGAGCATTTCCGGAATCTGGTCCCTACATTGTCGGCTTTTCGCGATCTGCAGGCCACAGTCGGCCAGCTCCTCCGCCGCCGCGATCGCAATAAACCGCTCGTGAATCCGGCACGGCGCTATCTCCTGCGTTATCACGCAGAGCAGATACCTGATCACGCCAGCACGGTTCTGCCGGCTCCCGCCGGCGTGGAGGATCGGCACGCCGCTGTTGCGATAGACTATCGGGTCAGCGAGGAAGATCTGGAGTCGATCGAAAAATCCCATGCTTTTCTGGATCAGTGGCTGCGGGAAAATGGGGTAGGGAAGCTCGACTTTCTACACCCCTCTTCGGAGCGGCGGCAGGCTCTTCGTGTTCAGGCCTATGACGGGTTCCATCAGATCGGCTTGACCCGGATGGCCGCGACAGCCGATGCGGGCGTGGTCGATATTGACTGCAAGGTCCACGGTATCGCCAATCTCTATGTCGCCGGGAGCTGCGTGTTCCCGACGGGCGGGCACGCCAATCCCACCTTGCCGGCCGTGGCGCTTGCCATGCGGCTTGCCGACCATCTGGGCCAAAGGCTCAAGGGCCACGAGCCAGCGTTCCACGCCGGTCCGTGAAATACGTCCTCACGAAATGTTAAATCTCGGAACTCCTTTCGAGCCGCGCAGTTCGACTGGTGCGGGCCATGAGGCGCGCGAGTGATAAATCACCAACATAAGGAGACATACCATGGCAAATCAGGGTGGTACGCACGAACAGCACGTGAAAGCAGGCCAGCAGAGCCATAAAGGCAGCGATAAGCGTTCGCAGTCTGCATCGGCCTCCGGCAGCGGTGACAACGGCAAAACCCGCGGCGGCACGCATGAGCAGCATGTAAAGGCCGGCCAGCAGAGCCATAAAAACTCCTAGTGACTACCGATAGCCGAAAGATCCCCGCGCGCGCCGCGGGGATTTCTTTGTTTATTTTGTGAAAGACAGGAAAGCTCCATGACCGGTTACCCGCAGCCCCCTTTTCCAGAACAGCAACAGAAAATCCCAGGCCGTACCAATGAGATGTCACCTGTTCCTGATCACGGTGAAAAGACCTATGTAGGGTCTGGCCGACTGGAGGGAAAAAAGGCGATCATTACCGGTGGCGATAGCGGTATCGGGCGGGCAGTCGCCATCGCTTATGCGCGCGAGGGCGCCGATATATTGATAGCGTATCTCGACGAACACGATGACGCTGAAGAAACGAAGCGTCTGGTAGAGGAAGCCGGACGCAGGGCGGTTCTGGTGGCGGGCGACATCCAGTCATCCTCCCATTGCCGCCAGATTGTCGAGAAGGCCCGTACGGAACTGGGCGGCATCGACATCCTCGTCAACAACGCGGCCCATCAGAACACCTTCACCGAAATAGAAGACATCAGTGACGACGAGTGGGAGATGACTTTTGCCGTCAATATCCACGCAATGTTCTACCTGACGAAGGCAGCCGTTCCACATATGAAGGCCGGGGCGGCAATCATTAACACCGCCTCCGTCAATTCCGACAGTCCCAATCCGACTCTCCTTGCTTATGCGACCACGAAGGGCGCGATCCAGAATTTTACGGCTGGCCTGGCGCAGCTGCTGGCGGAAAAAGGCATCCGGGCGAATGCGGTCGCGCCCGGTCCGATCTGGACACCCCTCATACCGTCCACCATGCCCGCGGAAAAAGTAGCCGAGTTTGGCAAGCAGGTGCCGATGAAGCGCCCAGGACAGCCAGCCGAATTGGCGACAACCTATGTCATGCTGGCTGATCCTCTTTCGAGCTATGTGTCCGGCGCAACCATAGCCGCGACCGGCGGCAAGCCGATCATCTGAACCCGGTGGGCAAGCCGTGTGGAGGGGCGCGTGCCTGGGTGACGGGTTTGCTGCCTTGGGGCTCGCTTCGGCCGCGGCGATGACCCCGACAGCGTCGTATCGTGGAGCCGAATACGACTCTCTTGGAAAATGAGCATCCCGACGGCAATCGGCGGGGTGCGACAGGAGCGAGGAACGGACAATGACCACAGCAGCCGATATTCTGGTGGAGACATTGATCGAATGGAACGTCGATACCGTCTTCGGTCTTCCGGGCGATGGTATCAATGGCGTGATGGAAGCACTGCGCAAGCGTCAGGACGCCGTAAGGTTTATCCAGACCCGGCATGAGCAGTCTGCGGCCTTCATGGCGACGGCCTACGCCAAATGGACGGGAAAGCTGGGGGTCTGTCTCGCGACCTCGGGACCCGGCGGCACCAATCTGCTGACAGGCCTCTATGATGCCAAACTCGATCAGGTTCCTGTCCTTGCGATCACCGGGATGCAATATCATGACCTAGTCGAAACCTTTACCCAGCAGGATGTTGACCTGACACGGATCTTTGAAGACGTCAGCGTCTACAATACTGTTGTCAGCGACGCGGCACATATGGAAAATGTCGCCAGCCTTGCCTGCCGGACCGCTCTCGCCCGCCGCGGTGTGGCGCATCTTTCGGTCGCCAACGACACGCAGGAAAAGCCGGCAGAAGAGGAAGGCCGATCCCGGCGAAACCTGCCGAGGCACGTTCCGAATGAATGGTTCTCTTACCGCCACGAACCCGCTGACAATCTTGTCCGAGAGGCCGCCGGCTTGCTCAACGACGGAAAAAGGGTGGCTATCCTGGCCGGGCGCGGTGCTATCGAAGCGCGCGACCAGCTGAAGCAAAGCGCGGAACTGCTGGGCGCACCGGTGGCGAAGGCGCTTCTCGGCAAGGCGGCCTTGGATGATGACGACCCATACACCACCGGCGGTATCGGTATCCTGGGCACTGCACCATCCCAGGAAATCATGAAAAACTGCGACACGTTGCTGATTGTCGGATCGACTTTTCCCTATATCGAATTTTACCCTGATCCCCGGGCAGTCAAGGCAGTCCAGATCGATCTCGACCCGCAACGCATTGGGCTTCGTCATCCCGTACAGTGTGGCCTTGTGGGCGATGCGCGCGACATATTGCGCCGCCTGAACGCCATGCTGGACAAAAAAGGCGACCGGTCTTTTCTTGAAGTCGCACAGGACCAGATGCGCGGGTGGCGTGATCAGATGGCGCTTCTGACCTCGGAGCGCTCCCACCCATTGAAGCCGCAGCCGGTGGCTCATGCCTTCGGGCGACGCATGGGTTCGGACGCAATGCTCGTGACCGACTCAGGCCAGAATACCGAGTTGGCGGCGCGCCACATCGATCTTAGGACCACAAACGCCTTTTCCGTTTCGGGTGCACTCGCCTCGATGGCCTCCGGTTTGCCCTATGCCATTGCCGCAGGACTGGCGTGTCCCGGCCGACATGTGCATGCGGTTGTGGGCGACGGCGGCCTTGCAATGCAACTGGGCGAATTTTCCACCGCCGTGCGGCATCGCCTGCCGCTCAGGATCCTGGTCATATGCAATGGAATGTTGAACCAGATCGCCTGGGAGCAGATGATGTTCCTCGGCCACCCGCAATTCGGCTGCGAACTCGCGCCGATCGACTTTGCCGCGGCGGCAGATGCAATGGGGGGAAGAGGTTTCACGATCTCCACATTTGATGAGATCGAGCGGGTTCTTGACGAGGCATTCGCAGTGGAGGGACCGGTCATTATCCAGGCCAATGTCGATAGATACGAACCGATGATGCCACCGAAAATGCCGAAGGATTACGCAGCAAACTTCAAGAAGGCTCTACCGGAAACCTCTGGCCATCAGCGGATCGAAGAAAACATCGCGCGCGAACCGCTGCTGACGATGATGCGGGGCGGAGAGAACGCTGAAACCGACCGGGACTGATCGGTGCCGGTTGGGAAGGCAGGTGACCGCCCTTGGCTGATTGTTCAGCCACGCAAGCCTCCTGAACGGTTTCCCCGGCATTCATGTTGCACGCATCGGATGTCATGACGTCATGGACGTCATCAGCGCCTCTGGTTGGCGAACACACGATCGGTTTACGGTTCAATGCTGTGCATGCTGTTCATTGCGCTTGCGGGTGGCCGCAGCCTTCTTGGCGGAGGCGGACCGTTCGGCCTTGGGTCTCGCAGCCGTGGCCTCGCCGCCCTTGCGGCCACCCATTTTCGATGGCGCGTGGTTTTCCGCGTGTCCGCGCCCGGCGCCGGATTTCTTGCCACTGCCGCTCTCCTTGTTCACCGTGGCCCAGGCCCTGCGTTCGGCCTCTTTTTCGGGTACGCCACGATCCTCATATCCTTCTTCGATATGTTCGGCCTTGCGCTTCTGCTTGTCCGTGTAGGACGATTTGTCGCCGCGGGGCATCGCGTTTCTCCTGTTGTTGAACCGCCCCTAACTCGCCTCGCCAGATGATGTTCCCGCCGGCTGAGGTTCGCGCTTTTCTCTCAGGGGTATCAATTGCTGCCCCTGGGATGCGCATGAAGTCAAAAAACGCCTGTCAGGGAACAATTGCCGCAGTGCCCGGTTCGAAAGCGGCCCGTCCGATGGGCTGTGTGGCCAAGCGCTCCGAAACTGCCCCTGGCTTGGTCACCGTGGACGACCTCCCCAACTGGCCTCCTCCAAGATGCTTTTGGGGAGGTCTCTTTTTGAGATATCGCAGTTTCAACCTGTGTTGCCTGTCAGCCCGGGATTCGACCTCGCACACGACCATGTCCTATTTGCCCGCCGCCTTGATGATTTCGGGAGAGGCGCCGTATTTCTGCTTCGTGTGACGGTGGTAGGCAAGGAATTCGCTGGCGGGAAGCGCTTTCGCAAACAGCCATCCTTGACCGAAGTCCACACCCTGACCTTCCAGATAGTCCCGCTGGTCTTCCGCCTCGATACCTTCTGCCACGGTGAACAGGCCCAGCGCTTTCGCCATGCCGATGATGTGTGATGTGACCGAACTCGTTGCGGTATCTTTGCCCACCGTGTCGACAAAGGATTTGTCTATCTTCAACGCGTCCAGGGGAAGGCCCTGCAAATATTGAAGGCTGGAGTAGCCGGTTCCGAAATCGTCGATCGCCACCGAATGGCCGCGCTGGCGCGCCTCGGCAAGGGTGACCTTTGCCGCGTTGATGTCGATGAAGCCACGCTCGGTGGCCTCAAGCCAGATCTGCTCAGGCCGGATGTCTGTATGCTGAAGCTTGCTGGCGATGACCGCGAGAACACGGCCAGACTTGATATCGTCCGCGCAGAGATTAATGGCGATGTGCAGGGTTCGGTCCTCGACAAGCACCTTGCGAAGATCGGCGATGACGGCGTCGATGACCTGATCGGTGATCGGCATGATCAGGCCGCTTTCTTCCGCCAGGGGGATAAACAGGTCGGGGCGGACAAGCGTACCGTCCGGCCGCCTCCATCGCACCAGTGCTTCCGCCCCCACGCAGATGCCCGTCTTCAATTCCACGATCGGCTGGTAATGAACGATGAATTCCCGTTTGCGAACGGCGATCTCGAGCTCCGCGAGTGGCGACAGGCGCCTCTTCGACAACCATGCCACGATGCCGACCACTAAGGCCGCGACAATTGCCCCGGCGGGAAGAAACAAGATCCGTTCACGCCGCACCTGCTCTGCGACGTTGGAACGTGGCTCCATCGCAATCGCCACCAGATCGTCACGGCGGCTGACAGCATAGATGGTGTCTTCCGTCATGCCCTTTTCGGGCTTGCCGAGCGGTGCCGGCACCAGGGCGCGGTCAGGTGCATTCAGTTCATTTATCAAAATGCCCCGGTCGTTCGTAAGAGCCAGGGACATGCGGTCATCCATGAGGATGTCGACAAAACGCGAGGGTTTGACAAGTGCGCCGTGCGCCCCGTGGTGAAGGGCGATCATCCGTGTGCCGCGACTGGCGCTTGGTTCCACGCGAATAGCCACCTCTAATCCCTGCCCGGTCGTAAAATCGATCGGCGATTGGCGTATCGTTTCCTGGGTGGCTCCCCAGGAGGTGCATTTCAGGACGCCGTTTTCGAAATATCCGATTTCTTCCACTGAGGGTGCATTTATCGTCAGTCTGCGCATCAGTTCTATGTGGTCGTTGGAACAGGAAGGCAAGCGGGCAGCCTCCACCTCATCGAGCGCATTCTCTGCGTCCCTGAACGTGTCCGACGCCCGTTGAATAGCCTGATCGGCAAGCGTCTTCAAAATGTCCTGATCCTTCCTGACCGCGATGATCCATGATGCGTAGGCCATGGTGGCGATCGGTATCATCGCGCCGAGAAGCCCCAGAATTATTCCAGTCGTGATGACGCGGTTTCGTCTTGTTTCCATCACCGGTCCCTCGGCATGTCCAATGCTGGCCCCATAGCCATCAACCCCATGAGATATTCCTGCCGCAGATGGTCGCCTGCCGACGTGCACCCGGAAGGGGCGTCCGAAGGTTTGACCAAATGGCTGCCCTCATCGCTGGATACACGTTTTCGTTGAGCGGGTCTTGATCCGATCTGATCCCTCGACGCAATTTCCAAGCTCTGTCGGAATTATCTCAACGATCCGGCCTGCCGTTACGCCGGATTCTTACGGGTGGTTTCTCGGGCTTTGTTAAGGGTCGCTGTTCATCTGAGGTTCATGTGCAGGAGGCGAATTTGTCTCCGGTCGCTCCGCCAAGCGGCACGATAGAGGCTCGTTGTTTGAAAAGAACAACGGGCCTCTTTTGGTTCTGGGGCAAAACTGCATTGCGTTAATCCAAAAGCCGCGCGAATGCGGTGGCCTTGGGTGGAATGTTTCAAGGGGTCAACCTTGGAAGAACGGCACGGATGTGGTCACCCAAGGCCCTGGCTGCAGGGGAGCTCTGCGGGCCGGAGCATTCGATTGCTATGCCGATTGTCGGCAGCGGAGGCAGCCAGCTTTTAACGACATGCAGATCCGGTGGAACAGCGGTTCTCGTGAGCACGCTGATGGCATGGCCGGATCGCGCAATTGCGATGAGGCCCGCTAGGCTGTTGCTGGCAAAGGCGATCCTGTAGCGGCGATTGGCTGTTTCCATGGCGTTGCACGCCGCGCGATGATCCAGCGTCGCCGGTGCCGAAAGAGCGAGCGGCAGCACATCCTTGGCAAGAAGTTCCGTGTCCGGCCTGTCCGCCACCCAGACGAAGCTTTCCCTTCGAAGAACCTCGGAGTGATCCGGTTCCGAGCGCGAAACCAGCGCCATGTCGATCTGACGGCGCTGAAGGAGAGGGCGCAGCTCTATCGTCGGCGCGCAGACCATACGCAAATCCACTTCCGGATAGGTGGCGCAGAAGCCCCTGAGCAATTCGGGAAGAAAGGCGATGGAATAATCTTCGGGACATCCGAGGCTAACCGTGCCCTGGACCGTGGCGCCGTTCATGTCGGCGAGGATTTCGTCATGACGGGCAAGCAGGGTGCTGGCATGGGCCAGCAGTTTTTCGCCCGCCGCCGTCACCCGTACGCCCGCACCGGTTCGTTGCAGCAACGGTTGCCCCACCTGTTCTTCCAGCCGCTGCATCTGTGTGCTGAGCGCCGATTGCGTGCGCCCCACCTGCGTCGCTGCGGTGCTGATGGAGCCTGCGCGGGCAACGGTGACAAAGTTCTTCAGAAGGGTGAGATCAAGCATGGCGATATCAAAATTATCTATATCCGCTTGAAATACTATCAATTGGACTGCCGGTGCAAGAGCCTGTTATCGTCCGGCAAAATCAGACACAGGGAACCTCGGCATGGACGATCTTTCGAAGAACTTCACATCGTTGAATGAGGAGCCGGCCTTCTGGGCGGCGGCCAACAGACATCTCACCCGTTATGGGCCTGCCTTCGAGGAGATCATTGTTGAGCGGGCCGAGGGGAGTTTCGTTTATGATGCGGATGACCGTGCCATCCTCGATTTCACCTCCGGCCAGATGAGCGCCCTGCTCGGGCACACCCATCCCGACATCGTCGCCACCGTCAACCGGCAGATGGCGTCGGTTGCGCATCTTTTTTCCGGGATGTTGTCCCGTCCCGTGGTCGAACTCGCGGCGAGGCTGGCAGCCCTCGCGCCCGGTCTCGACCGGGTACAATTGCTGACCACGGGCGCCGAATCCAACGAGGCGGCCATCCGTATGGCGAAGCTCGTCACCGGTGGTCACGAGATCGTCGCTTTCGCCCAGAGCTGGCACGGCATGACCGGCGCAGCGGCTTCCGCGACCTATAGCGCCGGCCGCAGGGGCTATGGCCCTGCAACGGCTGGCTCGCTCGTCATCCCGGCACCGAATGCCTATCGTCCGCGATTCAGGAATCCTGATGGATCGAATGACTGGAAGGCGGAGCTTGATGACGCCTTCGAACTGATAGACCGCCAGTCCACCGGCAATCTTGCCGCCTTCATTGCCGAACCAATTCTGTCGAGCGGTGGCATCCTCGAATTGCCCGTCGGCTATCTTGCTGCGCTCAAGAAGAAGTGCGTCGAGCGCGGCATGCTGCTCATCCTCGATGAAGCCCAGACCGGGGTCGGAAGGACCGGGCACATGTTCGCCTTTCAGCGGGATGGCGTTACACCCGACATCATGACGCTGTCAAAAACGCTGGGGGCCGGCCTCCCGCTCGCCGCGGTAATGACCAGCGAGGAGGTGGAGCAGAAAGCCTTTGAGAGAGGTTTTCTCTTCTATACGACCCACGTGTCGGATCCGTTGCCTGCGGCTGTCGGCGTTACGGTTCTCGACGTGGTGGCCCGCGATGGCCTTGTCGAGCAGGCAATCGCCCGTGGCAACCGCCTGAAGGAAGGCCTTCTGTCACTTCAACAGCGGTTCGAATGTGTCGGCGACGTGCGCGGCCGCGGGCTTCTGCTGGGGCTTGAGGTCGTGGCTGACAGGCATACGAAAGCGCCCGGTTTCGAGCTCGGCGCCCGCATCATGCAGGAGGCGATGCTGCGAGGGCTCAGCATGAACATCGTCAAACTGCCCGGCATGGGCGGTGTTTTCCGCATTGCGCCGGCGCTCACCGTATCCGATGCCGAGATCGACCTCGGGCTGGAAATACTGGCGGACTCAATCGAATCCGCCCAGGCGACGCGGTAGCATGTCGATGCCGGGCTTGTTTCCTGAAAATCAGGCGAGAAGCGCCGGCGTCTTCCGAAGTGCTTCCGCCCAGACCGCGTAACCTGCGGTGTTAAGGTGAACCAGGTCGGGAAGATAATAACGGAACATCGGCAGGCCGTTTTCCCCCATAAGGCCGGCATTCGGGTCCAGCCAGACGGCGTCGTTGGAGTTTTCGCACCAGTCCTGCGCTATGCGGTTGAAAAGGTCGAATTCGCCACGATAAATCCAGCGCGCGGGGCTGTGCTTGATGGCCAGAACAAAAACCTGCGTCTGCGGCAGCGCCTGCAGGATGCAATGCCTGAGCGCCTGCAGATGTTGCAGCGCCGTGGCCGCCTTTAAGCCATCGCTGGCTATGTCGTTCTCGCCGAAATAGAGCGCCACTCTCCGGGGTCTCAGCGGCAGCAGGAGTTTTTCCATGTAGTGAACGGCCGAGAGGCAGGTGCCGCCGCCAAAGCCGAGATTGACGATGTCGAGCGTGCCCAGATCTTCGGCGATGGAGTTCCATATCCGGAAAGATGAGGAGCCATAAAAGGCAATCGGGTCCTCCGGCAGCCCGAGTCGCTGAAGGCGCGTCAGGATGGTGAGGATATCGTTTTCGTGACGGCTGGTGCCGATGCTGGCCGGGTAATCGTACATGTTGGTCCCTGGTATTGTGAAGGCCGGACACTAGGTGTCCAGCCGGCGTTTCCATTCAGGAAAGCGTCTTCTGCAGAACCGCCAGGGCTCCCTTCGTCAACGCGTCGTCATCGCCCATTGATATTCTGAGGCCGAATTCGCCAGCGGCAATAAGATAGAGATCGTTGAGCCCATCATTGCCCACAATCGCCGCATCGTCTCCCTCTGCGTACCATCCCGCATCGCGGGCCTGCCGAAATTCCTGTCCGATGACCAGCCCACGGACATAAGACCGCAGCCGCTGTGCCGACAGTTTGCCGGCGAGCCCGCCTGTGCGTGCGGAAAACAACAGCGACAGCATGGCTGCGGATTTTTTGGCCTCTTTCAAACCCCACAGGTATGCCTCCGGATCGTCGACCGGCGGCTGTGCGGAACCGCGCGCGATGAAGGAGTGATTGATGAGTAGGTTGAAGATTTCACCGGTCACGAATGTCTGGAAACCATCGATCCGCCCTGTCTTCACCCGTGCCCATTTGCTGTGGGTTCCGGGGATGATGAGGGTGGCGTCTTCTGTAAGGCCGTGGCCGACGATCTGGGTTTCCTCGCCGCGCATGACATCCGGAAACGGCTGGCGGCCGGGGTCGTTCAGGCCTGGCAGGAATACAAGGTCGGACCCATTGGGCAACGTCCTGCGCACCGTGCCGGCGGCAAGTTCCGCCGGTCCCGCCGGGCAGGGCACATAGGCCACCTCGACCCAGCCGTTGCGGCTGGTGATCATGCCGAGCGCGGCCACGGGCAGAGCGCCGTGTTTTGAAAACCAGGGGGCGAGTGCGTTCATGAGGGCAGGCTCATGTTGCCCTTCGGCAAGGCTCGAAATGCCGTCGGCGGTTTCCAGATGTTCAAGTTCCGCCCCGTCGTTACCGACAAGCGCCGCTCGCAATGATGTCGTTCCCCAATCGACGATGATCGATGTCGCCCGTGCTGCCATTTCCCTGAACCTCCTCGTTCATTTCATCTGGGGGCTTGTCATAGGGCTCAAGTCTATGTAGTGTCAATTAGTGAATTCAAGGTATCAATATATGATACTTAATTGGGAGGAGTAAGATGGTGGCTGGCCTGAAGGGGATTTTGCCCGTTTTGCCAACGCCTTTTCTGGCGGATGGCGGCATTGACCAAGCGGGTATGGAGCGACTGGTGATCTTCGCGCTCGAAAAAGGCGTGGATGGTGTGGTGTTCCCGGGTTTTGCCAGTGAGGTTGAGACTTTGGATGCTGCAGAGCGTGCGTCGCTGCTGAAGATCGTTGTTGATGCTGTTGCTGGCCGGGTGCCGGTCGTGGCGGGCGCGAGCGCGGCAGACTGGAGAGACGTGGTTGAACATGGCCGCGCCGCATCTGATCTCGGTATTCGCCACCTGATGGTTCAGCCGCCAAAATCGGTCGGGACTGATGCGCCGGCGCTGATCGAGTTTCTGGGTAAGGTTGTCGAGGCGCTGCCCGGGGTTGAAATCATCCTGCAGAACGCGCCTGCGCCGCGCGGGTCTGATCTGTCGCCGGAGGCGATTGTCGAGATCGTCCGGTCTCTGCCGCAGGTCACCTACGTCAAGGAAGAAACGCTGCCGGCCGGTCCCGCCATCAGCCATATCATCGCCCATGCGCCCTCAACATTGAAGGGTATCATCGGCGGCGGCGGCGCCCGTTACATTCTGGATGAATATGCGCGTGGCGCCACCGCTGCCATGCCGGCGCTGGAGATCGTCGAGGAACACGTGGCAATAGATCGCGCTCTCCGCGCGGGCCGTCAGGATGAGGCCCGGAAAATCTATGTCCGCACTCTTCCGCTTCTGGTTCTGCAGGCGGTTTATCGCATGCGGCTGACCAAGTACGTGCTGGCCCGCCGTGGGGTGATCGAGGGTCTCGGTGTCCGCGCGCCCACCCCGGAACTCGACAAGGCGGCGATTGCCGATATCGACGCCAACCTCGTCGAGCTCGGCCTTGTCGCCCCGGAGGCCGCATGAACAGCCCCGTTGCAACCATCGAAGTCTTCACGCTGACCCAGCCACGCAAAGTTCCCTATCTCGGAGCGCTGCGGGAAGGTGAAGTGGTCAACCCCAATGGATACATCGTCAGAAAGGGCAACCGCACGGTCTATCCAACCTTCGACCGCAGCGTGCTTCTGCGAATGACGACGGAAGCCGGCACCGTCGGCTGGGGTGAGACCTATGGCATCGTAGCACCCGGTGCGGTGGCGGCTCTCATCAACGACCTGCTGGCCGGTTTCGTGATCGGCCGCGATGCATCCGATCCATCGGCGATCTACGACGATCTTTACGATATGATGCGCGTGCGCGGTTATACCGGTGGCTTTTACGTGGATGCGCTTGCTGCAATCGATATCGCCCTCTGGGATATTGCCGGACAGGAAGCCGGAAAATCCATTCGAGACCTGCTGGGTGGCGGCGTGGACAATTTCTCGGCCTATGTTTCCGGCCTGCCGGAGAAGACGCTGAAGGCGCGCGGAGAGCTGGCGAAATACTGGCAGGATCGTGGCTTCGACGCCTTTAAATTCGCGACGCCCGTTGCCGATGATGGGCCGGCGGCGGAACTTGCCAATCTTCGGCAGGTGCTCGGCCCGCAGGCGAAGATCGCCGCCGATATGCACTGGAACCAGACACCGGAGCGAGCGCTGGAGCTCATCGCAGAAATGCAGCCATTCGATCCATGGTTCGCCGAGGCGCCCGTCTGGACGGAGGACATTGCCGGGCTGGAAAAGGTTTCGAAAAATACCGACGTGCCGGTCGCGGTGGGCGAGGAATGGCGCACCCATTGGGATATGCGCGCCCGCATCGAACGCTGCCGTATTGCGATCGTGCAGCCGGAAATGGGCCATAAGGGTATCACCAATTTCATCCGTATCGGCGCTCTCGCAGCCGAACACGGCATCGACGTCATACCGCACGCTACCATTGGCGCCGGCATATTCCTTGCCGCCAGCCTGCAGGCATCGTCGACGTTGCCGACGCTGAAGGGGCACGAATTCCAGCATTCGATCTTCGAGCCGAACCGCCGCCTGCTGGAGGGCGACATGGATTGCCGCGAAGGCAGGTATCACCTGCCGTCGGGTCCGGGACTGGGCGTAAGACCGTCGGAGGCGGCGCTCGCCCTTATTGAACGTATCTGATTTGGTTCTTTGGAGGAGGAAACCATGACCAAAAGAATGAAGAAGCTGGCGCTGGGTACGGCGACCGCCGTTTTGATGACGATGAGCGCCGTTGCCCCTGCCATGGCCGATACCGTCCTGAAATTCATTTCCTGGCAAACGGATGACGCGGGAACGGGTGAATGGTGGCGTTCGGCAATCGCCGCCTTCGAGAAGCAGCATCCCGGCGTGAAGATCGAGTTCACCAAGGCGGAACGCAGCTCCTACGCGGATACGATGACCACGCTTTTCGCTGCCAACCAGCCGCCGCAGATCGTGCATCTCGCATCCTTCGAGTTCCAGATGTTCGCCGACAGCGGCTGGCTGGAGCCGCTCGACCCGTGGCTTAAGAAGGACGGCATCGACATGACCGGCTGGGCCGGTCAGCAGAAATGCGAATGGAACGGTGAGACCGTGTGTATTATGACGAACTACTTCGGCTTCGTCATGGCTTATAACAAGAAGATCCTGGATGAGGCGGGCGTCGCGGTTCCGAAGACCTATGACGAGTTTCTGGCGGCCGCAAAAGCCACCACCAAGGATTTGAACGGTGACGGTATCATCGACCAGTTCGGGACCGGCCACGAGACCAAGGGCGGTCCCGGGCAATATCTGACGGAGATGCTGAACTATGTCCTCGATGCCGGCGCATACTGGACCGACAAGGATGGCAACATAACCATCGACACGCCACAGATGGTGGAGGGGTTGACCCGGTGGAAAACCGTGATGAAGAGCGGTATCAGCCCGGTCGACATGAGCGCCAGCGACGTGCGCAAGCTTTTTGCCGATGGCAAGATGGCGATGCGTCTCGACGGGCCTTGGCTTTACGGCACCACCGAGAAGGGTTCAGCCAAGGCTGACATCGTTTACGCGGCACCCCCGCTTCATCCGCCGCTGGGAGGATCGTCCAACGTGCTCGCCATGCCGGCCGATATTCCCGATGACCAGAAGGCGCTCGTCTGGGATTTCATCAAGCTGACGATGTCGCCGGAGTTCCAGCGCAGCTATGCCACCCTTGGCGGCAACACCCCGCCAAGCCCCAAGGCCGACGTGTCGGGTGTCGAAAAGACCATCCCGCATTTTCCGGTACTGATCGAGACGATGAAGGCCGCATCCGAGGCGGGTATCGACCGCATTCCGACCGGACTTGAGCTCTTCTACAATGAATTCAGCAAGATGGTGATGGAAGAAAGCCAGCGGATGATCATTCAGGACCTCGATCCCGCGGAGGTGGCAAAGACCATGCAGGCGAAGGCCGAGGCCATCAAGGGCTGATCCCGTTTCGCCATGGCCCGCCTGGCGGGCCGTGGTTACCATCCGCATCCGGCAGGAGGACCATCCATGACCGCACCCGCTCGGGCCGGGCGCCGCAAGTTCTTTGATCTTGCGCGTCCCAGCCGGCAACATCTCCTCGGCTATATTCTGATCGCACCCGCGGTCCTGATGGTTGCCGCCATCATCGTCTGGCCGCTTGTGCTGGCCATCGACCTGTCTTTCCAGCAGGTCAAGATACCGCGGCTCGGTGGCGCAAGCCGGCCGTTTTCACTGAGCAATTACACCTGGCTTTTCTCATCGCCGGAATTCTGGCTCGCCTGCTGGGTGACGCTGAAGCTGGTTGTCGTCGTCACCGCGGGCAGCGTGGCCGTTGGCCTCAGCACGGCGCTTCTGGCCAATAACCGCTTCAAGGGCCGAACCGTTGCGCGGCTGGGAATGGCGCTGCCCTGGGCAGTGCCGGAAATCATCGCGGTCGTCATCTTCGCATGGATGTTCGATACGTCCTTCGGGCTGTTCGGATGGCTGGCGATAAAGCTCGGTTTCACCGACCAGATGATCCCGTGGGTGAGCAGTTCGACAGCCGCCTTCTGGGCTGTCGCTATCACCATGGTCTGGAAGGGTTTTCCTTTCGTGTCGATCATGTGCCTCGCCGGCCTTCAGTCCATTCCCGCCGATTATTACGCGGCGGCAAAGGTGGATGGCGCGAGCGTCTGGCAGCGTTTCCGCTGGATCACCATGCCGCTTTTGATGCCGGTGCTGGGCGTGACGCTGGTGCTGACGCTTCTGTGGGTGTTCCGCGACTTTTCCATCATCAAGGTTCTGACCGGTGGCGGACCGCTGAGGTCGACCCAGACCCTGTCGATCATGACCTATGACCAGGCCTTCCAGTATCACAATTTCGGCCGCGCCGCCGCCGTCGGCGTGCTGACACTGGTGATCTGTATCGTCGCGAGCCTTCTGATGCTCGGCCGGCGTTCGAAATCGATCTATTGAGGAGGCTTTGATGAAACGGACATTTTTACAGAGCCTTGCCCTTTACGCGACTGTCATCTTCACGCTGGTGATGATCCTGTTCCCGGTCTACTGGCTTCTGGTCACGGCGCTCTCCACCACCGATGAACTGTACCGCCTTCCGCCGACCTTCTGGCCGGATGATGCGCAATGGGACATTTTCGCCAGGGTCTGGGCCGCGAAGCCGATCCTGCTATGGCTGTGGAACTCGATGCTTGCGGCCGTCGGCTCGGTGGCGCTGTCGATGCTCGTCTCCGTCAGCGCCGGTTATGCCCTTTCGCGTTATTCCATGCGGGGCGGCGCGACCATGGGTCTCTTCGTCCTGACGGCGAAGATGCTTCCTGCAACGCTGCTCGTCATTCCGCTGTTTTCGATCTTTTCCAGCTTCGGTCTGATCGGCAGCCTCTGGACACTGGTGCTGGCGCATTCGACCATGATCATTCCTTTCGCCACATGGATGCTGAAAGGCTATTTCGACACCATTCCGAAGGAACTGGAGCAGGCCGCGATGGTCGACGGTTGCTCGCCGATCGGTGCAATGGTCCGGGTCGTGCTTCCGATCGCCACACCCGGTCTTGCTGCCACGGCACTTTATGCCTTCGTGCTCAGCTGGGCGGATTACGCCTATGCCCGCACCTTCCTCGTCAACTCGCCGGACAACTGGACGGCCAATCTCGGCATCACCACGATGCAGGGCGAATACGTCACCTACTGGAACGACATTTCCGCCGCATCCGTGTTCATCGCGCTGCCGATCATCGCAATCTACCTGTTTCTGGAACGTTATTTGGTCGGCGGACTCACCGCTGGCGCGGAGAAATAAGCATGGCCAATATTTCCATTCGCAATGTCAGCAAGTCCTATGGCGCCCTCAACGTGCTCAGGCCCTTTTCGCTCGAGATCGAAAACGGCGAGTTCGTGGTGCTGGTCGGGCCTTCCGGCTGCGGCAAGTCGACGATGCTGAAAATCCTTGCAGGCCTTGAACCGGCAAGCGAAGGGCAGATCTTCATCGGCGAAAACGAAGTCACGGATCTGGCGCCGGGTGACCGCGACATCGCCATGGTGTTTCAGAATTACGCGCTTTATCCGCACCTGACGGTCCGGCAGAACATCGGCTTCGGCCTGAAGATGCGCGGCACGGACAAGACGGAGATTGATCGCCGGGTGGATGACGCGGCGCGCATTCTCGAGGTAACGCCCTATCTCGATCGCAAGCCGAAGGATCTCTCGGGCGGACAGCGGCAGCGCGTGGCGCTCGGCCGCGCCATCGTGCGTCAGCCGCAGGCCTTTCTGATGGACGAACCGCTGTCCAACCTCGATGCCAAGCTGCGCGTCCACATGCGTGCCGAAATCGGCGCCCTGCACAAGCGTATCGGTGTCACCACCGTTTATGTGACGCATGACCAGGTGGAAGCCATGACCATGGCGGACCGGGTGGTTATCATGCAGGGCGGCATCATCCAGCAGATCGCGGCGCCCGATGAGCTTTTCAACAATCCGGCCAACCTCTTTGTCGCCGGTTTCATCGGATCGCCCGGCATGAATTTCCTCAACGCGGAACTGCGTGACGGCGCAC
Organism: Agrobacterium sp. RC10-4-1; assembly: GCF_014138475.1. Taxonomy (NCBI): domain Bacteria; kingdom Pseudomonadati; phylum Pseudomonadota; class Alphaproteobacteria; order Hyphomicrobiales; family Rhizobiaceae; genus Agrobacterium; species Agrobacterium sp. RC10-4-1. The sequence continues at coordinate 66,967 of NZ_JACJIT010000006.1, forward strand.
TGACTGTTTTCGGCCAGAAGGTAAACCTGCCGGCGGCATCTGCCAGGCAGGGTAGCGTGATCGTGGGCTTGCGGCCAGAGCATCTCGTTCTGGGCGATGGGCCGGTGACCTTCAGCGTTCGCCCGACGCTGGTGGAAAGTCTGGGATCGGAAAAATACGTCTATTTCGATGCGGAAGGCGCAAGGGTCGCAGATGGCGAGGAGGGCAGGTCCAAGGGGCTGATCGCCCGCGTCTCGCATAGCGGCAACCTTCGGGCTGACGAAGCGCTTCAGCTCGGCTTTGATCCGGCACAGCTTTATCTCTTCGACGCAAAGACCGGAGCACGGCTATGATCCTCGTCACCGGATCGGCAGGCCGTGTGGGTCGTGCTGTCGCCGCTGCCTTGCGTATGGACGCTCGGGCGGTCCGCGGCTTTGACCTTCGTCCGTCGGGTACGGGCGGTGAGGAGGTCGTCGGATCGCTGGAGGACGGGCAGGCGCTGTCCAAAGCCATGGAAGGTGTGAGCGCCGTTCTGCATCTCGGGGCCTTTATGTCATGGGCGCCGGAGGACCGGGACCGCATGTTTGCGGTCAATGTCGAAGGCACGCGCCGTCTTCTGGATGCGGCCGCAGCCGCAGGCGTGCAGCGGTTCGTCTTCGCCTCTTCAGGAGAAGTCTATCCGGAAAACCGCCCCGAATTCCTGCCGGTCACCGAGGATCATCCGCTTCGCCCCAGTTCGCCCTATGGCCTGACCAAGCTTCTGGGCGAGGAACTGGTTCGCTTTCACCAGCGGACTGGCAGCATGGAAACCGTGATCCTGCGCTTTTCTCATACGCAGGATGCGGCTGAGCTGCTGGATCAAGACAGCTTCTTCTCCGGCCCGCGTTTTTTCCTGCGACCGCGCATTCGGCAGCAGCGGAATTTCGGGAACGTTGCGATTGCCGAACTGCTACAGTCCCGGGATATCGGCGAAGCGTCACATATATTGGCGCGTAATGAAAACGGCCGGCCATACCGCATGCACATAACCGATACACGCGATATGGTGGCCGGGATCCTGCTCGCCCTCGATCACCCTGACGCGGCGGGCTGCATCTTCAATCTCGGCGCGGATGAGCCATCCGATTTCGCCGAGCTTCTGCCGAAAATGGCCGCGGTGACCGGCCTCCCCATCGTGACTGTCGATTTTCCCGGCGACGGCGTTTATTACCATACGTCTAACGCGCGGATCAAAAACACCCTGGGGTTTGAGGCACAATGGACGATGGACCGGATGCTGGAAGAGGCGGCCGCCGCAAGGCGGCAGCGTCTCGCGAAGGAGACGCGATGAAACCCGAGACACCGGGCGGCACCGCTGCGCTGGCGAAGGGGTTGACCCTTCTCGACATGGTGGCCGATGCGCCGGAGCCGCCGCGTTTTGCGGAACTGTTGCGCGCATCCGGCCTGCCCAAGCCGACTTTTGCCCGCATCCTGCGCACCCTCATAGCCTATGGGCTCGTTCGTCAGGATGAGGCGCGTGGAACCTATGTTCTGGGCCAGCGCTTTCTCGAAATGTCCCACAAAGTCTGGGAGAGCTTCGATCTGGTATCGGCCGCGACACCCGAACTCGAGAGGTTGGCTGCCGAACTGGGCGAGACCGTAGCGCTCTGCCGGCTGGACGGCATCATGACGCAATATCTTGCGGAACGTTCTCCAAACGGTCTCTCCGTGCGGGTAGAAGTGGGACGCCGGGTTCCTTTGCATTGTACCGCGCCGGGCAAGGCGCTGCTTGCCTTTCAGGACCCCGCTGTCGGCCGTTCCCTGCTCGATCGGCTGACGCTGGATGCGCAGACGCCGCGGACGATTACCACGCTCGATGCACTTCAGGCCGATCTGACGCTGACGCGGGCGAGGGGTTACTCGATCTCCTATGAGGAGCACCTGCCAGGGGTGAATTCCGTTGCCGCACCCGTCATGGGCCGTGACAATACGCCGATGGGTGTGCTTGTCGCGCTCGGGCCGTCGTCGCGGCTCGATGCGTCCAACATTCATCCTGCCGGGCGCGAACTGATTGCCGCTGCACGCCGGATTACCGGCGCCGCCGGGGCTGTCGCCATCAGCTCGCGGCCACGACCGCGTTCGGTAACAGGACGCCCCAGCGCCGAACTCAGCTGCATTCTTCCCTGGGGCGCGCAGCTTGGGGAAAGCCCGGTCTGGCATGAAGGCGAAAACGCGCTCTACTGGGTGGATATTCTGCACCCCGCCGTCCATCGTTTCGATCCCGCCACCGGCCGTAACGAAACCTGCGAGACAGGTAAGCTGGTCAGTGCCGTCATTCCAGTCTCCGGAGGGCGATTGCTTGTGGCGTCGCAGGATGGCGTCGAGTGGCTGGACTTCACTTCGGGCCGGTTGACACCCTTCGTCAGCCCGGAGGCTGGCATTGGCGATAACCGCTTGAACGATGCCAAATGCGGGCCGGACGGCGCCATCTGGGTCGGGTCGATGCGCATCGATGCCTCCAAGCCCACCGGCGCGCTTTATCGGATCAATGCCGATGGGGCATTCGAACGCAAGGAAGGCGGCATCGTCGTCTCCAACGGTCTCGGCTGGAGCCCCGATGGCAGGACCTTCTATTTCGTCGATACGGTGCCCGGCCTTATCCATGCCTATGATTGTGACCCGACGACCGGCGCCCTGTCGCAGCGCCGTGAATTTGCCCGTATTCCCGTGGCCGACGGCCGTCCGGACGGCCTCGCCGTGGATGCGGAAGGCGGGGTGTGGTGTGCGATCTGGGACGGCTGGTGCGTGCGCCGCTATCTTCCGAACGGCAAGCTGGATCAGGTGATCGAGATGCCGGTGCCGCGCCCGTCGAGTGTGGCCTTCGGCGGGCCGGACCTGTCGACGCTCTTCATCACCAGTGCCCGCACGCGCCTGCCGGCATCCACGCTCGCCGACGCCCCGCTGTCTGGTGGCCTGTTCTCCTGCCGCCCCGGAATTGCCGGCGCGCGCATTTCACTGTTCGAAGGATAAATTATGCGTCTTGAAAGCGTCTTTGGTTTGAAAGGCCGCACGGCGCTCGTCACCGGTTCCAGCCGCGGCATAGGGGCAGCCATAGCGGAAGGGCTGGCGGGGGCCGGCGCGCATGTCATCCTGCATGGCGTGAAGCCGGGTGCGACAACCGCCGTGCGGCAACGCATCGCGGACGGCGGCGGCTTGGTCCAAGAGCTGGCGGGTGATCTCTCCGAACCGGGCGCCGGGCGCGATCTTGTCGAGCGCGCCGAGACGGTCGCACCGGTTGATATTCTCGTCATCAATGCGAGCGCCCAGATCAATGCGGTACTGTCGGAGCTGAAGCCCGATGATCTGGCGTTTCAGCTGGCTGTCAATCTCGGGTCGACAGTGGACATGCTGCAGATGATCCTGCCGCGCATGGCGTCGCGAAAATGGGGAAGGGTGGTTTCCATCGGCTCGGTCAACCAGTTGCGGCCGAAGGGCATCGTCACCGCCTATGCCGCCACCAAGGCTGCGCAGCATAATCTGATCCAGAGTCAGGCGCGCGACTATGCGAAGGACAATGTTCTCCTCAACACTCTAGCGCCCGGTCTGGTCGATACGGATCGCAATGCCCATCGCCGGGACGAAGACCCCGAAGGCTGGGCTGAATATGTCCGGACCCTGAACTGGATGGGACGAGCCGGTCAGCCGGAGGAAATGGTGGGCGCCGCCATCTTCCTGTCTTCGCAGGCCTGCAGCTTTATGACCGGCGAGAGTATTTTCCTGACGGGCGGTTATTGACTTCTCCGCATATCCTGCGCGGAGAAGCGTTTTTGAAGCGTCTACTCATGAGAAGCGGTGCGGTCCGTCCGTTTCATTGTCCGCCAGCCCGGATCATTCGGCGGGCTGCGCTGCCGGAGACCCACCCGGATGCCTTCGCTCCGCCGAGAGGCTGCGCTGACCAAGCCCAATGATCGTCACCGTTGAAAGGCTTGCGGCGACCGACACCCAGAAGCCATTGTCCGGGCCGAAATTGTCGATCACCCATCCCGAGACGAAAGCGCCCAGTGCCATGCCGATACCGATACCGGTCATGACCCAGGTCACGCCTTCCGTCAGCATCGATTCCGGCACCCGGCGTTCAATCAGGCCGAAAGCGGTGATGAAAATGGGAGAGATTGCCACACCGCTGAGGAACACGGCAAAGGCAAGCAGGGCGACACTGGATGCCGCGACGAGGAGCGGCAGCGCCGTCAGCGCAAGAACGCTGACAGCGATCAGCAATTGCCGGTGCAGCGGCGTTTTCGGGTTGAGCGCACCAAGAAGCAGGCCGACGACGAAGGAGCCAATGGCATAGACGCCGATGACGAGGCTGGCCGCTTCCGGCTGGCCGAGTTCCTTGGTGATGGCGACGGCGCTCACCTCGGCGGTGGCGAAAGTCGAGCCGACGAAGATGAGTGCGACCGTGATGATCTGTACCGGACGCAGCCATATTGCAGAACGCTGCCGACGGCCGCCCTCGACCGGACGCACTTTGGGTTCTGTGGATCGCTGCAGAAGAAAGGCAAATGTTCCGACCGCCAGAAATGCCGTGCTGATCATCATGCCCGCTTCTGGAAAAAGCGAAACCGCAAGCCCGACGGAAAGCGATGCACCCGCAATGTAGACAAGTTCGTCAGCCGCGGATTCGAAGGCAAAGGCCGTATTCAGTTCCGGCCGGTCCCGAAAGAGTTCCGTCCAGCGGGCCCGCATCATGGCGGGGATGCTTGGCATGGCGGCGGCGAGGAAAGCGGAAAGAAACAGCGTCCACGCCGGCCATCGCTGATTGGTAGCGATGATCAACGCCGCAAAGGCGAGGACGGATAGAATGGTCGCGGGGATGAGAACGCTGCTTTGGCCCCGGCGGTCCACCAGCCGCGAGATTTGCGGCGCGACGGCGGCATTGGTCAGCGCGAAGGTTGCCGATACGGCGCCTGCCAGCCAATATTCGCCATGCGTTTGCGACAACATGGCCACGATGCCGATCGGCGCCATGGCGATGGGAAGGCGGGCAAAGAAACCTGCGGCAGAAAAGCCTTTGGCGCCTGGAACCCGGAAAATTTCTCTGTATGGATTAGACATCGGATGCACCTTGTTTAGGGAGTATCCACCACACACATACGTGGCGTATGTGAATGAAATAATTGCATACGCGGCGTATGTCAACTAATATACGCGACGTATGTAGATGCTGGAGCAAAAATGCGCAAACCTCGCAGTGAAATGATTGCTGAAACGCGGGCAAAGCTGCTGGCTGCCGGACGCAGGGCGTTTGGCAGTATTGGTTATGCTGAGGCCTCCATGGATGATTTTACCGCCGAGGCAGGGCTGACCCGTGGTGCGCTCTACCATCATTTCGGTGACAAAAAGGGTTTGTTGCTGGCGGTGGTGGCCGAGATCGACGCGGAGATGACAAAAAGGCTTTGCGAGATTTCTTCGAGAGCCTCGACGCGTTGGGAAGGGTTCGTCGAGGAGAATGTCGGCTATGTCCGTATGGCGCTTGAACCGGAAATCCAGAGGATCATGTTTCGCGATGGACCGGCCGTCCTTGGCGATCCATCCCGCTGGCCAAATGCCAATGGCTGTATTTCCGCTGTTTCGCGCAGTCTCGATGCGCTCAAGCAGGAGGGAACGATCGCCGATATCGATTCCGAGGCGTGTGCCCGTTTCATCAATGCGGCAAGCAGCAGCGCAGCCCAGTGGATTGCCAATTCTGACGATCCGGAAACAACGTCGGAACGGGCCGTAAGGAGTTTCCGGACCTTTCTGGATGGATTGCGCATCAGCAAGGGCTGATCCCCGGGCGGCAGCGCCCCGACACCCGATCCTGCAATGTTATCTCGCCTGCCCGGCATGAATCGGGAAAAGCAGCTGTACCCTTGCGCCCTCACCGGGCTTTGAATGGATGTGGGCTTCGCCACCGCTCTGGCGCACGAAACCATAGACCATGGCAAGTCCCAGGCCTGCGCCTCCATGGTCCCCCCGGGTGGTGAAATAGGGTTCGAAGGCCTTGTCCACGGCCTCCGGCGTCATGCCGATGCCCTCGTCCGAGACGGTTATCGCCAGAGTATCCTTCTCGCAGGCCGCCTCGATTGAAATCAGGCCGCCGTCCGGCATGGCGGCCGCGGCGTTGAGGCAGAGATTGAGGATGGATTGCTCGAAGAGGGCGGGGTCGAGCGGGATGGCGGGAAGATCATCATCGAAATCGAGTGCAATCCGGCATTTGGGGCCAACCGCGATCTCGAGAATATCGGCCATGCCGCGCAGGAGATTGGCCACGTTAATGCAGCTTGGATGGATGGGCTGCTGGCTGCCGATGGTCAGCATGCTGCTGGCCAGGGAGCGGCCGCGATCAGCTGCCTTGCGAATGCGGGCAATATGCCGGTTCTGGCGGTCATTGAAACCGGCCTCTCGCTCCAGAAGGCCGAGGCTGCCGGTGATGATGCCGATCATGTTGCCCACCTCGTGGCTGACCTGGTGGGTCATGCGCATGATGCCGTCCAGCCGCTGGGCCTTGACTGCTTCCGCCTCCTGCCGGTCTAGCGCGGTCACATCGCGGGCAAGCAGCACGATGCCGCCATCCGGCTGGCGCGACATCGATATTTCTATAACCCGCTGGTCGGCAGTTCGATGCCGCACCACGGCGCGCTCCAGCAGGTTCCCATGCCCACCATCGAAGGGCAGCAGCGTCGAATCGATTTCGGGAATGGGCTCGACGAACCGGCGGATCGGCAGCTTTCGGGACGAGCCGGAGCGCCCGACAAGTTCGATGATGCGGCGGTTCATGGTGATAGGCCGCCCGGCCGGATCGAACAGCGCTATTCCCTCATTCATGTTGCGGAATGTGGAGCGGATGGTGCGGGCTGCGGCTTCGGCCGTACGCCTGAGGCGAGAGACACGGTCGACGCTGTCGTGGAAGGCGCGAAACGCGTCGAGCAGGCGGATGAGCTCCGTCTCGGGACCCGTATAGGAGGGCGGCCCGACATCCGTTTCCCCCTTGGCGAGGGCATTCATGCCGTTGGAGAGCGTCACGATCCCGCGCGAGACACGCATCACCGACCGGATCGAAAAAATCGCCACGATGAGAACCAACAGCGAGGCAACGGCGACAATGATCAGCAGCCGGTTGAGAGCATCGGAGGTGGAGATAAGATCTTCGTTCAGACTGCGCGCGACCGCGTCGCCCTGCGTTTCGGTCACATGCGAAAGATCGCGCGAGACGGTGTGAAGGCGCGATACCGAGGCGCGGATCGCGAACATCTCCAGAAGGTAACGGCTCTGGGCCTCGAAAACCCGCTCATAGGGCTGAAGCTCGGCAATGGGCAGGCGCTCGCCCGGATAACCCTGCTGACGCGCCGTTGTTTCCGCCACATAGCGGCGGCGCAGTTCGCCAAGTTGAAAAAGACTGTCGGACGCGGACGCGGCCTGTACGATGCCATTCATCCGCCGGCGCAGCTCCGGATCGAGGATACCCTGACCGGTGGCGATTTCGCCGAGCGCGGCTGCCGCCTCCGCCTTGTGGCCCTGCGCGGCATCGGCATCCTTAGCGAGATCGAGTGTCTGCGCTCGGATACGCTGCAGCAGTTCAACGATACGCTCACTCGCAAAGCCGCGTGCTGCCCGCTCGCCGCTGCCCGGCTCTGTCATCTGCAGAAGCAGATCGACCTGCTGGACAACGGAGCGGCTTTCGCTGGAAACGCGATAGGGCGAGGCGGCATTCATCAGGAAAGGTGCACTGGAGACGAGATCGGAGACCTGCCGCGAGACCAGCGAGGCCTTGGCGAGACTGGAGAAGGCCTGCAATCCATAGGCCGCCATTTCATCGCGGGCGCGCTGCAATCCGTAAATCGCGATGGCGGACAGGCTGAAGACGAGGACGCAGGTAAAGACGATCGCAAAGGGCAGGCGAAAGGCGATGGAGGAAAGGAAGGAGCGGCTGATCACGGGTAGGGCTCGCCCTCATCGGTGTGGAGCACGTAACCCTTGCCGCGCCGGGTCTTGATATGGCGCGGCAGATCGGGGTTTATCTCGATCTTGCGCCTCAGCCGCAGCACCAGCACGTCGACGTTTCTGTCGATATAACGGTCGCTCTCCGAACCCAGCCTGTCGAGAATCTGGGAACGGCTGACGGGCTGGTTGGGCGTCTCGGCAAGAATTTCCAGGAGCGCGAATTCGGCGCTCGTCAGTGTCCGGCTGCGGTCCGCGAGGCAGACAGCGCGGCGTGCATCAAGATCGATCGCCCAGTCGCCAAGCCGCAGCGCCGCGCGCCCGTGGTCACGCTCGCTGTCCTTCTCCTGTTTTAGCGAGGGAATTGTCCGGCGCAAGACGGCCTTGATCCGCGCCGTGAGCTCGATTGGTTCGAAGGGTTTGACCACGTAGTCGTCGGCGGCGGTTTCCAGGCCGAGCACCCGGTCGGCGGCACTTCCGGCGGCGGTGACCATGACGATGCCGATGTCGATCTGGCTGCGTAGCCGCTGGGCGAAGGTGCGCCCGGACGTGCCAGGCAGATTGTGATCGACGAGGACGAGCTGCATCCTGTCCTTTGCCAATATCTCGTCGGCCTCCTCTGCGGAGCGCGCACAGGTGGGCAGCCAGCCCTCGGCCTCGACGAGATCCGAGATAAGCTCGGCCATATCCGGATCGTCCTCGACGATCAGAATGCGAACCTTCTGATTAAGCACTGCAACTTCCTCCCGCCACCATCATAGGCATGGTGGCGGCTATCTTCAAAGGCTCGCTGGTTATCTCTCCTGTCATAATTGTAATATCTGTAATCTTGTTCGGCAGTGCGGTGAAAGATTGGTAACCATTCTTCGATTGCGGTGCGGACAGGATGTGACATGCTGTTGATGGAGACTGGAACGGGGAGGTTCCAGGCAGGGAGGCTTAATTGAAAGCATTGACCGCACTTGCGGCGAGCATGGTCCTTTGGCTGTGCGGCGCAGGGCATGGCACGGCCGAACCGAAGTTGAACGTCCTGTGCGGCGTCGATGAGGCCTGGTGCGTGACCATGCAGCGGGCATTCGAAGCCAAGACCGGACTTGAAATTTCGATGGTTCGCAAAAGCACCGGCGAAATTCTCGACCAGATTCGCGCCGAGCGATCCCATCCGACAGTCGACGTGTGGTGGGGCGGCACCGGCGATACACATTTGCAGGCAGGTTCCGAAGACCTACTGGACGAATATCGGCCCGCCAATCAACAGGATCTGTTGCCCTGGGCGCAGAACTTCAATGCGATGTCCGGGTCGAAATCGGCTGGAATTTATGCTGGCGCGCTTGGTTTTGCCTATAATTCGGAACTGCTTGCCAAAAACAGCTTGCCCGCTCCCACCTGCTGGAAGGATTTGGCCAAGGATGTCTATCGCGGCCATATCCTGACCGGCAATCCGAACTATTCCGGCACGGCCTTCACCATGCTCGCCACGCTGGTGCAGCTGTTCGGCGAGGAAGAAGCCTTTGGTTTCATGACGAAGCTGAACCTCAATGTCGTGGGTTATACCAAGGTCGGTTCGGCACCCGTCAAGGCGGCGGCGCGGGGTGAGGTTCTTATCGGGATTTCCTTCATGCATGATGCCGTGACCCAGAAGATCGAGGGTTTCCCGCTGGTCATCGTCGCGCCCTGCGAGGGCACCGGCTACGAGATCGGGGCGGTCAGCATTGTCAAGGGCAACCACAATACGGCGCTTGCGCAGACCTTCGTGGAATTTGCGCTGAGCCCTGAAGGACAGGAAACCGGCGCCATAGCCGGCCAGAACCAGGTGCCGTCCAACGCCCGGGCGACATTGCCGCTGACAGCACCTGATATATCGATGATCAAGATGGTGGATTACGACTTTGCCACCTTCGGCCAGCCGGAAGAGCGAAGTCGATTATTGAGCCGCTTCGACAGCGAGATTCACCCGAGCCAGACCCAGTAGGGCCAAATACCAAAAATCCCGAAACGACAGCACGCGCGCCACAAGGCGCCGCGACCGGCAGCGCCATGTCTGCGCGTGACCCGAAATTCAGACGCAAGCTACAGGAGGATAACCATGCGACTGACGATACTTTCCACTCTGCTTTTTGCCGGTACGGCACTGAGCGCCGTTTCCGCGCAGGCGGCCGGCGAACTGAACCTGATCTGCTCGGCCGATGTCGTCATCTGCGAACAGATGAAGGGCGATTTTGAAAAATCTCATGACATCAAGGTCAATATGGTGCGCCTGTCTTCGGGCGAGACCTATGCCAAGGTGCGCGCGGAAGCCCGCAACCCGAAAACCGATATCTGGTGGGCCGGCACGGGCGACCCGCACATGCAGGCAGCCTCGGAAAACCTGACGCTCGAATACAAGTCGCCGATGCTGGACCAGTTGCAGGACTGGGCGGTCAAGCAGGCGGAGAGCACGGGTTACCGGACTGTCGGCGTTTATGCCGGTGCCCTGGGCTGGGGTTACAACACCGAGATATTCAAGTCCAAGGGTTACAAGGAGCCAAAGTGCTGGGCCGACCTTCTGGCGCCGGAACTCAAGGGCGAAATCCAGATCGCCAATCCGAACTCTTCGGGTACCGCCTATACCGCGCTTGCCTCACTTGTGCAGATCATGGGCGAGGATCAGGCCATCGATTACCTGAAGAAGCTCAACGCCAATATCTCGCAATATACCAAGTCCGGCTCCGCACCGGTCAAGGCGGCGGCGCGCGGCGAGACGGCGCTCGGCATCGTCTTCATGCATGATGCGGTGGCCCAGACTGCGGAAGGTTTCCCGGTCAAGTCAATCGCTCCGTGCGAGGGCACGGGTTACGAGATCGGCTCGATGTCGATCATCAAGGGCGCCCGCAACCTCGACAATGCCAAGACCTGGTACGACTGGGCGCTGAAGCCGGAGGTCCAGTCGCGCATGAAGGACGCCAAGTCCTTCCAGCTGCCGTCCAACAAAACGGCGGAAGTGCCGAAAGAGGCACCGAAGTTCGAGGACATCAAGCTCATCGACTACGACTTCAAGACCTATGGCGATCCTGCCAAGCGCAAGGCGCTGCTGGAACGCTGGGATCGCGAAGTTGGTGCGGTCGCCAACTGATCTGAACTCCGGCGATCGGCATCCCGGCTTTTGAAGCCGGGGTGTTCGCCACTCTTTCATCGGCATGAAACAAGCGAGGTCGGCCATGACACGTGGCAATCGCAGGCTGGACATCGTCCTGGCGTTCGGGGCTTTCGCCCTCATTCTTCTTCCCTGGTATCGCATCGAAGGCGGCTTTTACAGCTTCCGCTGGCTGTCCGGGTTTTTCTCCTCCGCCAGCAATGCGCCAGGTGTGTTGCAGATACTGTCTTATGGAAAACCATGGCTGGTCGGCATTGTCATTTTCTTCCTTGCCGCATGCCTTGTCCGGCCGATCCGTGATCCGATGCGCCGGGGCGGTTTGCTTGCATTCATTGGCGCTGCTGGTCTAGTCTTCCTTGCCTTGCAAGGGCTGGCCATCGGCTTTACCGGCTGGACCTGGACAATCAGCGAAAATCTCTTCGGCATGCTCGCCGATGGCCAGCCGTCCATGGGGGCGGGGGCCGTCGTCATGTCGTTCGTCTTCGTGCTTCTTTTTGCCTTCGGGCTTGCCGAACGTGGTGTCATGAAGGGCGATGCCTTTGTCGTCGGCGCCATTTCCGTTCTGGTTTTCCTCGTTACGGTTTTTGTCTTCTATCCGATCGGCAGTATGCTGGTTGCGTCCGTTCAGGATTTCGACGGCTCCTTTAATGCCGATGGATTCATTCGCAATATCAAGGATCCCGGCATATGGAGCCTTGGCTGCGTCGTGGGTGAGGAGCGCTGCGGTGTTGCCTGGCGCACGCTCTTCCTCGCGCTGATGACCGCCTTCGGTTCGACCGTGCTCGGCCTTGGCTTTGCCCTGATCGCCACCCGTACGCGCTTTCCCTTCAAGAAGGGACTGCGGCTCCTGACGGTGCTGCCAATCATAACGCCGCCTTTCGTTATCGGTCTGGCCCTGACGCTGCTCTTCGGCCGCGCCGGCGTCGTCACCGAATGGCTTTCCTATCTCTTCGGCATTGAGCCGGGTCGCTGGCTTTATGGCATGACCGGCATCTGGATCGCGCAGGTTCTTTCGTTCACGCCCATCTCGTTTCTGGTGCTGATCGGTGTAGTCGAAGGGGTGAGCCCCTCCATGGAAGAAGCCTCCCAGACGCTGCGCGCCGACCGCTGGCGCACTTTCTGGCGGGTTTCCCTGCCGCTGATGAAGCCCGGTCTCGCCAATGCTTTTCTCATCGGCTTCATCGAAAGCATGGCGGATTTCGGCAACCCGCTGGTGCTTGGCGGCACACACGGCGTCCTGTCGACGGAAATCTTCTTTGCTGTCGTTGGTTCGCAGAACGATCCGTCGCGCGCCGCGGTTCTGGCGATCATCCTGCTGTGTTTCACGCTTTCGGCGTTCCTTGCCCAACGCTTCTGGCTGGCAGGCAAGAATTTCGCCACGGTGACGGGAAAGGGCGACAGCGGCGCGCATATCGCGCTTCCGCGTGGCCTGTCCATCGGCGTTCATGCCGTTGTCGTGCCGTGGATGGCCTTCACAATCGTCGTTTATGGCATGATCCTTGTGGGCGGTTTCGTGAAGACCTGGGGTCTCGACAATTCCCTCACCTTCGACCATTACCTCCGCGCATTTTCCGTGAGTTTCTCCAACGGCTCCATCGCGTGGACCGGCGTTGCCTGGAACTCGTTCTGGACGACCATGAAGATCGCGCTGATTTCCGCTCCGCTCACCGCCGCAGTCGGTCTCCTGACGGCCTATATCATCGTGCGGCAGAAATTTGCCGGGCGGAACCTGTTTGAATTTGCGCTGATGATGAGCTTTGCCATTCCCGGCACAGTCATCGGCGTCAGCTACATCATGGCCTTCAACCTGCCTCCGGTGGAAATGACCGGCTCGGCGCTGATCCTGATCGCCTGCTTTGTGTTCCGTAACATGCCGGTCGGTGTGCGCGGCGGCATTGCGGCGATGAGCCAGCTGGACAAGAGCCTCGACGAGGCCTCGCTGACGCTGCGGGCCAACAGTTACCGCACCATTCGCAAGGTCATCCTGCCGCTCCTAAGGCCCGCGATCACGGCCGCACTGGTCTATTCCTTCGTGCGCGCCATCACCTCCATCAGCGCCGTCATCTTCCTCGTCAGCGCCGAATACAACATGGCGACGTCCTACATCGTCGGCCTCGTCGAAAACGGCGAATATGGGGTTGCGATTGCCTATTCCTCCATGCTGATCGTGGTGATGATCACCGTCATTGCCGGCTTCCAGTTCCTCGTTGGCGAGCGTCGGCTGCGGCGCGAAAACCGCGTCGCTGGCCTACCATCCGCTTCCCCCGTTCCTCTTGCCCAGGAGAAAACCGCATGATTTCCGTTAAGCCCGGCTCCGTTACCTTCAAGAATGTCCGCAAGACCTTCGGTGCTTTTACCGCCATACCGGACCTGTCGCTCACCATCGAACCAGGCACGCTGGTAACTCTGCTCGGCCCATCCGGCTGCGGCAAGACGACGACGTTGCGCATGCTGGCGGGCCTCGAACACCCGACGTCCGGCCGCATTCTCATCGGCGATCAGGATGTCACGATGCTGCCAGCCAACGAGCGCGATGTCTCGATGGTCTTCCAGTCGTATGCGCTGTTCCCGCACATGACGGCGCTCGACAATGTTGCTTATGGCCTGCAATCCTCCGGGCTACGCAAGGCGGAAGCGCGGGAAAAGGCGGAAGAGGGGCTGAAGCTTGTCGGCCTTGCCGGCATGGGGCACCGCCTGCCTGCCGAACTTTCCGGTGGGCAGCAGCAGCGTGTCGCGGTTGCCCGTGCCCTGGTGCTGGAGCCGCAGGTGCTGCTGCTGGACGAACCTCTTTCGAACCTCGATGCCCGCCTTCGCCGCCGGGTCCGTACCGAAATCCGTGAGTTGCAGCAAAGACTTGGTTTCACTGCGGTTTACGTGACGCATGATCAGGATGAGGCGCTCGCCGTCTCCGACCGCATCATCGTGATGAAGGATGGAGAGATCGCCCAGTCTGGTGCCCCGCGCGAGCTCTATGAGGCTCCAGCCTCCGCCTTCATTGCCGATTTCATGGGTGAGGCGAATGTCGTGGGCTGCGAAGTGGTAAGGCTGGATGGACCGGACGCAATGGTCCGCGTTGGGGGCATCGATTATCGGCTTTCCGCAGGCAACGCCAGGCTGGGGCCGGCGAAGCTTGCGGTTCGCCCGGGCTCGATTTCAATCGGTCAGCCCGGCGGGCAGGGGGTTGCCGGGCGGGTGCTGCACAGCGCCTATCTGGGCGGCCACGTGGAATACGAGGTGGAAACCGAGATCGGCACGCTTTTCATCATCGATCATATGGCGGAAACCGGCCTGCCGCCGGCAAGCGACGTCACACTCGGCTTCAGGAACCGCGGGATCGCTTTGATCCAGGCCTGATCCCCAGGCAAGCCAGATGCGGTTCCGGTCCGCTTCTGGCTGTCGACGCGCGGTCAGCACGCCGCATTCCAGATCGCCGCCATGCCGGGCGAATAGCTCCGGCAGACGAATCAGTCCTCATGTCCGGCTCCGGAAAGGACACGACATCGCGCCAGTGATGAGAAATTGCAGGCTCCTCGATACAGTTTTTCCTGTGTGAAGAAAAACCGGTTGTTCCGGCGGATTTCTGTTTACTTTTGCCGAGGTTGCGCGCCATCACGCTGACTGAATTCGCTGCCAGGCGTATCGTAAACCACGGAGGATGAGATGAAGGCACTGGTGCTGGAAGAAAAAGGGAAGCTCGCGCTCAGGGACTTTGACATTCCCGGTAAACTCGGACCGAAGGATGTGCGTATCCGCACCCACACGGTCGGCATTTGCGGCTCCGACGTCCATTATTATACACATGGCAAAATCGGACATTTCGTGGTCAACGCCCCGATGGTGCTCGGGCACGAAGCCTCTGGAACGGTGATCGAAACCGGCGCCGAGGTAACGCATCTCAAGGCTGGCGACCGTGTTTGCATGGAGCCGGGTATTCCCGACGCAACGTCTCGCGCGTCGAAGCTCGGCATCTACAATGTGGATCCGGCCGTCCGTTTCTGGGCGACGCCCCCTGTGCATGGTTGCCTGACGCCGGAAGTCATTCATCCCGCTGCTTTCACGTACAAGCTGCCGGACAATGTGTCCTTTGCGGAAGGCGCCATGGTTGAGCCCTTTGCCATCGGCATGCAGGCGGCGCTGCGTGCCCGCATCCAGCCGGGCGATGTCGCCGTGGTAACAGGCGCCGGTCCGATCGGCATGATGGTGGCGCTTGCCGCGCTCGCGGGCGGCTGCGCGAAGGTCATCGTCGCCGATCTTGCGCAGCCCAAGCTCGATATCATCGCCTCTTACGATGGCATCGAGACCGTCAATATCCGCGAGCGCAACCTCGCCGAAGCGATCGCTGAGGCGACGGACGGCTGGGGCTGCGATATCGTCTTTGAATGCTCGGGCGCTGCCCCTGCCATTCTTGGCGTTGCCGCCCTCGCACGACCGGGCGGCGCAATCGTGCTCGTCGGTATGCCGGTCGATCCGGTTCCGGTCGATATTGTCGGCCTTCAGGCCAAGGAACTTCGGGTCGAGACGGTTTTCCGCTACGCCAATGTCTATGATCGCGCCGTGGCGCTCATCGCATCCGGCAAGGTCGATCTGAAGCCGCTGATTTCTGCGACCATTCCCTTTGAAGACAGTATTGCCGGTTTCGACCGTGCGGTGGAAGCGCGGGAAACGGACGTCAAACTGCAGATAGTGATGTCGCAATAAGTGCCAGACATTCGCTCGCTGATGCATAAGCGGCGAAAGGTGCGCGGAAAAGTATAAGTAGGGCCTGCCTGTGGCAGGCAGGCCTTACTCCAAAAATTCATCACAGATCGCCTCCTGATGAGAATTGTTTGGGCGCATCACGGCAAATTGAGCAAAAAAAACAGGCTCTCCGCAACGTTGACTGTCAATCACGCTGAGGCACTATTCAATTTCTGGCAAAAAACAGTCAAAAAAGTATCGGTAATTTCTCCGGCGTGATGTGGATGTTTAGCCGCGGCCCGCCCTATGCTCCTCATCAACGCCTGGGACGAGCCATAAAGAGGAATGGCTTCGCTTCGCAAATGCGGCGGACGTGACTGATGGGAGGAACCATGATGCAGCCCGATCTGGAACTGGTGCACATCCGCAAGGGCGAATCTTTCGCTGCCTGGCGGCATGGCTATCCGTTCCGTACCGTGCGCTGGCATTATCATCCCGAATATGAAATTCATCTGGTCGTCGCGACGTCAGGCACCTTCTATATCGGTGATTTCGTCGGCCGTTTCGGCCCCGGTCAGCTCATCATGACCGGCCCCAATCTCCCCCAGAACTGGATCAGCGAGATCGAGCCGGACGAAATCGTGCCGACGCGTTCCCTCGTGATCCAGTTTCCGGAGAGTTTTATCGAGGATGCCTGCGCCTCCATGTCCGAGATGGAAGTGGTGCGCGGCCTGCTGGACCGCAGCCGTCGCGGTATTCTCTTTGACGACGAGACGAGCGATCGGGTCCGCCCGCTGATCCTTCGGCTTATCGAGGCGCAGGGCCTGACGCGTCTGGCACTTTTCTGGGAAATTCTCGATCTCTTGGTCAATGCGCCGACATCCGAGGTGCTGGCAAGCCTCAGCTACGAACTGGATCTGACCGGGATTGGCGACAGCGGCATCAATCGCGCCCTCTCTCATCTGCGCGAGCATCTGACCGAACAGGTGGAGGAAATCGATCTCGCCGACATGGTGGGCCAGAGCCCGAGCGCCTTCTCCCGGGCCTTCAAGCGCCATACCGGCACGACGCTGGTGCGCTATCGCAATCAATTAAGGATCGATCTTGCCTGCCAGATGTTGCTGGCGGATCAGGATGTGAAGGTGGCCGAGGTCTGCTACGATGTTGGCTTTTCCAATCTTTCCAATTTCAACCGGCATTTCCTGAAACTCAAGGGAATGTCACCGTCGAGGTTCCGAACCATTTTTGCGGCCCAGAAGGCAGCTGTTATGGCGGAGTAAACCAGCGACACATCGCCGATTTTTACCAATTCGGGCAGAGGTCTGTCCGGAAACGGGCACTTGTTGCCCCAACTTTCCTAATGGGAGGAAGAATGAGATGAAAATGAAATCCAAGTTTCTGATGGCGACAGCCGCAATTGCAATGATGGCCGCTCCGGCGCTGGCGCAGGAAAAGCTGAAGATCGGCATGACCTTCCAGGAGCTGAACAACCCCTATTTCGTGTCGATGCAGGAAGCGCTGAAGGAAGCTGCGGCAAGCATCGGCGCTGACGTTGTCGTGACCGATGCCGGCCACGATGTGGCAAAGCAGATTTCCGACGTTGAAGACATGCTTCAGCAGAAGATCGACATTCTGCTTCTCAACCCAACCGACAGCGCCGGCATCGAAGCCGCCGTGCACGCTGCCAAGGCTGCCGGCGCAATCGTCGTTGCGGTTGACGCCAACGCCAATGGCCCGGTCGATACCTTCGTCGGCTCGAAGAACCGTGACGCGGGCTACAAGTCGTGCAAGCATCTCGGTGACGCGCTCGGCGGCAAGGGTGAAGTCGCGATCCTCGACGGTATCCCGGTCGTGCCGATCCTTCAGCGCGTCGAAGGTTGCAAGGCTGCACTCGCCGAATTCCCCGAGATCAAGCTGGTCGATACACAGAACGGCCGTCAGGACCGCTCCGTCGCTCTGGGCGTCGTTGAAAACATGATCCAGTCGCGTCCGAACCTCGCCGGTATCTTCTCGGTGAATGATGGCGGTGCGATGGGCGCTCTGGCTGCTATTCAGGGTTCCGGCAAGGACATCAAGCTGACCTCGGTCGACGGTGCTCCGGAAGCTGTGAAGGCGATTGCCGAGGGTGGCCCGTTCATCGAAACCACCGCGCAGTTCCCGCGTGACCAGGTGCGTGTCGGCCTCGCCATGGCGCTCGCCCAGAAGTGGGGCGCTCGCGTCGTGCCGAAGGAAGTCCCGATCGACGTTATGGTCGTCGACAGCAAGAACGCCGGCGAGTTCAGCTGGTAAGAACTCCTCCCAGGCTCCGTCCCCGCTTTATGCGGGGGCGGGGTTAAATCCCGACCATTGAGGAGGGTGAAATGCTGGAACTGAATGGAATAAGAAAAAGCTTTGGCAAGATCGAAGTCCTGCGCGGCGTCGACCTTGAGGCGCGCGCCGGCGAGGTGCATGCGCTTCTGGGCGAAAACGGCGCCGGCAAATCGACTCTTATGAAGATCCTGAGCGGCATCCTGCAGCCCTCGGAAGGAACGATCCGCATTGACGGCATGGATCGCCGCTTCGCCAATTACGATGAGGCGATTGCCGCCGGTGTCGGCATCGTGTTTCAGGAATTCAGCCTGATCCCTTATCTCAACGCCGTTGAAAACATGTTCCTTGCCCGCGAAATCCGCGGGCCGCTGCGCCTTCTGAACAAGGGCGCGATGCGCAAGCGCGCAGCCGAAATCATGGGCCGGCTCGCCGTGGATGTACCGCTCGACGTGCCGGTGCACCGCCTTTCCGTCGCCCAGCAGCAATTTGTCGAAATCGCCAAGGCCTTGTCACTGGATGCCCGCATTCTCGTGCTCGACGAGCCGACCGCCACGTTGACGCCTTCCGAGACCGAACATCTGTTCAAGGTCATGCGCGAACTGCGACGTCAGGGTGTCGCGATCATCTTCATTTCGCACCACCTCGAGGAAATATTCGAGATCTGCGACCGCATCACCGTCCTGCGCGATGGCGAGCTGATCGGCTCTTGCCTGACGTCGGAGGTCGACAATGACCGCCTGGTTGAAATGATGGTCGGCCGGCGCATCGAAGCCAGCTTCCCGCCGAAGCCGCAACTCGATCCTTCCGCCGCGAAGGTGATCGAAGTCGAGGAGCTGCAACTGAAGAAGGGCGGCCCTGTCTCGCGTTTCGCGCTGCGCAAGGGCGAAATTCTTGGTTTTGCCGGGCTCGTTGGCTCAGGCCGCACGGAAACAGTTCTCGCCATGCTCGGCGCGCATTCCGCGACGCGCCGCAAGATCAAGCTCGATGGTGTGGAGACGCGTTTTTCCGGCCCCGATGATGCGCTGATGCGCGGCATTGGCCTGCTGCCGGAAAGCCGCAAGGAAGAGGGCCTGATCACCAGCTTCTCCATCCTGCAGAATATCTCGCTCAACAATTACGGCAAATACCGCAAGGCGCACTGGTTCCTCGATCTCAAGAAGGAACTGGAGTACACGACAAAGGCCATGGCGCAGGTGCAGGTGAAGGCACAAGGGCCTTACGCCCGCGTCGACACGCTGTCCGGCGGCAACCAGCAGAAGATCGTTATCGCGCGCTGGCTGAACCACGACATGCGCGTGCTGATCTTCGATGAACCGACACGTGGCATCGATGTCGGAGCGAAGGCAGAAATCTATTCGCTGATGCGCGAATTTGCTGCCAGGGGCCATTCGATCATCATGATCTCCTCGGAACTGCCGGAAGTCATCGGCATGTCCGACAGGGTCTGCGTCTTCCGGTCCGGCGGCATCGTTGCCACGGTCGAGGGAGACGACATCAATTCAGAAACAATAATGACAAACGCCACCACCGGGAGAGTTGAACATGTCGCTTGATGCAAACACCGGCGTTGCCGCGAAAACGGGCGGTTTCAGTCTCAGTGCCATGCTGCGCTCGCCGCTCGCCCTGCCGCTGGCGGGTCTGATTGTCGTATCCATCCTGATGGGGCTTGCGAGCGACAATTTCTTCAGCCTCAACAACATCATGAACGTGTTGCGGCAGGTTTCCGTCGTTGGCATTCTGGCCGTCGGCATGACTTTCGTCATTCTGACCGGCGGTATCGACCTGTCGGTCGGCGCTGTCATGGCGCTTATCGGAACGCTTTCCGCTGGCCTGATGGTGAACACCGGCCTCTCGCCTGCAATTGCGCTGCCGGCCGGCCTGTTCATCGGTCTCGGCATCGGCATCTTCAACGGGGCGCTTGTCGCCTGGGGCAAGATGCCCGCCATCATCGTCACGCTCGCCACCATGGGCATGGCCCGTGGCCTTGGCCTTATCTATTCCGGCGGCTACCCCGTCAGCGGTATTCCGAGCTGGATTTCCTGGTTTGGTGTCGGCCGTATCGGTGTGGTTCCCGTCCCAGTCGTCATCATGGTGGTGATCTACGCCATCGCCTGGGTGCTGTTGCAGCGCACCGCTTTCGGCCGCCACGTATATGCGCTCGGCGGAAACGAGCTGGCAGCCCGTCTTTCGGGCGTGAAGACCCAGCGCGTCAAGCTTGCCGTCTATGGCATCTCGGGCGTCACGGCAGCATTTGCGGCACTGATCCTCACCGGTCGCCTGATGAGCGGTCAGCCCAATGCCGGTGTCGGCTTCGAACTCGATGCCATCGCGGCCGTTGTTCTTGGCGGCACGGCGATTGCAGGCGGCAGGGGCCTCATTCTCGGCACGCTCATCGGCGCGGTGCTGCTCGGCATTCTCAATAACGGCCTCAACCTGATGGGCATCAACCCCTATCTGCAGGATGTCATCAAGGGCGGCATCATCCTGCTGGCCATCTATATCGGACGGGAATGGCGCTAAGCCGGCCCGGAAATATCTTCATAAACGCAGGAGAATTAAATGTCTGAATCGCTGCAAGGCAAGATTGCGGTCATCACCGGCGCCGCATCCGGCATCGGGCTTGCCACCACAGAAGCGCTGTTGGAACAGGGCGCGACCGTGGTCATGGTGGACTGGAACGAGAAGGCCCTCAATGATCTGGTTGCCAAGCTTGGCGACCGCGCCATCCCGCAGGTCACCAATCTGCTCGATGCCGACAGCTGCAACGCAATGATCCCTGAGATCCTCAAGAAGGTCGATCATATCGACATTCTCTATTGCAATGCCGGCACCTATATCGGCGGCGATCTCACCGAGACGACGCCGGAAGCCATCGACAAGATGCTCAATCTCAATGTCAACGCCGTCATGAAGAATGTTCATGCCGTCGTGCCGCACATGTCGGAGCGCAAGACGGGTGACATCATCGTCACCTGCTCGATTGCCGGCCACTTCCCGACCTATTGGGAACCGGTCTATTCGGGTTCGAAATGGGCGATCACCAGCTTCGTGCAGGGCATGCGCCGCCAGATGATCCCGCACGGCGTGCGCGTTGCGCAGGTCTCCCCTGGCCCGGTCGTTTCCGCACTGCTGGCCGATTGGCCGGAGGAAAACCTCCGAAAGGCCAAGGAATCCGGCAGCCTGATCGATGCGAGCGAAGTGGCCGATGCCGTCGTCTACATGCTGACACGCAAGCGCACCGTCACCATCCGCGACATGCTGGTCTTGCCGACCAACTTCGACCGCGTTTAAAAAATCCCTGGGCGGCGGAAAGACCGGACACGGTCCCGCCGCCCAACCCTTTCCAGCATCGGATGATCCCCTCCGAGGAGTATCGCAAATGGCTTCCTATCTTGTTGGCGTCGATGTCGGGACCGGCTCGGCGCGGGCCGGTGTCTTCGACGTCTCGGGCAAGCTCCTCGCCACCGCCAAGCGTCCGATCAGCATGCATCGCGAAGATGGCGGCATTGCCGAGCAATCGAGCGCGGAAGTGTGGCAGGCGGTTTGCGACAGCGTCCGGGAGAGCGTCTCACGCGCTGGTATCGATCCTGTCGATGTTGCCGGGATCGGTTTCGATGCCACCTGCTCACTCGTCGTTCGCGGGCCGGACGATGAGACCCTGCCGGTTGGCGCTGCCGATCATCCCGAACGCGATATCATCGTCTGGATGGATCACCGTGCCGTTGAACAGGCGGAGCGCATCAATGCCGGAGAACATGCGGTTCTTAAATATGTCGGTGGCCGCATCTCTCCCGAAATGCAGACGCCGAAGCTTTTGTGGCTTCGGGAAAATCTACCGGATGTCTATGCCCGTGCCGAACACTTCTTTGACCTGACGGATTTCCTCACTTGGAAAGCCTCCAGTGCACTTGATCGATCCGCCTGCACGGTCACCTGCAAATGGACCTATCTCGCCCACGAGAACCGATGGGATTCGGAATATTTCAACAATATTGGCCTTGGCGATCTGGCGGAACAGGGCTTCCGCCGCATCGGTGAAAGCGTCGTCCATCCGGGCACGGCGCTCGGCACCGGTCTGACGGAAGACGCCGCAAAGGCGATGGGGCTGGTGGCAGGCACCGCCGTTGCTGCGGGCCTGATTGATGCCCACGCCGGCGGCGTCGGTACGGTTGCTGCGGGTGGCGATGCTTCGAAATGCCTTGGTTATGTTTTCGGGACCTCGTCCTGTACCATGACGACGACAGCCGAACCCGCCTTCGTGCCTGGCGTCTGGGGGCCTTATTATTCGGCCATGGTTCCCGGTGCGTGGCTGAATGAGGGCGGCCAGTCTGCTGCCGGTGCGGCCATCGATTATCTGGTTCAGCTACATCCGGCAGTCCCCGAAGCGAAGGTGCTTGCCGAGAAGGATGGCAAAGCCTTGCCGGTCTGGCTTGCCGACCGCGCCCTCGGCCTCGCCGAATCCGCTTCCGCCGCAGCAAAGCTTGCAGAGGATTTTCATGTGGTGCCGGAATTTCTCGGCAACCGCGCACCCTTCGCCGATCCCCATGCCCGTGCGGTCGTTGCCGGATATGGCATGGAAACCGGCGTGGATTCCCTTGTCGCGCTTTATGTGGCCGGGCTTCTCGGCCTTGGTTACGGGCTTCGTCAGATCATCGAAACGCAGGCCCGCAACGGCGCGCCGGTGGAAACCATCAGTGTCAGCGGCGGTGCGGGTGCCCACCCGCTTGCACGGCAGTTGCTGGCCGATGCGACCGGGCTTCCCGTCGAATTGACCGAATGCGAGGAGCCGGTGCTGCTTGGTTCGGCCATGCTGGGCGCCGTCGCCGCCGGAACCTATCCGGACCTGATGGCGGCGATGCCCGCGATGTCGCGTATCGCCAGCTGTGCGGCTCCCGATCCCGCTTTCCAGATGGTTCATCAGGCACGCTACGACGCCTTTCTTGCGTTGCAGAACGCAGCGCGCGCCATTCGCGCCGCCAGCCATTCCTGAACCGCGTCACAAGCTTAGATCATCCGGCCGCATTGGCCGCAAATAACGAGGATTCCATGCAGTTTTCCGGAAAATCCGTCATCATCACCGGCGCAGGCAAAGGCATCGGCCGCGCCTGCGCGCAGCTGATGGCCGCACGCGGTGCGGAGGTCGTGGCGATCAGCCGCACGCAGTCCGATCTCGACAGCCTCAGAAGCGAAATCGGCGGACGTTCGATCCGTGCCGATCTTGCCGACGTCGCCGCCACCCGCGCCGCCATGGCCGAAGCCGGCACCTGCGATTTCCTGATCAACAGCGCCGGCATCAACGTGCTGGAAAGTGTGCTTGACATGAGCGATGCAGGCTACGAGGCCGTGCTGGGCATCAATCTGCGCGCAGCCATCATCACCTGCCAGGAATTTGCCCGCGCCCGTGTTGCAAGGGGGGGCGGTGGCGCCATCGTCAACATCACCTCGATTGCAGGGCATCGCGGCTTTCAGGATCACCTGTGTTATGCGGCGTCCAAGGCCGGGCTTGAGGGCGCAACCCGCGTGCTTGCCAAGGAACTTGGCCCGCATGGTATTCGCGTCAATGCCGTCGCTCCCACCATCACACTCACTGAACTGGCTGCGGAAGCGTGGAACGATCCGGTCAAAAGCCAGCCTATGATGGTGCGTCATCCGCTCAACCGCTTCGCAGAAGCCGAAGAGGTGGCGCAGAGCATCGCGCTGCTGCTTTCCGATGACAGCAAGATGATTTCAGGCGCCGTATTGCCAGTGGACGGCGGCTTCCTCGCCGTTTGAGCGAAACAACAGCTGCTCTCGGCGCAGGCCGATTGAAACCTGAAAAAATCGATGCGCGGGGTGCGATACGCATTGCCCGCGCATTTCATCTATGGCGGATGGAGTTAGTTCAGGTCCGGGTGCCGGCCGACGAGCTGACTGCGTTTCGCCTGCAGAATTTCTTTCTGCTGTTCCAGTTTGAGAAGCTCCTCGTCAATCTCTTCAACGCTTTTTTCGATGTGCAGATATTGCGCGGCGAGAAGCGATTTCGCCTCTTTGCGGCTGGAGGCGTTGGGCGTATCGCCATAGAGAGGCCGGTTCGCCGTCTCTTTCAGGAAGAAAGTGGTGACAATGCCGAAGACAGCGGCGACCATGAGGTAATAGGCCGGCATATAGATGTTGTCGGTCGCTTCCACCAGCCAGGCCGTGGCCGTTGGAGTCAGGCCGGCGACGATGATCGAGATGTTGAACGCGATCGCCAGGGCGCTATAGCGTATGCGCGCCGGGAACAGAGCGGGCAAGGTCGAGGCCATGATTCCGATCAGGCAGTTCAGCGCGACGGCAAGAATAAGCAAGCCGAAGAAAATCTGGACCACCTGCCCGCTGGCGATAAGATGGAAAGCCGGTAGCGAGAGAAAAAAGATCGCCGTGCTGCCGACAGCGAGGAAAGGTTTGCGGCCTATCCGGTCGCTCAAAAGCCCGATGGCCGGCTGGACGAACAGCATACCCACCATGACGGCGATGATGATGAGGACGCCGTGATCCTCGCTGTAATTCAGCGTCTTTGACAGGTATGTGGGCATGTAAGTCAGCAGCATGTAGTAGGTGACATTGGTGACGAGAACCATGCCGATGCAGATTGCCAGCGAACGGAGATGTTTGCTGGTGATCTCCGCGATGGGGACCATGGGCCGTTCCTTCAGCGACTGACGGTCCTCCTCTTCAGCGCGGTGAAGGCGTTCGGTGAAAGCCGGCGTCTCCTCCGCGGCGTGGCGAAGATAAAGGCCGATCAGTCCGAGCGGAGCGGCAAGGAAGAACGGAATGCGCCAGCCCCAGTCAAGAAATTTCGCCTCGCCCATGGCGGTGCTGAGCAGCACCACCAGCCCCGCGCCAAGCACAAAACCGGCAATCGAGCCGAAATCGAGCCAGCTGCCGAGATAACCGCGTTTTCGGTCGGGCGCATATTCCGCCACGAAGATGGCCGCACCGGTATATTCTCCGCCCACGGAAAAGCCCTGAACGAGCTTGCAGAGCAGCAAAAGGATAGGGGCCCAGATGCCGATGGTCGCATAACCCGGAATGAGGCCAATGCAGAAGGTGCTGGCGGCCATGATGATAATGGTGAGAGAGAGGACCTTCTGCCGCCCGAACCTGTCGCCCATCGCCCCGAAGAAAACGCCACCTAGCGGACGAATGAGAAACGGCACCGAAAATGTCGCAAGTGCCGCCACTGTCTGAACGGCGGGCGCAGCCTCCGGAAAGAAGACCTTGCCAACGGCGTAAGCGACAAAGCCGTAAACACCGAAATCGAACCACTCCATGGCATTTCCGAGGGCGGCTGCCGTCACGGCTTTTTTGACCTTCTCGTCATCGATGACGGTCACGTCGTCAATGCTCAGCGGGCTGGCCTGAATCTGACTGTTCAATTGTTGTCCCCTTGAATGCCTTGCAACCATTTATTGCGCGACGTGAAAATGCGTGACATGCGCATGTGTTCCATTTGCAGGCGGAAGCGGTGCGGGGGCGGGGTGTGCCCCAATAAACGAACGCCCGGCAATGGCCGGGCGCTTGTGAAGTCTGGTGGGATGTATTCAGTGACGATGCTCGGGCATGTCCTTCAACTGATCCTTCGTCCATGAGGTCACCGCGTGGACATCGCCGTCCTCATCGCGCATGAAATCGAGATCGCTGAGCGGAACTGCGACGGGCTTTGCGCCGATGCCGAGAAAGCCGCCGACATCGATGATCGCCGTGCTGCCGGCGCCGACGCCGTGTACGTGGTCAACCTTCCCGACCTTGTGGTCATCGGCGCCATAGACGGTCGCGCCTTCTAGAACCGACGGCGTCAGTTCGGTTTCAACCAGACGTACGTGATTGCTATGATCCATTTTTTCCTCCTGTCATGGTTTACAGGAACGAAACTCCCGCGCTGCAAAACCGTTCCATTGGCTGTTGGTCGCAGTCATTGCGCTGCCTTGCTAACAGACCTGCAAGCTTCCGGAATGAACATGCCGATACTTTGTCATTCGATAGTCATGTTTGACCGAGGAAACCCTCTTGAAATTAATGAACGCGTGTGCAATATGAACACGCGTTCACTCAAAAGAAATGGTTTTGCGCATGGACTCGATGCCCTATCCGGATACATTGGCAGCTCGCGCTGAACTGTGCCGCAGCGTTATTTTATCCGCCGGCGAACTGGTACTCAAAGGTTTTCAGGGTGAGGCGACGCGAAGCTTCTCCATGAAGGGGCCGCAGGATTTTCTGACAGTGACCGATGCGGCTTCCGAGGCGCATATTCGCGGGGCGATCTCGGCTTGTTTCCCAGGCGATAGTTTCTTTGGTGAAGAAGGCGGTGGTGAGATCGGCGATCGGGTGTGGGTCGTCGATCCCGTGGACGGCACCGCGAATTTCGCGCGTGGCATCCCGCATTTCTGCATCTCCATTGCTTATGTCGAAAAAGGGCGGACCGAAATCGGCGCGATCTATAATCCTGCGCTTGACGAGCTTTATTTCGCGCGTCGCGGTGAAGGAGCAACGCGCAACGGGCAGCCGATTCAAACCGCGGAAACGACGCGCTTTGATGCGTCATCGATCGAGATGGGCTGGTCGACCCGGGTCGCGAATTCCACATATCTCGATATCGTCAGGAACCTGCTCGATATGGGCAGCAATGTTCGTCGTGCAGGCTCTGGAGCGCTGGCGCTTGCCTATGTGGCCGACGGTCGTTCCGACGCCTATCTCGAATTGCATATGAATTCATGGGATTGTCTTGCGGGCTTGCTACTCGTCAGCGAAGCTGGCGGCGATGTCTGCCCATTTCTGGAGATTGGCAGTCTTCGGGATGGCGGGCCTGTTCTGGCTGCGGCCCGCGGTGTTGCCAGAGGCGTCAGCCAGGCAGCGAATATACCCCTTGCCGAAAGGACGCCGTCGGACCGGCAGCGCGCCGCCTCGGCCTGATTTCAGGCGAACACCTGTTCGGGGTGTTCGCGCATGTGGAGGAATGAAATGGATGGACCCGTTTATGCCCGCCCGGCAATCAGCCTGATTGCGGAAGGGCTCGGTCCGCATAATGCCGCCCTTTACATCGGCGGCAGCGATGGTGCTGGCGACCGGGAGCTTCTGCGCCGGCACGGCATTACGACCGTCGTTAATTGCGCCGTCAATCTTGATATCAATCTCGTGCAGACGATGGCCGAAGAAGGCGACCGGCGGGCTGTCGGTTATGGTGACATCCGCTATTACAAGCTTGGCCTGATCGACGGCGATGGCAGTCCTGACACCATGATGCTGGGCGCTTATTACATACTCGATGGCGCACTTCGCCAGACCATGCCGAAGCGGGAAACTTATCCATTTGTCGATGGCGGCAATGTGCTTGTCAACTGCCGCAGCGGTCGCAGCCGTTCCGTCTCGCTGGTGGCGCTTTTCCTGCACAAGCAGCAGCCCGACCTCTATCCGACGCTCGACGATGCGCTGGCCGTGATCCGCACGAAACGGGAATTGCGGCCTGACGAATGGTTCGAGACGCCGAAACCGATGCTTTATGCCGCCGCCCGCCGCGCTTCCGAATGGATCGACTTGGTTGAGGGCAGAAAGATCGCGCAATCATGCTGACACATATGCTGCCTTCCGTTGCCGTCATTGCCGATGCGCATTTTCATGATACTTCAGCGGATTTCGGGTTTCCCGGCATCGAAATCGATGGCGAGCGCATCACCATGCGCAGCTGGTCGGAAACGCGTGAATCCACCCGGGTTTTCAACGAGAGCGCGGATGCATTGCATGCGGCGCTGGAAGAGGTGCGCCAGCGTGGCATTCGCCATGTGGTGCTGCTCGGCGATTATACCGATGACGGCCAGCGGGTGACGACTGAAACGCTGAAGGGCATTCTGGAGCGCCATCGCGATACCCATGGCACCGCTTTTTATGCGCTGCCCGGGAACCATGACATTTTCGGCCCTTGCGGCCGAAATCACACCAAGGAATTCCTGACGGAGAACGGCAAAGGCGTCCTGGTTTCCAGCGATGCGCGCCGCACCGGGGAAGGGGTCGTCATAACCGACCGCATGTACTGCGAAGGTTATCCCGCCGGCCTCGATCCGATGGGGGCTTTCGGTTATTTCCGCCAGCCGGATTATCTGCATTGGGAGACGCCCTTCGGCGCGTCCGACGCGCCGGAAGACCGGCTCTACGACGTGCGCTCTCCCGATGGGCGGAATGTCTATAGGTTGATGGACGCCTCCTATCTTGTCGAGCCGGAAGAGGGCCTCTGGCTCCTGATGATCGATGCGAATATTTTCGAGCCGCTGGACGGTGTCTTTCAGCGAGGTGAGGAAGCCGCCTTTACCGACAGCACTTCGGGTGGCTGGAACGCGCTCCTGCGTTGCAAGCCCTTCATCATTGACTGGATTGCCGACGTGCGCCACAGGGCGGAGCTGCTCGGCAAGACCTTGCTGGGCTTTTCCCATTATCCGGTGCTCGATCCCTTCGACGGAGCAAGCCGTGCCGAAGGTGCCCTGTTCGGTGAAACCAATGTCGTGCGCCGTACGCCACGCAAGGCGGTGGAAGAAGCGCTGGTGCGGGCTGGGTTAACCGTCCATTTCAGCGGGCACCTGCATGTCGAGGGCGTGACGCAGGGTGGGAAGGGTGATAGGTCGCTCACCAATGTTGCCGTCCCTTCGCTCGTCGCCTTTCCTCCCGGATTCAAGGTCATCCATCCAGCCCGGCAGGACATCAGCGTGGAAACGGTGGAAATGACCGCTCTGCCGGTCAATGACCGTATTTGCCAGGGTTACGCGCAGGAGACGGTACTGGCAGGTGAAGAGGACGACCCGTCTTTTGCAGCCGGTGATTATGGTGGGTTCCTGCTTGGCCACAAGCGGGCGCTGATCAGGCATCGCTATTTCAGCAAGGAATGGCCGGCAGAGGTCGTTGCGGCAATCTCCGACAAAACCGTGCAGGAGGTTCTCCTCCTGCTTGGGCATGATGGCCACGAACTGTCTGATGGACTTGCGCTGTCATTCGAATTGCCCATGTTCGAGCTGATTGCCGACTGGTATTGCCTGCGACAGGCGGCGGGTCTAGCCCTGCCGCATATCCCGCATGAGCGGCTCTGCCTCTATCGGAAATTGGCGCAGCGTTTCGGCCGCGCGCCGGATCGTCACGACGGGTCAGTCAGGAGTTTTATCGAAATCTTCCTCGGAGCGCTCGGCCTGTTTCTTGAGCGTGCAGAAGGCAGCCCGCGCGACATTACGCTTCGGCTCGGGTCGCAGCGTGAACGCGTTGCGGTTTGATCCGACGATTTGCGGAAGGGGCGGTCTATCATGGCTGGGTTGATTGCTGTCCGGCCGCCGGGACGGCAGGCGGGGGGATTGAATGGAATCGGTCGTTGTCGGCATCAACCTGTTCGGCGCCGTGGCTTTGCTGCTTTTCGGGCTTGCGCAGATAAAGGATGGCATGTCACGCGCCTTTGGTGCGAGGCTCCGCATCGGTCTGGCCGCCGGCACGCGCGGCCGGTATCGTTCCTTCTTCGCTGGTCTCGTGGCGACAATCGCCTTGCAGAGTTCCACTGCCACCGCGCTGATGGTCGCCTCTTTCGTCGAGAAGGACCTCATCGCGCCGGCCATGGCGCAGATCGTCCTGCTCGGCGCCAATGTCGGAACTGCGATGACGGCGTGGATTGTCGCTCTCGGGCTTGGCTGGCTGTCGCCGTTGCTCATCCTTGCGGGTGTCATCCTGTCGCGTGGCAAATCGGTGCAGCGGCAGGGAGGCGGGGCGGCGGTGGCCGGTGTCGGTCTCATGCTGCTGTCCCTTCATCTTCTCTCGGCTGCAACTGATCCCATCAGGCAGTCGCCAGCACTGGGTCTCTTTATCGGCATGCTCGGTGATGCCTGGCCTGTGGCGCTGATCTTCTCCGCCGTCCTTGCTGTTCTTGCCTCCTCCAGTCTCGCCATCGTCGTTCTGATCCTGTCGCTTGCCGCCAGCGGCGGCATGGAAACGAGCCTCGTGATCGTTCTGGTGCTCGGCGCCAATCTCGGCGGCGCGGTGCCGCCGGTACTGGCGACGCTGAAAGCCCCGATCGCGGCACGCCGGGTGACGGTGGGAAATCTCGTCGTCAGGGCGATAGGCTGCCTCGCAGCGCTGCCGCTCGCCGGATATGCCGCGGCCCTGCTGGACATGTCACCCTTTTCGCATGCGAATCTAGCGGTGGATGCGCATCTCGCCTTCAATTTCGCTGTTGCCGCCTTCGCGTGGCCGCTCTCGCCAGTGCTTCTGCGAGTAACGACGATGCTGCTGCCAGACAGAGAGAGCACCGAAAACAATCACAGCTATCTCGACAGTCACGATCTCGATCAACCGGTTGCGGCGCTTGCCGGCGCAAGCCGCGAGGTGCTGCTGGTCGGCGACCTGATCGAGCTTATGCTGCGGCAGGCGAGTGAGGCCATGCGGGACAGTGATGCGGCAAAGCTCAACGATATCAGCAGCCTGGAGGGCCGAGTCGACCGCCTGCAGCATGAAATCAAGGTTTATGTCTCGAAGGTCGGACAGAATGGCCTCGCCCGCAAGGACCAGCGCCGTGCGATGGATATTGTCGAATATGCCATCAATCTCGAACATATCGGCGATATCATCGAGAAAGGCATCCGTCCGGAGATTGCCAAGAAGATCGATCTCGGCCTCCGCTTTTCCGATGATGGGAAAAGTGAACTTGAGCGCCTTTTTGCCGTCACGCTCGATAATATCCGCATGGCACAGTCCGTTTTCGCCACTCGCAACGCCGATCTTGCCCGTCGGTTGGTGGAAGTGAAGGAAGATGTGCGGCGGCTGGAAAAACAATCGTCGGAAAGCCATCTCCAGCGCCTGCGCGACGGCCGGGTTGACAGCATTCAGACCAGTTCGGTGCATCTGGACATGTTGCGTGATCTCAAGCGCATCAACGCCCATCTTGCAGCCGTTGCCCACCCGATCCTCGATGAGAGCGGGCTGCTGATCGAAAGCCGGATCCGGCAGGCGGCGGGTTAGCGTGCGGTAATGCGCTCCACCATGGAAACGGGCACGACCTGGAGCCGCGTTTCCGGCTCGTCGCTGTCAAGAGCGGTCAGGACCTTCTCCGTCAACGCGTCGAAGGACTGGGCAACGGTCGTCAGCTGGTAGCTTTTCCAGCCCGCCTGCGGAATGTCGTCGAAGCCGACGATCGAGATGTCTTCCGGCACCCGGCGGCCCATTTCAAGACGCGCGGCGTCCATGAAGCCGAGCGCGAGCAGATCGGTCACGCAGAAGGCGCCATCGATGGACTTGTCCGCCAGCAATTCGCAGCCGGCCTGATAGCCGCTGTCATAGCTGGTCGGACCACCGGACCAGGGCACAACCTCGATACCTTCAACCGTCATGCGCTGGGTGAAGGCACCGGCGCGGCGCAGCTGAGCCGGCGTCTGGCTACCGCTGGAAACGACCGCGACTTTCCTGCATTTCGCCGCCACAAGCCGCATGGCGGCAAGATCGGCGCCATGGGAATCGTCGCTCAACACCATATTCGTGTCGGTGCGATCAAGACGCTGATTTATGAGAATGAGGCGCACGCCATTGGCGATGCATTCATCGACGATCGAAGCCGGCGGTTCGCCGGAAAGGACCACGATGGCCTGCGCGCGGAATTCGAAGAGAAGCTCGATCAGCGGCGCAATGTCCTTGCGGGCATCTGCCGCATTCAGCAACAGGCATTGCAAGCCCCGGCGCAGGAGGCCGATGCTGAGGAGATCGAGCTGTTTTGAAATAAATGGGGAGCTGAGATTGGCACCGACGACCCCGATGAGATTGGAGCGGTCGTTGTTGAGACCCTGCGCCAGACGGTTGACGCGGTAGCCGAGTTCCTGTGCGGCTTTCAGCACCTTGCGCCGGACGGCCTTCGATACGCTGCCGCCGGGTGTGAAGGTACGAGAGACGGCGGAGCGTGAAACCCCGGCCTTTTTCGCCACCTCTTCGGCCGTCACGAACCCTCTTGCCATCCGACTCCCCCGGTTCCGAAATCCAATGCCTGATATCACAGGCTACGGGATGTCGGCTATTCCAATTTCACCAGCACCCCGTCACCCTTGAGAAAAGCTCTCTGGCGTTTCAGGAAATATCCAATCCGTTCCACAGGCGTCGGGACAGGAAAAACATTTCCTGCCCCGCGCCGTTAAAAAATTACAGTTTTGTGACAAAAACACGTTTGAAAACAAATAAATAAGTTAATGATCACGTGTGCATTTTTTCATTGACAAAACGTCTTTTAAGACGGATCATGCATTCCAAGGTAGAGTGAGATATGGAATTTTTATTCCATAATCGCTTTGCCCGCGATGTTTTCGGGAGGAGCTGGGATCATCGTTGTGAGCGGGTGAAGCACCCGCTTCTGAAGCATTGATGCATTGCTGAAGGTTACGCACGCGCCGCCTGCTCTGCGGGTCGCGCGAAGGCAGGTGTTTGCCGGCGCGTGAGGGTAAAGCGTGGCCATATGGGGAGAGAGAATGGCTCTTTTAAGCGAATCGACGAAGGCGGAGGCGCTGGGAAGTCCCCCGACGACCGCGCCTTCGGCATGGCAGGCCTGGCGCTATCGTCTCAAGGTCGCACTCAGGGAGCCGACGACGCTGATCGGCGTTCTGACGGCTCTGCTTTTCACCTATCTGATCGTCGTTCCGATCGTTTCGATCATTCTCGATGCCGTCCGCGTCCAGTTCGGCCACGAACGGCGCCTCGGCAAGGATGTCGGCGATCTCACGCTTTATTATCTCGACAGGGCGTTTTTTTCGCCCGTCGCATCGGATCTTTTCTGGCGTCCGCTCTTCAATACGTTGACCGTCGCATTCGGGGCGATTGCACTTTCGCTCGTCATCGGCACCGTTCTTGCCTGGCTTATCAGCAGAACGGACATGTTCGGCCGCCGCTGGTTCGCCACGGCCTTGATCGTGCCCTATATGCTGCCGGCCTGGACCTTCGCGCTCGCCTGGACGACGTTGTTTAAAAATCGCACCGTTGGCGGCCAGCCCGGCTGGTTCGAGGCGATAGGCTTCACGCCGCCGGACTGGGTGGCTTACGGGCGTTTCCCGATCACCATCATCCTTGCCCTGCATTACACGCCTTTCGTCATCCTGCTGTTCGGCTCGGCGCTTCGCCGCTTCGACTCGCAGCTCGAAGATTCCGCCCGCATTCTCGGTGCCCATCGTTATCAGGTCGCCCTGCAGGTCATCCTGCCGCTGATGCGCCCGGCGCTATTGTCCTCGATGGTGCTGATCTTTGCGAAATGCCTTGGCGAGTTCGGCGTGCCCTATGTTCTCGGGCTGCCCGTGAAGTTCGAGGTTCTCTCCACATCGCTGTTCCGCAGCATTGCGTCGCGCCAGACGGGCGTTGCCGGTGTCGTCGCGGCCTCGATCATGCTCATCGGCATCATCACGCTCATGATCGACGCCCGCCTCGTTCGCGAAGCCCGCCGTTTCGTGACCATTGGTTCGAAAGGCTCGATGAACAGGCAGAGCCGTCTCGGCAAGATGCGGCTTCCGGCGACGGGCTTCGCGGCTGCCATCTTCGTCCTCAGTGTCGGCCTGCCGCTTCTGACCCTGGCGCTCTCGACGGTCATGAAAATGCCGGCCCGCTTCACGTTCGACAACTTCACCCTCGATTACTGGATTGGCAGCAACCTCAACACCGTCGCCTTGCAGACCGGCGTGCTCCTAAGCCCCGACCTATGGGCTGCCGCAAAAAACACGATGATGATCGTCGGGCTTGCCTCGCTCACATCGGGCATTCTTGGCCTGCTCGTTGGTTATGTCGTCATCCGCACGCCGGTGCGTGCCCTGTCCGTCTACCTGCGACAGGTGACATTCCTGCCCTATCTCGTGCCCGGCATTGCCTTTGCCGCCGCCTATCTGTCGCTCTTTGCCGTTCCGCGCGGGCCGATGCCGGCGCTCTATGGTACGGTGACGATCCTCATCCTGGCGCTGATCGCTGACCAGATGCCCTATGCTTCGCGAGCCGGCATTTCCGCCATGACGCAGCTTGGAAAGGACCCGGAAGAGGCTGCCCAGATCGCCGGTGCAGGCTGGTTCCGCCGCATGATCTCGATCGTCATCCCGATCCAGAAAGGGTCGCTGGTGACCGGGGTTCTCCTGCCCTTCATTTCGGGCATCAAGGGTCTCAGCCTCTTCGTGATCCTCGCCGTGCCGAGCACGGATGTTCTGACCACCTATTCGCTGCGGCTGGTCGACTACCACTACACGCAGGCTGCCAACGCCGTGGTGCTGATCATCGCCGCCATTGCCTATTTCGGCACGCTGTTGGCCCAGAAGCTGACCCGCACAAATCTTGCAGAAGGACTTGGAAGCTGATGCCTACCATCAACCTGCGCGGTGCGCAGAAAAACTACGGCGTGAATTCCGCGAATGCGGTTTCCGATCTCGATCTCGAAATCCGCGACGGCGAGTTCATGTGCCTGCTCGGGCCTTCCGGCTGCGGCAAGACCACCACGCTTCGCATGATAGCTGGCCTCGAAAACCTCTCGGGCGGAGAGATCCGCGTCGGCGACCGGGTGATCGATTCCGTGACCGAAGGCATTTTCGTGCCGCCGGAAAAACGTGAAATGGGCCTTGTTTTCCAGAGCTACGCGCTATGGCCGCATCTGACCATCGAGCGCAATACCGATTTCGGCCTGCGCCTGCGCAAGCTGCCGAAGGCCGAGCGTGAAGCCCGTGTCGAGCGCGTCATGCAGGCGCTCGACATCGCCAAATATCGCGACCGCTATCCGTCGCAGCTTTCCGGTGGTCAGCAGCAGCGTGTGGCGCTTGCCCGCATGCTCGCCGTCAATCCGGGCGTTCTGCTTCTCGATGAGCCGCTCTCCAATCTGGATGCCCGGCTGCGGCTTGAAATGCGCGCCGAGCTGAAGCGGCTGCACAAGGAATTCAAGACGACCATCGTCTTCGTGACGCATGACCAGTGGGAAGCCATGACACTTGCCACCACCATTGCCGTCATGAACGAAGGCACGCTGCAGCAGATGGGCACGCCGAACGATATCTACGACCGTCCGGCCAATCGTTTCGTCGCCGAATTCGTCGGCAGCCCGCCGATCAACATACTGACTTTCGGCCAGCCCGGGGTGTCGGACATAGCGGACAGCGCGGAAGCCTATTTCGCAACCCGTTATCCGCAACTGCGCGGCATTGCCTCGATCGGCATGCGGCCGGAAGCCATGGGTTATGTGATGAAGTCCGAGGATGTGCCGCAAGGCAGCTTCGCCGGCGAGATGACGGTGACCGGCGTGCTGCCGACCGGCGGCAGCTGGATTCTCGAACTCAGAAGCGAGAACCACACGCTGTTCCTGACCACCCACTCCCTGCCGCGTATCGACAGCGGCGACCGCGTGTTCTTTCACGTGCCGCCCGAAGCCCTTCACGCCTTCGATGCCAGGGGGCAGAGGATCACCGAGGCGGACGCCGTTCTGCGCCACAGCACCTACAACTGAAAACGCCGCCGAGACGGCTGAAGGAGAAGCAGGATGAAGCGGACAATAGCGGGCCTGAGCCGGCTCTTATGCGCAACGGCGATTGCCGCAACGCTTGGCGGCGTGGCGAAAGCGGGAGAGCCTTTCGACCTCAATGCCCTGATCGAGGCGGCGAAAAAGGAAAAACCGATCACCGTCTATGACAGCACGGGAAAGATCGTTGAAATGGCGAAGAACTTCGCCGCGAAATACGGTGTCGGCGCTGAGGGCGCGAAGGTGAAGGCCTCCGCCCAGCTGGAGATGATCATCCGCGAGGCGCGCGCCAACAATATTCAGGGTGACGTCTCGATCATCAGCGATGCGCCGGCCGCGATGGCGCAGCTTATTCCGCTCGGTTTTGTCGAAAGCTGGCTGCCGCCGGATATGGCCGGCAATATTCCGCCGGAGTATCAGGACCCGCTGACCGTCGTCACCAGCGCCAATGTCTGGGCTTATAATAGCGAACTCTTCGACAAATGCCCCGTTTCCAATATCTGGGAACTGACCGACCCGAAGTGGAAGGGGAAGGTGGCGATGCAGGATCCGCTCGGCAAGGCATCCTATGTCGACTGGTTCAACCAGATGGCCAGCCACGGCGACGGTGAAGTGAAAGCGGCCTATAAGGCGCTTTACGGCAAGGACCTCGAAACCGGGGAAAAGAGCGCGACGGCAGCCTGGGTGAAGGCGCTTGCCGCCAATGCTCCGCTTCTGACCGACGCCGATGCGGCTGCTGCCGAAGCCGTTGGTGCTCCCGGTCAGAAAGAACCCTTCATGGGCCTCATCAGCTCGGCCAAGTTCCGCGACAATGCCGAGAAGGGCACGAAACTCGGCCTCTGCAAGGAGCTGAAACCCTGGGTCGGCTGGCTCTATCCGGGCGTTGGGCTGATCACCAAGGGCACGAACAGCCCGAATGCGGCGAAGCTTTTCATTCACTACATCATGACTGCCGAAGGCATCGCGCCGCAGGCGATCGACGGCAAGATGTCGACCAACAAGGAGGTAAGTCTGCCCGCCGACGAGCCATCGGGTATTGGCGCCGTCCTCGATAACATCCTGCCCTACAGCATGGCGACCAGTCTTGAAGACTGGGATGCGCGTGAAACCTGGCAGGACTTCTGGCGTGTGAACTACAAAAAATAATGGGGGATCAACTCGTGACGATCATGGCTAGCAATAATAATGGCAACGAGCGCAGGCGGCGGGGGACCGCCTCCGCACTTTGCCTCGGCGTCTCGCTGGCACTTAGCGGGGCCGCGCATGCGCAGGAAGCCTTCAATCTCGATGAGCTCATCGCTGCCGCGAAGAAGGAAAAGCCGATTACGGTTTATGCGGTCACCGGTAAGATCGTGGATACCGCGCAGGCGTTTACGGCCAAGTATGGCGTGCAGGCCAGCGGCAAGAAGGTGAACGAGGCGACGCAGGTCGAGTTGATGATCCGCGAACATCGGGCTGGCAATGTCGTCGGCGATGTCAGCGTGGCCACGGATGTTGCCTCCGCCATGGGCGAGCTTCTGCCGGCAGGTATCGCTACCAGCTGGACGCCGCCTGATATCGAAGGCGATATTCCGCAGAAGCTGCGGGATCCGCTCGTGGTCGTCTCAGACCCGCATGTCTGGACCTACAATACCGAGAAATACGACACATGCCCGGTCACCAACATCTGGCAGCTAACGGAGCCGCGTTGGAAGGGCAAGCTTGCCATGCTCGATCTATTCGACAAACCGCTTTATGCCGACTGGTTCAACCAAATCGAAACCCACCACGATGCCGATGTCGCCAAAGCCTACGAGGACCTCTACGGCAAGAAGCTGGAAACGGGCGAAAAAAGCGCAACGGCTGCCTGGGTGAAAGCCTTTGCCGAAAATGCGCCGCTCTTGACGGATTCCAGTTCGGTGGCGGACGCTGCCGGTGCTCCGGGACAGACCGATCCCTTCTTCGTCATCACCTCGGTCGCGAAGTATCGTGACAATGAAGCCAAGGGGCTGAAGCTCGGTCTTTGCAGCGGTGTAAAGCCATTTTCCGGATTCCTCTATCCCGGTTTCGGCCTGATTGCCGGGCAAACGAAAAGCCCGAATGCCGCGAAACTCTTCCTGCATTATCTGATGACGGAAGAAGGCATCGCGCCTCAGACCGCTGACGGCAAGCTTTCCGGCAATATGAAAATCGCCCTGCCGGCGGATGAGCCTTCGAGGGTCGCCGATCATCTCGATGAGCTGATGGCTTTCGACGCCGCAACGGCGGCCGACGATCTCGACAAGCGCGAAGGCTGGCAGGATTTCTGGCGTGTGAATTACAAAAAATAAACGGAAGGCGGGGTGCAAACCCGCCTGTCTTTTCCTTGGGAGGGGAAACGATGCGAAAAATGAAATTGAGGGCTGCCTCGGCCATGGCCGCAGGTGCAATGATTATAGGCGCTTCCGCTCTGCCCGCCGCGGCTGAAGAGCCCTTCGATCTCGACGCCGTCCTCGCGGCGGCAAAGCAGGAGAAGCCGATCAACATCTATGACAGCACCGGCAAGATCGTTGAGATGGCGGATAAATTCAGCGCCAAATACGGGCTGAAGGCGACGGGCGTAAAGGTTTCCGCCAATAGCCAGCTGGAGATGATCATCCGCGAAAGCCAGTCGAACAATGTGCAGGGGGATGTGGTGTTGATTACCGATGCGCCCTCTGCACTTGCCCAGCTTCTGCCGGCGGGTTTTGTGGAAAATTACCTGCCGGGCGACATGACCTCGAAAATTCCGGCGCAGTTTCAAAACCCACTGGCCATTTCCACCAACGCCAACGTCTGGGCGTATAATACCGAAGCCTATGACAAATGCCCGGTGACGAATATCTGGGAACTGACCGAGCCGAAATGGAAAGGCAAGGTCGCCATGGTCGATCCGCTCAGCAAGAGCACCTATACCGACTGGTTCAACCAGCTTGAAGCCCACGGTAATGAAAAGATAGCGGCGGCCTATAAGGCTCATTTCGGCAGGGAGACGGAGGAAAAGAGTGCGGCAGCTGCGTGGATAAAGGCGCTGGCTGCGAATGGCCCGCTCGCCACCGACGGCGACGACCCGGTTGCGGAAGCGGTCGGCGCGCCCGGCCAGAACCAGCCCTTCTTCGGCCTGCTAAGTTCAGCCAAATTTCGCGACAATGCCGACAAGGGCTACAAGCTCGGCCTCTGCACCGACCTCGATCCCTGGGTCGGCTGGACCTATATCAAGCTCGGCCTGATGGCCTCCAAGACCAAAAGCCCGAACACGGCCAAGCTCTTTATCCACTATATCCTGACGGAAGAGGGCATCGCCCCGCAGATGAAGGACGGTAAGCTGCCGACCAATACCGACATCAAGATGCCGGATGATGAGCCTTCGGGGCTGATGAAGGTTGCCGACCGGCTGATGGGATACAATTCTGCTACGGGTCTCGATGATTTCGATCGGCGCGAGGAGTGGCAGGATTTCTGGCGCGTCAACTACACGAAGTAATCCCGGCTGGCGCGGTCCTGGCCGCGCCGCCTCCTCCTTTTTGCGAATGAACGGAATGGACATGCCGATGCAGACCTCATTGAGCGAACGAAATCCTGGAGATGAGGGCGCTTTTTCCCGCTCCGTGCGGTTGATGAAAATCGCCGAAACAGCGGCGCGTGCCGTGCGCGATCCTCTGCTTGCGGCATTCCGATCGGATATGACAGTGGACTACAAGGTCGATCTCCACGATATCGTGACTATCCACGACAAGCGCGCCGAGGCCGCCATTCGCACCATCATTCTCGAACGGGAACCCAACTCGGCCATCATGGGTGAGGAGGGCGGCCAGATCGGTAGCGGTGAGGTGCAATGGTATGTCGACCCCATCGACGGCACGGCAAATTTCGCCCGCGGCCTTGCCTTCTGGTGCGTGTCCATTGCCGCCGTTATCGACGGGAAGGTTGTTGCCGGCGTGGTTTATGACCCTGTCGCGGAGCAGATGTTTTCGGCCGATGTCCAGGCGTCTTATCTGAACGGCGAAAGGCTGCGCTCGCGTAGCGTCTCGGACGAGACACGGGCGACGCTCATCACCGGCTATCCCGTCTCGCGCGATTTCCGGCTGGATGGGCGGGAAGCGGCGCTGGCCAATTTCGGTACTCTTACTGAGACCTTTTCTACATTGCGCCGGCCCGGCAGCGCTGCGCTCAGCATTGCTCACGTCGCGGCGGGCTGGACGGATGCGGCCGCTGGTTTCGGCGTCAACGCCTGGGATGTGGCAGCCGCCATCCTCATTCTCAAAAATGCCGGCGGCACCTATGAACCTCTCACTCTTGGAAAGGTGGCGGAAGGCGCCGCCGAATTCCTTTGCCCGGGTTATATAGCCACGGGTGAGGGGGCCAACTATCCGACATTGCAGCGGGTGGCACGAGCCATATCCGCAAGCCGCAGCGCCAAGACGTCGGTGCAACACGGGCCAACCGCCGCAGAAACTGAAAAAGCAAAGATATGACGGCTGCCGTACCGGTGCCGGGGAGACAT
This sequence comes from Agrobacterium sp. RC10-4-1, assembly GCF_014138475.1. Taxonomy (NCBI): domain Bacteria; kingdom Pseudomonadati; phylum Pseudomonadota; class Alphaproteobacteria; order Hyphomicrobiales; family Rhizobiaceae; genus Agrobacterium; species Agrobacterium sp. RC10-4-1. The sequence continues at coordinate 107,008 of NZ_JACJIT010000006.1, forward strand.
GACATGCCGCAACCGCAACAGACCATAGCCCGAGAGCAGGAGAGCGGCGAACTGCCGAAGCTCAGCCGCATCTATGAACGGCATCCGCTTTATGGTGTCGATCTCTTCATTTCGGGCAAAGAGGGTGCGAGCGACCTCAATCTTCTGCGTCAGAACGGCATTACCACCGTCGTCAATTGCGCCGTCAATCTGGACTTCAATTTCGTGGAACAGTCCGATGTGGTTTCAGATCATGAAGGCAGCGTCTATGGGCCGGGCGAAATCCGATATTACAAGATCGGTCTGATCGACGGGGCCGGAAATCCTGATACCCAGATGGTGGCAGCCCATTATATTCTGCGGGCGGCGCTGGAGCAGATTCTGCCGGAAAAACCATCTTACCCCCGCCGGGAGCGCGGCAATGTGCTCATAAATTGCCGGGGCGGTCGTTCCCGCTCTGTCGCCGTCGTCGCGCTCTTCCTCCATCTCACACTGCCAGCGGAGTTTCCGACCCTGGGCGACGCGATAAGCTTCGTTCGTCTGAAACGAGAACTGCCGGAAAATGAGTGGTATAAGGCTCCGAAACCCGTCCTGGCCGAAGCCGCCCGCCGGGCTGCCGGCTGGATCGCGATGATCGACGCGGCCCACTGAAGAAGGCGCTCATTCGGGCCGCGCTTCCATTCCGCACAGGCATCTCGTTTCTTGTCGATCTTCAAAAAAAGAAGGGTCGCTGGGCGACCCTTTAGTCGGGGATGGGAAAGAAGTATCAGGCAAGTCCGCCGATATGGAACGTCTTTATTTCCAGATATTCTTCGATGCCGACCTGCGCGCCTTCGCGGCCAAGGCCGGATTGCTTGACCCCGCCAAAAGGCGCTACCTCGGTGGAAATCGCGCCGGTGTTGAGGCCCACCATTCCGAATTCCAGCGCTTCACCCACGCGCCAGGCGCGTCTGAGGCTTTCAGTGTAGAAGTAGGCCGCAAGCCCAAACGGGGTGCCGTTGGCGATGGCGATCGCCTCTTCTTCCGTCTCAAAACGGAAGAGGGGAGCGACCGGGCCGAAGGTCTCTTCGCTTGCCAGACGCATGCCGGTCGTTGCGCCGGTCAGCACAATGGGGGCGGTGTATTGCGGACCTTGCGGTAGAGGGCGGGGTCTGGTGATGATCTTCGCACCTTTGGCCACGGCATCTTCCACATGGGCGCGGATCTTCGCTATGGCCGGCTCATTGATCATCGGGCCGATGGCCACACCGGCCTCCGTGCCGGGACCGACCCGCATGGCATCAACGCGATCCGCCAGTTTTTTTGCAAAGGCGTCATAAACGCCTGCCTGAACGAGAATGCGGTTGGCGCAGACGCAGGTCTGCCCACCATTGCGGAACTTCGAAACGAGCGCGCCTTCCACGGCCAGATCGAGATCGGCATCGTCGAAAACGATGAAGGGCGCGTTGCCGCCCAGTTCCAGCGAGAGCCGCTTTACACTGTCGGCAGCGCCTCGCATCAGGAGTGAGCCAACGCGGGTTGAGCCCGTGAAGGAAATTTTCCGCACCGTCTCATTCGCCATGATTTCGTTGCCGATATCGGTCGGCATGCCCGTCACGATGTTGATGACGCCAGCGGGAATGCCGGCCCGTTCGGCGAGAACACCGAGCGCCAGTGCCGAATAGGGCGTGAATTCGGAAGGCTTGATGACGACGGTGCAGCCGGCGGCAAGCGCGGGTGCCACCTTGCGCGTGATCATCGCGTTCGGGAAGTTCCATGGGGTGACGATGCCGCAGACGCCGACCGGTTCTTTCAGCACCACAATGCGCCGGTCCGGTGTCGGTGAAGGGATGGTGCTGCCGCCAATACGGCGAGCTTCTTCCGCGAACCATTTGACGAAGGATGTGCCATAGCGGATTTCTCCCTTCGCCTCCTCAAGCGGCTTGCCCTGTTCCGTGGTCAGGATCAGCGCAAGATCGTCCATATGCTCGATCATCAGGGCGAACCATTTTTCGAGAAGGGCCGCCCGCTCGGCATGGGTCTTTTTTCTCCAGGGGCCGAAGGCCGCATCGGCGGCCTCCACCGCGGCCCGGGTTTCCCTTCCGCCCATATCCGGCACGCTGCCAATGACTGCCTGCGTTGCCGGGTCGATCACGTCGACCGCCTTGCCCGATGCCGCTGCCTTCCATGCGCCGCCGATCAGGCCGGCCTGGCGAAAGAGATCCCTATCCTTCAAACCTTGCATCATCTGTCTCCGAAATCAGTCGAGCGCTGCGAGAACTGCAGCCGTTATGGCGTCCGTCTCATCCCTGCCCGGCACGGTGCCGATACCCCGGCCGGTCGTCGTTTCCAGTGCGGCCATAATCCGAGCCGCGGCATTCTTTTCCCCGAGATGCTCGAGCATCATCGCCCCCGACCAGATGGCGGCGATTGGGTTCGCGATGCCGAGATGGGCGATGTCAGGCGCTGAACCGTGCACCGGCTCGAACATGGAGGGCGCGCTGCGGTCGGGATTGATATTGGCGGAGGCGGCAAATCCGAGACCGCCCTGAATGGCCGCGCCCAGGTCGGTCAGAATATCGCCGAAGAGATTGGAGGCGACGACGACATCGAGGCTTTCCGGCGCCATCACCATGCGCGCCGCCATGGCGTCGATGTGGTAGCTGGAAACCTCGACACCGGGATATTCGGCGGCGAGCCTGTGCGTTACCTCATCCCAGAACACCATCGAATATTTCTGGGCATTCGACTTGGTGATCGAGGCCAGCTTGCCGCGACGTTTCTGCGCCTGTTCGAAGCCGAAACGCAGGATGCGCTCCACGCCCGTCCGCGTGAAGATCGAGGTTTCCACGGCCACCTCATCGTCCGTGCCCTGATGCACCCGGCCACCGGCGCCGGAATATTCGCCCTCGGTATTTTCGCGAATGCAGAGGATATCGAATCCATCGGCCTTCAACGGACCTTCGACACCGGGAAGCAATCGGTGCGGTCGGATATTGGCATATTGCACGAAGGCCTTGCGGATCGGCAGCAGCAGGCCGTGCAGAGATACCGAATCCGGAACTTCGGCCGGCCAGCCTACGGCCCCGAGGAGTATGGCGTCGAAACCGCGCAGGGTCTCAATACCGTCCTTGGGCATCATCGCGCCGGTTTCCTGATAGAACGCGCAGGACCAGGGGAACTCCGTTGCTTCAAGCGCAAAACCGGAGGTTCTGGCGGCGGCGTTGAGTACCTGCCATGCGGCATGAGTGACGCTCTTGCCGATGCCGTCGCCGGGAATGAGTGCGATGCGATGCGTTTTCAAGAAATTTCCCCTGTCACAGTCCAATCAGGACGCTCTTGCTCTTGCGGTTGGCGAGATAGGCTTCCCGTCCGAGATCCTTGCCGATGCCGGAACGTTTGTAGCCGCCGGTAGGCAGAATGTGGTCGCGCGAGCGGCCGTAACGGTTGACCCAGATCGTACCCGCCTGGATGGCGCGGGACAGGCGCATGACGCGTGAGACGTCACGGCTGAAAAGACCCGCCGCCAGACCGTAGGTCGGATGATCGGAAAGCGAAAGAGCCTCTTCTTCCGTGCGGAAGGTCTGCAGCGTCAGCACCGGCCCGAAGATCTCCTCGGTCACGGCGGGGGAGGTCTGGTCGACGTTTGCGATCAGTGTCGGCTGGTAGAAATAGCCGGGGCCGTCCATGATCGCGCCGCCGGTGAGGCATTGGCCGCCATTGGAGACCGCCGCCTGCACGATACCGTCGATGCGCTTGCGCTGCACCTCGGAGATAATAGGCGAATATTGCGTTGTCTCGTCCCAGGTGGGCCCGGGCTTCACCGCCTTCATGCGGGCGATGATTGCGGCGGAGAGGGCATCTGCCGCACTGTCCTCCACGAGGATGCGCGAGCCGGCCACACAGGCCTGCCCGGCATTGGAGAGAATATTGCCGGCGATGGCCGTCGCCGCCTTTTCGATATCCGCATCGGCGAAGACAATCTGTGGGCTCTTGCCACCAAGTTCCAGCGTCATGGGCTTGATCCCTGTACGGGCGATATTGGCCATGATGGCGGCTCCCGCGGCGGTGGAGCCGGTGAAGCTCACCTTGGAAATCTCGGGATGGCCGGTGATAGCGTTGCCCGTGACGGGACCGTCGCCCAGCACGATGTTGATGAGGCCGGCCGGTAACCCGGCCTTGATCGCCAGCTGCGCCATGAAAATACTGGAGAAGGGCGTCATCTCCGAAGGTTTCAGCACCACGGCATTGCCTGCCGCAAGCGCCGGGCCGAGCTTCCAGCCAGCCATGGACACCGGAAAATTCCACGGTGTAATCGCACCCACCACGCCATAGGGCTCCGTCATGATCATGCCGAGGCTCGTGTCGTCGGTCGGCACCAGATCGCCGCCTTCCTTGTCGGCGAATTCGGCGAAGAAGCGGATTTGCTCGGCGGTCACGGCGATATCGCCGGCGATCAGTTGGCCCACCGGCCGGGTCGAGGACAGCGCCTCGATCTTTGCCAGCGTCTCGGCTTCCTGCTCTATTAGGTCAGCCCAGCGTTGCAGGACCCGGGTGCGCTCGCGCGGGCGCACGCCGCCCCAGTTGCTGCTTTTCAGTGCGGCCTTGGCCGTTTGCACCGCTTCATCCACCAGGGCTGCATCCGCCTTGGGGCACCCGGCATATGGGGCCCCGTCCGATGGGCGGTGCATGTCGATACCGTTTTCAGCGGTGACGAGCCGGTTGCCGATGAAGTGGCCGATTGGCAGGGACAGGCTGTCTGGATCGAAGCTGAGCGTCATGGGAAATCCCCTTTGAATATGCCCTCAAAGCTAACTCCTGTCGGCAAGCGAAATCGACCGACTGCAGCCGTGGCAGTGAACGAAAATCCCGTTTTACCGTTGCCAGACAGCGCAATCTTTGGTGCGTGCTGCCTGTGGTCTCTCGCCGGTTCCCGTTGTCGCGGGCAACCTGGAAAACCGGCGAGATACGCCTCATCCGTTCACTGTGACGTAAATTTTGCGCACCGTCTCGATGGTCTTCCAGACGCCGACGAAACCGGGTTTCATTACGAAACTGTCGCCCGCCGTATAACGCTGCGGTTCGCCGCCATCAGGGGTGATTTCGATGACGCCGGCCAGAATATGGCAGAACTCGAAGGTCTCACCTTTGATGGAACGGCTTTCCCCCGGTGTCGCTTCCCAAATGCCTGTCTTCACGGTTCCGTCGCGAGCTTCGTCAAGCGCCCAGGTCTTGAACGACGGGTCGCCTGCAATGAGGCGTTCTGGCAGCGCCTTGGAGGCCTTGGGCTCGAAATCGGGGTTGGTATCGATGGGCTTGAGAAGCGGCATGGATTTTCCTTTCTGAAACAGGCGTGATGATCAATATCCGCGGCGGCGGTCGACAAGGCCGAGCGGTTGAAGACCGGACTCGTGACGTTTGATGTTTTCGACAACGGTGCGTGCCGCGGAATGGGGCTGAGTGACGCTGGCGATATGCGGCGTCAGGAGAATTTTGGGGTGGGTCCAGAAAGGATGGTCTTCGGGCAACGGTTCGGGATCCGTAACGTCGACCACTGCACCCGAGAGCCGGCCTTTATCGAGCGCATCGAGGAGTGCGCCGTGATCGAGCTGTCTGCCACGTCCGGCGTGAACAAGTCCCGCGCCATCGGGTAAAAGGCTCAGGCGCTGGGCGTTGAGAAGTCCGGTGGTCTCGTCCGTCAGCGGCAGCAGGCAGATGAGGATGTCGCTGGTGGAGAGCATGGCTTTCAGCCCGTCATCGCCATGGTGACAGGTGACGCCATCGATCTCGCGCGGCGACCGGCTCCAGCCGGCGAGCGGAAAGCCGAAAGTTCTTAACCGCTCCAGCGCTGCGACGCCCAGCATGCCGAGGCCAAGAACGCCAATCCGGCAGTCTTCTGCCTGCCGTTGCGGCAGCGCCTTCCACAACTGCTGCCGCTGCTGTTTCAAATAGGCGGGGAGATTGCGGTGAAGGGCGAGCACGCCGAGGCAGATATATTCCTGCATCATGCGGATGATCCCCTCATCCACCATGCGTACGACTTTCACCGTCTGCGGGACCGTATCGATGTGAAACTGGTCCACACCGGCCCCGATCGAAAAGAGGATTTCGAGGTTACGATAACGCGCTATATCCTCCGGCACCGTCCAGGTGATGAGGTAACGGACTGCATCGGGATCGACCTTGGAGGCATCCATTGCGAAGGGGAGATCCGGCAATTCGTCAGCCAGGGCCTGCCGGAAGATTTCGCCGCGTCTGGCGTCGGAGTTAAATAGAAATGTCATCTGATCTGTGGTCTCGAGGGTTCAAGCCGTGCAGCGCCGGCCGAGCGTTTCCAGCATCGACTGGCAGGCGGAAAGTTCGCCCGCTGTTATGAATTCGTCCGGTTTATGGGCGCGGCCGATATCGCCGGGGCCGCAGATGATGGCGTCGATGCCCGCAGCCTGAAAGAGCCCGGCCTCCGTGCCATAGCTGACGGCCGCGAGACCGGGAGTGCCGGTCAGTTCCTCCAAAAGCGAGGCAAGCGGGGCCTCGGCGAGAAGCGACAGCGCCGGATAGGCGCTCATCGGCAGCCATTCGATATCGACACCTGTCGCGGTGAGCGCCTCCACGCTACGTCGTACCGGCTCCAGCAGGTCGATTGGCGAGACACCTGAAATAGCCCTTGCCTCCAGTTCGATGGCGCAATGATCGGGAATGATGTTGATCGCCTGTCCGCCGTTGACGGTACCGATCTGCAGGGACGAGTAGGGCGGCTCGAAGGTCTTCTCTAAAGGACCCCGGGTCAACGCGTCTGCCGCCTCCACCGCCGTCGCGATGATGCCTGCCATCAGATGAATGGCGTTCACTCCCTGATCGGGCCGTGAAGAATGGCCTGACCTGCCACGGATGCTGACCCGCGCCGCGGCTTTTCCCTTGTGGGCACGCACGGAACGCAAATTGCTGGGCTCGCCGATAATGGCGCCCGCCGGTGGCGCGCACAGTTCCGGCAGGCGCGCGATGAGATGGGGAACACCGCGGCAACCTGCCTCCTCGTCGTAGGAAAAGGCGATATGCACGGGGCGCTGAAGCGTCATGCGCGAATAGGCAGGGGCTGCGGCGAGGACGGTTGCCAGAAAACCCTTCATGTCGGTCGTCCCGCGTCCGTAAAGCCTGTCGTTTTCCGTTCTCAGCCGGAAAGGATCGGAAGACCATTCCGGTTCTCCGGCGGGTACCACATCCATGTGCCCGGACAGAATGTAACCGGCCCGATCGGCTGGTCCGAAGGTGGCGAAGAGATTGGCGCGGTCTCCCTCCGGCCCCGGAATCACGGATACTCTTGCGCCATGGCTTTCCAAATATTCGGCAATCCATCCGGCAATGTCGCCATTGGCCGTTCCCACCACTGACGGAAAGGCGACGAGACGCTCAAGGATTTCGATTGCGTTCATGGTCGTCCCCGTTGGCCCGTTATGATGGCCGCATTGCTCATTGCAAAAGCTTAGAACGGCCGAAGGCGTTTATCTGCTGAAAAGCGAGGTATTTCGGTAGATTGTTGTGTCCTTCCAGTGCTTTCAGAAAATTCGTGCTGGCATGGCTCGTTATCCTCGGACGTCATGGCTTGGACGCCGGGAACGCTGGTTCCCCGCGCTGGAGGGAGTGAGAGCCGTTTGCGATGGAGCTGCTCAAAGTCGATAGTTTCGAGTTGCGGACCGTGGATATTGCCGATGTGGAGGCAGATCGTCTGCACGCCCTCTCCATGGCGGTCGGATGGCGCTATCACGCCAATGAATGGTGTTTCCTGCGGCAATGCGGTGTCGGTCTCGCTGCGCTGGACGAGATCGACCGTGTTGTCGCGACAGCGATGCTCTTTCCCTATGATCAGGGTTTCGCGACGCTCGGCATGGTCATCGTATCGCCACGTCTGCAGGGGCGTGGCGTGGCGCCCTGGCTGGTGCGGCAGCTTCTGGCAAAATACCCGTCAACCGTCTTGCGGCTGAACGCCACCGACGTTTCACGTCGTCTTTTTGCAGGGTTAGGCTTTTCCGGAGATGCGGAAAAGGTGCAGCTGTTCAGGGGCAGGGCGCGCTCCCCCGTGCAGACACCGGGGCTTGGCAGAAAGCAACGGATCGAGCCCCTCTCGGAAGATCATTTGTCGGCGGTCGTGACGATTGACCGGGTGGCTTTGGGCGTATCGAGGCGGGGCGTGCTGCAACGTCTTCTGCGCGACAATACTGGCTATGGCCTTTTCGAGGTCGATCGTCTGGTGGCTTTCGCGCTGCGCCGGGCGGCCGGGCGAGGTCACATCGTCGGTCCGGTCGTCGCAGTTGAGGAGAAAGATGCGGTCGCGCTGGTGAGTCGGCATTTTGCCGATCTGGACGATCAGCTCGTCCGTCTGGATGCCGTGCAAGACCAGGGCGTATTGACCGATTTTCTGACTCAATCCGGCCTGGTCGTGATCGAAACTCTTACCACCATGTCGAAACAGGCGCCGCAGCCTGCGGGTTCGGGTCCGGCGAGGATTTTCGCCCTTGCGGGTCCATCGCTGTGCTGAAGCGCAGTTTTGAACCGCCTCAATTCGACTGATTATGTGGTGGTCCTGTTTCGGGCGTCGCCCGACGCGATGCGTTCCGCTGCGCTAGAAACATGCTTTGATGATTGACGCACTGCCCCTTGACCCTTATGTGAGAAAGCGACGGTTCCTGCAGCCGAAAGGCGAAGGGATTAATAGGGAACACGGTGCGGGTGATGATTATCGCCCAATGCCGTGGCTGCCCCCGCAACTGTAAGCGGATTGCCGCTCATCCTCGTGACGCCGATGGCGTCATGCCACTGCATTCTCCGGAATGCGGGAAGGCAGATGAAAGGCGCAAATCCGTGAGTCAGGAGACCTGCCGTCAAAATATAAACCATCGTTACGGGCGGGGAAGCCCGGAAGAGGAGATTGTAATGTTATTTCATAACATTTGGTTTGCGTCCTGTTACCGTTCTCCGTACAAGACGTTCCGTGGTTGCTGCGCGTTCTGACGCCGCTGCTCTGGAACAAGCGATTTCATTTCGATTGGAGAACACATGTTTCATTCTGGACGCCTGCCGGTCCGCGCCGGCTTTCTCGCTGCTGCGCTTGCAGTTCTGCCCGCCGCCACCGCCAATGCCGCGGAAACGGCATATCCCTTGACAATCAAAAGCTGCGGTCACGACATCACTTTCAAGCAGCCGCCCGCCCGCGCCGTCTCCGTCGGCCAGAGCACGACTGAGGTTCTTTATCTGCTCGGGCTGGCCGACAAGGTCGTTGGCACGGCCCTGTGGATCGGCCCGGTCCTTGCGGACTATGAGGAGGCCAATTCCAGGGTGGAGCGTCTGGCCGACAATGATCCAAGCTTCGAGGCCGTCGTCGGAAAGAGGCCGGACCTCGTCACAACGCAGTTCCAGTGGCAGATCGGCCCCGAGGGCGTTGTCGGTACGCCGGCGCAATTCGCCGAACTCGGCATTCCTGTTTACACCTCGCCGGCAGATTGCGTGGGCAAGGACAATTCCGGGGGCGGCGACGGCGTGCGCAAGACCGGCTTCACAATGGATTTGATCTATCAGGAAATCCGCGACCTCGCGCAGATTTTCAACGTCCAGGATCGCGGCGAAGAAGTGGTCAATGATCTCAAAAAACGGGAAGATGCTGCCCGCGCAAAGATTGCTTCCGCAAACGGCAAGCTTTCCGCCGTCTTCTGGTTCTCCAGCGCGGAACTGGATATCGATCCCTATGTGGCGGGCCGCAATGGCGCGCCCGGCTACATCATGTCGGCGCTCGGCCTGGAGAATGTGATCGAGAGCGACGAAGAATGGCCAACGGTCGGTTGGGAAACCATCGCCAAGGCCAATCCTTCGGTGATTGTGGCCGGAAAGATGGACCGCCGCCGTTTCCCGGCTGACGACATCGCCGTCAAGCAAAAATTCCTCGCCACCGATCCCGTGGCCAGCATCATGCCAGCTGTCAAGGAAGGTCACGTCTTCGAGATGGATGCCCAGGCGATGAACCCGACCATCCGGACGATCGAAGGCATTGAAACGCTGGCTGAGGCAATTTCGGCTGCCGGTCTCGCCAAGTGAGCGGGTTTTCAATCCATCTCGGCAGAGGAGGGCTGGTTTTTGCCGCGCTCGCCCTGCTGCTCGGCGCGCTGATGGCCGGGGCGGCCATCGGCGAAACCGCCATTCCATTCGATGTGGTGGCGAAAACCATCGCCAACCGGGTGTTTGACGCCGGTTATCCGCTGGAGCCGCTGGATGAGGGAATTGTGTGGAGCTATCGTCTCAGCCGCGCCGTCGTGGCCGCCTGCTGCGGGGCTTCACTGGCGCTTGCCGGCGCGGTTCTGCAATCGCTGCTGCGCAACCCGCTTGCCGACCCCTATATCCTCGGTATTTCCGCGGGCGCCTCCACCGGAGCGGTGGGCGTGGCCCTTCTCGGCTTTTGGGCGGGCTTTCTGACAATGCCGGCGGGGGCACTGATCGGTGCCTTCGTCGCATTCTCGCTTGTCAGTCTTCTGGCGATGCGTGCAGGGCACGGCAACAGTGCCATCATCCTGGCCGGTGTGGCCGGTTCGCAACTGTTCAATGCCATGACGTCCTTCATCGTCACCAAATCCGCCAATGCCGAACAGGCGCGCGGTATCATGTTCTGGCTGCTGGGGAACCTCTCGGGCGTGCGCTGGCCGGATGTGTGGCTGGCGCTGCCGGTCAGTGTTGCCGGTCTTGCGGTTTGCCTCTGGCACGCCCGGGCGCTTGATGCTTTCGCCTTCGGCGGGCAGGCGGCCGCCTCGCTCGGCATTCCGGTGCGGCGGACCTATGCAGTACTGATCTCGGTTTCGGCGATCATGACTGCGGTGATGGTCTCGCTGGTCGGGTCCATCGGCTTTGTCGGCCTCGTCATTCCCCACGCGGCACGCATCTTCGTCGGCGTCCGCCATGGGCTGCTGCTGCCGGTGACAGCATTGACCGGTGCGGTATTCATGATCATCGCCGATATTCTCTCCCGCATCGTCATTCCCGGGCAGGTGCTGCCCATCGGCGTTATCACCGCGCTCGTCGGCGCGCCCGCCTTCGCCTTCATCCTCGGACAGAAGAGGGGACGTTCGTGAAGCTATCCGCTCATGACCTGAAATTTCGCGCAGGCAATATCGACATCGTACGCGGTGTCTCGCTCGATGTCGGCTCCGGAGAGTTTCTCGGCATAATCGGCCCGAATGGGTCCGGTAAAAGCACGCTGCTCTCCATGCTGGCCGGCACCCGCAAGTCGCGCCACGGTCACGTCATGCTCGGCGGCGATCCGCTCGCCTCCCTCGGACGGCGTGAACTCGCTCGCCGGCTGGCTTTTGTGGAGCAGCAGGCCGAAACCACCGAGCGCATCACGGCACGACAGGCGGTGGAATTGGGGCGCACGCCCTATCTCGGTCCACTTTCGGCGTGGTCTGCGCATGACGACGCGATCGTCGAGGCCGCGCTCGATAATGTCGACATGGCCGACAAGGCGGAGCGCAGCTGGCACCACCTTTCCGGTGGTGAGCGCCAGCGACTGCATATCGCCCGCGCATTGGCGCAGGAGCCCAATATTCTGCTGCTGGACGAGCCTACCAATCACCTCGACATCGGCCACCAGATCGGCTTGCTCGATCTGGTGCGCCGGCAGGGATTGACCGTTGTGGCGGCCCTTCATGATCTCAATCACGCCGCCATGTTTTGCGACCGCGTCGCCATTATGCATCGCGGTGAGATGATCGCCATCGGCGCGCCGCGCGAAGTCCTGACGCCGGCAACGATAGCGTCCGTCTTCGGAGTGGAATGCGTTGTGACGGTTGATGGAAGCGGCTTTTCGCACATTCGTTTTCTGCCGGCCCACGGACGGGCCGATCATGCAAGAAAGGTCATGGCATGATGAAATTGCTGAGGCTTGCAAGAGTTGCAGGCGTTGCCGTGCTCATGGGGTCGGGTTTATCCGTACATGCCTCGGCAGAAACCTTCGAGGTGAAAATGCTGAACAGGGGCGAGAAGGGCCCAATGGTGTTCGAGCCCGATTTTCTGGAGATCACCGCCGGTGATCGCGTACGCTTCGTGCCGACCCACAAGAGTCACAATGCCGCGACCGTTGAGGGGATGGTTCCTGAAGGTGTGGAAGGTTTCAAAAGCCGGATCAATGATGAATTCGAGACCGGTTTCGACAAGCCGGGTTTCTACGGTATCAAATGTTCACCGCATTATGGCATGGGCATGGTCATGCTGATCAAGGTCGGCGATGCGACCCTGCCGCAGAGCTACCGGACGGTCGATATGCCAGCTCGGGCAAAACCGCGCTTCGAGGAACTTTTCGAGCGCGCGGAAAAATGAGGTGCCGGTCAGTCCGTGCAACAGGGCAGGGAATGATCCGCCCCCCAGTCACCGTTGCGCATTGGTCATCAGAAGACAGTCTTCTACGGTCAGGGACTTGACGCTCTGGATCTCACAATCTGGCCTGAGGACACAGACTGAGCCTCAGGTTTTGCCTGTGATGTCCGGCTTCACCGCGCAGACTGCATAACGATGCTGCAGCCCCCGGAGTATACCTTTCAGCAGGCTGAAATTTTTCGCCTGGGCGCGGTGAATGGCCTGGAGTTCCTGATCGATTGCAACAGGTTGGAAACCCGTCTGTCGCAGAAGCGCTGCAACTTCGCCGGCTCTCGCACCGTTTGAAAAATAGACACGCGACAGGATGCTGGTGAAGGTGTTTTCCGGATCCGCTGGCTTGTGCGGCTGATCCTGTTTGACCAATCCCAAGCCTTCGAGACCTGCCGCAAGTTTCTTTACCAGTTTTTCGCGCCAGCTGGTATTCACGAAATCGCCATCCACGATCAGCAGGCGTCCACCCGGTTTCAGCACTCGGAACCACTCCGCGAAACTTGCCCGCGGATCGACCAGCGTCCAGACCAGATGGCGGGTGATGATGACATCGGCGCTCTCATCCGGCTCCATCGTGTTTTCGGCATCGCCGACGAAGAAACGGATGCCACGCCCACGGCTTTTTGCTTTTTCACGGGCAAGCGCCAGCATTGTTTCGGACCAGTCCATGCCGGTAACCTGAAATCCGAGATCGTCCATGAGGTGAGAGATGACGCCGGTGCCGCTGGCAAGATCGAGCGCGCTGCGCCCCTCACCCGGACCAAGATGTTTCAAGATCAGCGCGTGCCACGCCTCTCGCTCCTCTTCGGAGAAAATTTCATGGCCGGGGGACAGGTCGAAAGTCGCGGCGCGGCCGGACCAGTAGGCTTTGATTTCGTCTCTCAGGCTGTCGTTTTTGCCATATTCTATGGTGTCGATCATTGGTCTTCAGCTCATGTACCGGTCAGTTAAGAATGGCTCTAAAACATAAATGTTGACTAGTACAGTCAGAAAATAATACAGCCGCGCCAGTCAACACTGGAGAGCAATATCCGATGCGCATCTCAGCCAAATCTGCGGCATTTGCCCTTGGCCTTCTCGTATCTGCCGCATGGCCGGCATTGGCCGAAAAGGTCACCGTCAAGGATGTGACCGGCCGGGATGTCGAAGTCAACGTTCCCGTTTCGCACGTCATTCTCGGCGAAGGCCGGCAAATTTACTTCCTGGCGGCGCTCGACAAGGAAAACCCTTTCCAGCACGTGGTCGGCTGGCGTGACGATCTGTCGAAGGCCGATCCGGAAACCTACGACGCCTATCTCGCCAAATACCCCGATATCGCCAAGCTGCCGACTTTCGGCGGCATGAAGGATGGCACCTTCGATGTCGAGCAGGCCGTTGCCCTGAAGCCCGACGTCATTCTGATGAACATCGACGCGAAGACGGCGACCGAAGAGGCAGGTTACATCGAAAAGCTCGCAAAGGTCGGCATTCCGCTGGTCTATGTCGACTTCCGCGAAAAGCCGATGGAAAACACCGAGCCGAGCATGCGTCTGATGGGCAAGCTGATCGGCAAGGAAAAAATCGCGGAAGACTTCATCACGTTCCGGGCGGAATCCATCGCGAAGGTAACGGACACGCTTGAAAAGGCAAATCCAAAGAAACCTGTAGTGTTCATGGAGCGTGCCGGCGGTTACTCCGACGATTGCTGCATGTCTTTCGGCAACGAGAATTTTGGCAAGATGGTGGAGCTGGCGGGCGGCGTCAACATGGCCAAGGATATTATTCCGGGCACCTTCGGCACCGTCAATCCTGAGCAGATCATCGCTTCCAACCCGGAGCAGATCATCATCACCGGCGGCAACTGGAACGGTTATGTTCCCGGCGGCAACTGGGTCGGCGTCGGTTACGGCGCGGATGTGAAGGAGGCCCGTCGCAAGCTGGAAAACCTGACCAAACGCCCGGCTTTCACAGGCGTCCAGGCCGTGAAGGATGGCAATGTCCACGCCATCTGGCACCAGTTCTATAACAATCCCTATCAGTTCGTGGCTATTCAGGAAATCGCCAAGTGGCTGCACCCTGATCTCTTCAAGGATCTAGATCCCGAAGCCACGTTCAAGGAACTTCACGCCCGCTTCCTGCCGCTTGACTACAAGCCCGGCTACTTCGTTTCGCTGAAGGATGCGAAATAAGACAGGGACGGTGAAGGAGGAGCGCCGGTCCACTCGATGGATGAAGCCGCAGCCACGCGGCTTCATCGTTTTGTTTTGAACTTGATGAGGACCTTCTCATGCGGCTCAACGCCCTCAGGCATCTTGCGATGCTGGCCTTCTCCCTTCTCGCCGTCGCGGCTCATGCCGGGGAGATCATCGATGTCACCGGACGCAAGATCGAGCTGGACCTGCCGGCGAAGCGTGTCATCGTTGGCGAGGCGCGCCAGGTTCACGTCATCGCGGCGCTAAAGGGCGACCAGACTTTCGATACTATTGTTGGCTGGCGTGACGACCTGCTCAAGAAGGACCCGGACAGCTACGCCGCCTACGTCGAGCGTTTCCCCGAGATCGAGAAACTGCCGCGCTTCGGTTACGTGCCACAGGGGGATTTCAGCCTCGAGTCGGCCATCACGCTTTCGCCTGATGTCATCACACTCAATCTCGAAGCGGAGAAATCAGCCAAGGAAAGCGGTTTCGAAGAAAAAGCCGAAGCTGCGGGTATCAAGGTCGTCTATCTCGATTTTCGCATCGATCCCGAAAAGAACAGTGAAGCCTCGGTCGAAATCCTCGGCAAACTCTTCGGCGCCGAAGAGCGCGCGAAGGAGTTCATCGCCTATCGCCGTGCCGAAATCGCGCGTGTGACCGACCGGCTCGCCAGCGTCAAGGACTTGAAGCGCCCTAACGTCTTCATTGAGCGTTCGCCCGGCATTTCTGGTGAAAACAACTGCTGCCGCACTTTTGGCCCGGCCAATTTCGGTGCCATGGTCGATCTCGCCGGTGGTCGCAATATTGCCGATGGCATCATCAAGACGACCTTTGGCGACCTCAATCCCGAACAACTCGTCGTTGCCGATCCCGAGCACGTGATTGTCACAGGTTCGAACTGGGCGGCTGAATCCGACATCAATCAGTTCGTTCCCGTAGGACGCGGTGCGGATATGGCTCTTTCCCGTGAGCGGCTGGCCAACCTGATGAAGCGCACGCCGTTTCCGGAACTGACGGCCGTCAAGCAAGGCAACGTGCACGCCGTCTGGCACCAGTTCTATGGCGCGCCTTACGAGTTTTTCCCGATCCAGCAATTCGCCAAGTGGTTTCACCCGGACCTCTTCGCCGATCTCGATCCGGAAAAGAATTTCGAGGAGTTTCACCGGAAATTCCTTCCCGTCACCTACAAGCCCGGCTATTTCGCCTCGCTCGAAAAAGGTTTGAACCAATGAGTTCGCTGAATGAAAGCGCCGTTGGCGTCAGCGGGCGCGATCAATATCGCGCCCTTGCCGCGCGCAGGATCGTCATCCTCTTCGGGCTTTTCATCGCCCTGTGTTTCAGCATGGCCGCAGACATGGCGCTCGGTCCGGCTCGCTACACCCTCTCCGAAGTGCTTGCGACCATCGCCGATCCGGCCGCGGTGGGAAACCAGCTGCGTGTGGTCATCTGGGACATCCGCATGCCGATCGCGCTGATGGCGGTCACCGTCGGCGCGTCGCTTTCGATGGCGGGCGCTCAGATGCAGACCATCCTGTCGAACCCGCTCGCCAGTCCGTTCACGCTCGGCATCTCGGCCGCCGCAAGCTTCGGTGCGGCGCTGGCGCTCGTCGGCGGGGTGGCGATCTTTCCGGGCGCCGTGCACTACATGGTGCCGATCAATGCCTTCATCATGGCAATGGTTGCGGCCCTTTTCATCCATTTCGCGTCAACGCTTCGCGGTGTGACGGTTGAAACGATCGTGCTGCTTGGCATCGCACTGGTCTTTACCTTCAATGCGGCGCTGTCGCTGCTCGAATACCTCGCTTCCGAACAGGCGCTTGCCGCCGTCGTCTTCTGGACCATGGGCAGCCTGACGAAGGCGACCTGGGACAAGGTCTATGTCACCGCCGCCATTCTTCTCGTTACCGTGCCGATGTTCATGCGCAACGCCTGGGCGCTGACGGCGCTCAGGCTTGGCGATGACAAGGCGGCCAGCATGGGCATCAATGTGCGCCGTCTGCGGCTGCAGACGATGCTGACGGTCAGCCTGCTGGCCGCCATTCCCGTTTCTTTCGTCGGCACAATCGGTTTTGTCGGGCTGGTGGGGCCGCACATCGCCCGCATGCTGGTGGGTGAAGATCAGCGCTTCTTCCTGCCGGGTTCGGTGATCTGCGGAGCATTGCTGTTGTCTGCAACCTCGGTCATCAGCAAGATACTCATTCCCGGCGCTGTTCTGCCGATCGGCGTCATCACGGCGCTGGTGGGCGTACCTTTCTTTTTCGCGCTTATTTTCGGTAACAGGAGACGCGCATGGTAGCCCTCGCATTGAAGGATGTTGGCGCCGCCTATGGGCGCACCACGGTTCTCTCCAAGGTGGGCATCGATACGCTCGAAAGCGGTAGCGTGACGGCGGTGATCGGCCCGAATGCCGCCGGCAAGTCGACGCTTTTCAAGCGCATCGCTAGCCTGATCTCCGGTCCCGGGCTGGTGGAACTTTCCGATACCGCCCGTGGAGACCGCGCCATCTGCTACATGCCGCAGGACACCGGCGCAAACGCGGTACTGACGGTCTATGAATCCGTTCTGCTTTCCGCCAAGCAGGGCGGCGGCTGGCGCGTTCAGGATCATGAGCTGTTCGAGATCGACGCCATTCTCAAGGCGCTGAAAATCCATGACCTTGCCTTCCGCGGGCTTGGCGAATTGTCAGGCGGCCAGCGCCAGCTGGTCTCGCTGGCACAGGCGCTTGCCCGCAAGCCGGAGGTGCTGCTGATGGATGAGCCGACTTCCGCACTCGATCTCCACCGGCAGATCGAGGTTCTGGGCTTCGTCACCGAACTCGCGCAGAAGACAGGCATGATCGTTCTGATTGCTCTGCATGATCTCAACCACGCGCTGCGCTATTGCGAGAAGACGATGGTGATCGCACAGGGCGAAATGGTGGTGAGCGGCAGCACGGAAGCGGTGATAACATCCGACATGCTGCGCGAAATCTATCGCATTGATGCACGTATCGAACCCTGCTCGCAGGGCAGGCCGATGGTCATCGTCGACGGGGCAATCTGACGATGGAAGAACCCGGCTGCAAAAATTGCCGGGTTCCCTGGTAACTCGGGCCATGGGCCCGCGTCGGCGCACTAATTCTCGGTGATGAGGATGGTACGGACAAGCTCGATGTATCCGCCTGGGGCGCAACATCGGTGGACGATTTGTTGTGGTATGATGATAATGGAAATGCCGTTATCCTCTTGGCCACAGACACGTCCGTCTCCGTCACGCTGAACGGCGTCGATGCCAATGTGCTCGACGCATCGGACTTCATTTTCGCCAGCGCACCGGCGCTTGCCGCGTAAAGGAAAAACCGGCTGTGGGCTTTCAAAACCAGCAGCAGACACCGCCGCAGTCCCTCACTGCGGCGGTCGTTTCGCCCCTCAAGACTACGTTTTTCGGCCTCACGCTCGTCAGCGGTGTCGTCAACATATTGGCGCTGACGTCGCCGCTTTTCATGTTGCAGATCTATGACCGGGTACTGGCAAGCGGCAGTCTGCCGACCCTGGTCGGGCTCGCGCTTCTTGCTCTCGGGCTTTATGGTTTCCAGTGCCTGCTCGATATCATCCGTGCCCGTGTCCTGATCCGTATCGGCGAAGACTTCGACCTGCGCTACTGCCGCAGAGTGCATGACGCCGTGGTGCGCCTGCCGCTCGTCAACCGCATGCCGGGTGACGGCCTTCAGCCGCTGCGTGATCTCGACAATGTACGCGGCTTTTTATCCGGCACGGGTCCGACTGCCTTTTTCGACCTGCCGTGGATGCCGCTTTATCTCGGTATATGTTTCCTGTTCCATTTCTGGATCGGTGTAACGGCGCTCGCCGGCGCTGTGCTGCTGGTCTCGCTCACAATTTTCACCAATATCTTTTCTCAAAAACCAATCCGCGACACCATGGTGGAAAACATGGTCCGCAACCGGCAGCTGGAGGCCTCCCGCCGCAACGCAGAGGTGGTGCAGGCCATGGGGCTTGGCGGCCGGCTCGGTAAACGCTGGCAAAATTCCAACGAGGCCTATCTCGCCGCCAATCGCAGGGCGGGCGATGTGGCAGGCGGCCTCGGCAATATCGCAAAATCGCTTCGGGCCGTTCTACAATCGGCAATTCTTGCTGTCGGCGCTTGGCTCGTCATCGAGCAGGAAGCCTCCGGCGGCGTGATGATCGCCAGTTCGATCATGATGGGCCGGGCACTGGCGCCTGTCGATCTCGCCATTTCCAACTGGAGGTCCTTCGTGGCCGCCCGGCAGAGCTGGGCACGGCTGAGAGAGCTTTTTTCGCAAATGCCGGCCGATGCCGCTGCCATGGCCCTGCCGAAGCCAGAGAAGGAATTACGGGTCGAGAATGTCACCATCGTTCCGCCGGGCGGAAAAAAGCCCATCGTTGCTGGGCTCGGTTTCGTCGTGACAGCCGGAAACGCGCTCGGCATCATCGGTCCGTCAGGTTCGGGCAAATCGACGCTATCGCGCATTCTCACCGGCGCGTGGATGCCTGCCGCCGGCAAGGTGCGGCTCGATGGCGCAAGCTTCGATCAGTGGGACCGGGAAGCGCTTGGCCGCCACATCGGTTATCTGCCGCAGGGCGTGGAACTTTTTGAAGGCACCATCGGCGAGAATATCGCCCGTTTCGCGGACAACCCAGATCCCGAAGCCATCATCGCTGCAGCTAGGGCTGCCGGCGCACATGAGCTGATCCTGCGTCTCGAAAAGGGGTATGACAGCGATATAGGCGAGGCGGGTTCAGCTCTCTCGGCCGGGCAGCGCCAGCGCATCGGTCTGGCCCGCGCTCTTTATGGCACTCCCTTTATCGTGGTGCTGGATGAACCCAACGCCAATCTTGACGCGGAAGGCGAGGCGGCGGTGGTCCGGTCGATTGCCTCCGTCAAGGCGCGCGGTGGTATTGCCGTTGTCGTCGCCCATCGGCCAAGTGCCATCGGTGCGGTGGATTTCATCCTGATGATGGAAGAGGGAAGGATGAAGGCCTTTGGCCCGCGCGACGAGGTGCTTTCCAAGGTGCTGCGTGTTCCGCAGGGGCAGGGCGGCAAAGGTTTCACCGCATCCGCGCAAACGGTCTCACCGCTGCGCGTCGTGGCCAATACCCAGGCCCGGCCTGCCGGGCTGGAAGACGGCCGTGAAGAGAACAGCCGGAAGGGAGAGACGGATGTCAAAGATTGATCAGCGCAGCAGCGTTTCCCGCTCCATCCGCAAGCATCTCTTTGCGGGACTTGCCGCAAGCATTGCGCTTCTGGCCGGTGTCGGCGGCTGGGCCGCGACGACCCATCTCGCCGGTGCAGTCGTCGCCTCCGGTCATCTGGTTGTGGATTCGTACACGAAAAAGGTCCAGCATCCGAGCGGCGGTGTCGTCGGTGAAATTCTTGTGAATGAGGGCGAGAGGGTGAAGGCTGGCGATGTGGTCATGCGTCTCGATGCGACGCAGACCCGTGCCAATCTCGCCATCGTGACCAAGCGCCTGGACGAACTGACTGCACGGATGGCCCGACTGGAAGCCGAGCGGGACGATTTGCCTGAACTCGCCTTTCCGCGGACTCTGATCGCGCGCATGGATGACCCGAATGTCGCTTCTGCCATGCGCAGTGAAACGAAGCTGTTCGAATTCCGCAAGTCCTATCGAGAGGGCAGGAAAGCGCAGCTGTCCGAGCGCATCACCCAGTTCGAACATGAGATCGAAGGTCTGAAGGCGCAGGAAGTGGCCTATGATAACGGGCTTGCGGTGTTGCAGGCTGAAATTGCCTCGCAGAAATCGCTGCGCGAACAGGGCGTCGTCTCCGTGCAGCGGCTGAACAGCCTGCAGACTCAGGCCGCGACATTCGGCGGGGAGCGCGGCGAAAAAATCGCCTATCAGGCACAGACTGCGGGGCGCATCACCGAAACCAAGCTGCAAATCCTTCAGATCGATCAGGAATTGCGGACCGAGGTCGGGAGGGAACTGCGCGAAATACAGGCCCAGATGGGCGAATTCGTCGAGCGCAAGGTTGCCGCCGAAGATCAATTGAAACGCATTGATATCGTCGCGCCGCAATCAGGCACGGTGCATGAAATGGCTGTGCATACGGTGGGGGGCGTTGTAACGCCGGCAGATCCGATCATGCTGATCGTACCTGACGGAAATGACCTTGCGCTCGAGGTGCAGATCCTGCCGAAAGATATCGACCAGCTTCGGGTGGGGCAAAAGGCCATGCTGCGCATGACCGCCTTCAATCAGCGTGTCACGCCGGAGCTGGAAGGTCATGTCAGCCGCATTGCGGCGGATATCACGACAGATCAGCGCACCGGGCTCTCCTATTATCTGGCACGGATTTCCGTCCCGGTTACCGAGCGGAAGAAGCTGAACAATGCGCCGCTGGTGCCGGGCATGCCCGCCGAGGCCTTTATCCAGACCAGCGAAAGAACGGCGCTGTCCTACATCGCCAAACCGCTGACGGACCAGATCAGCCGCGCTTTCCGGGAGGACTAGGAATTCGAACCCGACCTGAGGGCGTTATCCACCGTCGCCAAAACGGAAGCCGGCAAACCCTCTCGTTTGCGTCGGGATAGCCCAGACGCCGCCCGAAAATGGCGCTTTCTCAAGCCGGTCTTCGGACATGTTGTGGCGGTGTGATGTCAGGAAAAGGATGCTGAAATCAGGCCCTCCGAAGCAGGGCATCGTGGGGTGAGGGACAGGAGCCGCAATCGCGTTCGTCAGCTTGCCATCGGGCGAGAAAATGTTCAACACGCCAGCGGAAACGCCCGCGCTGTAATAGTTGCCGTTGCTATCGAGACAGCCGCCATCGGGTCTTCCTGTTTCTTCGGTCATCCGGGCCACCTGTACACCCTCATCGAAGGTGCCGTTCAGGCGGTCGAATTTTCGCCGGCGTATCCATTTCTGGACGGAATCGCTTTGCCACATGATCGATCCGTCGGCAGAAAAAGCGAGGCCGTTCGGGCATGTCAGCCCGGTCTGCATGCGCTCGGCGCTTTTTTCGGTGATCCGCCAAAGCTCGCCATGGGGCTCCATGTCCGAAAGCGGCACATTGTGCATTGTTCCCACCCAGAAAGCGCGGTCGGGGCCGATCCGTCCGTCATTCAGCCGGCACGGGATGCCTTCGGGTGCCGGAATGGAATGGAGGAGACGCGTTTTGCCGCTGTCCGGATCGAGGATGACGATGTCCATGCCACAAGTGACGATGAGTTCGCCGTTCTGGCAAAGGCCGAGACTTGAAACTGTCCTGGGGAACGGCCATTCTTGATAGACGCCGGGCTCAAGACCTGCGCACCGCACGGTCTTTCCGAGAATATCGCACCAGAAAAGCACCTGTCGCCGCTCGTCCCAGACAGGGGATTCCGCCAATGTACTCATCGTGTCGCACAGAAGTTTCGTTTGCGACATGGCAAGCGCTTGTCCGGGATTTGCCGTATTCATGATGTTCGAACCGTTGAAAAAGATGCCGCAGAATTACTCGAAATAGTCCTGGTGGTTCTCGAAGACTTGCGAAAGAATGCCGAGGACACGTCTCAGATGTTTGCGCAAATTATCGGTCGCGCGGACTTCGTCTCCTGCCCTGATTGCGTCATATACAGCCTCATGTTCGGAAAGCAGGCGTGCCATATGCGCTTCGTCGGTTATGGCGAGTGCGCGCAGGCGATCCAGCCCCGCCTTCTCGCGGATCAGCAGGGATTCCAGTCTTTCAAGCCCCGTCGCGGCGGCAAGCGCGCTGTGGAATTGGTCGTCATGAACGCGGAAAGCCTTTCTGTCTCCATTGCGCATTGCTGCCCGCTGGCCGTTCAGGGCGTGTTCGATCTCCTGTTCCGCTTCCGCTGTCAGGCCGATCTGGCACAGCCTGCACACTGCCGCCACCTCAAGTGCCTCGCGGATGAATTGCGCGCTGCGGATGTTCTTTTCCGATAATCTCGAAACATAGGTGCCGCGGCTTGGCAGCGTCACGATCAAACCATCGTCGCGCAGACGGCTCAGCGCCTCCCGCACCGGGGTTCGGCTGGAATTGAACGACTGTCCGATTTCGTTTTCCGAGACTGCCTGACCGGGAAAAAGCTCCCGCGAAAGGATGGCGGATTTCAGCGCGGAATAAATCTGGTCCACGACCGGACGGTTAAGGTCCAGTCGCTCCATTGTCGGCACGGTGCCGCCTGTCACGGGAATTTTCGGCATATACCCTCCAGCGTTCTCATAACCGGTATACCGGAACACAAGTCTGTTGACAACCGGCATACCGGTATGCAAATGATTGCGCATTGGGAAGGAGGCTCCCGAAATGCAAAATATCAAGACCTGCGTCATTGTTGGTGCCGGAATGGTAGCGAAGACGCATGTGCTTGCCTGCGCGGCAAGCCCTGAAAAAATTCGCCTGAAAGGCATAGTCGACGGTGGCTCCGGCCGCGCCAAGGCGCTGGCCGCCGAAGCCTCGAAACACACCGGATATGAAGTTGCGGTTTATTCCTCAGTCGAGGAGGCGGCGCGCGATACGGATGTCGATTTCGCCATCATCGCAACACCGCCAAATGCCCGTATTGATATCGTCGGGAAACTGGCGAGAGCCGGCAAGCACATCCTGATGGAAAAGCCTGTTGCCAGAAATACGCAGGAAGCAGACGGTCTCGTTGCCCTGTGTCGCGAGGCAGGTGTTACTCTCGGCATCATCTTCCAGCACCGCATGCGGGCTGCATCGCAAAAAGCCCGTGAGCTCGTTGATGGCGGCACGCTCGGCGCGCTAGGCCTCTGCGAAATCTCCGTGCCCTGGTGGCGCGCGCAATCCTATTACGACGAACCGGGTCGCGGCACGCTGGCGCGCGATGGCGGCGGCGTCCTGATCTCCCAGGCAATTCATACGATCGATCTGGCATTGAGCCTGACGGGGCCAGTGGCCCGTGTTCAGGCCATGGCTGCGACGACGCGGTTCCATCGAATGGAAACCGAAGATTATGTTTCTGCTGGGCTGCGCTTTAAGAATGGTGCCGTTGGCTCGCTGGTGGCAAGCACCGCAAGTTTCCCCGGCGCTGCGGAATCGATCCTGCTGCATTTCGACAATGCCAGCCTGCGGCTCGCTTCGGGTTTGTTGCATCTCGACTGGCGCGATGGCCGGCAGGAGACTTTTGGCGGCGCGGCCGCTGGCACGGGCGGCGGCGCCGACCCCATGGCTTTCACGCATGAATGGCATCAGGGCGTCTTCGATGATTTCGCAGACGCCATCTCTTCAGGACGCCCGCCGGTCGTCACCGGTGAAGCGGCTCTTTTGTCTCACAGATTGATCGACGCGATCATCAACTCGGCCGACACCGGCAAGGAAGTGGAACTGCAGGATGAGTAAAGCAATCAAGTTCGTCGCTCTCGGGATTGAGCACCGGCACATTTTCGGCATGGCCCAGAACCTGCTGGATGCCGGCGCCGAATTTGCCGGCTGGTGGACGGAAGGCGAGCCCGATGTCGTGGAAGGCTTCGTCAAGCGCTTCCCGGATGTGCCGCGCGCAGCATCGAAAGAGGCGCTGCTGGCTGACGGCACCGTCGATCTCGTCGTGATCGCCGATATTCCCTCCAAGCGCGCCGATCTCGCGATTGCCGCCATGGAAGCCGGCAAGGATGTCATGTCCGACAAGCCCGGCTGCACCACATTCGAACAGCTCGACCGCCTGCGCCAGACGGTGGCAAAGACCAAGCGCATCTGGACCGTGGATTTCTCCGAGCGCTTCGAAGTGCCGAGTGTGACAAAGGCAGCTGAACTCGTTGCCGAGGGCGCCATCGGCCGCGTCATCCAGACTGTCGGCCTTGGTCCGCACCGCCTGAACCGCCAGATTCGCCCGAAGTGGTTCTTCGAGCGCGAAGCCTACGGTGGTATCATCACCGACATTGCCAGCCACCAGATCGACCAGTTCATGTTCTTCACGGGTTCGACCGAGGTTGAGATCGTGTCCGCCACCGTTGCCAATTACGCCAACCCGCACGATCCTGGCCTTCAGGATTTTGGCGAGGTCGTGCTGCGCGGCGACAAGGGCCACGGCTATATCCGCGTCGACTGGTACACACCGGATGCGTTGCCGACCTGGGGTGACGGTCGTCTGACCATTCTCGGCACCGAGGGCTACATCGAGCTGCGTAAATATGTTGACGTCGGCAACACCGAAGGCACCGACCGCCTCGTTCTCGTGAATGGTGACCGCTGCGAGTATATCGATGCTTCCGGTGCTGGCCTGCCCTATTTCGCTCGCATCTGCGACGATATCCGCAACCGCACGGAAACGGCAATGACGCAGGAACACGTCTTCAAGGTCTGCGACCTGTCGCTGCAGGCACAGGCCAAGGCTGAGGGAGCCTCGAAATGATTGGTGTTGCCATCATCGGCGCCGGCATCGGCGCCCAGCATCTGAGCGGCTATCGGGCGCTACCCAATCGCTTCGTCGTCAAGGCGATCTGCGATCTCGATCTGGAGCGCGCTCGCTCCGTCGCCGGCGATGATACCTCCATTCGTCTGACCACCGATCTCGATGAGGTTCTAGCCGATGAGAGCATCCAGCTGATCGACGTCTGCCTGCCGCCGCACCTGCATTTTCCGGTGACGCTGAAGGCGCATGCGGCGGGTAAGGATGTGGTCTGCGAAAAGCCGCTGGTCCGCTCTCTGGAAGAAGCCAATGCGCTGATCGATTCCGTCGAGAAGACCGGTCGCGGCGTGTTTCCCGTGTTCCAGTACCGCTTCGGACACGCCATGCGGCAGATGCGCGCGCTCATCGATGCCGGTCTTGCCGGCAAGGCCTTTGTCGCGAGCTCGGAAGTCCATTGGAACCGTGGTGCCAGCTATTACGACATTCCCTGGCGCGGCACCTGGAAGGGTGAGTGCGGCGGTGCAATCCTTGGTCATGCCATTCATGCCCATGATCTTCTCTGCCACGTCCTCGGTCCGGTCGAGGAAGTTTTCGCCATGGCCGATACGCGGGTCAACAAAATCGAAACCGAAGATTGCGCAGCACTCAGCTTCCGCATGAAAAGCGGTGCGCTCGCAACCAGCTCGGTCACGCTCGGCGCGGCCGAAGACACCTCGCGCCTGCGTTTCTGCTTCGAGGGCTTCACGGCGGAAAGCGGCACCTTGCCGTATCGTCCGGCGGAAGACACCTGGCGTTTCATTGCCCGCGCCCCGACGACGCAGGATCAGATCGACTCTGTTCTGGCAACGGTGGCTGATGGCGAAAACGGCTTTGCCGGTTTTGTCGAAGCTATTGCCGACGCGATGGAAGGACGCGGCGGCAAGGAAGTGACGGTTCATGACGGCTTGCAGTCAATCGAACTCGTGACAGCCATCTACCGATCCGTCCGGGAAGGAAAGCCGGTTCGTCTGTCCGATGCCGCCGAAGGTGAGTGGATCAAGGGCTGGGCTCCGAGCGCATCCGCCAAAGCATAATCATCTAACGGGAGGAAACCAGATGACCAGAAAATACAGCATGGCACTGGCGCTCGCCATTGGCGCGGCGTCCTTTGCCGGTGCCGCGCAGGCGGCCCAGGAAGTGCGCTTCACCTGCGCTTATGACGGCAACGGCTGCGAAATCCTGAAGGATATTCTCGCACGTTACGAAAAGCAGCATCCTGATGTGAAGATCGTCACCGATGTCGTGCCCTACAAGGCGCTGCTGGAAGGTCTGCCCGTGCAGCTCGCCGGCGGCAGCGGTCCTGACTTCGCAACCGTGACCGATCTTGGCGGTCTCAACCGCTATTATCTCGATCTGACGCCCTATGTGGACGCGAAGTATTGGGAGGACAATTTCTCCAACGTGCTGAAATGGTACCGCAGCGGCCCTGACGACAAGGGCATCTACGGCATGCACACGCAGCTCACCATCACCGGCGCCTTCATCAATCGCACCCTGTTCGATCAGGCAAACGTCGCCGTTCCCGGCAAGGATGCAACGCTGGACGACTGGGCGAAGGCCGCCAATGCCGTTGCGAAGGCAACCGGCACGCCTTACCCGATGGCGATCGATCGTTCCGGCCACCGCATCGCCGGCCCGGCCATCTCTTACGGCGCGAAGATTTTCGACGCTGACGGCAAGCCGATCCTCGTCGATGAAGGCTTCACCACGTTCGTGAAGAAGTTCGTGGAGTGGAACAAGGACGGCACCATGGCGCGTGACGTCTGGGCTGGTCAGGGCGGCAATACCTACCGCGACGCCGCGCAGGAATTCATCAACGGCCAGCTGGTCTATTATTATTCCGGCAGCTGGCAGACAGCGCGCTTCGACAGCCAGGTCGGCGATGCCTTTGACTGGGAAGTCGTGCCGCAGCCCTGCGGT
This sequence comes from Agrobacterium sp. RC10-4-1, assembly GCF_014138475.1. Classification (NCBI taxonomy): domain Bacteria; kingdom Pseudomonadati; phylum Pseudomonadota; class Alphaproteobacteria; order Hyphomicrobiales; family Rhizobiaceae; genus Agrobacterium; species Agrobacterium sp. RC10-4-1. Next base: position 133,843 of record NZ_JACJIT010000006.1, read on the forward strand.
GGCGCAGCCTGCACCGGCATGCCCGGCGGCACCGGCATCGTCGGCTTCAAGCAGACCAAAAACCCGAAGATCGTTGCCGACATCCTGAACTTCCTTGCTCAGGACGAGAACTATCTCGACTTTACGGTGCGCACCCGCAACGTTCCGGCGAACAAGTCGGTGGCGGACAAGGGCGTGACCTATACCGGTGCGACGCCTGCGACGCAGAAGGCCATGAATGCCTGGCTCGACCAGATCCCCGGTCTCAGCCCGATTGCCTACGCCTACCAGGGCTACAAGAACAACCGCGCCATGTTCAACATCTCAGTCCAGCGCATCACGCAGGCCATTGTCGGTGAAAGCACCGTTGATGAGGCCATGGCCCGTGCGAAGACGGACCTTGAGGAAGCGTTGAAACAGGCGAAGTGATCCATCGCCTTCCGGCGCGGCGCATGCCGCGCCGCGCCGGATCGAAGGAGGACCCTCATGTATAAATTTCTTGCGCCCGTCATGGGCATTGTCGAACTGCCCTTTTCCTTCCTGCAGAAGGTTCTTGGCCACAGGCGGATTGCGTGGGTGTTTCTGACGCCCAACCTGATCCTCTTTGCGGTCTTCGCCTTCCTGCCGATCCTGCTGAACATGGCCTATTCCGTCACCGGCAGCGAACACATATTGCTTTCCGAGCGCCCTTCGGTGGGCGGCGAAAACTTTTCGGTCCTTCTTTCCTGTCAGAATTATCTCGATCCCAATTCCTGTGCGCGCGATCTCTTCTGGCGTTCCGTCTGGAACACGCTGTTCTTCGTCGTGCTGCAGGTGGGTTTCATGGTCGGCTTTTCGCTGATCACGGCCATCGTGCTCAACCGCGATATCCGGGCGCGCGGCTTTTTCCGTGCGGTATTCTTCTTCCCTGTTTTGCTGTCGCCTGTCGTCGTGGCCTTGATCTGGAAGTGGATACTCCAGCGTTTCGGCGTTCTCAATGCGGCGATGGAAGGCTTGGGCCTCGGTTCGGTGGACTGGTTGCTCGAAGCCAATCTTGCCTTCGGCTGGTCGGTCTTCCTGTCGGTCTGGGCGCATATGGGCTTTTACACGCTCATTCTCCTCGCCGGCCTTCAGGCGATCCCGCGCGATGTCTACGAGGCGGCGCAGCTGGACAAGGCAAGCCCATGGCGCATCTTCCGGCGCATTACCCTGCCGCTGCTTGCGCCCACCATGCTCGTCGTTCTCGTCCTGTCGGTCATCAAGGGCGTGCAGACTTTCGATGAAGTCTTTGCCTTTACCGGCGGTGGCCCGGGTTCGGCGACGACCTTCATCATTCAATTCATCTATCAGACCGGCTTTGCCGGGACGCCCCGGAATTTCGGCCTTGCTGCCGCCGCTTCGCTGCTGCTCGCCGTGGTGCTCGTGGTGCTGACCGCCCTGCAATTCCGGGCAAACAGGAGCAAGGTCGATGGCTAGGATTGGCGCATTTCTGACCCGTACCCGCGGCCGTAACGGCAAGCTGCATTGGACCGACTGGCTGTCCTACGCCTATCTCGGCGTGGCCGTGCTGATGATGTTCGGTCCTGTCGTTTGGCTGGTGCTCTCCTCGTTCAAGACGGAAGCCGATCTCCAGCGCTTTCCGCCACGGCTGCTGCCCTATAGCCAGGAAACCATGGTGGTTGACGGGCAGCCAAATCCGCTGCCGGCCTATGTCGACAAGGATGGCCGTAAGCTCGGCATGATCAGGCGTATCGGCCTCGTGGCGCAGGTGGTTGATCCCGCCAAGCCGGCGGAAGTGCTGAAGATGCAGTTTAACGAGCTGAAGCCGGCTGAAAAGGTGGCGCTCGCGACGGAAAACTACACCGAGCTTTTCCAGCGCTTCAATTTCCCGCTCTATTTCTGGAACTCGACCTTCATCACGGTCACCTCGACCATCATCATGCTGATCGTCAATTCCATGGCGGCCTTCGCGCTCTCGAAATATCAGTTCAAGGGCAGGGGCGCCGTGCTGGCGCTGGTGGTCGGTACGCTTATGATCCCGCAGACCGTTGTGCTTGTGCCGTTGTTTCTCATCACCAGCCAGCTCGGTTTGATTAACAGTCTCTGGGGCGTCATCATTCCCGGTGCGGCGACACCCACGGGCGTCTTCCTGCTGCGGCAATACATGCTGACGATACCGGACGAGATCCTCGATGCGGCGCGCATGGACAAGGCCAGCGAGTGGAAAATCTACTGGCGCATCATCCTGCCGCTCTCGGCACCCGCGCTCGCGGTTCTCGCGATCCTTGCGATCATGTGGCGCTGGAACGACTTCCTCTGGCCGCTGATCGTGCTGACCCGCAACGACAACTTCACCCTGCAGCTGGCGCTCAACTCCTTCCAGGGCGAGATGACTACGGAATGGAGCAATCTTCTGGCCATGACGGTGCTGACACTCGCCCCGATCGCGCTGGTCTTCATGTTCCTGCAAAAATATATCGCCACCGGCATTGCGTCCACGGGCGGCAAATAATCCTCAGGGAGGAAATACGACAATGGCAAGTATAGAGCTTCGTCAGGTCAAAAAAACATATGGCGCCCTCGATGTGATCAAAGGCGTCGATCTCGATATCAAGCACGGCGAATTCTGCGTATTCGTCGGCCCTTCCGGCTGTGGCAAGTCCACCCTGCTGCGCATGATCTCTGGCCTTGAAGAGTTGAGCGGCGGCGATATCGTCATCGGCGGTGATGTGGTCAATACGGTGCCGGCTGCGGATCGCGGCCTTGCAATGGTGTTCCAGTCCTACGCCCTCTACCCGCATATGACGGTCCGCGAAAACCTCTCTTTCGGTCTTGAGAACATCGGCACGCCGAAGAAGGAGATCGCCGAGAAGATCGCGCAGGTCGCCAAGATGCTGCAGATCGATCAGCTTCTCGAGCGTCGTCCCAAGGATTTGTCGGGTGGGCAGCGCCAGCGCGTCGCCATCGGCCGCGCCGTGGTGCGGGAACCTCGCGTGTTCCTCTTCGACGAACCGCTTTCCAACCTTGATGCGGAACTGCGCGTCGATATGCGCGGTGAGATTTCCAGTCTGCATCGGCGGCTCGGCAACACCATGATCTACGTCACGCATGATCAGGTGGAAGCCATGACCATGGCCGACAAGATTGCCGTTTTGCGCGCTGGTAAACTCGAACAATTTGGCGTGCCGCTCGACCTTTACAACCGCCCGGCCAATCTCTTCGTGGCAGGCTTTATCGGCTCCCCGAAAATGAACTTTTTCGCAGGCGAAGTGACCTCGGACGCAATGCCCGCGCTTAAAATCGCGACGGGCGAGTTGATCCCGCTGCCACAGACCGGCTTTGCCTATAAGCCCGGCCAGAAGGTGACGCTCGGCATCCGCCCGAACCATGTGGAGCCGGGCGAGGGCGGCGCGTTGACCATGTCGGTGCGCACGGCGGAACAGCTGGGCGGGGAGTCCTATCTCTACGGTAATCTCGGTGACGGCACTCCTGTAACGTTGCATCTTTCCGGCCAGACCTCGACATCGGCGGGCGAAGTCATCCGCCTTTCGGCGCCACTTCAACACGTCCACCTTTTCGACACGACGAGCGGGCTGACGCTCCGGCAGGACTGACAGCCTTAGGCACCACCCGCAACGTAGGACCAATGACATGACCGATAAAAAACTCCGCTCCGACCGCTGGTTCGCTCCCGACGACCTGCGCAGCTTCGGCCACCGCTCGCGCATGATGCAACTGGGCTATGCGGAGGAGGATTTTATCGGCAAACCCGTCATCGGCATCCTCAACACCTGGTCGGAGCTCAACACCTGTCATTCGCACTTTCCAGAGCGCGTGCAGGATGTGAAACGCGGCGTGTTGCAGGCTGGCGGCTTCCCCGTCGAAATGCCGTCGCTTTCCGTGGATGAGAGCTTCACCAAGCCGACATCGATGCTTTACCGGAACATGCTGGCGATGGAGACGGAAGAAATGATCCGCTCGCATCCGCTGGATGGTGTGGTGCTGATGGGCGGTTGCGACAAGACGACGCCGGGCCTCGTCATGGGTGCGATCTCGGCCGGTGTGCCGATGATCTATCTGCCCGCCGGCCCGATGCTGAGCGGAAATTATGCCGGTAAGGTGCTGGGCTCGGGTTCGGACGCCTGGAAATATTGGGATGAGCGCCGCGCAGGCAATGTCACGGACGAGGAATGGCGTGGCGTGCAGGGCGGCATTGCCCGTTCTGCCGGTGTGTGCATGACGATGGGCACGGCCTCGACCATGACGGCCATTGCCGACGCGCTCGGCATCACCCTGCCGGGTGCCTCCTCCATTCCGGCAGTCGATTCCGAACATCAGCGGATGTCCGCAGCCTGTGGCCGCCGCATTGTCGAGATGGTGTCGGAAGACCTGACACCGAACCGCATCCTTACGGCGGCAGCTTTCCGCAACGCTGCCATCGTCGCCATGGCGACAGGTTGTTCCACTAATGCCGTCGTCCACCTCATCGCCATGGCGCGCCGCGCCGGCGTGCCGATGACGCTGGATGAGCTGGACGAACTTGGCCGCGTTACACCGCTCATCGCCAATGTCCGCCCCTCCGGCAAGAACTATCTGATGCAGGACTTCTTTTACGCCGGTGGCCTGAGGGCGCTGATGAAGCAGCTGGAAAGTCGTCTCGACTGTTCCGTGCTGACCGTGACTGGCCGCAGCATGGGCGAAAACCTTGAGGGTGCAAAGGTCTACAACGACGACGTCATCCGCTCGCTGGACAATCCCGTCTATGCGGAAGGCTCTCTTGCCGTGCTGCGCGGCAATCTCTGCCCTGACGGTGCCGTCATAAAGCCCGCCGCCTGCGACCCCAAACTCCATATACATCAGGGTCCGGCGCTGGTGTTTGACAGCTACCCTGAAATGAAAGCCGCCATCGACGATGAAAATCTCGATGTGACGCCCGACCATGTGCTGGTGCTGCGCAATGCCGGTCCGCTCGGCGGCCCCGGCTTCCCGGAATGGGGCATGCTGCCCATTCCAAAGGCGCTGATCAAAAAAGGCCACCGCGATATGCTGCGCATCTCAGACGCCCGCATGTCCGGCACGTCCTACGGTGCCTGCGTACTGCATGTCGCACCGGAAAGCTTCGTTGGCGGTCCCTTGGCGCTGCTGAAAAACGGCGATATCGTCCGCCTCGACCTGCCGCAGCGTCGTCTCGACATGCTGGTCAGCGAAGAGGAAATCGCTCAGCGCCGGGCGGCATGGCAAGCGCCTGCGCCGCGTTATGAACGTGGGTACGGCTATCTCTTCTCCAAGCACGTGACGCAGGCCGACCAGGGTTGCGACTTCGACTTCCTGCAGACGGATTTTGGCCGTTCCGCCGGCGAGCCCGATATTTTCTAAGAGGCCCATCATGTTGAAGCGATTGCTCATCACCGGTGCCGGCGGCAAGCTGGGTAGCATGTTGCGCGGGCGGCTTGGCCATGTTGCCGAAACCATCCGTCTTTCTGATATGGTCGATCTCGGTTCGCCAGCGCCCCATGAAGAGCTCGTCCACTGCGCGCTGGAGGACGAGCAGGCAGTTTACGACCTGGTCAAGGATTGCGACGGCATCGTCCATCTCGGCGGAGTTTCCGTAGAAAGGGCGTTTGATCCCGTCGAGGCTGCCAATCTGCGTGGTGTCTACAATCTCTACGAGGCGGCGAGGGCGCACGGCAAACCTCGCATCCTGTTCGCGTCCAGCAACCACACGATCGGCTATTACCCGCAGGGGCAGCAACTTAGCCCTGAGACGCCTTTTTTGCCTGATGGCCTCTATGGGGTTTCGAAGATTTTTGGCGAGGCCATGGCAAGCCTCTACCATTCCAAATTCGGACAGGAGACGGCTATCGTGCGTATCGGCTCCTGTGACGAGAAACCCACGAACTGGCGCATGTTGTCGACCTGGCTCAGCTACGGTGACTTTGTCTCTCTGATAGAGGCAACCTTCCGTGTGCCAAAACTCGGCTGCCCAGTTATCTGGGGCGTTTCGGCCAATGACGACAGCTGGTGGGATAATTCCCATGTCGATTTTCTCGGCTGGCAGCGGCGCGACAATGCCGCGCGCTACCGGGCCGAAATCGAGCGCGACGTCCCGCGCCCCGGCCCCGAGGCTGCGATCGCAAAATATCAGGGTGGCGTCTTCATCGACGAGCCCATTCACAGGACTTGAAACACATCCATCCGGCCATTGCGAGGAAACAGACATGAACAATGAAACGCGCGAAAAACTGATGACGATTTCCGTCGCCACGCTGGCGACAGCGCTTTACAAGCGCGGCCTGCGAAACCAGGTCATTCAGGGCGTTCGCCCGCTGGGCTACAAGGGCAAGAACATGGTGGGCCCGGCCTTTACCCTGCGCTACATGCCGGCCCGCGAGGATCGCAACCAGCTCGTAGAATTCCGCAATCCCGCCCATCCGCAGCGTGTTGCCATCGAAACCTGCCCGCCGGGCCACGTGCTTGTCATGGACAGCCGCAAGGACGCCTCTGCCGCCTCGGCCGGCGATATTCTGGTGACGCGTCTCATGGTTCGCGGTGGTGCGGGCATCGTTTCCGATGGCGGTTTCCGGGATGCGGCCACCATTGCCGAACTGGACATTCCGGCCTACCACACCCGCCCTTCGAGCCCCACCAATCTGACCAAACACGAGGCCATCGAGATCAACGGCCCCATCGGCTGCGGCGATGCACCGGTGTTTCCCGGCGACATCATCGTGGGTGACGCCGATTGCGTCATCGTCATCCCCGCCGGCATTGCCGATGAAGTGGCGACGGAAGCGGTTGAAATGACAGCCTATGAGGATTTCGTGGTAGAGCAGGTCAAGGCCGGCCAGACGATCATCGGCCTTTACCCCTGCACCAAGGAAGAGCACCAGACGGCCTTTGCCGAATGGCGCAAGAAGAATAACCGCTGAGCCTCATAACCAGCCCAGTGCTTTCGCCGCGCGGATCGCCTCCGCGCGGCGTTTGCAATCCAGCTTGCGGAACAGGTTGCCAAGGTGAAACTTCACTGTCACTTCCGAGATGTTGAGCGTCTGAGCAATCTTCTTGTTCGACATGCCGCTGGCCAATAGCTGCAGCATCTGTGCTTCCCGTTGAGAAAGGCCGCCATGCAGCGCCCGGGCCTGCGGTGAGTTCACCGAGGCGGCGAAAATAGACAGCGCGGTGCGGACATCGGATGAGGTTTCGATGAAACTGCGGATGCGGCGATTGTTGAGAAGCGGCGAAAGGAAGACGCGTTCTTCCGACAGCACACCGTTGCAGCCAAGGCGGGTCGCCGATTCAAGCGCGGTGAGTATATGCGCGCGGGCGGCGGCGTTGTCACGGCGCTGGTGCGCGGCATAGCTCTGCCAGATTCTCAATGCGACCTTCTCGCGATTGGTGACCTTTGGATTGGCGATCATCGCATCGATCTGCCGGGAGAGATAGGCGCGGGGTGTGAACAGATGCACCGCGTCGCGCAGCCAGGCCATGACATAGGCGATTTCATCACGACGTGTCAGGCGAGAGAGGTCTTCGTGGGCGCTCTCCACCCAGTTACGGCCCATGGGCATGCGAACTGCTGAAAGCGCCGCTGCGGCATCTGCCCAACGGTTGGCGTTCTGATAGGCGATGGCCGTTCTGATCTCCATCATCGCATGAAACTGCAACCCCTCCGACAGATGAATCCAGAGTCCGTCCAGAAAACCCGGACGAACGGTCATCGGAAAATGGTCGATCAGCACCTGCGAGGCGTAATGCAGTGCAAACTGCATCAGACTCGGCCAGATTTCGGCGGCGGCAAAATGATCGAAGTCATGTTCGACGAAATGCAGCAGGTCGCGCGGTTTTCCGGCCTCATAGGCAAGGCAGGCTTCCGCCAGTCGCAGCATCCGGAACTCCTGCATGGCATCATGCGGCACCTGTTCCAGCCGTACGCGCGCTTCCTGCGCCGCCCGGCGCGCCAAAAGCACATCGCCGCTCATCAGCCGCAGCACTATCTGGTGCAGATGGATGAAGAATTCGAGCAGAGGCTGTCCGCCCATCTTGCGCAGATAAATAAGCGCGCGGGCGGCGGCCGCCTCTGCCTCGCGGAAATTGCGACGGCGGATTTCGAATTCAAGCAGCGCATTGTAATAGGCCGCCCATTTCCCGTGATCGTCCATGGGGTAATCCGCCATGAACTCGCCAAGCCGCGTTATCACCGCGTCATTGGGCGTCAGGTCCTCGGCGATCATCAGGTTCAGCCGGAAGGTGCGGGCGGCGAAGGAAAACCGTGAGCCGCGGGCTAGCACCTTCAGCGGGTCAAGGTAATCCGAGCCGAGGCTTTTGCCGAGCAGATGGCGCACGCGCTGCAATTCGCCCTGTTTCAGCAAGGCGCGGGTAACCGCGAAAAGGACGGTTTCATTGGAGGTGATCATATCCTGCGAAAACCGCATGATGATTTCGCGAAACCTGTCGACGCTGCTCCGGTAGATCAGTTCCCGCCCATGGGCGCGTTCGAGGATTTGCGCGGCATGGGTCTCGTAACCGCGATCGAGCAGCATCGCCATGGCTGCGAGCGAATGCCCTGCCTTTTCGAAGGCCGAGGCGACCTCCACCACGGCGCTGCCGGCCTGCAAGGTGGCGAGGCGTTCTCTTGCCGCGACCGTTAGGAGCCGTATCAGTGTGTGGTGATTGTCGGGTTTTCCCGTCAGAAAGGGCGGCAGAAGCATGGCCCAGTCAGCATCTGGGGCGGCGGAAGGGTTTTCGAGCCAAAAGGAAAGTTCGACGGTCTGGGCGGGCGTGAGATGGGGCAGATAGCTTTCGCGCAGATAGTCGGCGCATAACGTGTCATCCGGCAGGCGCGCCAGCGAAAGAAAGGCCGGCCATCCCGCGTAATCCTCGAGTGCCAGCCGTCGTTGCCCGGGTGGAAGGTCGTCTGCCTCATCTGGCCGCAAGGCGAGTTCTTCCGGTCCTATGGTGAGCGAGCCGTGATGCAGGATGTGACGCGCCATGCCGCTGATCCTCTGGTCCGGCCGGCAGGCGATGACGACGAAACGCACCGACTCCAGAATGGGGGCTGGCATGCGTACCGCCCTTGCAAAAACTGGAATGTCCCACAGCAGGTTGCCATTGACCGCGTCATCGCTTTGCGGCTGGTGCGTGCGGCATATCTGAGCTCCGAGCTCCTTTGCCAGCGTCTCCAGCAATACGCTTTTTCCCGCACCCGCCGGTGCGCGCAGAAACACCACGCCCGCGGTTTCGCTGGCAATGCGATTGCAGAGGTGGGTCCGGGGCAGAAGCGTCATGGTAAAGGGATAGGATATCAGTTTCAAAAAACCTATACTCATTCTTTAAAAAACTATACCTTTCAGCGATTGCTCGAATGGCCATGTGGTGAAAACTTGTGCTCAGGCAACCGATGCACAAGGAACGTTCCACCGATGCAGCAACATCCGCTGGTCGCGATTTTGAACAGGCTCGGCACCTTCGTGCTGGTCATGATCGCCCTGTCCATCATGATTTTCGTGCTGGCCCGCGTGGTGCCGGGAGATCCCGCCCGCATGGCGCTGGGGCCGGCGGCAACGCAGGAGCAGGTGGATGCGTTGCGCGGGCAGATGGGCCTCGACAAGCCGCTCGCCGTTCAATATCTCGATTATATCGGCAATGCATTGCATGGTGATCTGGGCTTCTCGCTGGTTTCGCAGCGCCCCGTTACAACCGATCTGGCGCAGACTGTTCCTGCGACCGTCGAACTGGTGCTGGTCTCGGTCATTTTCATGTTCCTCGTCGCCATCCCGCTCGGCGTCATCACGGCGCATTATCGCAACCGGCCGCTGGATCACATCGGTCGCATCCTGTCGCTTACCGGGGTCACGATCCCAAGCTTTCTCTTCGCCATCACGCTGCAATTGCTGGCAGCGCGCTTTTTCTCCGGCTGGCCGATCATCGGCAGGCTCGATCATTCGCTTGGCTGGCAGGGCGGCCCCACCGGTTTCATCCTTGTCGACGGCGTGCTGGCCGGACGTTTCGACGTCGTGCTCGATGCGTTGAAACATCTCGCGCTGCCGGCTTTTGCGCTTTCCATGGCCGGCATCGGCCAGATCACCCGCATCACGCGCTCCTCTATGATCGAGAACCAGCGCAAGGACCATGTGCTGACCTTGCAAAGCTTCGGCGTGCCGGAGCGGGTCATCATCTTCCGTTACCTGCTGAAGCTCTCTTCCATCGCGCCGCTGACGATCATGGGTCTCGAATTCGCGTCGCTGATCGGCAATGCCTTCGTGATCGAGATGGTCTTCGCCTGGGGCGGTTTTGCTTCCTACGGGCTCAACGCCATCCTGCAGAAAGACCTCAACGCCGTGACCGCCGTGGTGCTGGTGGCCGGCCTGTTCTTCATCGTTGCGAACCTGATCGTGGATGTTCTGATCTCGATCATCGACCCGCGCCTGCGCCGCAAGGAGGCTCGCTGATGGCCGATATGAAAATGCTCGAACCCACCGATCGGGGCTTAAGCGCCGGTTACATGATGTGGTATCGCTTCAGTCGCAATCCGGCGGCGGTCATCGGCTCGCTGATCCTTCTGTCGGTGCTTATACTGGCGGTCTTCGCACCCTGGCTTACGCCCTATCCGAAACATATCGGCGCGGTCGTCGATTTCCGCGCCCGCCATATGCCGCCGGATCTGGAACACTGGTTCGGCACCGACAAGGCCGGGCGCGATATCTTTTCCCGCACCATCTTCGGGCTGCGTGTCTCGCTGCTTCTCGTCATCGGCGTGCTCGGTATTTCGGTTCCGGTCGGAACTGTGCTCGGCCTGATCGCCGGTTATTTCGGCGGCTGGACCGAAAAACTCATCAGCGGCCTGACGAATGTGATGCTGGCCATGCCGCCACTCGTCATGGCGCTCGCGGTTTCCAACCTCCTGGAACCGACGCTGACGAATGCCATGATCGCGATCACGCTGCTGTGGTGGACCTGGCATGCGCGGCTGATCTATTCGGTATCGAAGTCCATCGCTTCGGAAGATTACATCGAGGCGGCGCGTCTTGCCGGTGCCGGCCCGTTACACATCCTCTTCCGCGAAATACTGCCCAACTGCGTTTCGGTCATTTCGGTCAAGACGACGCTCGATGCCGCCTTCGTCATTCTGTTCGGCGCGACGCTGAGCTTCCTGGGTTTCGGCGTCAAGCCGCCGACGCCTGACCTTGGATCGATGGTCGCCGACGGGCGCCAGTTCATGCCGGATTTCTGGTGGGAAGTGCTCTGCCCCGGCGCGGCCGTGCTTTACGTGACGCTGGGTTTCAATCTGCTGGGCGACGGCCTGCGCGACATGTTCGACGTGGAAAGCTAAGGCCATGACTGAACCGCTTCTCAAGGTCGAAAACCTCAACGTCACCTTCACCAATTACGGCCGCACCCGGCAGGTGCTGCGCGATGTCGCCTTCACGGTTGCCGCCGGCGAACGCGTGGCGTTGATCGGCGAAACCGGGTCGGGCAAATCCGTCACGGCGAAGGCAATCATCGGTACCCTGCCGAAAAACGCCGCGATCACGTCAGGTGCCATCGTCATCGATGGCCGGGATGTGCTGTCCATGCCACGCAGGGAGCGTGAGGCCCTGAAGGGGACCGCGTTTTCACTGATCATGCAGGACCCACTCTCCTCCTTCAATCCGGTCTTCAAGATCGGCACGCATCTCGATGATGTCATGCGCTTCGCCGACAAGCGCGATGGAATCAACTCGTCCAAGGCCGAGCGTCGCAACCGCATAGCTGCCGTTCTGCGCCGGGTGCAGCTTGCCGACACCGAGCGGGTGATGAACGCCTATCCGTCCGAACTTTCGGGCGGCATGCGCCAGCGCGTGTTGATCGGGCTTGCCCTGCTGCATCAGCCGAAGCTCCTGATCGCGGACGAGCCGGGCACGGCACTTGATGTGACGACGCAGGATGAAATCCTCAATCTCATCAACCAGCTGGTCGCCGAAGAAAACATGGCGCTCTTGATGATCACCCACAATCTCGGCGTCGTACGCAAGGTGGCGGATCGGGTCGTGGTCATGCATCACGGCGATATCGTCGAGACCGGACCCTGCACGCAAATCCTCCATAGCCCTGCCAAGGATTATACGCGCTCGCTTCTCGATGCCGTGCCTCCGCTTTATGGCCCGCGCGTCACCGATCTGGCGCAGAGCACGCGTTCGCCCATCGTCACCATCGAAGGGCTGAACAAGATTTATGGTCGGCGCAACGGTTATCACGCCGTGCGGGATGTGAATCTGACGCTGAAGGAAGGCGAGGTATTCGGCCTGGCCGGTGAATCCGGCTCCGGCAAAACTTCCGTCGCCCGTATGATCATGGGCCTTTCGCGCCCGACCTCCGGCAATCTTGTCATTGACGCTCCCGCGCCTGCGCGCGGCAAGCGATTGACGCAGATCGTCTATCAAAACCCGGGCACCTCGCTTAATCCGAAGCGCACGGTGAAACAGACGCTTGCCTTGCCGCTGAAATCCATCGGCATGGATGGGCAGGCGCGGGAAAACCGCATGCAGGAACTGATGGGGCTGGTGCGGCTGCCGCAATCCTATCTCGGCAAATATCCGCATGAGCTGTCCGGCGGCCAGAAGCAGCGTGTGGCGATTGCCCGGGCGTTGGCGGCCGAGCCGAAAATTCTCATCCTCGATGAGCCAACGGCCGCACTCGATGTGTCCGTGCAGAAGACGGTTATCGACCTTCTGCTGCAGCTGCGTGAGGAGCTTGGCCTGACCTATCTGATGATCTCGCACGACCTGTCGCTGATGCGCAATTTCTGTTCGCGCATCGCCATCATGCTGCGGGGCGAGATTGTCGAAGAGGGCGTGACGTCGGCGGTCTTCGCCGAACCGGCCCATCCCTATACCCGCGCCCTGATCGCGGCCATCCCCGTCGTCACCGACGAGGAAGAACGTCTCAAACCCACGGTGACCGAGGAAGAGCGCATGCGCTTCCTCGTCAAAACGACCGATTGATGAAAGAGGAGCCTGACGTGTATCGCGTTGGAATTGACGTCGGCGGCACGAATACCGATGCCGTTGTGTTGCAGGATAAGACCGTTCTGGCGGGGGTGAAGGCCTCCACGACAGAGGATGTGACGTCAGGCGTCATCGAAGCCCTTGAAAAGGTCATCGAGGCATCGGGCATAGACAGGGCTCGCATCGGTGCCGTGATGATCGGCACCACGCATTTCACCAATGCGGTGATCGAGCGCCGGCATATGGACGAGGTTGCAGCCATCCGGCTCGGCCTGCCGTCCGGTGCCGGCCTGCCGCCCATGGTCGACTGGCCGGATGATCTCAAGGAAATCGTCGGCAACCACGGTTACCAGGTGCGCGGCGGTTATGAATTCGACGGCCGCGAAATTTCGCCACTCGATGAGGACGAGATCGTCCGCATCGCCGCCGATATTCGCGCCAAGGGCCTGAAGGCCGCTGCCGTGACCTGCGTTTTCAGCGGCATCAACGATGCGATGGAACTTCGGGCGAAGGAAATCCTGCAGGAACGCTGCCCCGGTCTGCCGGTGGTGATGTCCAAGGATATCGGCCGCCATGGCCTGCTTGCACGCGAAAGTGCGGCAATCATGAATGCCAGCCTGCTGTCGCTTGCCGACCGCACGGTTGCGGCTTTCGGCGAAGCGCTGAAGGCTGCAGGCATCACCTGCCCGTTCTATATCACACAGAACGACGGTACGCTGATGGCGGCTGACGTGGTGCGCGGTTTCCCCGTGCTCACCTTCGCTTCCGGTCCGACGAACTCCATGCGCGGTGCGGCCTTCCTCACCGGTCTCAAGGATGCCGTGGTCGTGGATGTAGGCGGCACCACGTCAGACGTCGGCTCGCTTTCACACGGCTTCCCGCGTCAGGCCTCGACCACGGTGGATATTGGCGGCGTGCGCACCAATTTCCGCATGCCTGACGTTTTCTCCATCGGTCTTGGCGGCGGTTCCCTCGTGGTCAATGGCGACCATGGCCTGACTGTCGGGCCGAAATCCGTCGGTTACCGCGTCCGCCGCGAAGCGCTCTGCTTCGGTGGCTCGACCCTGACGGCGACCGATATCGCGGTTGCCTCTGGCAAGGCGGATGTGGGCGAGAAAAGGCTGGTCTCCAGCCTCGACAAAAAGCTCGTGGATGCGGCCGTCAACAAGATCAACGACATGCTTGAAGCCTGCGTGGAGCGCAGCCGCATCTCATCGTCACCAGTGCCGGTTATCGCCGTTGGCGGCGGTTCCATCCTGATGCCGGATCGCATCGGTGATCTTGAGGTTATCCGGCCTGAGAATTTCGCGGTGGCCAATGCCGTTGGCGCGGCCATTGCGCAGATCAGCGGTGAGACCGACCGGGTCTTCTCACTCGTCGATGGACGCACGCGCGAGAGCACACTGGCGGAGGCAGAAGCGGAGGCCCGCGAAAAGGCGGTTGCCGCCGGCGCGATTGCCGCGACGCTCGAAGTAATCGAGCGCGAGGATATGCCGCTGGCTTACCTGCCCGGCAACGCCACCCGCATTCATGTGAAAGTTGTTGGAGAAATGGGGGCCAATCATGGCTGAGACACGCAAGCTGAAATATGACGAAGCGGCATTGCGGACGCTGACGCGTGAAGATCTCGACGCACTGGAAATCGGCGCCGGCATTCTCGGCACGGGCGGCGGCGGCAATCCGTATCTCGGGAAGCTTCTGGCGCTGGAGGCCATGAAGGCCGGCTACGAGATGAAGATTCTCGCAACCGACGCCATCGAGCCGGACGCGCTCTGCATGTCCATCGGCGGTATCGGCGCGCCTGTCGTCGGCGTCGAGCGCATTCGCGAAGGCCGTGAAGGCCTGCGTTGCCTGCGGGCGATGGAAGAGCTGATCCGCACGCCAGTTGACGCCATCGTCTGCGAGGAAATCGGCGGTTCCAATTCCATGAACCCGCTGGTGACGGCGGCGCTGGGCGGCCTGCCGATCCTCGATTGCGACGGCATGGGCCGGGCATTCCCGGAAATGCAGATGACCACCTTCTCCATCTATGGCCATAGTTCCACGCCCTCGGTGATGTGCGATCTGCACGGTAATGCCGTCATCTTCAGCCATGCCGTTTCCGAGGTCTGGCACGAGCGCATGGCGCGCGCCTGCGTCGTCTCGCAGGGCGGCGGCGCGATGCTGGCGACCGCGCCGATGCAGGCGCACTACGTGCACCAGTATGGCATTCCGAAAACCTACACCAAGGCCATTGCCATCGGTGAGGCGGTGATCCGTGCCCGCAAGCAGCAGGAAGACCCTATTGCTGCAGTCTGCGCGCTCGAAGGCGGGCGGCGCATCTTCAACGGCAAGATCACCGATCTGAAGCGCCATCTTCGCGGCGGTTTCGCCGTCGGCGATCTTACGCTCTCCGGCTTCGACGATTGCGCCGGCCAGACGGCAGGCGTCGCCATCCAGAACGAATTCCTGCTGTTTTCCCGTGACGGCAAGGTGGAAGTGACGGTTCCCGATCTGATCGTCCTGCTCGATGTCGACACCGGTTATCCGATCACCACCGAAGTGCTGCGCTATGGCCAGCGCGTAGCCGTCATCGCCATTCCCTGTCACGACCTGCTGCGCAGCGCCCGCGCGCTTGAGGTCGTTGGCCCGGCGGCCTTCGGCTATCCGGACATTCCTTTCTTACCGCTGCCCGTTCCGGTCAGCAAGGCTGCCTAACCATAAGCGGGTCCGATGACCCGCAATAAAGAGGAGAACGATAATGAAAATGCCTGTAGTTTCTTCCCGTCTCGCCGCGCTGGCACTCGGCACGGCGCTCGCGTTGCCGGTCCTTTCTTCTGCAACCCTTGCGGAAGACAAGGTGTCGGTCGCGGTCAACACCATGCAGATATTCAGCTCGCTCGACCCGGCGAAAGTGACTGACTATACCGGCTACATGGCCATCGTGAACATGTATGACGGTCTGACCACGGTAAACGCCAAGGGCGAAATCGTGCCGCATCTGGCGAAATCCTGGGAGATTTCCGAGGACGGCCTGACCTACACCTTCCACCTGCGTGGCGATGCGAAGTTCCAGGACGGTACGGCAGTGAAGGCGGCCGATCTTGCCTGGTCGATCCAGCGACTGCTCGGCATCAACAAGGGCCCGTCGAACCTCATCGTCGGCGTGCTGAAGCCTGAAAACGTGACCGCACCTGACGATGCAACCCTGGTCATGAAGATCGACCGCCAGTTCTCGCCCTTCATGGCGGCGACGCCGCTGATGATGGCAATGAACAAGACGCTGATCGAAGCCAATGCCAAGCCCGAAGACAAATGGGGCGAGGCTTATGTCGGCGAACATTCCGCCGGTTCCGGCCCCTACAAGTTGATCAGCTACAACCGCTCCGCCGACATGGTCATCGCCCGCAATGCCGATTATTTCCTCGGCTGGACGAAGGGCAAGCCGATCGATGAGGTGCGCTTCGTGCAGACCAGCGACGACGCCACCGTCAAGGCGCTGGCGGAAAAGGGTGAGCTCGGCCTTTCCTCGCACGGGCTCGGCAACGACACCTATGAATCCATCGGCCGGATGAAGGGTTACAAGCTGATCCAGACCCGCACCGCCGGCGGCTTCGTCATCAAGCTCAATACCAAGGTCTATCCGACCGACGACGTCCACGTTCGTCGCGCCATCGCCTATGCGACCGACTACAAGACGATCCAGGAAGTGATCTATCCGGGCTTCGATATGAAGGGACCGCTCTCTGACGCGTTCAAGGACGCGCATAATGGCGATATCCAGCCGGGCGTCTACGATCTGGAAAAAGCCAAGGAAGAGCTGGCGAAGTCGAAATATGCCGGCCAGAAGATCACGCTCGTCAACAGCTATGTCGCGTCGCTCGCCTTCGAGGCGGAAGTGGCGCTGCTGTTGCAGTCGAGCCTCGAGCAGATTGGCATCACGCTCGATATCAAGCCTGAGCCGTGGAACCGTATCGTCGAGCTTTCTTCCAAGCCCGAAACAACGCCGGCATCGACGCAGGTGAACATCTCGCCGACCTATCCGTCGCCGGATTCGATGTTCTACAACCAGTATCATTCCAAGGCATCCGGCACCTGGATGTCGATGGAATGGCTGCAGAACGCGGAAATCGACGGGCTGATCGACATGGTTCGCGCCACCACTGATGTGAACGAGCAGAACGCTACCTACAAGGAGCTGCAGACAAAGATCGTCGATCTTCAGCCTGACGTCTGGGCGGTTGCGCCGAACCGCCGTTATGCGGCGAACAAGTGCCTTCAGGGTTACGAGTTCATTCCCATGCAGAGCTGGGATCTGAACTTTTCAAACTTCCATTGGGACTGCAAAGCGGAGTGATCTTCACTTCATGAAAACCGGCCCCGCCACAAAGGCGGGGCCTGCCAGACTTGGAACTTCAAAGGGAAGGAGCATCGCCTGCGGCCGGAAAGGCTGCGGCATGCCCGAGGATGACGCATGATCCAGGAATTTTCCGAAGACGATATCGAACCTCTGGCCACCGGCGCCTGGATCCTGGGAACGGGTGGCGGCGGCAATCCCTATATCTCGACGCTCAATCTGCGGCGTCTCTATGCCGAGGGGCGACGGGTCAAGGTCATGGATCCCATGGCGCTTGCCGATGACGACATGGTCGCCGTCGTGTCCAAGATGGGTGCCCCGCTTGTCGGTCAGGAACGGCTGGGAGACCCCGTGCATCTTGCCCGCGCTGTCGAGGTCATGGAGGATTATCTCGGCAAGCCGTTCCGGGCGATCATGAGTGTGGAGATCGGCGGCTCCAACGCGCTCTCGTCTTTCCTCGCTGCCGCCGTCCTCGACCGGCCGGTCGTCAATGCCGACGCCATGGGACGTGCCTATCCGGAAGCGCAGATGACATCCTTCGCCATCGGCAACCTGCCGATGTTTCCGCTGTCGCTGGTCGATGTGCGCGACAATGAGGTGATCGTAACGCGGGCTGCCTCGTGGAAATGGATGGAGCGTATCTCGCGTAAGGTCTGCACCGAAGTCGGCTCCACCGCCGCCACCTGCAAGGCGCCGCGCACCGGCAAGGAAGTGAAGGAGTGGGGCATTCATTATACCGTCACCAAGGCGACCGAACTCGGGCGCGCCGTGATGGAGGCCCGTGCGCGCCATGACGATCCCGTTCAGGCGGTTCTCGACCACGAGGGCGGCAAGCAGCTGTTTCGCGGCAAGGTGGTGGACGTGGCCCGCGAGACCACGGGTGGTTTCCTGCGTGGCAGCACGACCATTGAAGGCATCGATGCCGACCGTGGTTCGCGCATGGAGCTCGCATTCCAGAATGAGTGGGCCGTTGCCTTCCGCGATGGCCAGCCAGTCGCCATGACGCCGGACCTTCTTTGCCTTCTCGATACGGTTTCCGGCGGCGCCATCGGTACGGAATCGGTGCGTTACGGCCAGCGCGTGACGGTTGTCGCCCTGCCGGCACCCGAGCTTTTGACGACGCCTGCCGGCATCGCCGCCGTCGGCCCGCGCGCCTTCGGTTATGACATTGACTTCAGATCGGTATTCCCATGAAACGCATCGGTATTGACGTTGGCGGCACCAATACGGATGCCGTTTTGATCGATGGAGACACCATTGTCGCCTCCATCAAGGTTCCGACCACGCAGGATGTCCTGTCGGGCGTAAAAGCAGCGCTCGCCCATGTGTCCGGCCATGTCGGCGCGACGGATCGACCGATCGACGCGGTGATGATCGGCACCACCCATTTCACCAATGCAGTGGTGGAGCGCGCCCGGCTGGAACGGGTTGCAGCCATCCGCATCGCTCTGCCGACCGGTTCTTCGCTGCCGCCCATGTGCGACTGGCCAAAAGATTTGTACGATGCTGTCGATCCGTTGATTTTCATGGTCCATGGTGGCCATGAATATGATGGCAGCCCGCTGGTGCCGATGATTCCCGATGAAATTCGGGAGGCGGCGATGAAAATCCGCGATGCGGGCATCACTTCCATCGCCATTTCGGCAACCTTCTCGCCGTTGACAACGGAATGCGAAGTGCGGGCGGCGGAAATCGTCCGTTCGGTCATTCCCGATGCACGCATCACGCTTTCCCATACGCTTGGCCGCATCGGGCTTCTGGAGCGGGAAAACGTCGCCCTGCTGAACGCGGCACTGCAAACCCTTGGCAGGACAACCGTTCAGGCATTTTCGGATGCGTTGCGCGAAGCAGGTGTGAAGGCGCCATTCTATCTGACCCAGAATGACGGCACGGTGGCGCTCGCGGATGTCGCCGCTGCCAACCCGGTGCACAGCTTCGCTTCCGGCCCGACGAACTCAATGCGGGGTGCTGCCTTCCTCACCGGGCTAACCGATGCCATGGTGGTGGATGTCGGCGGCACGACTTCCGATATTGGCTGCCTTGTCGGCGGTTTTCCGCGGGAAGCGAACAATATCGTCCATATTGGCGGGGTGCGCACGCTCTTCCGCATGCCCGATCTTCTGCCGATTGCGCTCGGCGGCGGCACGATCGTTGATCCTGAGACGGGCAAGATCGGTCCACGCTCGGTCGGTTATCGCATCCTGACGCAGGCCCGTGTTTTCGGCGGCGATACGCTCACGACCTCGGATATTGCCGTTGCCGCGGGGCTGATCGAGATGGGTGACCGCGACCGTGTCAAAGGCCTCGATCCGGCTTTCGTGCAGGCCACACTCCAACGCATCCGTGACATGGTGGCCGACAGTTTCGACCAGATGAAGACCTCGGCGGAAGATGTGCCGCTCGTTGCCGTCGGCGGCGGGGCGTTTTTGATTCCCGAGACGGTTCCGGGTGCGTCGGAAGTGCTGCGTGTGGAAAATGCCGGCGTTGCCAATGCGCTGGGCGCGGCGATGGCGCAGGTTTCCGGCGAGGTTGACCAGGTCTTTTCCGGCCTGAGCCGCGAGGAGGCCCTTGCGAAAGCAGAGACCGAGGCGCAGAACGCGGCGATTGCTTCTGGAGCGGAGCGAGCGAGCCTGAAGACGCTTGAGGTGGAAGATATCCCGATTGCCTATCTGCCTGGCGGCGCGCGGCGGGTTCGCGTGCGGGTCATCGGCGATATCGCCTTTCATTGATGGTAAGAGGCCCTGCGGTGGGCGGGGCGACGAGGGGAGAGAACATGACAAAGATCGCACTGGCCATTCACGGTGGTTGCGGTGTTATGCCGGAAGACAGCATGACTTCAGAGGAGTGGACCGCTGCGCGCGATGATCTGGCAGCGGCGCTGCGTGCCGGTTATGGCGTATTGAAGGCTGGCGGAACCGCGCTTGAGGCGGTCGAGGCGGCGGTCGTTGTCATGGAGGACAGCCCGCATTTTAACGCAGGGCATGGTGCCGCACTGAACGAGAACGGCATCCACGAACTCGATGCCTCGATCATGGATGGTGCCACATTGGCAGCGGGCGCGATCAGCGCGTCCCGCGCCATTCGCAATCCGGTGAAAGCCGCCCGCGCACTGATCGCGGATGACCGTGCCGTCTATCTGACGGGGGAGGCGGTCGACCGCTTTGCAGAGCAAAAGGGGCTCGCGACCGAGCCGCAATCCTATTTCACGACCCAAAAGCGCCGTGAAGCACTGGCGGCGATGAAGCGCCATGCCGCCGCTGGCACGGAAGCGACGGAAAACGAGAAACACGGAACCGTGGGTGCGGTGGCGCTCGATGCGGCGGGCCATCTTGCCGCGGCCACTTCGACAGGTGGCTACACCAACAAGCCCGATGGCCGGGTGGGTGACAGCCCGGTGATCGGGGCAGGCACCTATGCACGGGATGGGGCCTGCGCGGTTTCCGGCACCGGCAAGGGCGAATTTTTTATCCGCTACGTCGTTGGTCACGAGATCGCATCCCGCGTCGCCTATCTCGGGCAGGATCTGGAGACGGCTGCTGGCAATCTCGTCCATAAGGATCTGGCGCCCTACGATATTGGCGCGGGTCTTGTGGCTATCGATGCCGAAGGCGGGATTGCAGCGCCCTACAATACCCCCGGCATGTTCCGCGGCTGGGTTACCCCCACGGGTGATGCTTGCGTGGCCACCCATGACACCGTGTATTCGGTGGAACTTTAGGCAATTGCCGCGTGCGGGATAAAAAAACCGGTGACATGAAGCGTTATCGGCGGCAAAACGTCAGAACCGAAACCGGCTTGTCTCTTCATCCATGGTGCTGGCCTCATGAACATCAAGCAGCTCGAAGTTCTTCGCACGCTTCTTTCCACCGGCTCGACCATCGCCACGGCCAAGGCAATGGGGCTTAGCCAATCCGGCATCAGCCGGCTTCTGGCGCAGCTTGAGGCCGACCTGTCTCTGACGCTGTTTGCCCGCGACAAAGGGCGGCTCATTCCGACACCGGAGGCGGTACTGCTTGCGCGGGATGCGGAAAACGTGCTGCTTGCGGTCGACCGCATGTCCGGTCATGCGGAAGATTTGCGGAATGGTGCGGCTGGTCCGGAAATCGTGCGCATCGGGCTGCCGAGCAGTATGTGGGAAAATTTCGCGCCCGCCATGCTGATCGACTATGTCCGGGATTTTCCCGGCGTTCGCATCGAGACTTTTTTCGAGACGACGACCGCCATCAACAAGCTTGTCGGCGAGCGGGTGATTGATCTCGGTTTCCTGCGGATGGAAGGTGAGATCGGGCCGGGCATCGACGTCGAGCGTGTCGCGACCGGCAAGAGTGTGTGCGTGGTCCGGGAGGATCATCCGCTGGCGGCGCTTGACGAAATTACCGTGAAGGACCTGCGCAACATTCCGCTCATCCTGATCGGCCGCCAGCGGCCAAATCGCATGGCGCTCGATCAGGTGTTCAAAAAGGCTGGCGTCAAACCGATGGTGAAGATCGAGACTCACACCAACAGTTCCGCCTGCGCCTATGTGGCGCACGGGTTGGGGGTAACGATCATCAGCAGTTTTTATGCCAACCTCTATCGGCACCTGCCCGTTGTCGCGCGGCCGTTCGTCCCGCAGGCGACGCAGGAGTTCGGTCTTGCCCGCGCCTCCGGGGCACCGCTCTCCATCGCTGCGCAGGCGCTAAGCGATGCCTTGAAGCGGGAAATCCAGCTCTCGCAAAAGATCGTCTGAAGCGGGATTTTGGGCGGAAGATGTCCTTGTCCTCATCGGGATGACCGCGCCGTCATTCTGCATAGAGGTATGACGTTTATGCATAATATTGCGCGATATTTCTCAATCCGTCATAGTCGCCAGCAATGAAACCGATAGAGGCGGGCTGTCATTACCTGCCATCAATCGTGGGGAACCGATGATAAGATTCATACTGAGCCGTCTTTTGATGGCGCTGCCGACGATCGCATTCGTGTCGATCACGGTGTTTGCGCTCATCCGCTTCATTCCCGGCGATCCGGCCGCCCTGATGCTGGGCGACATGGCGCAACCGGAACAGATCGAAGCCATGAGGACCGAGCTCGGCCTCGACAAGTCCATGCCGCAACAGTTCGTCATCTGGGCCGGCAATGTGGTGCAGGGCGATTTCGGTCGCTCCATCGTCAATGACGAGCCGGTGCTGCCGCTGGTCGTCTCGCGCTTTCTCGTCAGCGCCGAGATCGTCGTGGTTGCGGTGCTTCTCGCCAGCCTGATTGCGGTTCCGGCAGGCGTGATCGCCGCCTGGAAACAGAACAGCCTGACTGATCTCGCGCTGGTCGGAACGGCGACGCTGCTTCTGTCCATTCCCACGTTCTGGCTTGGGCTTCTGCTCCTTCTGTTTTTCGGCCTGAAACTCGGCTGGCTGCCGGTGCTCGGATATGTGTCGATCAGCGACAATCTCGTCGGCGGCATGCTTTATCTCGTCCTGCCCGTCATGACGCTGGTAATCCACGAAATGGGTGTTCTGATCCGCATGGCGCGCGCCTCGACGCTGGAGGTTCTGCGGCTGGATTACATCACCCACGCCCGCGCCAAGGGCCTTTCGGAAAGCGCCGTTCTCTGGGGGCACGCCTTCAAGAATGCCTTCGGTCCGACCTGGACAATGATCGGCCTCATCCTTGGCAATCTTCTCGGCGGCATCGCCGTTATCGAAACGGTGTTCACCATTCCGGGCCTCGGACGGTTGATGGTCGACAGTATTTTTGCCCGCGACTATCCGGTCATACAGGGCTGCCTGCTGTTCGTCTCGCTCTCCTATGTTCTGGTCAACCTGTTCGTCGACCTCCTCTATCCCCTCTTCGATCCGCGCGTGGTTGCCGAATGAAAAAGTTCACACTCAACGGGCTTATCGGCGGCTTTCTCATCGCCCTCCTGCTCATTACCGCCGCAACCGGCCTGTTCTGGACACCTTATGATCCAATGAAGCTCGGTTTCGCCTCGCGTCTGGCCAGTCCAAGCGCCAGGCATCTTCTCGGCACCGATGAATTCGGGCGCGATGTTTTGAGCCGCCTGATGGTCGGCGCACGTGCCAGCGTCTGGATCGGCTTCCTGACGGTCAGCTTCGCGACGATCTGCGGCACGCTGATCGGCCTTGTCAGCGGTTATGCGCGGGGCTGGGTGGATGGCGTCATCATGGCCATCAACAATGCGCTTCTCGCCTTTCCCGGCATTCTGCTGGCGCTGGGCCTGCTCGCGGTGTTCGGCGCAAACCAGTATGGCATCATCTTCGCTCTAGGTATCGCTTATACGCCATCCATGGCCCGCGTGGTGCGCGGTGCCGTGCTTTCTCTGCGTGAGCGTGAATTCATCGAGGCGTCGCTGGTGATGGGCAATGGTGAAATCTACACCATGTTCCGCCACATCCTGCCCAATTGCATCGCGCCGATCACGGTTCTTGCCACTTCCATGTTTGGCTGGGCCATTCTGTCGGAAAGCGCGCTCTCCTTCCTTGGCCTTGGTGTGCCGCCGCCGGCCCCCACCTGGGGCAACATGCTGGCCGCCGGCCGACCCTTCATCCAGCAGGCCGTGTGGCTGGGTCTTTTCCCCGGTCTCTGCATCGCGCTGACGCTGCTCGGCATCAATCTTTTGGGCGATGCCCTCCGCGACAGGCTTGACCCGCGCATGAGAGGTCTCAAATGACTGATAATACACTTCTCACCGTCCGGGGCCTTTCGCTCGAAGTCGCCAGAACCGGCCATCGGGTGGTCAAGGATGTTTCCTTCGATATAGCCGCGGGCGAAATCTTCGGCATCGTCGGTGAAAGCGGTTCGGGCAAGACGCTCGCCACCCGCGCGCTCATCTCGCTTCTGCCACCGGCCATCGCTGTCACCGGCGGGTCGATCGTCTACAAGGGGCAGGATGTGATGTCCCTGCCGGTGAAGGCGCTTCGAAGTTTGCGCGGCGCAGAGATCGGTGTGGTGTTTCAGGAGCCGATGACCTCCCTCAATCCATCAATGACGATAGGCCGGCAGCTGGAAGAGGGGCTGATCCTTCACACGAAATTGTCGGGAGAAGAGCGCCGCGCGAGAATTCTCGACATGCTGAGCCGGGTCGGCATCCGCGACCCCGAAGGCGCGTTGACGGCCTATCCGCATGAGTTTTCCGGCGGTATGCGCCAGCGCATCATGCTGGCCTCGGTCATGCTGTTGAAACCCGCTTTGCTGATTGCCGACGAGCCGACGACGGCACTTGACGCTGTCATCCAGCGCGATGTCATGGAACTGATGGTGGAGCTGACACGTGCGGAAGGCACCGCCGTTTTGCTCATCAGCCATGATCTGCCAATGGTGGCGCGTTATACCAGCCGCATCGTGGTCATGGAAAAAGGCACGATTGTCGAGCAGGGCCGTACCGAGGACCTGCTGGACGCGCCGCAGCACCCATATACCAAGAAGCTGCTTTCCTCTCTGCCGTTCCGTGGCGAGCCGCGCCGTATCGACACCTCCAAGGCGCCGATGGTCTCGGCCCGCGATATCGTTGTCGATTATGCCGGCCGCAAATCCCTGCTGAAGAAAGCCAAGCCAAAGCGCGCGCTGCATGGCGTCAGCATCGATATTCATGAGGGTGAGGTCGTGGCGCTGGTTGGCGGCTCCGGTTCCGGCAAGACGACGCTCGGCCGCACCATCGCCGGTCTCGTCAAGGAAAGCGAAGGGTATATCCGCTTTCAGGGCCGCGAGCGCAACGAGGACTGGAAGGATTATCGCCTGAATTGCCAGATGGTGTTTCAGGATCCCTATTCCTCGCTTGATCCGCGCATGACCATTCAGGCGCTGGTGGAGGAGGCATTGCGCCTCGTGCCTGACCTCGATCAGGCCGCCAAGCGCAAGCGGGCGCTGGAAACACTGGAGGAAGTGGGGCTCGGCGCTGACTACGCCGCCCGTTATCCGCACGAGCTTTCCGGCGGCCAGCGCCAGCGCGTGGCGATTGCCCGCGCCATTGCCCGCCGTCCGCGGTTCCTGATCGCCGACGAACCGGTCTCGGCACTCGACGTGACGGTGCGGGCGCAGGTGCTCGATCTCTTTTCCGATTTGCAGAAACGTTACGGCTTTTCCTGCCTGTTCATCAGCCACGATCTCGGTGTGGTGGAGCAGGTGGCCGACCGTGTCGTCGTCATGCAGGACGGGCGCATCATCGAAGAGGGTGACCGCGACACGATTTTCGACAGTCCTAGAGAGGCCTATACGCGCCGGCTGCTCTCGGCCATTCCCGCCCTCGACCAGAATGAAAAGGGCGGCGTGACACTGAAATGGCGCCTGGAAGATGAAGTTTAACAGGAAGATGACAATGACTGTGGCTGCCCAATTAAATGCGATCTGTGATGCACAGCCTTTCGTGACGCGCTTCATGGTGCGCAATCTCCTGACCGGTGAAGAGATCGGCCGGGGAGAAAACGAGGAGACGCCATCGGGCAGCACCCGCAAGACGTCGATCATGATGGCAGTGCTCAAGGCCGCCAGCGAAGGGCGGATCGATCTCGACCAGCCCGTCACCTATGAAAAACGGCTGGCGGAAGAGGTGGCGAGCGGCATGTTCCGCTATATGACGCCGGGTATCGTGATTTCGCTACGCGATGCCGTCGCCGGCATGATGGTGCTGAGCGATAATGTTTGCACCAAGATGGTGCTGGAGAGGCTGACGCTGGAAGAGGTGGACGGCTATTGCAAATCGCTCGGCATGTCCAACACCCATCATCGTTTTCTCATTCCGCCATTGGCACTGGCGGCGGACCATCCGCTTAAAACCGTCACCACAACGTCGGCGGCGGACCAGGTGTTGCTGTTGCAGACCATTCTCGATGCCCAGTCCTCGCGGCAAGCGCAGGCGAAGCTCGGATGCAGTCCGCAATTGTGCGAATGGGCGATGCAGACGCTGAAGAACCAGATTTTGCGTTATGGAATTCGCTCCCGCCTGCCGTTCGAGGCCGTGGTGGCGAGCAAGAGCGGTCGCGGCAAACGTGGTCGCATGGATGCGGGCATCGTCTACAGAAACGGCGCGCCGTCCTTCATCATCACCGCCTATACCGATGAGGTGCCGCAAACCATGCCTGACGGCACGCCGGGATACACCATCGCGCTCGAAACGATCGGCCGACTGGCGCAGGCGTGCTGGGATGGCTTTCATCAATAACAATCAACGACAACAAAGAGGGTAGAACAGTGAAAAAACTTCTTCTCGCAGGCGTTGCCCTGCTCGTAACGGCCAACATAACCGCAGCACGCGACATCACCATTGCGCAGAGCTCGGATCTGCGCAGCAACAACCCGGGGGTGAACCGCGA
Source organism: Agrobacterium sp. RC10-4-1 (assembly GCF_014138475.1). Lineage (NCBI taxonomy): Bacteria > Pseudomonadati > Pseudomonadota > Alphaproteobacteria > Hyphomicrobiales > Rhizobiaceae > Agrobacterium > Agrobacterium sp. RC10-4-1. The sequence continues at coordinate 160,425 of NZ_JACJIT010000006.1, forward strand.
TGGCAATACGGATGGGGTCATCCTGCATATCGTCGAGGGTCTCGTCGGCTATAACAATGCCGGTGAGGTGAAGCCGCTTCTCGCAGAAAGCGTCGAGGTCGCCCCTGATGGCCTGACCTATACGTTCAAGCTGCGCAAGGACGTGAAATTCCACAACGGCAAGCCGCTCACCGCGGAGGATGTCGTCTGGAACTGGACGCGTTACCTGAAGCCGGAAACCAAATGGGCCTGCCTCAACGATTTCGTCGAGGGCGGCGCAGCACACGTCACTGGCGTCAAGGCCACGGACGCTTCCACTGTCGAGATCACCCTGGAAAAACCATCCGGCGTTTTCCTGGGCCTCATGTCACGGCCGGAATGCGGTTATACGGGCATGATCTCACCGGAATCGGTTGCCTCCGATGGCAGCTTCGTCAAGCCGATCGGCACCGGGCCGTTTCAGTGGGACGAGTGGAAGAAGGGCGAGTATATCCGCCTCGCCAAGTTTGCCGACTACGTTTCGCCGGCAAATGACGGCAAGCCTGACGGCATGGTCGGCTCCAAGCGGCCGCTGGCCGATGGCGTCAAGTTCATGGTCATCCCCGATGCCTCGACCGTGAAGGCGGGTCTTGAATCCGGCGTGCTCGATACGGCCGAGATTTCTCCCGATCTCATTCCGGAGTTCAAGACCAACGAAAAGATGCAGCTCATCGTTTCCCGCAACAACGGCAAGAACCTGTTCTACATCCAGACCCGTGACAAGGTGCTGAGCAATCCCGGCGTGCGTCGCGCCATGGCGATGGCACTCGATCTTGATGAACTGGTTGCCGCCGCATCCAACGGCACGGGCGAGGCCAACGGTTCGATGGTTTCGCAGGATTCTGTCTATTATGGTGAGACCCAGAAGAAGCGTCCGGCCTATGACATCGATGCCGCCAAGAAGGAGCTTGAGGCGGCCGGTTACAAGGGCGAACCAATCTCGATCATCGCCAACAAGCGTGGCAACGTGCCGAGCTTCCCGGCCGCAGTCATGGCGCAGGCGATGATGCAGCAGGCGGGCCTCAACGTGCAGATCGAGGTGCTGGACTATGCCACCCAGGTGGATCGCCGCCGCTCCGGCAATTATCAGGTGATCTCGCAGTCGGTCGCTCCGCGCCTCGACCCGGCGCTGATGTATGCCTTTTATGTCGGCAACAAGGACAAGAACGCTTCCCTGATGTGGGATGATCCGAAGGCGATCGAGCTGATGAAGGCCGCCTATGTTGAGGCCGACCAGACGAAACGCCAGAAGATTTTCGATGAGTTCCATGAGCTGATGCTGAAGGAAATGCCGGGTATCTTCCTCTATGACATGGTCGATGTCTGGGGCGCGACGAAGAAGCTGAAGGGCCAGCCTGTCTGGCAGTCGAACGCTCGCCTCTGGGAGGTCTCGGTCGACAACTGACCCACCCTTGCCCGCGCCGGCGGCTGACCCCGGCGCGGGCTTTCCATTATTAAGCGCGGTAATTTGGCGGTGCCTCTGCCGAAGCGCCTGCGCGTGCCCGAAAAGGGCGGAAATGCGAGGAAAAGCCATGAACCGTGATGCCGTGATGTCGATTGCCGCCGAAATCGAGGCGATGAAGCCTGATTTCACCACTTTGAGCGACAGCATCTGGGATTTTGCCGAACTCAAATTTGAAGAACGGCAATCTGCCGGCATTCTGGCCGCCGCGCTTGAGGAAAATGGCTTTACGGTTCGGCGCGGTGTGGCGGGCATGGAAACCGCCTTCATCGGCGAATTTGGCAGGGGCAAGCCCGTTATCGCCTTCCTCGGTGAATTCGATGCGCTGGCCGGCATGAGCCAGGTGGCCGATGTGGCGAAGGTGCAGCCGCGAGAGGAGGGCGCCACCGGCCATGGCTGTGGCCATAACCTGCTCGGCGTCGGCTCATTGATGGCCGCTATTGCGCTCGCCCGGCATCTGAAGGCCAATAATATGCCCGGCACCGTCCGTTATTACGGCTGCCCCGGCGAGGAGGGCGGTTCCGGTAAGACCTTCATGGTGCGTGCCGGCCTGTTTGACGATGTCGATGCTGCGCTGACCTGGCACCCGGCACCGTTCAACGGGGTACGCTCGACCAATAATCTGGCCGTGCTGGAATATTTTTACCGTTTCAAGGGTGTTGCGGCCCACGCTTCCAATGCAGCCCATCTCGGCCGCTCGGCGCTCGATGCCGTCGAACTCATGAATGTCGGCGTCAATTTCCTGCGCGAACACATGCCGCAGGATTGCCGGGTACATTATGCAATCACTGACACTGGCGGCAAGGCGGCCAATGTGGTGCAGGCCAAGGCGGAAGTCCTTTATCTGATCCGCGCCCCGGAAATGCGTCAGGCGCTTGATCTCGCCGCGCGGGTCGACAAGGTGGCGCGCGGTGCGGCACTGATGACCGAGACCGAGGTGGAGATCGTCTTTGATACCGCCTCCACCAATCTCCTGCCCAACATCGCGCTGGAAACAGCGATGCATGAAAACATGGTGGCGCTTGGCCCTGTCGCTTTCGATGAAGCGGATATCGCTTTTGCCAAACGTATCCAGAATACTTTTACTGACGAGGCGATCAAAAGCAGCATCCGGCTCTACCAGATAAAGGGTGATGTCTTTTCCAACCGTAAGATCGACGGCTCGACGCCCCTGCATCTCGGCCTGCGGGATTTCGAGGGGCATTCGCATTTTCGGGCCGGCTCCACCGATGTCGGTGACGTCAGCTGGGTGACACCGACGGCACAATGCTGGACACCCGCCTGGGCGATCGGGACCAATCCGCATACCTGGCAGGTGGTGGCACAAGGCAAAACTCCTGCCGCCCACAAGGCCATGGTGCATGCCGCCAAAACGCTTGCAGCGACAGGTCTTTCACTGATGACATCGCCGGAATTGCTCGCCAGCGCCAGGAAGGAATGGCAGGAAAAGACGGAAGGCAGCAAATACGTCTGCCCGATTCCCGCCGATGTCATGCCGGGTTCCCACCGGTAAGGCGCTACGCACCTCCTTTTGCCGCCGTCCCCGTGCCGCCATATTTCCACAGGCGGCACGGAAGATCCCCTGACTGTTTCGAGCGGAAGAAAAGCTGATGCGCCGCCGGCCTTCTCCAAGGAGAGCCGGTGGATGCCGGTTTGGAATAAATCTTCCATCCCGGCCGAGTTATCCCCATTTCGAGCCGTAAAGCATAATTTCAACGGCTTATGGACCCGGCCTCCCGGTTGGGAACGAGGCCGAGCGAGCCTCTGCATCTTCCACGGCTATGCGATCCGGAGGCACGTCCCCCGCAATTTCCCATCATCACAGCCTTGTGCACCACTCCGCTGCGGGGCTGCGAAGAAAACATTGACGTTCGAACCAAAAATGGAATAAATATATCGAACAGGCAGAAAATCGGTTTCATTATTCCGTTTTCTGATGTGAGGAGGTTGCGGCGGGCTTTCGGGTTCGCCTCCGGCTGGGAGAGGCGGCGCCGGACGCCACGGAGGAGAAAAACAATGAAGAAATTTATCATCGGCGCGGCTATGTCTGTGCTTCTCGGCACGGCGGCCCATGCGGAGACCGTAGGTGTCTCGATGGCGCTGTTTGACGACAACTTCCTGACCGTGCTGCGCAATGGCATGCAGGATTATTCCAAGGAGCTGAAGGGCGTCACCCTGCAGGTCGAGGATGCGCAGAACGACGTCGCCAAGCAGCAGAGCCAGATCCAGAACTTCATCGCTTCCAAGGTCGACGCAATCATCGTCAACCCTGTGGACACGGATGCGACAGCGGCCATGTCCAAGCTCGCAGCCGACGCCAAGATTCCGCTCGTTTACGTCAACCGCCAGCCGGTGAACGTCGACAGCCTGCCGGACGGACAGGCGTTTGTCGCCTCCGACGAAACGGTGGCTGGTACGCTTGAGGCGAAAGAGGTTTGCCGCCTCCTCGGTGGCAAGGGCAATGCCGTCATCATGATGGGCGAGCTCTCGAACCAGGCGGCGCGCATGCGCACGCAGTCTGCGAAGGATGTCTTGAAAACCGACGAATGCAAAGGCATTTCCGTGGTTGAAGAGCAGACTGCCAACTGGCAGCGCACGCAGGGTTCCGACCTCGTGACCAACTGGCTGTCGAGCGGCATCGAGTTCAACGCCGTCATCGCCAATAACGACGAAATGGCGATCGGCGCCATTCAGTCTCTGAAGGCTGCTGGCAAGGACATGAAGGATTATGTCGTCGCCGGTGTGGACGCCACGCAGGATGCTCTCGCCGCCATGCAGGCGGGCGATCTCGACGCCACGGTCTTCCAGGATGCGGCGGGCCAGGGCAAGGGCGCACTTGATGCCGCGCTGAAGCTCGTCAAGGGCGAGAAGGTCGAGAAGAAGGTTTACATCCCCTTCCAGCTCGTCACGCCTGAAAACGTCAAGGACTACGTGGCCAAGAACTAATGGCCGCCTTCCGGCATCTGCGCCCGTTCAGATTGATATTGGAGGCAGATGCCGGTTCCCGACGGCGCCGAACAAGCTTCGGCGCATGAGGGAATCGTGATTGAATTCCAGTGAATTCAAAGTGTTGCAGCGCCCTGCATGTTGTGGTCGACATGGCGCTGTAAGCCTCCCCGGAGGCAAGGTGCGCCATTGGGCGAAGCCTGTTTCCGGTCAATTTTGTCTATTGTGGAGGATGAGATGGTCGTCAGTCCATCGACAATGGCCGCCGTGCGCGCCAGCGGCGCCGTTCCGAATGCGGAATACCTTCTCGCCGTCGAAGGCATACGCAAGGAATTTCCCGGCGTGGTGGCGCTCGATGATGTGCAGTTCAAGCTAAAGCGCGGCACCGTGCACGCGCTGATGGGCGAGAACGGCGCTGGAAAATCGACACTGATGAAGATTCTGGCTGGCATCTACCAGCCAGACAGCGGCGAAATCCGCCTGAAAGGCGCCGACATTCGTCTCGATTCCCCGCTTGATGCGTTGGAAAACGGCATTGCCATGATCCATCAGGAATTGAACCTGATGGCTTACATGACGGTCGCGGAAAACATCTGGATCAGGCGGGAACCCAAGAACCGGCTGGGCCTTATCGACCATGGCGAGATGTACCGCCGTACCGAAGCCCTGCTGGATCGCCTCGGTATCGATCTCGATCCGGAAACGCGGGTCGGTGAGCTTTCCGTCGCCAGCCGTCAGATGGTCGAGATTGCCAAGGCGGTTTCTTACGATTCCGACGTTCTCATCATGGACGAGCCGACATCCGCGCTGACGGAGCGCGAGGTGGAGCATCTTTTCCGCATCATTCGCGATCTCAGGGAACGCGGTATCGGCATCGTCTACATCACCCACAAGATGAACGAGCTGTTCGAAATCGCCGACGAGTTCTCTGTTTTTCGAGACGGGAAATATATCGGCACGCATGCCTCTACCGATGTAACGCGCGACGACATCATCCGCATGATGGTGGGCCGCGAGATCACGCAGATGTTCCCGAAGGAAGAGGTTCCTATTGGCGACGTTGTCCTGTCAGTCAAAAACCTGACGCTTGATGGCGTGTTCCACGATATTTCCTTCGACGTTCGCGCCGGTGAAATTCTCGGCGTCGCGGGCCTGGTCGGTTCCGGTCGTTCCAATGTTGCAGAGACAGTCTTCGGTGTGACGTCCGCGTCTTCCGGGACGATCAGCATCGATGGCAAACCCGTTTCAGTCACCAGCCCGACGGAAGCCATTCGTCATCGCATGGCGTTTCTGACCGAGGATCGCAAGGACACGGGATGTCTGCTGATCCTGAACATTCTGGAAAATATGCAGATCGCCGTTCTGCAGGACAAATATGTCGCCAATGGTTTCGTGCAGGAAAACGCGTTGTCGGACGCTTGCGAGGAAATGTGCCGCAAGCTGAGGGTGAAAACTCCGCATCTTTACGAGCGCATCGAAAATCTTTCGGGCGGCAACCAGCAGAAAGTGTTGATCGGTCGCTGGATGCTGACCAAGCCGCGCATTCTGATCCTCGATGAGCCGACGCGCGGCATCGATGTGGGCGCCAAGGCAGAAATTCACAAGCTCGTTTGTGAGATGGCGCGCCAAGGCGTCGCCGTCATCATGATTTCCTCCGAAATGCCGGAGGTTCTGGGAATGAGCGACCGCATCATGGTCATGCATGAAGGTCGGGTGACCGGCTTCCTTGATAGAAGTGAAGCCACGCAGGTTAAGGTGATGGATCTCGCATCGCGGTGAGGCGCGCCGGGATTTCTCGAGGAGGAACAGATATGAATAGCAACGCCGCCGCCACTCCGGAGCTGGATGCCAAATCCGGACGCAAACCGCACCGGCGCATACCGCCGGAAGCCAATATTTTCTTCATTCTGATCGGCATAGCGCTGATTTACGAGATTCTCGGCTGGATATTCATCGGCCAGAGCTTCCTGATGAACCAGCAGCGACTGACCATCATGATCCTGCAGGTCTCCGTGATCGGCATCATAGCCGTAGGTGTGACACAGGTCATCATTACCGGCGGCATCGATCTGTCCTCCGGGTCGGTCGTCGGCCTCACGGCGATGTTGTCCGCTAGCATGGCGCAGTCCTCAACCTGGCCGCGGGCCCTTTATCCCGGGCTCACCGACCTGCCGTTCATCATCCCGCTTGCTGTCGGCATTCTCGCCGGCATGTTGGCCGGTTTCATCAATGGGCAGCTCATTGCCCGCACGAAAATCCCGCCCTTCATTGCCACTCTCGGCATGATGGTGACCGCGCGCGGCATTTCCAAGTGGTATACGAAGGGTCAGCCGATCTCCGGCCTGACCGACGGTTTCAATTTCATTGGCACAGGCATCTGGCCAGTCGTGGTGTTCCTGCTCGTGGCAATCATTTTCCACGTCGCGCTGCGTTACACCCGCTATGGCAAGTTCACATATGCAATCGGTGCCAATGAGCAGGCTGCACGTGTATCCGGTATCAATATCGAGGCACATCTGATCAAGGTCTATGCAATTGCCGGAATGCTCGCCGGTCTCGCCGGTGTCGTCACCGCTGCCCGCGCTCAGACCGCGCAGGCCGGCATGGGCGTGATGTATGAGCTTGACGCCATCGCCGCGGCCGTCATCGGCGGCACCTCGCTATCCGGCGGCGCCGGCCGCATCACCGGAACGGTAATCGGTACGATCATTCTCGGCGTCATGACATCGGGCTTCACCTTCCTCCGAGTGGACGCCTATTATCAGGAGATCGTCAAAGGTCTCATCATCGTGGCGGCCGTCGTCGCCGACGTCTACCGGCAGAAGAAACGCGCCAAGCGTTAAATCCTCCTCCCAGACCTTGGGGCAGGCCTTCAGGCTTGCCCCTTTTTTGTGTCCTCATGCGGCGATGGGATCAGCAGCGGCTCATGCTTTGCTGTTTCTATAGTCGTGAACGGCTTTGCCGAAGGCCTCGAACAGGGCGCGGGAGGGCGCGTCCGTCTCGGCCCAGTATTCTGGATGCCATTGCACCCCGACAGCAAATCCTTTTGCGTCAATGACAGACACCGCCTCTATTGTGCCATCGGCGGCCGTCGCCTCCACCTGCAGGCGCGGCGCGGTTTCGGCAATGGCCTGCCTGTGCAGCGAGTTGATCTGGATTTCGCCCGACATGCCGAGATGCTGTGCAATGCAGGAGCCTTCGCGCACATGCACTGGCTGGCGGATGGCAAAGGCGACGTCGCGGTCGTCATGTTCCGGCTTGCGGTGGTCCCATATGCCCGGCTGCTCCTGAATTTCGGACGCCAGCGTTCCGCCCAGCGCCACATTCAGTTCCTGAATTCCTCGGCAGATGGCCAGCATCGGAATGCCGCGCTCGATCGCACGGCGGATGAGCGGCAGGCTGGTGGCATCGCGTGCCTGGTCGAACGGGCCGTCGCTCTCCTTCGCCTCCTTTCCGTAGAGGGAAGGGTGCACATTGGTGGCGGAGCCGGAGACGAGCAGGCCATCCACCCGGTCGAGAATGGCGTCCACGTCGTTTCCGTCCTCAAAGGCCGGCACGATGAACGACATGACACCAGCCACTTTCAGGGCGGCGGAAACATACTGGTTCTGCGCGGCGTGCCAGTCGGCTCCGGTAAAATGCCTTATGTCGGCGGGGACGGCGATGATGGGTTTTGGCATGGCGGCTCCGGAACGAATCTTCGAAATATGTGCGACCGCCGGCGAACCAAGTCAAGCATACCTTTGCCTCCTGCTGATCCGGCATGCGCCTAAAGTATAAGGCGATGCCGAGATATTTCAGTTGAATATAAAATGCGAAGAAAATTCCCGGAAACACCGCGTTTTTCCGCGATTAATTCTTGGTGCGGGTGCTTGTCAGTCGGGCGATAACCGTGCTTACTTCGCTACAATGCCTGAACAGCAACGAGGGGAATTCAAAGCTGCAGGCAGCGTTCATATCTGGGAGGATATAGATGGATCGCCGTTCCTTTATGAAAAAAGGTGCGCTCGCGGGAGCTGCCACTGCAGCCCTTGCCGCGCCCGCCATTGCGCAGCAGAATACCAAGATCAACTGGCGCCTGACGTCGTCATTTCCGAAATCGCTTGATACGATCTATGGCGGAGCCGAGGATATTGCGAAGCACGTCGCTGCCGCCACCGACGGCAATTTTACCATCCAGCCCTTTGCCGCCGGGGAAATCGTTCCCGGCTTGCAGGCGGCCGATGCCGTATCGTCAGGCACTGTGGAAATGTGCCATACCTGCTCCTATTATTATGTCGGCAAGGATCCGACCTTTGCGATCGGGACGGCGATACCCTTTGGCCTGAATGCCCGCCTGACCAATTCGTGGTTCTATGAAGGCAACGGCAACAAACTGCTCAATGAATTCTACGCCAAACATAACCTCTACGGCATGATTTCGGGCAATACCGGCGCGCAGATGGGAGGCTGGTTCCGTAAGGAGATCAACACGGTTGACGATTTCAAAGGCGTCAAGATGCGCATTGCCGGCCTTGCCGGCAAAGTGGTTGAAAAGCTTGGTGTCGTGCCGCAGCAGATCGCCGGTGGTGATATCTATCCGGCGCTGGAAAAGGGCACCATCGACGCCGCCGAGTGGGTCGGCCCTTATGACGACCACAAGCTCGGCTTCCAGAAGGTCGCAAAGTACTATTATTATCCGGCCTTCTGGGAAGGCGGCCCGGTCATTCATTCCTTTGTCAATCTGGACAAGTGGAACAGCCTGCCCAAGAACTACCAGACGGCGCTGCAGGACGCCTGCGCCTTCGCCAATACCAGCATGATGGCGAAATACGACGCCAAAAACCCGATTGCCATCAAGCAGCTCGTTTCTGAAGGCGCGGTACTCAGACCCTTCAGCCAGGAAATTCTGGAAGCGTGCTATAAGGCGGCCCTTGAGGTATACGCCAATATTTCGGCTTCCAATCCGGACTTCAAGAAGATTTACGAGGACCAGGTCGCCTTCAAGCGCGAAGGCTATCTGTGGATGCAGCTGGCGGAGTACACCTTCGATACTTTCATGATGATCCAGCAGCGTAACGGCAAGCTCTGATTATTCAGTAACGGCGGCGGACCGGGCAAAGGCCTCGGAGATTTCGGTCTCCGGGGTTTTTGTTGTGCGCGTACCCTCATGCATTCGACAACAAAGGATGGATTATGATCGGGTCCTTCAGAGCACAATCGCAGGATGGGCGACCGGCCGGAGTGCCGGCTGAGATCGGCGCCCCCAGCCCCGGCCATTGGTCTCAATTGTGGACGTGACGCGATGTGGAAAATGCTGAGCGTTGCATTCGTCATCAAGAAGAACCGGACAGGCAGTATAGTGACTGCCCGGGTCCGTTTCTAAAGAGAATGAACGGAAGGCGGGGGCGTGCCCCGTCTTCGCAATCACAGGCGTTTCCGCTCCCTTACAGGATGCCTGTCAAGGCCCGATCTTCGGCGGCTCGCCCAGATTTGGCATGCCCGGCATTCCTCCTGGCTGGCCTCCTGGCAAGCCGAAATTGGGCATGGTGTTGCCACCCTGATTACCGAAGGCGGGCACCTCGATCTTGATGGAGTTCAGATCGACGTCGGGAGCCTTGTCTATCCAGTAGGTGACGGATTCCGGCCAGAATATCACGATGGCGACGAGGATGAGCTGCATGCCAAGCCAGGGAATGGCGCCCATGTAGATATCCGATGTCTTGACGGTGCGCGGCGCGATGGAACGCAGGTAGAACAATGCAAATCCGAAGGGCGGGTGCATGAAGCTTGTCTGCATGTTGATGCAGATCAGCACGCCGAACCAGATGAGGTCAATGCCGAGCGACTGGGCTATCGGCGCCAGCATTGGAATGACGATGAAGGCAATTTCGAAGAAATCCAGGAAGAAGGCGAGGAAGAAGATGAAGATATTGACGAAGATCAGGAAGCCGATAGGACCGCCCGGAATGCCCGACAACATGTGCTCGATCCAAAGCGAACCATCCATGCCTTGGAAAACGAGCGAAAAACAGGTCGCGCCGACCAGGATGAACACCACCATCGACGTGATGTGCATGGTGGAATGCATTCCCTGCTTGACGAGATCCCAGCTGAGCCGCCGATGTGCCGCCGCCAGCGCCATCGCGCCGACAACGCCGAGCGCTCCGGCTTCCGTCGGTGTTGCGAGGCCGAGAAAGATGGTGCCGAGCACTAGGAAGATGAGCACGATGGAGGGGATCATGCCCGCCAGCACACGCAACACCAGCGCCCGGTTAAGCTCACCGCGTGCCTCCGGCGGCAAAGCCGGAAGGTCCTTCGGCCGCAAGATCGACATCAGCAGGATGAAGAGCATGAAGATCGCCACCTGCAGGATCGACGGACCGATCGCGCCGAGATACATGTCGCCCACGGATTTACCGAGCTGGTCGGCAAGGACGATCAGCACCAGCGAGGGCGGAATGACCTGTGTGATCGTGCCCGAGGCGGCGATGACGCCGGTGGCAAGTCGCGGATTATAGCCGTATTTCAGCATGATGGGCAGCGAGATGACGCCCATGGTGATGACCGAGGCCGCAACCGTGCCGGTGATCGCGCCCAGGATCGCGCCGACAATGATGACGGCATAGGCAAGTCCGCCCGGTATAGCGCCGAAAAGCTTCCCCGTTCCTTCGAGCAGGTCTTCCGCAAGGCCGCAACGCTCCAGAATAGCGCCCATGAAGGTGAAGAAGGGAATGGCCAGCAGAAGGTCGTTCGAAACGATGCCGAAGATGCGCAGGGGCAGGGCCTGAAGAAAAGCCGGTGAAAAATGCTCGGTGAAGATGCCGATGACGCCAAAAACGAGGCCGACGGTGGCAAGCGAGAAAGCCACCGGAAATCCGTAAAGCATGAAGATAATCATGCCGATGAACATCAGTGGCGGAAGAATACCGTATTCAAACATGGGAATATCCTGAAGGTTCAGATCGGCGCGATCATTGCAGGGGTTTTTCGTACTTCGTATCGAGCGCATAAAGCCCGTTGAGGGCGCCTATGCGCTTGATGAGTTCGGAAAACCCCTGAAGAACCAGAAGGGCGAAACCGGCGAAGATGATGAGTTTCACGGGCCAGCGGATCAGGCCGCCGGCATTGGAAGACATTTCGCCCTGATTCCAGGACAGGGTGAACATGGGCCAGGACAGCCAGGCTAGATAAAGGCAGCCGGGCAGCAGGAACATCACAATGCCGATAATATCCACCCAGATGCGGCTGCGCGGTGAAATCGCACCATAGATGATGTCGACCCGAACATGCTCGTTCATGCGCAGAGTATAGGAAGCGCCGATCAGCACGATGAAGGCGAACATGTACCACTGGATTTCGAGCCAGCCGTTGGAGCTGTAGTTCAAGGCGTAACGGACCATCGCGTTACCGGCGCTGACGAGGCAGCAGATGAGCACGAGATAACCGGCGACCTTGCCCAGTGCCTCGCTCGCAGAATCTATCAGCGCACTTATTTTTAAAAGCGATTTCATGACTTTCCCCTCTTCCCTTGCCGGGCCCTTTGCGGGTTTATGGCGGAGAGCAAAGCCCGATACTCCTGCAACGGCCGCGCCTCCACGCGCGTCCGCACCCATCGGTTCCGGAGTTCCTCCCCACAGAATCCGTGTATGGGCAGGCGGTTCGAAAAGCAACCGAAACCGCACGCAAAGAGCAAGAACGGTGGCCCTTTTCAACTATTAACGAAAGAATGTTGCCGGAAGGCAAGTATTGTCCTTGGGAGCCGGTCCGACGGATGGCGGCGTGACACTTTCGTGCGGAACGCATTGCGCTTTTCGACCACTTCATGTTACCTCTGGCACCGGAGAATCCGGCATGACCCGTGATCGTCCGCGGGGTAGATTTCCCCGCAGGACGGGAATGACGGATGGAGCAAAGGGGAAGTGGAATGAGCGAACACCATACAGGTCCGGTCGAACTTGGCGCTGAAATGAACTACGCCGAACACGAAAAGACCTATAACGGTTTTCTGGCCTTGACCAAATACGGCACGATGATGCTGTGCGTGCTGATGCTGGCCATGGTTGCCGGTTTTTTCACATCCGCGGGCTTCCTTGGCGGTCTCGTTGTCTTTCTCGTTCTGTCGGCGGCCGGGTTCGTTCTGCTGCGCTGATCGAACCGTTTGCGGGCTGTTGCCCTTACGGGTAAGGGTTCTGCCGGACAACCGGGAAGGCCGGGCATGAAACGCCTTTTATCCTGTCTGCTTCTGTTTATTGCGGTTGCATGTCCCGTCTCCGCGCGTGATCTCTCTCCTGCCGAGCAGGAGAGGCTGCGTGCCCAGATCGAGCGTTTCAGCATCGCCCTGAATGCGCAGGATTTCGAAACGGTCGGCAAGACTGTGCCGCCGAAAATCTTCGAGTTCATTGCCAGTGATGCGGGTGTCACCGTGGAGCAGTTGCGGAGCGCCTTGACGGCGCAGATGCAGATGGCGCTCGCGGCGGTCAAGATAACCGAATTCACCATGGACGCGCGGGCGATCAGCCTGACTGAGACGCTGGATGGCACGCCTTATGCGCTCATTCCGACAAAAACCGTGATGGAAACCGGCGGTCAGACCATAGAGGCGAAGTCCCACACGCTGGCGCTGATCGACGGTTCGGACTGGTATTTGCTCCGGGTGAGCGATCAGCAGCAGGTGACCATCTTGCGAAAGGTCTACCCGTCCTTCGCGAAAGTCGAATTCCCTGACGATTCCACGCAGACGGTGAAATAACCCGTATTGCTGGCGAGGCCGGGCCCTGGCGTCGCCAGTGCTACCCCATTTCAGGAAAACCGTCCCGGGCGGAAGGGATCGACCGAGATGGACGTTTCGTCGCCGTTTGCCATCTGGGTCACCAGCCGGGCTGTGGCTGCCGACTGGGTCAACCCCAAATGACCGTGGCCGAAGGCGTAGATAACGGAGGGTGTCGTCCGCGCGGTGCCAATGACGGGAAGACAGTCCGGCATGGAGGGGCGGAACCCCATCCATTGCCGTCCGCCGTCCAGTTTGAGGCCGGGAAGGAAACGTTCCGCTTTTTTCAACATGGCTTCCGCGCGGCGGAAGTTCGGCTTCAGTTCCAGCCCGCCGAGTTCGACGGCGCCGCCGACGCGGATGCCAGTCGACAAGGGGGTCACAACGAAGCCGTGGTCGTTGAAATAAAGCTGGCGTGTCAGGTTGAAAGCACCGATAGGCAGGGTCGTGTTGTATCCTCGTTCCGTTTCCAGCGGCACGATGTTGCCAAGCGTCGCCGCAAGTTTTTTGGACCATGCTCCACAGGCGATCACCACTTTGTCGGCGTCGATCTTGTCGCCGTTCTCCAGCGTGACGATCGTACTTTCGCCCACTGCGTCGACACGCTGAGCTTCGCCTTTGCGAAGGCTGGCTCCGCGTGAGATCACAAGATCAAATATGGCGCGGGTGAAATCATAGGGATCGGAGACCTGCAGGCCATCCGCCGAAAACACCGCATGGCGGAACTGCGGCGCCAGGCCCGGCTGCAGCTCTTCGATTTCGTTGCGGTCAACGCGCTGGAATGCGAAGCCGGCTTTTTCCTTTTCGTCCCAATCCCTACGGGCGGCGTTGAGGCTCGCCTCGCTATCATAGATATCAAGCGTGCCGGTTTTTGAGATGAAGGACGAGAGCTCGGGCATGGCAGCGATGTGGGCCATTTCGATGGCCGCCAGCCGGTTGATTTCCATGAGTGATTTCAGCCCATGACGGAAACTGCGTTCGGCGCTGGCGCGCCAGAAACGCCAAAGCCACGGGGCGATCTTCGGTGCATAGGCCGGCGGCACGCTGAGAGGTCCGAGCGGATCAAAAAGCCAGCGCGGGGCTTTTTTCATGATACCGGGCGCGGGAATGGGGATGATTTCCGGAAAGGCCAATATGCCGGCATTACCGGAACTCGCACCGCGGGAGATATCGCCACGCTCAAGAAGCACGACATCACGCCCGGCATTCTGCAGATAAAGCGCTGCCATGGAACCGATAATGCCGGTGCCGACCACCAGCACGTCGCATTTCAGGGTTTTGGTCATCGGCGCTCCTGCAATACAAATCTCTCAAGCCCGCCATAACAATGAATGCAGAGGGTATGAAAGGTCGCATCACGCTGCGGCGATAGAAATATCAGCACTGTGGCAAATAAGCGGTTCCGCGGTGGGGAGGCCGCCATGCACATCAGTGCGTTTTGCCCATCGGCTAGGTCGCGGCTTAGATAGTTATGAGTCATTATTAATCGCTATTTAACAGTGTCTGGCTAGTTTCGCGTGCAGTCAGGTCCATCCATGTTCATCCCTTCTCATTCGGAGGGGCAGTGGGTCTGCACAGCGGTTAATTTGGGGGTTTTAAAGGCATGTCTCACTTTTCCAAACTCGGTCTGGATGCATCTGCGGTACTTGACGCCCTGAACCGTTCGCAGGCCATCATCGAATTCGATCTGACCGGGAAAATTCTGAAGGCGAACGACAATTTCTGCAAAGCGGTGGGTTATCAGCAGTCCGAAATCATCGGACGGCACCACAGCATGTTTGTTGCTCCCGAAGATACTGCCAATGCGGAATACAAGGCGTTCTGGGCGAAACTCTCGCGCGGCGAATATGATCAGGGTCAATATCGGCGCCGGGCAAAAAACGGCGACGAAATCTGGATCGAAGCTTCCTATAATCCCGTCTTTCGTTTCGGCAAACCTTACAAGATCGTCAAGGTTGCAACAGATATCACCGTGATCAAGCGCAAGAGCATGGAAGATGACGGCAAGCTGGCCGCTCTCTCCCGCGCGCAGGCCATGATCGAATTTACACCAGATGGGAAGATCCTCAGCGCCAACGAGAATTTCCTCGCGGCGCTTGGTTACACGGCGCAGGAAATTGTAGGCAAGCATCATTCGATGTTCTGTGAGCCAGCTTATGCCCAGTCCCAGGAATATCGTGATTTCTGGCAGGAGCTGAGGAGCGGCCGTTTCTCTGCCGGGCAGTTTATGCGGCTCGGCAAGGACGGCAAACGCGTTTTCATCCAGGCGTCCTATAATCCGATACTGGATGAGCAGGGCCGTGTCTTGAAGGTGGCGAAGTTTGCCTTCGACGTGACGGACCGCATGCATGCGGTGGAGGAGCTTGGCGCGGCGCTTGAGCGGCTCTCCCAATGCAACATCCGCGTCACGCTGGACAAACCCTTCGTGGGTGAATTTGAGAGCCTGCGGCGCGATTTCAACAAGTCTATCGCGGAATTCCAGAAGACGCTGGAAAATGTTCTCGGCCAGACCGGCGATCTGACCCGCAGCAGCCAGGAAGTCAGCGAGGCTTCCGTCAATCTGGCCGAACGTTCGCGCGAGCAGGCCGTAGCGCTGGAAGAAACCTCTGCGGCACTGGAGGAAATCACGGCGACGGTTCGTTCATCCACGGAAAACATGAAAGAGACCCGCAAGCTGGTTCAGAGTGCACGCACATCCACCGCGGCCTCGACCGAGGTCGTTGAGCGCACGGTCAATGCCATGCAGCGCATCGAGACAGCATCGCGGGAAATCAGTCAGATCATCGGTGTTATAGATGAGATCGCCTTCCAGACCAACCTGCTGGCGCTGAATGCGGGCGTGGAAGCCGCCCGCGCGGGTGAAGCCGGCAAGGGCTTTGCCGTGGTAGCGCAGGAGGTCCGCGAGCTTGCGCAGCGTTCCGCTGGTGCCGCCAAGGAAATCAAGGCGCTGATCAACAATTCCGGCAGCGAGGTCCTCGAAGGGGTAAGGCTCGTGGGTGAAACGGGCGAAGCGCTGAAGCAGATCGACGCGCTGGTCAGACATATTGACGGCAACGTTGACATGATCGCCAAGGCAGCGGACGAGCAGGCTGTCGGCATCAGTGAGATCAACAAGGCGGTCAACCGGCTGGACCGGATGACGCAGGAAAACGCCGCCATGAGCGCACGCACCACCGTAATCAGCACCACGCTCGCGCAGGGTGCGGATGCATTGGCCCAGCTTGTCAGCCTGTTCAAACTGAACCGCCGCACGGTTCAGCGTGAGGATGGTGCCTCTATACGGTCTGATTTTTCGACAGCCGCTCGGCACGATCAGGAGGTCGGGCGCGCCGCAGCATGAAGGGAGCCGGCTTTCGCCGGCCCCGCTTATTGCTGATCATCAATTGAGGCGGATGCCCTTGATAGGGCATCTGCGCGCGGTTATCCCCGCAAGGCCGGGCGCGTGATGCCGAGGTGGTCGCGCAATGTGGAGCCCTCATATTCCCGGCGGAATAGGCCGCGTTCCTGCAAGAGAGGTACCACCTCGCGATTAAACTCCTCCAGACCGCCGGGGAAGAAGGGCGGCATGACGTTGAAGCCATCGGCTGCGCCGTTTTCGAACCATTGCTGCATCCTGTCGGCAACGTCGCTCGCCGTTCCCATGACGATATGGTGGCCACGGCCGGCCGCGACGCGCAGCGCCAGTTCTCGGATCGTGAGCTTTTCGCGCCGTGCCAGCTCGGTCAGCAACTCGGCGCGGCTGCGCAACTGGTCGGAGATGGGAAGTTCGGGCAACGGGCCGTCGAGATCATAGTCGGCCAGGCTGTGGCCGATGCGCTCTTCGAGCAGCGGCATCGCGCTCTTGATGTCCGTCCAGCGGTTCAGTTCCTTCAGCTTTTCACTCGCCTCCTCGAAACTCCTGCCGATGATCGGCATGAAGCCGGGCATCACGGCAACGCTGGCCGGATCGCGGCCGAATTTTTCGACGCGCGCCTTGAGGCTCGTGTAGAAAGCCTGCGCTTCGGAAATCGCCTGTTGGGCGGTGAAGACGATATCGGCGGTGCGTGCGGCGAGATCCTGACCCGGCCCGGAGGAACCGGCCTGGATGAGAACCGGATGGCCCTGCGGCGAGCGCGGAATGTTGAGCGGTCCCTTGACGGTGAAATATTTGCCTTCGTGGTTGAGAACATGGACTTTCTCGGGATCGACGTAGCGGCCCGCCTGCTTGTCCTTGATGAAGGCGTCGTCATCCCAGCTGTCCCAAAGGCCGCGAACGACGTTCACATATTCTTCCGCCACCGCATAACGCTCGTCATGCTCGGGGTGGTCCTTGGAGAAATTCGCTGCCGTCCGTGCGTAAGAGGTGGTGACAATGTTCCAGGCCGCTCGACCATGGCTTAAATGGTCTATAGAGGCGAAGGCGCGAGCGGTGTGATAGGGCTCGCCATAGGTGGTGGAGGCGGTTGCGGCCAGCCCGATCTTCTCCGTCACCATTGCCAGCGCGGCAAGCAAGGTCAACGGCTCGAAACGTGCGATCATCGAAGGATGGGCGTCGACGCCGCTGGTCAGCCCGTCGGCGAGAAATACCATGTCGAACTTCGCCGCTTCGGCCATTTTCGTTACGCGGGTGAGCAGATCGAGGTTTTCGCTGCCGGCCTCCGCATCGGGATGACGCCAACCGGAAACGTGGTGTCCGGCACCCTGCAGGAAAAGGCCGAGATGCATCTGTCTTTTGCGGGTCGTGGTGGTCATGGGGATCATGCCTTCATGTCAGTCGAGTAATATTGGCGATACCAGAAGCATTTCGAGCTTCCTGAGGTCGGCTGCGGTTTTCATGGTCCGCACCAAGGCCGGGATACCGGCGAATTTTTCATTGCCGCCGGTCGCGTCGGCAAATTTTTCGGCCGGGTCATCAATGCCGGGAAGCCCGTCGACGCGGCGCGATAGCACCGTACCATCCTTCTTCGTGACATCTATCACCACGAAACGGGTGGTTGGGTCTGGCGACAGGCGGCGAGCGGTCTCGTCATGCCGGCGCGAGACTTTCGCGGAAAGGCCGAGCAGGTCGGCGCGTGCCGGGCGTTCGTCGAAATGGCTGATCCCCAGTGACCCATCCGTCAGCGCCGCAGCGAAGACATATTCGGGGCTGAAGCGCGCGTCTATGCCGGTTGCGGGCGTGGCAGGGCCGACAAGCGCGGCATCGCCGCCGGGCGGGAAGGTGATGGTGACCGCCTCGATTTCTTCCGGCTGCAGCTCATGGGTGCTGCGCAGCGCCAGCGCGCCCACGGCGACGGGGTGTGCCGCGGTACAACACGGGAAGGCCTTGAGGGTCAGGCCCGGCGAGACGATCTGCCAGGGTGCGCCCCAGCCGGAGAGAACACGCTTCGGCTGCTCGGCGCCGAAGGCGAAGGCCGAATAAAAGCCGATGGAATTTTCCAGAAAATCCGGCGCGCCCTGAAAGCCGGATCGTGCCAGCCGTGCTGCGGTGAGGCCGGCACGCGTGGCAAGCCCCGCATGGAGCGGCTTGGCGTCATAACCGAATTGCAGGCGAAGCCCGGCCGATTGCGTGGCGGCGAGGCCGAGCGCCACGGCCGTTGTCTGCGGATCGAATTTCAGGAGATGGGCGATCGCCGCCGCGGCACCCATGGGGCCAAGTGTGGCGGTGGCGTGGAAACCATTTTCGTAATGTTTGGTGCCGAGCGACAGGCCAATGCGGGCCATGGTTTCCAGCCCGACGATATAGGCGGCGATGAATGCATCCGCCGTCAAGCCTTCCTCGACCGCAACAGCCAGCAGGGCTGGAACAATGGCGACGGTGGGGTGGCCGCGCACACTGCCATGGACGTCGTCGTAATCAAGCACGTGACCGGCATGGCCGTTGATAAGGGCGGCGGTGAAGGCATCCGTACGCAGATCGTGGCCGACGATGCCGGCTGCGCCTTGCGTGCCTGACGTGAAGGTGTCGATCAGGATTTTCGTGCTCCTGTCGGCAGCGCCGCCCAGCAGGCAGGCAAAGAAATCGATCAGTGCCGTGCGGGCAATCGTGACCGCCTCTTCATCGTGTAGCGGATCGGAAGCGGCAATGGCTCCTGCAAGACGAAGTGTGAGTTTTTCCTCCGCGACCATGGCATCAGATCCCTTCGCCGTCATTCACGCGCGCGCCCTGTCCGCCGAGACCCTTGACGAAGGCGTTGATGCGCGGATTGGTCGACTTGTAGAATATGTGCTCCGGCGTGCCCTGATCGACGATCAGGCCGTTTTCGGTGAAGACAATTTTGTCGCTGATTTCTTCGGCAAAGCGCATTTCGTGGGTAACGAGAATGCTCGTCATGCCGTCGTTGACGAGGTCGCGGATGACGGCGAGCACTTCCCCAACCGTTTCGGGATCGAGTGCCGAGGTGACTTCATCGAACAGCACCAGCTCCGGCCGCATGGCGAGCGCGCGGGCGATCGCCACGCGCTGCTGCTGGCCGCCGGAAAGCTGGCCGGGATAGGCGTCGACCTTCTGGGACAGGCGGACCTTTTCCAGCAATTCGCGGGCATGGCGCTCCGCTTCCGTTTTTGGCGTACCAAGTATTTTGATCGGCGCGATGGTGATGTTTTCCATCACCGTCAGATGCGGGAAGAGGTTGAACTGCTGGAACACGATGCCGATCCGCTTGCGCAGCGCGATGCGCTCGGCCTCGGTTTTAAGCTGGTCTACTCGCGTGCCGCCAACGGTGATCTTGCCCGATTGCGGAATGAGCAGGCCGTTGATGCAGCGCAGGATGGTGGATTTGCCGGAGCCGGAAGGGCCGATGATGGAGACGGCGTCCCCCTTGTTGACGGTGAGATCAATGCCTTTCAGGACCTGGTTGTCACCAAAAGCAAGATGGATTGCTTCGAGTTCAACAAGCGGCTGGGCGTTTTGGGCGATGGATACGGACATGGCTTGTTCCAATCAGCGGGAAGCGAAGCGCCGCTCGAGGCGCTGCGTGAAACGGGAGACGGGATAGCAGAACAGGAAGAACGCCATCAGAACGGTGAGATAGACCACCACGGTGAAATCGTTGCGCTGCACGGCGGTGCTTGCGTCGGTCGCGGCGTGAAGAAGCTCATGCACGCCGACCAGCGAGGCGAGCGCCGTGCCCATGGTGATCGACGCATAGAGGTTCATCCACGGCGGCAGGGAGCGTTTTATGCATTGCGGCAGGATGATCCAGCGCAGGGTCTGGTTGCGCGAAAAGCCCAGGCCCTGAGCGGCTTCCCATTGCGCTGTCGGAATGGACTGGATGGCGCCGCGGGTGATTTCGGCGATATGGGCGCTGGCGGGGATGGCAAGACCCACAACCGCCTTGATCCAGTCCGGAAAAGGAATGTAGTTGCCAAAGGCCACGATCTCGAAGGGGAAGATGTAAGTCGCGGCAAAGATCAGCACCAGATGCGGGGCATTGCGGAAAATCTGTACATAGGTCAGTGCCGGTGCGCGAACCAGACGGTAGGGCGCAAGCTCCATGATGCCGAGAAGAACGCCGATAAATGTGCCGATGGCGATCGCCAGAATGCTTATCAGCACATTCATGGCGAAACCCTTGGCGAGATAGGGCAGCCATTCCAGCAGCACCTGGCCGAGCGACGGATCGAGGACCAGCCACAGGATGACGGCAACCAGGACGCCCAGCAGCAGAATGGTGCCGAAAGGCGGCTTCTTCACCGCCCGTGTTGGAGAAACCACCGCACTCATTGACCGAACCCCGGAACCGCAAGACGCCGTTCAAGCCAGAGACCGGCCCTTGCGACGATGAAATTGATGACGCTGAAGAAAACGAGGATAACGATCATCAGCTCGACCACATTGTCGCGCTGCGTCCAGATCAGGATGGAGGCATAGGTGATCTCACCCACGGCGATTGCAGAGCCGACCGTGGTGAGCTTCACCAGATTGACGAGATTGTTGATGATGGAGGGCAGCGCTGTGCGGATCGCCAGCGGAAACTCCACATAACGCAGAATCTCGAAGGAACTGAAACCGATTGCACGCGCTGCCTCGATTGTGGTGCCGGGCACCGCCTCGATGCCGCCGCGCAGCGCTTCGGCATGGAAGGCGGCAATGTGCAGTCCCGTGACCGCAACGACCCAGAAAAACGGCGTCAGCGGATTGTTCTGCGCGCCACCCAGCGCATTGGAAATCAGCATGTTGAGCACGAGGAAACCGCACATCAGCTGTACCAGCGTCGGCGTGTTGCGCGTCAGTTCTACATAGGCGCGCACGGGACCGGCGAGCCAGGTCCTCCCGGAAGTGAGCATTGCCGCGAAAATGAAGCCGAAGACGAGGCTGAGCGGCAAGGTGACGGCAACGAGGATCAGCGTCATCTTCATGCCGTCGAGCCAGATCTGAACCTCATAGCCGCTGTTCAGAAAATCATAGTTGAGGCCAAGATGCGCGGCCAGTTCTATGAAGCGCGCTGTAAATGAATCCTGCATTGGAAATCCATGCTGTTATTGCGGGTGCCGCCACGCGGGCGGCGCCAGAATGGCCTGCCATTATAAAGCAGAAAAGAACGGCAGGTGAACCGGCCGTTCCTGATGATCATGGGAACCATCTCTATGCCATCGTCCTCACCACGTTGCGGCGTGACGGGGGATGACAGGAAAGCCCTGCGCTGACCTTTACTGCGCGGCGGACAGCTTCTTCTGCTGTTCTTCCATATAGCCGATGCTCGGCAGACGGTTTGCCTTAGCGAATTCCAGCATCTTGCCGGAAGCGTGCAATTCCTTGACGATCTTGTCGAGAGCCGCCTGCGTGTCGCTTTCACCCTTGCGCAGCCAGATCACGGAATCCGACGGTATGAGATCTGTGGGGATGAGGATGCCGTAATCCTTCCACTCATCAGCGCGGTCCTGAAGCATCAGGCTCAGCGTGCCGTTCACGTGAACGGACACATCGCAATTGCCACCCTTCAGCGCCAGCAGCGATTCCGGCTGGCTCGGCAGCGCCTTTACCTGCGCGCCATATTGCTCGATGAGCGGCTGAGTGTAGTTGGAACCTTGAGACACGCAGGCGATCTTGCCTTTCAGGTCGGACCAGTCCTTGATGCCAGAGTCTTTTCGACCGATGGCGGCGCCGCCCTGACGGTCATAGGGGGTGGGCACGTAGTCGAGCGTTTTCGCACGTTCTTCGGTGTACTGCATGTTGGCGATAAGAATATCGACCTTCCCCTGCTGCAGGAACTGCACACGGTTTGGCGGGGTCACCGTCTCAGTCACCAGTTCAACGCCGAGACCCGCGGCGAGCGCCTTGGCGACGTCGATGTTGAGGCCCTTCTGCTCCTGCGTTTTTGGGTCAATAAAGCCGAAAGGAGCGCCGGAAAGAATGACGCCGACGGTGAGCTTGCCGCGACCCTTGATGCGGTCAAGCGTTGCATCCGCATGAGCGGTGGTTGCCAGCGAGGCGATGACAACGGTTCCGGCGATGAGTTTCGCGGCAAACTTGGGGAGGGAGAAGGCCATGGGTATTTCCTTTTGCTTGTGGCTGGAACCTACATGACGGACTTGCAGAGAGCGAGAATTGGCATTGCGCAAAAAATACTATGAATAGAAACGAGTTCCAATAATGTTGTCAGGCAGAAAAAATATCCTAATAAATTAAAATCGTAGAATCTTGTTCTTTAGGTTTTAGTGGTGTGCGGCTTGTTTCAACCAAGAGGCGAGAAGCAAGCCGCACTGCCTTTCAATTATCGTCCGGCGTTATAGGCCGCGATTGCTGCCATGTTGACGATATCGCTGTCCTTGGCCCCCATCGAGGTTATCTGCACCGACTTGTCGAGGCCGACGAGAAGAGGGCCGATGACGGTCGCACCGCCCAATTCCTGCAGCATCTTGGTGGAGATGGAGGCAGAATGGATGGCGGGCATGACCAGCACATTGGCGGGGCCGGAAAGGCGCGCGAAGGGATACTGGCTCTGCATGCGGTGATGGTTCAGCGCCACATCCGCCGACATTTCGCCATCGACCTCGAAATTGACGTTGCGCTTGTCGAGAATTTTCACCGCCTCGCGCACCTTGTCGGAGCGTTCGCCGACCGGCTGGCCGAAGGTGGAATAAGCGAGCATGGCAACGCGTGGCTCGTAACCGAAACGGCGGGCGAGGCCGGCTGCCTCCTCTGCGATATCGGCGAGGTCCTCGGCATTCGGCATGTCGTGCACGGCCGTGTCGGCCACGAAGACGGTGCGGTTGCGCGAGACAACGAGGGATACGCCAATGACGCGATGGCCGGGCTTGGTGTTGATGCAACGGCGGATATCTTCCAGCGCCGTCGAATAATTGCGCGTCACGCCCGTCACCACCGCGTCCGCATCGCCCATCGCCACCATGCAGGCGGCGAAGTGGTTGCGGTCGTTGTGGATCAGGCGCTGCACGTCGCGCAGCAGGAAGCCGCCGCGCTGCAGCCGCGCATAGAGGTAATCGATATAGGCATCGACCCGGCTGGAGAGGCGGGCATTGGTAATTTCGATATTGGCGCGGTCGAGATCGATACCGGCACGCTCCGCATTGGCCTTGATGATATCGTCACGGCCGAGCAGGATGGCGGTACCAAGCCCTTGAGCGGTAAACGAAATCGCCGCGCGCATGACCTGTTCTTCTTCCGCTTCGGCAAAGACCACGCGCTTGGGCGAACGACGCACACGCTCGTAAAGGCGTTGCGTGGTCGAGGCCATCGGATCACGACGGGCCGAAAGCTCGCGGGCATAAGCGTCGAGATCGGGAATTTCGCGCTGGGCGACGCCGGTTTCGATAGCGGCTTTTGCCACGGCGACAGGAATGGCGGAGATCAGGCGCGGATCGAACGGGACCGGAATGATATATTGCGGCCCGAAGCGGGGGCGGTTGCCCTGATAGGCGGCGGCCACATCGTCAGGCACGTCTTCGCGGGCCAGATCCGCCAGCGCCTGCGCGGCGGCGATCTTCATGGCATCATTGATCTGGCGGGCACGCACATCGAGCGCGCCGCGGAAGATATAGGGGAAGCCGAGGACGTTGTTGACCTGGTTCGGATAGTCGGAACGTCCCGTCGCCATGATGGCGTCATCGCGGATGCGGGACACTTCTTCCGGGGTGATTTCCGGGTCGGGATTGGCCATTGCAAAGATAATCGGCTTCGGCGCCATGGAGCGGATCATTTCTTCGCTGAACGCGCCCTTCTGTGAGAGGCCGAACACCACGTCAGCACCCTTCATGGCTTCCGCCAGCGTGCGATTGTCGGTTTTCACCGCATGCGCGGATTTCCATTGGTTCATGCCCTCGGTGCGGCCCTGATAGATGACGCCCTTGGTATCACAGAGCGTGATGTTTTCCGGGTTGAACCCCATGGCCTTGATGAGGTCCATGCATGCGATTGCGGCCGCACCCGCACCGTTGCAGACGAGCTTGGTGGTCTTGAAGTCACGTCCGGTCAGTTCGATGGCGTTGATGAGGCCGGCGGCGGCAATAATGGCGGTGCCGTGCTGGTCGTCATGGAATACGGGAATATCCATCAATTCGCGCAGGCGGCTTTCGATGATGAAACATTCCGGCGCCTTGATGTCTTCCAGATTGATGCCGCCGAAGGAGGGGCCGAGGTAACGCACGCAATTGATGAATTCATCGGCGTCTTCGGTATCGACCTCGAGATCGATGGAATCGACATCGGCGAAACGCTTGAAGAGGACCGACTTGCCTTCCATGACCGGCTTCGAGGCCAGCGCGCCGAGATTGCCCAGCCCGAGGATCGCGGTGCCGTTGGAGATGACGGCCA
This sequence comes from Agrobacterium sp. RC10-4-1, assembly GCF_014138475.1. Classification (NCBI taxonomy): domain Bacteria; kingdom Pseudomonadati; phylum Pseudomonadota; class Alphaproteobacteria; order Hyphomicrobiales; family Rhizobiaceae; genus Agrobacterium; species Agrobacterium sp. RC10-4-1. The sequence goes on from NZ_JACJIT010000006.1 coordinate 185,352, forward strand.
CCATGTTGCCGCGTGTCGTATAATCGTAAGCGGTCGCCGGATTTTCGGCGATGGCTTTCACCGGCACCGCCACGCCGGGCGAATAGGCGAGCGACAGATCCCGCTGTGTTGCCATCGGCTTCGTCGGGGTGATTTCCAGCTTGCCCGGCCTGCCTTCCGCGTGGAAATCCAGGGCTTCCTGATCCGTAACCGATGTTCTTGTGCTGGCGGGCTTGGTCGTGTCGGACATGGGCTGTGTGTGCTTTCGTGTCTATAACAATGTAAAAATATCCGCCGTTGTTATTGTATTTTTCGCGCGCCTGCCAAGCCTTGAATGTTGTTCAGTGCAGCAAATTTAAGCGGGATGAAATTTGCGACCGATTCAATCGATTAATTCCGCGTGCTGCTTGTCAAAGGCTCAGTCTGTAGGCTCGGCGGGCCATATTCACGAAAGCTTCGACATGCAGGGCAAGCGCGCCGCGCCTGACGAGCAGTACGCAGTCGGACCATGCCTCCGCGCTATCGAGTGACACGGCGGCAGTGCCCCTTGCGGAAAGCACCGTGCTTTCCGGCAGGATGGAAATGCCCGCACCGGCCTCCACGAGCGCGAGAATCGTATTGACGTTGGCGATGCGCAAGCCAACTTGCGGCGTGCAGCCGGCATCTTCGAAAAGCGAAAGCGCGCTGCTGCTGAGGCCGAGGCCAATCTCGTCAACCGGCAGCAGCAGTTTTTCGTGCAGGATATCGCTGACGGAAACCTGCGGGCGATTGGCGAGTACGTGACGTTCCGGCAAAGCGACGCAAAGCCTCGATCGGTCGAACGGCATGGTTCGCAAGGTCTGCGGCAGCGTGGGAAGAGGCGCGCGGATGAAGGCAACGTCGGTCTCGCGGGTCGTCACCTGCTCGATCAGCTGTTCCATTGTCATGCCCGGCAACAGTTCAAGTGTCACGTCTGGGTGCTCGTCACCATAGCGGGTAATGAGCGCGGGTAGTTTACGCTCGGCCATGACACTGGTGCCGTAACCGATGCGCAGCGTGCCAAGCTGGCCGCGGCGGATCTGCTGCGCCCTTTCCAGCGCACTTTTGGTGCGTGCAAGGATTTCTTCCGCCTCGATGAGCATGGACTGACCGGCCGGGGTAAGTTCCACACCGCGATTGATGCGGTGAAAGAGCTTGAAGCCCAGATTTTCCTCCAGCTGTCGAATGCGCTGGGTGACGGCGGGCTGGGCAATGCCGAGCTGCAGGGCGGCGGCACGAAAGTTCCTCGCCCTTGCCGCTTCCACGAATATCGTGAGTTGACGAATATCCATCGGGAGATTTCTTTGTTTTGTCAGGTGTGATGTGATATAAGCATAGCTTATCGAAATTGCCCAGCTTGCGCATTGTCATCTTGTCGCAGGCGACGTTATACCGCAGCCAGTGTTTTGATCGTCTTTGCCGCTTTGCAGGCCTTGATGGGAGAAACCGGGGAGGATTTGTTCAAGCATCTTGCCCGCCGTCCATGGGGCCGGCGGTTACCTGCAGTGAATGGGTCAAGCATGACAGTCACGACGGAAGTCTTCCCCACCATTGTTCCCCGTTCAGCCGCGCCGCCTTCGGCGCATCTTCGCCTGGCCATTGCGGCCGCAGGCTGTCCCGGCTTCGCCGGACACTGAACAATCACCGGGCTTCAGCCTTTTGGGGCAGCTCTTATAACCGGACATTCTTTCATGGGTAATCCAGCAACTTCTTTATCGCTCCCAGCCAGATTGTGGCTGTTGGTGCTCGGCGCTGTCATCGTTGCCGCAGGCCTGTTCTTCGCCATTGGCGGCGGCCAGCTTGTGGCCCTCGGCGGCAGCCTCTATTTCGTCACGGCAGGCATCGCGCTCATCGTCTCGGGCCTGCTCATCCTGCTGCGCAAGCCTGCCGGTGCGGTTCTCTTCGGCCTTGTCTTCGTCCTCACCGGCATCTGGGCGGTGTGGGAAGCCGGATTGCACTTCTGGCCGCTCATTTCACGCCTTCTCGCGATGGGCGTCGGTGCCATTGTCGTTGCGCTCTCCTATCCTCTCCTGCGTCGCGCGGCCGGCAAGGCTCCGGCATACGGCGCCTCTTTCGCCATTGCCGCCATTCTCGCCATCGCCACCGGCGCGGGTTTTGCCGGCATGTTCGTGCCGCACCCCACCGTCGCCTTCAATGGTGAACCGGCAGCCCTGACGCCTGTCACACCGGAAACGGAGCAGAAGAACTGGGAACATTACGGCAATACATCCGGCGGCAGCCGCTTTGTCGCTCTCGATGAAATCACGCGCGACAACGTCAAGAACCTCGAAGTCGCCTGGACCTACCACACCGGCGATACCCCGATCAGCCCCGGCGCGAATGGTGCGGAAGATCAGGAAACGCCGCTGCAGGTTGGCGACACCGTATTCCTGTGCACGCCGCATAACAATGTCATCGCTCTTGATGCAGATACCGGCGCAGAAAAGTGGAAGACGGAAATCAACGCGAAATCTTCCGTCTGGATGCGTTGCCGCGGTCTTGCCTATTTCGACGCCAAGGCGCCGCTGAAGCAGCCGACCGCACCGGGCTCCACGCCGGTTACCCCGGCTGTGGTGGCCGAGGGCGCGCTTTGCCAGCGTCGCATTCTGATGAACACCATCAATGCGGAACTGATAGCGCTCGATGCCGACACCGGCGCGTTTTGCCCTGATTTCGGCACCAATGGCCGCGTCGACCTGAAGATCGGTCTCGGCGATGCGCCGGACCCGCAATATGTGTTGACCTCCGCACCTACGCTTGCCGGCACGACTGTCGTTGTCGGCGGCCGTATCGCCGACAACGTTCAGGTCGACATGCCCGGCGGTGTGATGCGCGGTTTCGATGTGGTGACGGGCGCGCTTCGCTGGGCCTTCGACCCTGGCAACCCTGATATTACCGGACTTCCGCCCGAGGGACAGACCTACACGCGTTCCACACCCAACGTCTGGGCGTCCATGTCCTATGATCCGGAGCTGAACACCGTCTTCATGCCGGTCGGCAGCCCCTCGGTGGACTTGTACGGCGCAACTCGCACACCGCTCGACCATAAATATGGTGCTTCGATGCTGGCGCTCGATGCCACCACCGGTCGCGAAAAATGGGTCTACCAGACGGTTCATAACGACCTCTGGGACTTCGACGTGCCGATGCAGCCGAGCTTCGTCGATTTCCCGAAAGCGGATGGAACCACTGTTCCGGCACTGGTTTTCGGCACCAAGGCGGCGCAGATCTATGTTCTCGACCGGGCGACAGGCCAGCCGCTGACCAAGGTTGAAGAAGTTCCGGTCAAGCCCGCCAATATTCCGAACGAGCGCTACGCGCCGACACAGCCACGCTCGGTCGGCATGCCGCAGATCGGTGCGCAGACCCTGACGGAAGCGGACATGTGGGGCGCGACCCCGTTTGACCAGCTTCTTTGCCGCCTTGCCTTCAAGGGCATGCGTTATGAGGGCCTTTATACGGCGCCGGGCACGGACCTCTCCCTGTCGTTCCCGGGCTCGCTCGGCGGCATGAACTGGGGCGGTCTTTCGACGGACCCAACCACGAACACGATCTTCGTCAACGACATGCGCCTCGGTCTCTGGATCCAGATGCAGGAAGCGGCACCGACCAAGGCTGTCGCGAGTGGCGGCGAAAGCGTCAACACCGGCATGGGCGTCGTTCCCATGAAGGGCACGCCCTATGCGGTGAACAAGAACCGTTTCCTGTCGGCTCTCGGTATACCCTGCCAGGCCCCGCCCTATGGCACGATGACCGCTATCGACATGAAGACCCAGAAGATCAAGTGGCAGGTGCCCGTGGGCACTGTCGAGGATACCGGTCCGCTCGGCATCAAGATGGGCCTTCCGATCCCGATCGGCATGCCCACGCTCGGCGGCACGTTGGCCACGCAGGGCGGTCTCGTCTTCATCGCCGGCACCCAGGATTATTATCTGCGCGCTTTCGATACGGCGACCGGCAAGGAAGTCTGGAAGGCCCGCCTTCCGGTCGGCAGCCAGGGCGGCCCGATGAGCTACAAGTCTCCGAAGACCGGCAAGCAATATATCGTCATCTCAGCTGGCGGCGCACGCCAGTCTCCTGACCGTGGCGACTATGTCATCGCCTATGCATTGCCGGGCTGACGCTTGCGTCACGCCTCACTTGAAGCCGGCCCCGGGAGCAATCCCGGGGTTTTTATTTGCTCTGCATCGATCCGCGCGAAGAAATCGAGTGGAACCTCACCTGTCGCGTGGCGTTAGGAAAGCGTGCCGGGGCAGACACCCAGCTGTTCACCAAGCTTTCACAAGGGGGATTTATGAGCTTGCGCTTGTCCGCCCATGAACCGATGATGGCGGTATTGGGAAATATGTATATTGTCCGGCGCGCCGGGAAATTTTTTGACGTTGGAAAGGTTTTATTGTGAAGGAACAATCTCGAAAGATCACGCCGGTTCTTCTGGCCGGTGGTGCTGGCTCCAGGCTATGGCCGGTCTCGCGCGATCAGTTGCCCAAGCAGTTTCAGCCGCTGGTCGGCAATCTTTCGACCTATCAGCAGACCCTGCAGCGGGTGGGTGACGAAACGCTTTATTCCGAGCCACTTGTCATCACCAACGAGGATTTCCGTTTTTTTGCCCGCCGTCAGGCGGAGGAGATCGATCTGCCGGCCACCGTGGTGCTTGAGCCCGCCCGCCGCGACAGCGCCGCCGCCATGGCCGCCGCCGCCGTGCTGGCCGAGCGCCGCGAACCCGGATGCCTGGTTCTGGCGCTTGCTGCCGACCATGTGGTGCTCGATGCCGACAAGTTTTCCGATGCCGTGAAACTCGGCGCCAAAGCCGCCGATCAGGGCAATATAGTCGTCTTCGGCCTGGTGCCCACGGAGCCGCGCACCTCCTATGGTTACATCAAGCCGGGCGAGGCGATTGATGGTGAAAAGGATCTGAGCAAGGTCGAGGCCTTCGTGGAGAAGCCTGACATGAAGACGGCGATCTCCTATCTCGAAAAAGGCTATCTCTGGAATTCCGGAAACTTCCTGTTCCGCTCCGACGTGATGATTGCAGAACTGGAGGCCTTTGCGCCGGAAATTCTGGCCGCGGTAACGCAGTCCGTCGAGCAATATGAAAGCGACCTCGGCTTCGTGCGTCTGCATCAGGAAAGCTTCGAAGCCTCGCCCAAGAATTCCATCGACTATGCCGTGATAGAGAAGACCAGGCGCATGGCAGTCGTGCACGGCCATTTTCGCTGGTCGGATATCGGCAGCTGGGACGCGATCTGGGAGATCGCCGACAAACACAGCAATGACAATGCGCTGGAAGGTAACGGCGTCTTCATCGATTCCGAAGGCTGCCTCATCCATTCGACGCAATTGCTGACGACGGTGGTGGGCGCGAAGGACATGGTGGTGGTGGCCACCAAGGATGCGGTTCTGGTGGTGCCGAAGAACCGGGTGCAGGACGTGAAGGGTCTGGTGGAGACGCTGAAGGACGGCGAACATGCGCCACAGACGCAGACCCACAAGCGCGTTTACCGGCCCTGGGGTTACATCGAGCACATGTATGTGGACGAGCGTTATCGGGTTGGTCATATCACCGTCGATCCTGGCCACCGTATCTCGTTCCAGAAACACTATCACCGCTCGGAACACTGGATCATCGTCAAGGGAACGGCCACCGTGACGATTGGTGACGAAACCCGGCTGCTGACGGAAAACCAGTCGGTCTATATCCCGATCGGCCAGCCGCACCGTCTTGCCAATGAGGGGCAGATCCCGCTCGAACTGGTCGAAATCCAGACCGGAGCCTATATCGGCGAGGACGATGTCATCCGCATCGAGGACGATTACAAGAGGCAATAGGCGTTACCTACGCCAAGAGAATAAGCGAAGCGGACGTCTGCCCGCTTCGCCTTTTGGTTCAGGCCGCCAGTGCATTTATACAATGGGCAAAGCCATGAGAGAGAATTGCCGCCTCCAGTCCCCGGCGCCAAAATAGCCATCCGAAGATGAGTCCGGGAATAAAATTCCCGGTCAGCACTGCAAGGACGAGTGCCGGCCGGGGCTGCGCGGCAATGGTAAACAGAAACGGCAGATGACCAGCGGCGAACAGAGCGGCAGCGATCACGATGGCGGCCCACATTATGAACGCTCGAACCTGCCCGCCTCCTGTAGAGCGCCAGAGAATCCACGCGAAAAACGACATCATGCCCCATCGGGTCAATAGCTCTTCGGTGACGCCGCCATAGAGAAGCCGGGTGGCCAGGGGAATGTCAAATCTGGTCATATTTGCCATGGTTGCTGCATCTGTGACCAAGGGCAGGATCGCCGACGAATAGACGATCATCACAATGGCAACGGCAACACCCGCAGCAAGTGCCGGAGGCACTTGTTTTCGCAGTACCGCACGCGGATCGCCGCCCGTCAGCCAGCTATCGATCAAAGGCGCATGGAGTCCGATTTTTGCGGCGAGGGCTTGGCCGGTGGCGACCGAGGCGACGGTCAGAACTGCTGGTTGGAGGAGTATCAACAGGCGCATCGCCATTGAAACCTGCTGTCCCGGTATGAGCTGCTCAAACGCGGCGAGTAAGAGCGATGCGACACCGATCAATCCGATGATCAGGAGAATATGCCAGCGTTTCATTGTCTCTTGCACCTGTTTCCTTGCTGCGCAGGGTTTTTAAACCAGTGGCATTGCGTGTGGATTACGGCGCGCAAGCCCCTCTACGGTCCGGCTGTCAGGCGAATTTTGCCATCCTTCGAGACGCCGCTGAATGCAGTAGCGAGATTCGTATTTTAGGCGGTTGCCTAATCAAAAATCTTCGCATACGTTCCAACTGCAACGTTTCAGTGAGGGAGGAGACTCATGCGAATGCGTGTTATTTCTGCGGCTTTTCTGGCCAGCGTGATGATTCCGGCGGGCTTTGCCGGGGCCACTGATCTCGAGGTGACCCATTGGTGGACATCGGGCGGCGAAGCCGCGGCGGTGGCCGAACTGGCCAAGGCTTTCGACGCGACCGGCAATAAATGGGTGGACGGCGCGATTGCCGGTTCGGGCGGCACGGCCCGGCCGATCATGATCAGCCGCATCACCGGCGGCGATCCGATGGGCGCCACCCAGTTCAACCACGGCCGGCAGGCGGAAGAACTGGTGCAGGCCGGCCTGATGCGGGACCTGTCCGACGTTGCCGAAAAGGGTAAGTGGAAAGAGGTCATCAAGCCGGCGAGCCTGCTCGACAGCTGCACCATCGACGGCAAGATCTATTGCGCGCCGGTCAATATCCATTCGTGGCAATGGCTGTGGCTTTCCAATGCGGCGTTCAAGAAAGCGGGCGTCGAAGTTCCGAAGAACTGGACGGAATTTGTTGCGGCAGCGCCGGCGCTGAAAAAGGCCGGTATCCAGCCGCTCGCGCTTGGCGGCCAGGCATGGCAGGCGAACGGCCTGTTCGACACGCTGACGCTTTCGATCGGCGGAAAGGACCTTTATCAGAAGGTCTATGGCGACAAGGATGCCGAAGCAGCGGCAGGTCCTGAAATGGCAAAGATTTTCGCAGCTGCCGTCGAGGCGCGCGACATGGCCAAGGGCACCAATGTTCAGGACTGGAACCAGGCCACCAACATGGTCATCACCGGCAAGGCCGGCGGCCAGATCATGGGCGACTGGGCCCAGGGTGAATTCCAGCTCGCCAACCAGAAAGCCGGCACTGATTATTCCTGCCTTCCTGGCCTTGGCCTAAGTGAATACCTGACCACGGGTGGCGACGCCTTTTATTTCCCCGTTTTGAAGGACGAGGCGAAAACCAAGGCGCAGGATGTTCTTGCCGCGACCATCGTTGATCCGAAAACGCAGGTTGCCTTCAACCTGAAGAAAGGCTCGCTGCCGATCCGCGGCGACGTCGACCTGAATGCAGCCAATGACTGCATGAAAAAGGGCCTGGCAATTCTGGCCAAGGGCAATGCGCTGACCAGCACCGACCAGCTGATTTCCGCCGATACGCAGAAACAGAAGGAAGATCTGATGGCGGAATTCTTCGCGGGCTCGATGTCGGCGGAAGACGGGCAGAAGCGTTTCGCGGACATTATCGGTTCGGCTGACTGATCGTAATCTCTTCGGATCGGGAGCGGTTCGCCGCTCCCCTTCCAACGTCCGGGCTATGCCAGGATAACAGGCAATGGCCGGAGTTTCTCGCGGCGAGCCCCGTGCTCGGCCGTTGACTGTAACGTTACAGGAGGAGGTAACATGGCAGGTCAAGCGCGCTCACGGCGGCCCAACCAGCTTTTCCGCAATCTCAATTCGAAGATTGCCTCCATTCCGATGATACTGACCGCCGTGGTGATCTTTCTTGGCGGCACGGTCTGGACGGTGGTTTATTCCTTCACCAATTCCAAGCTTCTGCCGCGGGCGAACTTCATCGGTTTCGATCAATATGAGCGGCTGTGGGCCGCGCCGCGCTGGATCGTCTCAATCCAGAATCTGGCGATTTACGGCATCCTGTCGCTAATTTTCAGCCTTGTCATCGGCTTCGTGCTGGCGGCATTGATGGATCAGAAAATACGTTTTGAAAACGCGTTCCGCACCATCTTCCTGTATCCTTTCGCTTTGTCCTTCATCGTTACCGGCCTCGTCTGGCAGTGGCTGCTGAACCCGGAATTTGGCATCCAGTCCGTTGTCCGTTCGCTTGGCTGGGAAAGCTTCACGTTCGACCCGCTCTACAATTCCGAGATCGTTATCTATGGCATTCTGATCGCGGCGCTCTGGCAGGGCACGGGGCTCGTCATGTGCCTGATGCTGGCCGGTCTTCGTGGCATTGATGAAGACATCTGGAAGGCGACGCGCGTTGACGGCATTCCGATGTGGAAAACCTACACCCTCATCATCATACCGATGATGCGTCCCGTCTTCATCACCACGCTCGTCATCATCGCCAGCGGCATCGTCAAGGTCTACGACCTCGTGGTGGCGCAGACAAGCGGCGGGCCGGGCATCGCGTCCGAGGTCCCGGCAAAATATGTCTATGACTACATGTTCCAGGCGCAGAATCTGGGGCAGGGCTTTGCCGCCTCTACTATGATGCTCCTGACGGTTGCGATCATCATCATTCCATGGGCCTACCTTGAATTCGGAGGCAAGAAACGTGGCTAATCTTAGCACATTGAACACGGTTGTTGCCGCCAACGATGCGGTTTCCAATGAGCTCTCCGGCCCGCGCGGCAAGAAGCCAAGGAAAACCTTTTCCCGCCGCAACATCATTCTCTACGGCACATTGTTCGTGGCTGCTGCCTATTACCTGCTGCCGCTATACGTGATGGTCGTTACCTCGCTGAAGGGCATGCCGGAAATCCGGCTCGGCAACATTTTCGCACCGCCGGTGGAGATTACCTTCGAGCCTTGGGTCAAGGCTTGGGCGAATGCCTGTACAGGGCTGAATTGCGACGGGCTTTCGCGGGGCTTCTGGAACTCCGTACGCATCCTCGTGCCGTCGGTCGTCATTTCCATCATCGTCGCCTCCGTCAGCGGCTATGCCATGGCGAACTGGAAGTTCAAGGGATCGGAGTTGTTCTTCTCCATCCTTATCATCGGCGCCTTCATTCCCTATCAGGTGATGATTTATCCGATCGTTATCGTGCTCCGCGAACTGGGCATTTACGGCACACTGAGCGGCCTCGTCATCGTTCACACCATCTTCGGCATGCCGATCCTGACGCTGCTTTTCCGCAACTATTTCGCCTCGCTGCCGGAGGAACTTTTCAAGGCGGCGCGGATCGATGGCGCTAATTTCTGGCAGATTTATTTCCGCATCATGCTGCCCATGTCACTGCCGATCTTCGTGGTGGCGATGATCCTGCAGGTGACCGGCATCTGGAACGACTTCCTGTTCGGCGTGGTGTTCACGCGGCCGGAATATTACCCGATGACGGTGCAGCTCAATAACATCGTCAACTCCGTGCAGGGCGTGAAGGAATACAACGTCAACATGGCCGCAACCCTTTTGACCGGGGCCGTGCCGCTGATCGTCTATTTCCTCTCCGGCAGGCTTTTCGTCCGCGGCATTGCTGCAGGCGCAGTAAAAGGTTGAGCTATATGAACAAAAGCGTTTCCATCCGCGATCTTTCGCTGTCCTTCGGCGCCGTTACCGTGCTGAAAGACCTCAATCTCGATATTTACGACGGCGAATTTCTCGTGCTGCTCGGCTCTTCCGGCTGCGGCAAGTCGACCCTTCTCAACTGCATCGCCGGCCTTCTGGAACCGACCGACGGACAGATATTCATCAAGGACCGTAACGTTACTTGGGAAGAACCGAAGGATCGTGGCATCGGCATGGTGTTTCAGTCCTATGCGCTCTATCCGCAAATGACGGTGGAAAAGAACCTTTCCTTCGGCCTTCAGGTCGCCAAAGTGCCGAAAGAGGAGATTGACCGCCGCGTCAAAAGGGCAGCCGGCATCTTGCAGATCGAGCCGCTGCTGAAACGCAAGCCAGCCGAACTTTCCGGCGGTCAACGCCAGCGCGTGGCGATCGGCCGGGCACTGGTGCGGGATGTGGATGTCTTTCTGTTCGATGAACCGCTCTCCAACCTCGATGCCAAGCTGCGCTCGGAGCTTCGCGTCGAAATCAAGCGGCTGCACCAGTCGCTGAAGAACACCATGATCTATGTGACGCATGACCAGATCGAGGCGCTGACGCTGGCTGATCGCATCGCCATCATGAAAAGCGGCGTCATCCAGCAGCTTGCTGACCCTGTCACCATCTACAACAAGCCAAGGAACCTGTTCGTCGCAGGCTTCATCGGCTCGCCTTCGATGAATTTCCTGCGCGGCGAGCTGATCGAAAAAGACGGCAAGGTGGTCTTCACCACCAATGGCGTGACTTTCGCACTGGACGGTTATCATGCGGAAACGCCGCTTGTCGCCGGTCGCGCGGTGGTTCTGGGCGTTCGCCCCGAACATGTGCGCGTTGATGCCGATATCGTCGGCGGGGAGGTGCACGAGGCGATCGTCGATATCGAGGAACCGATGGGCGCCGACAATCTGATCTGGCTTAAACATGCCGGCCATACCATGTCGGTGCGCGTTGGCGGCCACAGACGGTTTTCACCCGGCACCAAGGTGCGCCTTGGCCTCGACATGACCATGGCCTCGCTGTTCGACGCGCAAAGCGAGGAACGGCTCTAAAGGGCGCTGACCACTCCCACACATTCCCAAGACCCACATCTCTATGGAGGAGACAATGACAGAACTCGGTTTTCAGCTTTACAGCGCCCGTAATTTTCAACCCTTTTCCGATATTCTGAAGAAGCTCTCAGCGGCAGGTTACAAACACGTGGAAGGTTACGGCGCCATGTATGCTTCGCTGGATGAAGCCGGCCTGAAAGGTCTGCGTGCCGAACTGGACGCCAACGGCCTGACCATGCCCACCGGTCATTTCGGTCTCGATCTTCTTGAAGGCGATCCCAAAAAGGCGCTGAATATTGCCAGCGCTCTGGGTGTGGAAGCAATCTATTGCCCTTACCTGATGCCCGACCAGCGCCCTAACGATGCCGCCGGCTGGTTCGCCTTTGGCAAGCGCCTGCAGGAAGCCGGAAAGCCCTTCGTGGATGCCGGGCTGGTCTTCGGTTGGCATAACCACGACTTCGAGTTCAAGGCGCTTGCCGATGGCTCAACGCCGCAGGAGCAGATATTTGCCGGTGGCCCCGACCTGAAATGGGAGGCGGATATCGCCTGGATTATCAGGGGCAATGCCGATCCGCTCGCCTGGATCGAAAGCTACGGCAAGCGCATCAACGCCGTGCACGTGAAGGACATCGCGCCCGCAGGGGAGAATAAGGATGAAGATGGCTGGGCCGATGTCGGCCATGGCACCGTCGACTGGAAGGGCCTCGTCGCGGCGCTGAAGGCGAAATCCGCCACGAAACATTTCGTGGTCGAACACGACAACCCGAAGGACATCGATCGACTGATTACCCGTTCTATCGCGTCGTTCAAAACCTATTAAGTCTCAGATTTCGGAGTTTCATCATGGCCAGAGATCTTGGCGTCGGCATCATCGGATGCGGCAATATCTCGTCTGCTTATTTTTCGCTGGCACCGCTCTTCAAGGGCATAAAGGTGCTGGCCTGCGCTGACCTCAACCGCAATGCAGCGGAACTGAGAGCGGAAGAATTCGGTGTTGTCGCGCAGTCCATCGAGGAATTGCTCGCCAACCCGGAAATCGACGTGGTGGTGAACCTTACAATCCCCGCCGCGCATTTTCCGGTATCGAAAGCCATTCTCGAGGCGGGTAAGCACGTCTATTCGGAAAAGCCGCTGGTGCTGTCGCTGGAAGAGGGCGAGGAACTGCGGCGCATCGCCCGCGAGAAGAACCTCTCCGTCGGCTGCGCACCGGACACCTTCCTCGGCGGAGCGCATCAGCTTGCCCGGCAATATATCGATGACGGCAAGGTCGGCCGCATTACGTCGGGCACATGCCATGTGATGAGCCCCGGCATGGAAATGTGGCACCCCAATCCGGGCTTCTTTTTCCTCAAGGGCGGCGGGCCGATCCTCGATCTCGGTCCGTATTACATCGCCAATCTTATCAACCTCATTGGCCCGGTCAAACGTGTCGGCGCGCTCACCTCGATGGCAAATCCGACCCGTACGGTGACCAGCCAGCCGCTGAACGGCGAGATCATCCCTGTCGAGACCCCGACAAATATCCATGCCCTGCTGGAATTCGGGAATGGTGCGACGATCACGCTTTCGGCGAGCTGGGATGTCTGGTCGCATCGTCATGCCAATATGGAACTCTATGGCACGGAAGGCTCGATCTACGTGCCGGATCCGAATTTCTTCGGCGGTGTTGTCGAAGCCAGCGGTCGCGACAAGAATATCCAGCCGCTGGAAGACTGGGCTCACCCCTTCGGCATCGCCAATCAGGAAAGCCCGAACGGTCCGCGTGCAAATTACCGCACGGCCGGTCTTGCCGATATGGCGATTGCCATTCTGGAGGGGCGCGACGCGCGCTGCTCGCTGGATCGTTCCCTGCACGGTATCGACGTGATGACGTCGATCCTGAAGTCCGGCGAAGAGGGCCGTTTCATCGAGATGACGACGACCTGCACGCAGCCGGCCGCGCTCGGCATTGAGGAGGCGCAGGCGTTGCTGCGCTGAGGACGGAAGATCATTCCTTGAAAAGCGGTGAAGGTAACTTTGCCGCTTTTCGTGATTTCAGCTAGGGCCTTCACAAATTCCCCGCTTTGCTTTAAAGCCGCCCCTGTAATCCGGTCGCAGCCCACCCGGTCAAAACAAGGGATCCCAACTTATGAAAACCATCGTCATCTGCTCCGGCGGATTGGACTCCGTTTCGCTTGCGCATAAAATCGCCGCGGAACATGAACTTTTAGCTCTCGTCTCCTTCGATTATGGCCAGCGCCACAGGAAGGAACTGGATTTTGCCGCCGATTGCGCCAGACGGCTCGGCGTGCCGCATCATGTCATCGACATCAGAACCATCGGCGCGCATCTCACCGGTTCCGCACTGACCGACGATGTGGAGGTGCCTGATGGCCACTACGCCGAAGAGACCATGCGCTCCACCGTGGTGCCGAACCGCAATGCCATCATGCTCACCATCGCTTTCGGCCTGGCTGCCGCGCAACAGGCGGAAGCAGTGGCGATTGCCGTTCATGGCGGCGATCACTTCATCTACCCGGATTGCCGGCCGGGCTTCATTGACAGCTTCAACGCCATGCAGGCGCATGCGCTTGAAGGTTATGCTGATGTGAAACTTTTTGCGCCCTACGTCACCGTTTCCAAGGCGGCCATCGTGACCGATGGCGCGAAATATGGAACGCGCTTCGGTGAAACATGGTCCTGTTACAAGGGCGGCTTGCGTCACTGCGGCCGCTGCGGCACCTGCGTGGAGCGGCGCGAAGCCTTCCATCTTGCCGGCGTCACCGATCCGACAGACTATGAGGACCCGGATTTCTGGGTGGCCGCGACCCATGCTTTTGCGGCGCAGGAGGTGCGTTGATGTTCCGCATCACCAAGGAATTTCACTTTTCCGCCTCGCACCAGTTGAAAAGCCTGCCGTCGGATCACCAGTGCAATCGGCTGCACGGGCATAATTACATCGTCGAAGTGGAACTGTCAGGCGAAGAGCTGAACGAGCACGGTTTCGTGCGCGACTATCACGAGCTCGCACCGTTGAAGCGCTATATCGACGATCATTTTGATCATCGTCACCTGAATGATGTCCTCGGCCATGACCGGGTCACGGCGGAATGCCTGGCGAAGCATTTCTATGACTGGTGCAAGGATCGTCTGCCTGAAACCAGTGCCATCCGCGTCAGCGAAACCGCCAAGACCTGGGCAGAATACCGGCCATGACGGCGGCCCGACAAAAGAGTGCAGCGAAGGACACCACGATCCGCATCAGTGAAATCTTCGGCCCGACCATTCAGGGCGAAGGTCTGCTGATCGGTCTGCCGACGGTTTTCGTTCGCACTGGCGGCTGCGACTATCGCTGTTCCTGGTGCGATACGCTGCACGCGGTCGATAGCGATTATCGCGACACGTGGAAACCGATGCCGGTCGATGCAATCTGGCAGGAGGTGCGGCGGCTTTCCGGTGGCGTACCGCTGACGGTCTCGCTGTCTGGCGGCAATCCGGCCATCCAGCCGCTTGGGTCGCTGATCGCAAAAGGGCACGGTGAAGGCTATCGTTTCGCGCTGGAAACGCAGGGCAGTATCGCCAAAGACTGGTTTGCCGATCTCGACCATCTGGTTCTGAGCCCCAAGCCGCCATCGAGCGGCATGGAAACGGACTGGCAGGCTTTTGAAGTCTGTCTTGCCGCTGCCGGCGAAGGGCCGCAGGTGGCCCTGAAGATCGTGGTCTTTGACGATGCGGATTACGCCTATGCCAAAGCGGCATCCGCGCGTTTCCCGTATTTGCCGGTTTACCTCCAGCCCGGCAACCACACCCCGCCGCCGCCGGATGATGACGATGCGCGTGTCGATATCGATGGGGTAATGGAGCGGATGTTGTGGCTGGTGGATAAGGTTAGCGAAGATCGCTGGTTTTCCGCCCGCGTGCTGCCGCAGCTGCATGTGTTGTTATGGGGGAACAAGCGCGGGGTGTGAAGTTGTGCGGGAGTGAAATTCTACGCTTTAGTTTGCATCCTCAAGAAGCGCACAATGTATTGAGCGAGTGTAAGCCGCTTGTTTCTTCTCCCCGAGAGGGAGACGTCCGCGGCAGCGGGATGAGGGGGCGAGCTCTCCGAAATCCGGCAACGTTGGCCCTCATCCGACCCTTCGGGCCACCTTCTCCCCTCGGGGAGAAGAAACCTGCGGCAAAGTGATGCCGCAGGTTATTCTTTCACATCAAGCCGAAACGGCCAACTCGCGTCTCTCCCGATCCGCAATGATCGACAGATCGAGTACCTTCTGCAGATTGGCAGCGTGGCGGAAGTCGGGATCGGCGACGCCGCCTTCCATCACGGCCTTGGCGAATTTTTCGTAGTTCGTCGGCACGGGATCGACATCGATCGTCTTCCAGATCGCCTTTTCCACATCCTCGCCGATGCAGGCACGCAGGCTGGAATAGTCGGGCGTGTGAATGACTTCGAGTGCGCCCTTGTCGCCGTGGATGCGCAAACGAAGTTCGTTGAGGTGGCCCGTCGCCCAGCGGCTGGCATGAATGACGCCCATGGCGCCGTTTTCCAGTTCGGCCGTCATGGTGAAGCTGTCATTTGCATCCAGATCGTAAGCGCCGATCTTGTTGCCCTCATATTTGTCGAAGGTCTTCAGCCGAGTGAAGATGCGTTGCACATCGCTGCCTGCGCCATAAGAGGCGAAGTCAAGTATGTGGATGCCGACATCACCCAGCACGCCGTTCGAGCCATGCTTGGTGGAAAGCCGCCACAACCACTTGCTCTCCGTCATCCAGTCGCCCCATGCCTTGGAAACGAGCCAGCTCTGGAGATAGGAGGCTTCCAGATGGCGAACCTTGCCGATCTTGCCGGCCAGCACCATCTCGCGCGCGGCCTGCAAGGGGGCGACGTTGCGATAGGTGAGATTGACCATGGCAACGAGGCCGGCCTTTTCGGCCGCGTCGGCCATTTCGGCGGCATTCGCGTAGTTTTCCGCCAGCGGTTTTTCGCAGAAAACGTGCTTGCCCGCCGCAAGCAGCTTCAGGCTCGTGGGGTGATGGATGGCATCGGGCGTGACATTCGCCGCCGCATCGAATTCACCCCAGGCAATGGCGTCATCCAGCGAAGTGAAAGAGAGCGGGATGTTATGGCGCAGCGCAAAGGCCCGTGCCACCACGTCGTCCACATCCACCGCCGCAACCAGTTCGACGCCGGGGATCTGAGAGAAATATGTGGCATGGTTGTTGGCCATGCCACCGGTTCCGAGAATGAGAAGTCTCATGCCAGTATCTCCAAGCCCTTACCTGTAACCTGCTTCGCCTGCCTTATGCAGCTTGGGACCACGTTCCTCGATAGGCTCGAGCGCCTTATCGACGGGAACATTCGGCGCGTCGTGAATACTCTTCAGGGCGCCGACCGGATTATAGGCCCATTTTACAGAATTGCTGATGACCTTCTGCACATTGGCGTCGTGATAGGTCGGATAAGTTTCATGGCCGGGGCGGAAATAGAAGATATTGCCGGCACCACGACGCCAGGTGAGACCCGAACGGAAAACTTCACCGCCCTGGAACCAGGAAATGAAGACGGTCTCGAGCGGTTCCGGTACGGAAAACTGCTCGCCATACATCTCCTCGTTTTCCAGCTCGAAATGCTCGGGCAGGCCGGCGGCGATCGGGTGGCGGGGATTGATGGTCCACAGGCGTTCGCGTTCGCCCGCCTCGCGCCACTTCAGTGCGCAAGGCGTACCCATCAGGCGCTTGAACGGCTTGGAGAAGTGGCCGGAATGCAGGACGATGAGGCCCATGCCTTCCCAGACGCGCTTGGCGACGCGCTCCACAATGTCATCCTGAACTGCGCCGTGGTCCTTGTGGCCCCACCAGACGAGAACGTCGGTCTTGTCGATACGCTCCTGTGAAAGGCCGTGCTCCGCCTCCTGCAGCGTGGCGGTGGTGGCGTTGATCTCGGGATTTTGGTTCAGCGCATCGGCGATGGTGTTGTGCATGCCGTTTGGATAGATCGAACGCACCGTCTCATTGATGTGTTCGTGAATATTTTCGCCCCATACAACGGTGTTGATGGTCATTCTCATGCTCCTTGGTGAAAGCCGGCTACTTGGGTTGTCCCGGCGGAAGTTAGGTTCAGGCGGCGCCGCGAGCGGGGTTGCGGGCAATTGCCCGGCCCTCGGCGTCAAAACGGTGGATCTGCGCCGTATCCGGCACGATGGTGATACGCTCGCCCGCCTTGCGGCCGGTCACGCCCTCTTCACGTACGACAACGGGCTCACCGGCGCCGATCTCGACATAGATGTAGCTGTCCGATCCGAGCATTTCCGAATGCACGATTTCTCCACCCCAACCGCTGCCGTCGCTGGCGATGGTGATGTGTTCCGGCCGGACACCGATCGTTTTTGCGCCTTCCGATTCCGCATACTTGCCTGCCAGGAAGTTCATCTTCGGCGAGCCGATGAAGCCGGCGACGAAGGTGTTGACCGGACTTTCGTAAAGCTCGAGCGGCGTGCCGATCTGCTCGACCCGACCGTCGCGCAGGACGCAGATGCGGTCGGCGAGTGTCATCGCCTCCACCTGATCGTGGGTGACGTAGATCATCGTCGTGTCATGCATCGAGCGATGCAGCTTGGCGATCTCGAGACGCGTGGCCACGCGCAGCGCCGCATCGAGGTTGGAGAGCGGCTCGTCAAACAGGAAGACCTTCGGATCGCGCACGATGGCGCGGCCGATGGCGACACGCTGGCGCTGGCCGCCAGAAAGCTGCTTCGGCAGGCGCTCCAGATAGGGCGTGAGCTGCAGCATCTCCGCTGCCGCTTCGACGCGCTTCCTGCGCTGTTCTTTGTCCGCGCCCGACAACTTCATGCCGAAAGCCATGTTTTCGAACACGGTCATGTGCGGATAAAGTGCATAGGACTGGAAGACCATGGCGACGCCGCGTTTGGCGGGCGGCAGGCGGTTTACTGTCTCACCGTCGAAGGAGAGCGTGCCGCCGGTGATTTCTTCCAGCCCGCATATGAGGCGTAGCAGCGTGGACTTGCCACAGCCTGAAGGGCCGACAAAAACCATGAATTCGCCGGAGCGGATATCCATGTCGATGCCCTTGATGACATCGAAGGCGCCAAAGGATTTGCGAAGATCGCGCAATTGAATGGTGGTCATGATGTTTCTCCTAGCCTTTGACGCCGCCGGCCGTGAGGCCGGAGATGATGCGTCGCTGGAAGATCAGAACGAGGACGACGAGGGGCGCGGTAACGATGACGGACGCGGCCATGATCGTTCCCCAGGGAATTTCGAACTGTGAGCCGCCCGACAGCAGCGCGATGGCGACCGGCACCGTGCGCTGCTCGTTCGATGAGGTGAAAGTGAGCGCGAAGAGGAACTCGTTCCATGCCGCGATGAAGGCGAGGAGCCCCGTCGTGACGAGCGCAGGCCACATCAAAGGCATGAACACCTGTGTGATGATGACCCAGGGCGATGCGCCGTCAACGATGGCTGCTTCCTCGATTTCGATCGGCAGGTCGCGCATGAAGGTTGTCAGGACCCAGACCGTGAAAGGCAGGGTGAAGATCATATAAGAAAAGATCAGCGCCAAGGGCGTGTTGAAGATGCCCGCCCAGCGGATCAGTTCAAACAGGCCGGCGAGAACGGCAATCTGCGGGAACATCGAAACCGACAGAATGGTGAGCAGCAGCAATGCGCGGCCCCGGAAGCGGACGCGAGCAAGCGCATAGGACGCGGTGACCGCCAGAAACAGAGACAGGATGACGACGGATGATGCAACAAGCAACGAATTGCCGAGATTGCGCAGGAACGTGCCGTTGCCAATGACGAAACTGTAATTGGTGAGCGAAAATTCGCGCGGCCAGTAATTAACCTGGAACAACGCCGAGCCCGATTTCAGACTGGTCAGGATCGCATAATAAAACGGGAATACCGAAATCACCATGATGACGGCGACCAGCGCATAAAAGGCGGTGGTTTTCAGGATGCTGGGCAAGGTCATCGCTGGGCTCCATCGGTGTTGACACGCCCGAGCCACATATAGATGACCGTGATCGAGGCGATGATGAGGAACAGCATGGTGGAGGCGGCGGCGCCATAGGCGAACTTGTCGAAATCGAACAGATTCTCGCGCGCCAGCACCGACATGGTGCGGGTCTGGGCATTATTCGGCGTCAGGATGTAGATGAGGTCGAAAACGCGCATCGCATCCAGCATACGGAAGATGACGGCGACCATCAGGGCAGGGCGGATCATCGGCAGGGTAACGCGGAAGAACACCTTGACGGGGTGGATGCCATCCACCTTGGCCGCTTCATACATGTCCTTCGGCACCATTTGCAGACCGGCGAGAATGAGCAGCGCCATGAAGGGCGTGGTCTTCCAGATGTCGACGATAAGCACGGCGATCATCGCGGTCTCGGGGTTGGCGGTCCAGGCGATCTTGTTGGAGATCAGGCCTAGATTAAGGAACAGGTCATTCAAGATGCCGAACTGGTCGTTCAGCATCCACGCCCACATTTGCGCAGAGACGATGGTGGGAATGGCCCATGGCACAAGAATGGCAGCGCGCACGAGGCCGCGTCCCTTGAATTCGGCATTCAGCACCAGAGCGACGATGAGGCCGAGCACCGTTTCGAGGCTGACCGAAACGATGGTGAATTTCAGCGTGTTGAGAACCGCCCCCCACCATGCGGGGTCGGCAAGCAGGCCTCGATAGATCGTGCGGCCGCTGCTGAGCGTGATCCAGGTGAGATAGTTCTTGAGGCCGACGAATTGTGCTCCCTCCAGATTGGTGAGCGAGGCGTCGGTGAGGCTGAACCACACGGTGCGCACGAGCGGCCAGCCCGCCACCAGCGCCAGCACGAGAAATGTGGGGGCAAGGAACAGCCAGGCGGATTTCAAGCGTTCTGACTGCAGATCGGAACCTGTGCCGGATGCCGTGACCGGTCTTTGAAGGGCGATGTCGTTCATGGGGATATCTCGCGGTTGGGGCGCGGGAGACGATCAGGCGAGACCGTTCCCGCGCGGGCCGGATTACCAGCCGTTGCCTTTGAGATCGGTCAGTTCAACCTCGAGAAGCTCAAGATTTTCAGCGGCCGTGCCGTTGCCGGAGAGCGTGTTGTGGACCGCACCCCAGAACTTGGCCGAAACCTCGTTATATTTCACCTTGGCCGAGGCGGAAGGACGCGGGACGGCGGTCTGGAAGATCGGCTTCCATGTCGGCATGAAGGGCTGCGCGGCCGCAACATCCTTGTCGTCGTAAAGCGAAGCGATCGTCGGCATGTTGGAAAGCTGAACGGCGCGCATCTTCTGGGTTTCCTTGGATGCGATAAACTTCACGAGCTCAATGGCAGCTTCCTGGTTGGCTGAATACTTGGATACGGCGAGATTCCAGCCGCCGAGCGTTGAGGCCGGTGCCTCGCCCTCGGCGCCAGCCGGGAGCGGTGTTACGCCGAACTTGCCCTTGATGGCGCTGTCGTCGCCATTGCCGAGCGCGTAGGCGTAGGGCCAATTGCGCATGAAGACGGAGTTGCCGGTTTGCCAGACGCCGCGCGCTTCCTCTTCCTTGTAGGCAAGCACGCCCTGCGGCGCGATGGTGCCGACCCATCCCTTGGCAGTTTCGATGGCGGCAGCAGCCTTTTCATTGTTGACGGAGATATCGCCATTGCTTTCGACGATATGGCCGCCGCCGGCGGAAGCAATCCATTCCAGGGCATTGCAGGTGAGGCCTTCATAGGCGCTGCCCTGGAAGACAAAACCCCAGAGGTCCTTCTGGCCCGCTTCACGCTCCTTGTCCTGGATTTCCTTCGCGGTTTCGCTCAGCTCCTTCCAGGTTTTCGGCGGTTGCTTGCCGTATTTTTCGAGCAGGTCCTTGCGATAGAACAACGCGGGCGCGTCTGTGAACATCGGCATGGCGACGAGTTTGCCGTCCACGGTTTGCGATGCGACGATGGAGGGGAAATGATCTCCGATGACATCCTTGGTCGCCGCGGTCAGGTCCACGAATTGGTCGGCAAGCTGCGGCGCCCAGATAACGTCCGTCTGGTAGACATCGACATCCTTGTTACCCGCGGCAAGCCACAGCCGGTACTGGCTGAACTGCTCGCTGGAGGATGATGGCATGGTGACGAGATTGACCTTGTGGCCGGTTTGTTTTTCGAAAGCCGCAATGCGTTCTTTGAAGAATGCGACGTTCTTGCCGGTGGAATTGGCGGCGATGGAAATCTCGGCCGCCTGCGCGGAAACGGCGGCGGAAAGTACGCTGCCGCACAGGAACAAAGTCTTCATGGAAATATTCATTGTCAAACTCCTCCGTTGACGCTCCCGATTGTCCTCAAAATTGAAAGCGCTTTTGACTAAAAGGAAGCTCGCAAAAGCCGGGCAATCTGTCAATACTCTTTCTAATCGAGCGAAAATCGGGCGTTTTTGCCTGCAAATTTTCACCATTTGCCTTTCAAGATGGTGGACTGTAAGGTTTCAGGTGGGAAGAAATTGAAATCGTTTTCAATTTTTGTCGACTTGAAAAATCCGCAGCGGCGACGCATGCAGGGGGCGAATTGGCAAAAAAACATGAAGCTCAAGGAATTCGCAGAAAAGGTTGGCCTGTCGCCCACCACCGTTAGCAGAGCGCTGGGCGGCTATCCCGAAGTGCGTGAGGAAACGCGTCAGCGGGTCATGGAGGCTGCGCTCAAATACGGGTATTTGCCGAATGCCAATGCCGTGCGGCTGGCAACCGGCAGGGCCGGCGCCATCGGTGTCGTTATGGGCCGGTCGGGCGGAGGACATTTCTTTTCGGAATTCATGGGCGGCATGGCCACCCGGCTGGAACGGGAAGAGACCGACATTCTCGTCAGCGTGACAGTTGACAACAATCTCGATGAGGAGCTGGCTATTTTCAGCCGGCTGGCGGCGAGCGGTCGTGTGGATGGCATTATCGTGCACTCACCGCGTCCGGAGGATGAGCGTATCGCGCTGCTCAACCGGCTCGGCGTACCCTTCATCGTGCACGGGCGCTCAAAGACACCCTTCGAACATGCCTGGCTCGATATCGACAACCATGATGTGACCTATCGCCCGACGATCCATTTTCTCGAGCGCGGCCACCGGCGTATAGCCCTCATCAATGGGCCGGTCGGACGAACCTTCGTACGGGATCGTGAACAGGGTTTCCGCGAGGCGCTGGCTACCCACGGCATTACGCCCGATCCGCGCTTCATGATGAACGAGCACTTCAGCGAAGAGACCGCGTTCCGCTTCGCCCGTTCGCTGCTGGAGCAGACACCGCGCCCGACAGCCTTTGTTGCGGGTGCCATGATGACGGCACAGGGCGTCTACCGTGCTGCGACCCAGATGGGGCTGACAATCGGCAAGGATGTTTCCGTCATCGCCCATGACGATGTGTTTCCTTACCTCACGCCTGAAAGCATGATGCCGCCGCTTTCCACCACCCGCTCGCCCATGCGCATGGCAGGAATAAGGGTGACGGACCTTCTTCTGCAGATCATCGGCGGTCGCCCCGTCCGCGAGGTTCAGGAACTGTGGCCTGTGGAACTGATTTTGCGAGAATCGGTTGGCCCTGCCTGAGCTTTGGGCCATAGCTCACTGATTCCACTCCATTTTGTGAACGCCGATTGAGAACGTTCGCCTTTAGTCATCTATACGACAGCATCGTCTCATGTATAATCGGAAGGGTATCGGGTTCATGGAACAGAGACCCGGACCGGCGCGTTGAGGGACGTGTCGATGGAGGACGATGGATGTTTGAATTTCTAAAACCGCAACAGCAGCCTGTAATCGATGACGTCGAGGCGACCGGCACCTATGCCGATGCGTTGCTCAACGTAACGAGCCCGGAATTGACACGTTCCACGGCGCGCGAACACGGGCATGAAGCCCATTCACGCGATTATTGTGAAAATCGCGACATTTCCCGTAGCGCTCTCGGTTTTGCCTGAGCGATCACGAAATCTTCCTCGAAAAAAACGGAACGGACGGACCGCGCCTGCGTTTCCTTCCTACGACCCGCAGGGCGGCGCAACGTGATCCAGAGGACCTTCCCGGCTTTATGACCGATGGGCGAGCTGGGTGTTGCGTCGTCTGAGTGGCGGCGTTGCAACGCAGTGTCGCGATAGATCAAGAGCAGCGACTTCCGTGAGGTCCGCGGCGCTGACATCAGGAGACCGCAATGACGACAATTCCGGTTGAGTTCTATCCGGAACCGCCGATGCCGGTTCCACCCCAGCCCGACATCCCCCCGATCAAAGAGCCGGAGCCCGACCGTTTGCCGGACGAGGTGCCCACACCCAATCCCGACGAAAACGACGAGCCCCCGAAGGTGTTTTAGGCCGGATCGGGTGACTCGAATTTTTTGCTCACAAAAGGTGAGTGCGCGAGTCCGAAACGCCAGGGATAATCGATCGCTCGGCTGATGCCGATCCGCCTGCCGATGCTGACGGCGGTTGCCGTTTTCGGCAGCTGCAGGAAAAAACGTGGCGCCTCGAGCGCGGCGCCGTCCATTTCTCCCGTGATGGCCATTGCCTGACAAAGCCTTCCCGGGCCGGAGCATAGGAGTCTGAGTTTGTCAGTTCCCCGTCGCAGTTTCATCATGTCGATACCGGTTCGCGGTTCGATCGCGCGAAGAAGCACGGCTGAACCCGGGGAACAGACGAAGTTGGCGCACCAGTGAATGCCGTACGACCGGTAGACGTAGAGACGTCCGGCCGGCCCAAACATTGCCCGGTTGCGCGGGGTTTTCCCATTGAAACTGTGCGACGCCGGATCATCTCGATGATAAGCTTCGGTCTCGACGATGACGCCGCCGGTGTTGCCGACGCGAAATTCCGCTCCGATGAGCGCGCGGGCCACATCCACTGCGTCGCGAAGGAAAAAACTCTTGTCCATTTCCGGACCAAAGACCTGATTCATCGGAACCCCTTCCACGCTATGTCGTTCTGAAGTGAGCTTTTACTCATTTCCCGCATCGGCCTTGTCGATGAATTCCAGCCGGAGGGCATGTCATGCAACTTTCGACGACTTATGTAAAACGCAATGACGGATCTATCTCCGTCGAGTTTGCCGGCAGCGACGGCGATCACGTTTCGGTTCGCCTTGCCGATGGCCTGGAAGGGATCGACGACGCGGAAGCGATTAAACGGGCGAGCGCCGTGATGGTCCAACTCACCGCATTTGGAACGCGCCAGGGCGCCGACGCACCCTCGCAATTTTCCCGCCTTGGAACGGCTCAGAATGATGGAACGCGCGAGCAGTGTGAGCGCGTGCAGGCGAGCGCCCGGACCGCGAGGGACCGTGACGTTCTGGAGGAGGAGCTGGAAGAGGGGCTGGAGGACAGCTTTCCGGCCAGTGATCCCGTCTCGGCGACCGTTACCTCCATCGCCTCGCGAAAAGGGGGGCTGTGACATTGACTGTTCGTAAAGTCGCTCTCGTGACCGGGGCCGGTTCAGGTATCGGACGCGCCGCCGCCCTTCATCTCTCCACCCAGGGTTTTTCGCTCGGGCTGCTCGGGCGCACGCAATCCGAACTGGAGGACGTTGCCGACGACATTACCGCTCGTTCCGGCGCCTCGAAAATTCTCATCGCCGACGTTTCGGATGAGGAGGCCATGCGGAGCGCCGTTGCAGCGCTGGTGGAGGATTTTGGCCGCCTTGACGTCGTGGTGGCCAATGCTGGCGTCAACGGTGTCTGGGCGCCTATCGATGAACTCAAACCCTCGGAGTGGGACGACACGATACGCATCAATCTCCGCGGCACCTATCTCACGGTTCATGCCAGCGTGCCACATCTGAAGGCGGCAGGCGGCGGTTCCATCGTCATTGTCTCCTCGATCAACGGCACGCGCACCTTCACTTCGCCCGGCGCGACCGCCTATTCGGTCACAAAGGCAGGGCAGCTTGCCATGGCCCAGCAACTGGCGCTGGAGCTTGGGCGGCACCGCATCCGTGTCAACGCAGTGTGCCCGGGTGCGATCAAAACGGCAATCGACGAGAATACAAAGATACGCGCACGGGAAAAAACCGAGGTGCCGGTTCGCTTCCCCGCGGGAGATATTCCGGTGACGGGCGGTGTGGCGGGAACGAGCGAGGATGTCGCCGAGCTGATCGGTTTTCTCGCCTCCGATGCGTCCCGCCACGTGACCGGCACACCGGTCTGGATCGACGGCGGCCAGGGGCTTCTTCGCTAGATGCTTCTCCGGCGTCATGCCCGGAGACCATCACGGGCTTGTGTCCCTATGATTAACGAAAGGGTAACGTCTGTTCACGAGACTTTGTCCATGGATGAGGTTGCCGTGTTGTGGCCACCTTCGATAGTTAAGCGTCTGCCGGAAAGGCGGGCAAATCAGGCGGGCAGAAATATCCATGGGTATGCAGGCTGTGCTGAACTTCGCGGTGGCGGGGTTGCGGCAAAAGTTCAAGACGGGGGCAAGACTGGCTGCGGTCATCGCGATCGGCGGTAGCCTTGCCGCGTGCACCTCAATGGGTCTCGACAGCGTGAAAAAAGACCCGCCGAAGCTGTCGTCCAAGATGATGGCGCAGATGTCAGCCAAAAGCATGCGTCCGGAAAGCCCGGTTCTCGTTCGCATCTTCAAGCAGGAGAGCGAGCTCGAGGTCTGGAAGATCGACAAGACCGGCAATTATGCGTTGCTGAAGACATATCCCATGTGTCGCTGGTCCGGAAAACTCGGGCCGAAGATGAAAACGGGAGACCGTCAGGCGCCGGAGGGTTTTTATCATGTCTCGGCCGGCATGTTGAACCCGAACTCGCAATATTACGTCTCATTCAATCTCGGTTATCCCAACCGGCTGGAATCCGCGCTCGGCTATACCGGCGAGGCGCTGATGGTGCACGGCGCCTGTTCGTCTTCCGGCTGCTACGCGATGACAGACGCGCAGGTGGGTGAGATCTATGCCATTGTCGCGCGTGCGCTGCAGGGTGGGCAGGACCGCTTCCAGGTCCAGGCCTATCCCTTCCGCATGACCGCAAGGAACATGGTGGCGCACCGGAACGACCCCAACATGCCCTTCTGGAAGACGCTGAAGGAAGGTTACGATTATTTCGAGGTGACGCGCCGCCAGCCCAAGGTCTCCGTCTGTGGCCGCCGTTATGTCTTCAATAGTGAATTTGCCGAAGGCGAGCCTGCCGATCCGCTGGCAGCATGCCCGCCGGCCGTCAACCAGAATGACCCGCTGGTGGCATCGAGGCTGGCCGAGGAGCAACAAAAACTTGCCGCGGCGATGAGCGAGGGAACTTCCGCCCCCCTCAGCGCATATGTAGACGGCGGCATGCATCCGAGCTTCCGGGCCATACTGAAATCGAGCGGCGCCAAGGCAATGGCTTCGCAGGTTTCCGGCACGAAGTACCCTATAAGCCGCCCCGAGGCGGCGCTGGCAGATCCCTTTGCCAGTGTGAGATGACGTAAATGAGGTTTTTCAATTGAACGAGACGATGACGACCCGGCGGGGTTTCCTGCTTGGAGCAGGCGGTTTGGCACTTGCCGGACTTGCGGGTTGCAACACCACGGCACGTGAAGCCACGAGGCCGGCCGCTCCCGCGGAAGATCCGATGTACGCGCTGATGTACGGCCCGAAACCGGACGAGCAGTTCCCGCTGCCGGAAATTCCCTATAAGCGCATTCCGCGCCAGTTCCTGCGGCAGATGGTGGCGAACCCGACCGGCGAGCGTCCCGGCGTGATCGTGGTCGATACTGCCAACCATTTCCTTTATCTGACCTATGAAAACGGGCAGGCCATGCGTTACGGCGTGGGTCTTGGCCGCGCAGGCTTCGAGTGGTCGGGCCGCGGCGTCATCCAGTACAAGCGGCAATGGCCGCGCTGGACACCGCCAGACGAAATGATCGCCCGTCAGCCGGAGCTGGAGCCTTATAGCAGCCGCAATGGCGGCATGGAGCCGGGCCTCAAGAATCCGCTCGGTGCGCGTGCACTTTATATCTTCAAGGATGGCAAGGACACTATCTATCGTCTGCACGGCTCGCCCGAATGGTGGACAATTGGCAAATCCGTGTCTTCGGGCTGCGTTCGCCTGCTGAACCAGGACATAGTCGATCTCTACAATCGCGTGCCCGATGGGACGCCGATTGTGGTGACAGCGCTCGGTCCCGCACAGCAGGGTGTGCCGATTGGTCAGGAAGGCGTGCCTGTCGCGCAATATGGCAATGGCGCGGTCGGTGACGGCTTGTCACAGCCGATGCAGACCTACTGACCCAAGAGGTGTGGGCCGCCGGCAACGGCGGCCAACCGCGTCGGGCGGTCCGCTGTCGGTATCATTCATGGCGTTGTACCTCGCAGGTAAACGACGCAGCACGCTACCGGTGCCCCGCCGGAACAGCGGGACTTAGCCAGGAAATGTGTTCTGGCACAGCCCTCTAGCCGACTGCGCGGCTCATGGGCAACATTTCATCGAAATGGACCGGACCGGCCATAACCAGCGGCATGCTCGCCTCAAGGCAGGCGGAGATGAATGCTTCCCGTGCCACTTCCGCGGCTTCGAGCCTGGACAGCGCGGCGCGGCATTTTTGCACGGCCCGCTTATAGCGTTCACCACGGCGAAGCGGCCATTCGTTTTCCAGAAAATCCAGGGCGTCGTAAACGCTGAGAAACGATCTCTCAAGGCCGCATTGCATGCGCACCCGAACAGGTGCTCTAAACAAAACTTCCGGGCTGTTCATCTTTACCTCCAATCTTAAACAACCAGATCAAGAAGCCTGAAAAATATTGGGGCGGCGGCGCCCCGGATCAAGATCGGAAACACGAATTTTCGCTGCGCCGATAAGCGTCGGCACCTAGCGTTGTTCTTTATGCTCTCTGTGCGGACACCGCTTCATCATTTTGTCGATGGCCGCCTTATCACCTGCAAACCGTTCAAACAGTTCTGCCGCCTGCACCAAGCTCAACGCATATACTTCCTGAATCTGTTCGATAGTGTAGTTTCGGGTGTTCGCATCGTTCATTTTTCAGCCGTCCTTCTTGCGATGAACGCGCGGAGGATTGTGAAGCTCTGCTGCCGGGATCCGGCCTGAAGAATTTCGCCGGCGCGCCGCCTGATCAACTCGCACGTCTGGGTGCGAGCCTAGCCGTGTCGCGCCAGCTTCTCCATCACACAAAGATCACCAGCAGCCATCTATCGTCAGTTTTTGTCGAGGCCCTGGGCCATTTCCAGATGATGCTGGAGCGCCGGTAGTGTTTTTGCCGCCCACGCCTTCAGCTCCGGATTATCGCCGCCTTCGGCGTAGCGCTTGAAAAGATCAACGGCGTCTTCATGCGCATCGACCTGGTCATCGATATATTCTTCGCTGAATTCGTTGCCGTCGAGTTTTGCGAGGTCGTCTACCTCTTCCTTGTGATCATCTGTCAGAGCGGTGACCGGTGTCCCGTTCACCTTGCCGCCGGATAACAGGGTTTTCAGTTCCGAACTGGTTTTCTCATGCTCGGTGATCATTTGCTGCGCAAAGGCTTTGGTTTCCTCGTTTCCTTTGGTGAGGGCGAGTTTGCTTGATTCAATTTCGAAGATATCGCTTGCCGAGGCCTGCAAGATGAAATCCTCGGTTTTTGGCGCGACGCCGAGTGCGGAATTGACGCCAGTGGATTCCGTCGCGGATTGCGCCAAAGCAGTTCCGGCGACGAGCGCGAACGCGAGGGAAAGAATGGTCTTCATTGTTGAGCCTCCTGATGGTTGAGGCATCACCAACCGTGATGGGCAAGAAATGTTCCTCGGGGTGAAAGAACAGCCCGCTTGAACGGCGTTGCCGGTTGCAGGAGTTGACGCATCGCCTCGGGATAATGTCCATGCGAGGCGGGCACTCTGTACGGGCCAGAATTCACGGGTCGACTTCGATCTGAATGATGCTATGGTTCATCTATTGCCATCAACCGAATTCGTAGGCGGTGGTAACTGAGGGTTACTATGTGCTCCCGCCTGCTTTTTGGGGGGGGCGCACATATGTTGTATCCGTCAGATTTCGAATATTGTCTGCTACGACGAATTCTGGTTCGGTGGGCCGCCCGTTTCACATCAGATGAGACGTTGCAGGCCAAACTCGTGGAAAAGACGATACGCAAAACTCTTCAGGATTTTCTGCTGAAGGATGATGGCGCAGCCATCGACCTTGAGTTGCTCGCGACGATGCGCCGGTTGGCGTTATGCGAGTTTGGTGTGAAAAGAGATCAGCAAAATCAGGCGCCGCCGGTTGACGTGGCCGAAGGACGCGGCGCATCTCCGCAATAGCGGTATTTCCGCAGTGATATCTCTCCGATTGCGCCAAAGGGCGGTACGGAGAACGGTGGCCGGATATCGGCAGTTGACCGCAATTTTCTTTCTTTTCCATTGGCGGGAATGTTTTTTCCTTTCCGAGATGCAATAGAGCGGTTATTTCCGCGTCAGAAAACGCGCACTTTGCTAGATGTGCGCAGCTATTGACATGACCCGGACCCTTTGATGACGACTGACGTTCCCTGCGCATTGGCGGTTGATGATATCCACAAGAGCTTTGGTTCTCACGAGGTTCTGAAAGGTATTTCGCTCAAGGCGCAGAAAGGGGACGTCATTTCCGTCATTGGCTCCTCAGGCTCCGGCAAGAGCACCTTCCTCAGATGCATCAATTTCCTCGAAGTTCCGGATCGTGGGCGCGTTATCGTGAATGGCGAGGAAGTGGCCGTGAAGTACGGTCGGGACGGCAATGCCATGCCGCAGAGCTGGCGCCAGGTGGAGCGTTTGCGCACCGGTCTTGGCATGGTCTTTCAGAATTTCAATCTATGGGCCCACCGCACTGTACTTGAGAACATCATAGAAGCCCCGGTGCATGTGATGGGCGTGAAACGTGCGGAAGCCATCGAGAAGGCTGAAGCGCTGCTGCACAAGGTCGGGCTTTACACGAAGAAGGATGCTTATCCGGCGTTCCTGTCCGGCGGTCAGCAGCAGAGGGCAGCCATAGCCCGCGCGCTCTGCGTGGAGCCGGCGGTGATGTTGTTCGACGAACCCACCTCGGCGCTGGACCCGGAGCTGGTCGGCGAGGTGTTGAAGGTGATCCGTGATCTCGCCGAGGAAGGCCGCACCATGCTTCTGGTGACACATGAGATGCGTTTTGCGCGCGATGTGTCGAGCCATGTCATGTTCCTGCATCAAGGCCGCGTGGAAGAAGAAGGACCGCCGGAACGCGTCTTCGGCAATCCTCTGAGTGCAAGGTGCCGGGAATTCACCGGCGCGCTCGCGAGCTGATTTTTTCGTAACAGGAGATTTAAATGAAATTCTTCGCCTCAATGCTGGCCGGTACGGCTTTCGCACTCTCCGCTTTCTCCGCCAGCGCAGACGTCCGCTTCGGCGTCATGAACGAAAGCTATCCGCCTTTCTTCGCGCAGGACGCCAGCGGCAAGTGGCAGGGCTGGGAAATCGACCTGATGGATGCCGTCTGCGCCGAGATGAAGGAGAAATGCTCCATCGTCGCGCTATCCTGGGACGGTCTCATTCCCGCGCTTGAGAGCAAGAAATTCGATGTGATCTGGTCTTCCATGTCCAACACGCAGGAGCGCCAGAAGGTGATTGGCTTCACCGACAAATATTACAATACCCCGAGCAAGCTGATCGGGGCCAAGGACGGAAAGCCGGGGACAACGGCTGAAGACGTGAAAGGCAAGACCATCGGTATCCAGGTCGCCACCATTCAGTCTGCCTATTATGCAAAGTATTTCAAGGACGTAGCCGACGAAAAAACCTACCAGACGCTGGATGAGGCGTTTCAGGATCTGGCTGCGGGTCGTATCGATTACGTCTTTGGTGACTCACTTGTTCTCGACACGTTCCTGAAAAGCGATGCCGGCAAGGATTGCTGCGCGGATGCCGGCAATGTTGCTGACGACCCGGAAATCCTCGGACTTGGCGTGTCAGGTGGCGTACGCAAGGACGACACCGAACTGAAGCAGAAGCTGAACGCCGCCATCGCCGCCGTCCGCGCCAGCGGTAAATATGATGAGATCACCAGGAAGTACTTCAGCTTCGATATCTACGGCGCGAAGTAATCCGGGTCGGGTTCGGCAGATGGCAAGCCTGGATACAATGTTGCAGCTTCTGTCGCCCTATCCTCCGGGATGGGGTGGTACTCTGTTGACGGGTGCTGCAGCGACGCTTGCCATCTCGGCCGGGGCCTATCTCATCGGCATCGTCATCGGCATGGCGGGCGCCTTGGGCAAGCTTTCGGGCAACCGCGTGCTCGAAACCGTCCTCAATCTCTACACCACGCTCATCCGCTCCGTGCCGGAACTGATCCTGATTGTGGGGCTTTATTATGCCGGAACCGACGGGCTCAATCGCCTGCTGCAGCTGGCTGGATTGCCGGTGCTCGAGGTCAACGGCTTCATAGCAGCAGTGGCGGTTCTGGGCTTCGTGCAGGGCGCCTACATGACGGAAGTGCTGCGCGGGGCGATAATGGCGATCCCCAACGGCCAGATCGAAGCGGCGAGGGCTTTCGGCATGTCTCCCCTCCTGCGGTTTCGCCGTGTCGTTCTACCGGCGCTTTTGCCCAATGCCCTGCCGGGGCTTTCCAACCTGTGGCTCGCCGTCACCAAGGACAGTGCGCTTGTCGCCGTTGTGGGGTATCAGGAACTGGCGCTCGCGACCCGGCTCGCCGGTGCAAGTACCAAGCAGTATTTCCTGTTCTTCATGGCTGCGGCCCTGATGTATCTGGCGATCACCCTCGTCTCCAATGTCATCTTCAGGCAGATCGAACGGCACGTGCGCCGTGGTCAGCCCAGTCTGGCGTGAGGGAGATTGGCGATGGATTTTTCTTGGGTCGGGAAATACTGGCCGCTTCTTCTCTCCGGCGCATGGCAGACGATCGCCCTGCTCGTGATCTCCGTCTGCTGCGGTTTCGTTCTCGCCATCGGACTTGCCTTCGCGCAGGTCAGCGGCGGCCGAATGATCCGGATTCTCGCGCGTGGTTATTGCACCTTTTTTCGGGGCACGCCGCTGCTGATACAGCTCTGGCTGCTCTATTACGGCGTGGGGTCGCTCTTGCCCATGGTGCCGGGGCTGCGGCAAAGCTTTCTGTGGCCGGTGCTGCGCGAAGGTTTCTTTTTTGCGGCGGTCAGCTTCACGCTGAACTACGCAGCCTATGAAGCCGAAGTTCTTCGTGGTGCGTTGCTCGGCGTTCCGAAAGGCGAACTTGAGGCGGGCAGGGCCTTCGGCATGAGCCGGTTCACGCTGGCGCGCCGCATCTGGCTGCCGCGCGCGATCCGCGCGGCGCTGCCGACGATCGCGGGTGAAGTGGTGATGCAGCTGAAAGCCACGCCGCTTGCGTTCACGGTGACAGTCATGGATCTTTACGCCGTCGCCTACAAGGTGCGGCAGGACACGCTGCTGGTCTACGAGCCGCTTTTCGTCGTGACGATTTTTTATCTCATCCTCACCGCCATCATTGCCCGCTGCTTCGGTTTCATCGAGGCGCAGGTGCCGGTGCGCCGATAGCCTATCAAGGAGTTCTCATGAGCGATATTCGTATTCTGGACGGTGGCATGAGCCGTGAATTGCAGCGGCTGGGCGCTGAACTGAAGCAGCCCGAGTGGTCGGCGCTCGCGCTCATCAACGCCCCGGACATCGTCCGCCAGGTGCATGCGGAATTCATCGAGGCCGGCGCGGATGTGGTGACCACCAATTCCTATGCGCTGGTCCCTTTTCATATCGGCGAAGACCGGTTCAACAAAGAAGGTGCTTCACTGATCGCCCTTTCCGGTCGCCTGGCGCGTGAAGCGGCGGATGCTTCGAAGCGTAATGTGGCCGTGGCCGGCTCGCTTCCTCCGATCTTTGGCTCCTACGAGCCAGAAAATTTCGATCCCTCTCGCGTTCAGGACTATCTGAAGGTGCTGGTCGAAAATCTTCAGCCACATGTGGATGTCTGGCTTGGAGAGACCCTGAGCCTTGTCGCTGAGGGTGAGGCGGTGCGGCAGGCGGTAGCCGAGACGGGCAAGCCTTTCTGGATTTCCTTCACGCTGAACGACGAACCCGCTCAGGTGAACGGTGCGGAGCCCAAGCTGCGTTCCGGCGAGACCGTGCGCTCCGCCGCCGAATGGGCCGCCGGATCAGGTGCCACAGCGCTGCTCTTCAACTGCAGCAAGCCGGAAGTGATGAGGGCTGCCGTGGAAACCACAGCCGCCGTCTTCAAGGAAAAGGGTGTTGCTCTGGATATTGGCGTCTATGCCAATGCCTTCGAAGGCGAACAGGGCGACTCCGCCGCCAATGAGGGGCTGCACGGCACGAGAGCGGATCTGACCGATGATGTCTATTCCCGCTTCGCCTGCTCCTGGGCAGATGCGGGGGCCACCCTGATCGGTGGCTGCTGCGGTATTGGCGCTGCGCATATCCATACGGTCGCCGATACGCTTCGCCGGCGTGGCACTGGCAGAACGATCTGAAAAGAGAGCCCCCTTGTCGAAAAGGTGCGTGCCATCGCCAGCCGCCTGGCCAAGCTCAAGCGCCGGTCCCGGCCGCATGGTGATCTGACAGGGCACATATGGCGTCCCACGGGCGAGGGCGGCCTGCGCTCGATTCAGGAACATTCCATGTTACTGGTAGAAAAGTGAAAAAGGCTGCAATTTAGATTGCAGCCTTCCTGGTAAATCCAGTTATTCCGCTCTTTTCAGCGCGTCGCCGAGAATGGAAACGATGTCGTCGAAGTGGGATTTTTCGGCGATCAGCGGCGGTGAAAGAGCAATGATGTCGCCGGTGACGCGAATGAGCAGGCCACGTTCGAAGCAATCCACAAAGACATCATAGGCACGGGCGCCGATCGCGCCGTCGCGCGGCTGGAGTTCTATGCCGGCGATGAAGCCTATGGTGCGGATGTCGATGACGTTGGGCGAGCCCTTGAGCGAATGAATGGCATCATGCCAGGCGTCTTGCAATTCGGAGGCGCGGGTGAAGAGGCCCTCGTCGCGATAGATGTCCAGCGTTGCGATGCCTGCCGCGCAGGCGACGGGGTGGCCGGAATAGGTATAGCCATGGAACAGTTCTATCTGGCTTTCGGGGCCATGCATCAAGGCATCATGAACCTTGCGGCTGGTGAAGACCGCACCCATGGGGATAGCTCCGTTTGTGAGCCCCTTCGCCGTGGTGACGATATCGGGCGTCACGCCGAAGTAATTACTGGCGAAGGATGAGCCCATCCGTCCGAAACCGGTGATGACCTCATCGAAGATCAGCAGAATGCCGTACTTGTCGCAGATGGCGCGCAGGC
Organism: Agrobacterium sp. RC10-4-1; assembly: GCF_014138475.1. NCBI lineage: Bacteria > Pseudomonadati > Pseudomonadota > Alphaproteobacteria > Hyphomicrobiales > Rhizobiaceae > Agrobacterium > Agrobacterium sp. RC10-4-1. The sequence continues at coordinate 219,707 of NZ_JACJIT010000006.1, forward strand.
GTTCCAGATAGCCTTTCGGTGGCACGAGGACACCGGTGGAGCCCGCCACGGGTTCCACGATGCAGGCGGCGATGGTTTCCGCACCGTGCAGGGCGACCAATCGTTCTAGATCGTCCGCGAGCTCGGCGCCGTGCTCTGGCTGGCCCCTGACGAAGCTGTTCTTCGTAAGATCGTGGGTGTGACGCAGATGGTCGGCGGGGATTTGCGGGAAGACGCGGCGGTTGTTGACGAGGCCGCCCACGGAAATGCCGCCGAAACCGACACCGTGATACCCACGTTCGCGGCCGATGAGGCGGCTACGCGTCCCCTGGCCAATGGCTCGCTGATAGGCGATCGCGATTTTGAGCGCCGTATCGACCGATTCCGATCCCGAACCAGTGTAAAAGACGCGGTCCAGTTTGCCGCCTTCCGGGCCGGGGGCGATTTCCGCCAGCCGTTCGGCAAATTCGAATGCGACCGGGTGACCCATCTGGAATGAAGGTGCGTAGTCCATAGTGGAAAGCTGATGCTTCACTGCGGAGGCAATCTGCTGGCGTCCGTGGCCGGCGTTAACGCACCAGAGGCCAGCCGTTCCATCGAGAACCTGACGGCCATCATTGCTGGTGTAATACATGCCTTCGGCGCTCGCCAGCAGACGGGGATCGGCCTTGAACTGCCGGTTGGCGGTAAAAGGCATCCAGTAGCTGTCAAGCGATGTGGAATTAGATCGGCTCGGGTTGTCCATCACGGTTCTCCTGTTCGTGGCCGACGATTGAAAGCTATTTTCTTCACCGAACAAGCCCTTTTCTCCATGTGGCGAAGTGATTGAAAATACTGTAGGCGTGAAGACGGCTTTTCGATATTTCGAACAACGGCAACGGGGGCGACGGGATGTCGGTGGATATAGGGGGACGTTTGCGCCATCTGCGGCTGCGTCACAATATTTCCCAACGGGAACTGGCAAGGCGTGCTGGTGTCACTAATTCTACGATTTCCCTGATCGAATCGAACACCTCGAACCCCTCTGTGGGCGCGCTGAAACGCATTCTCGATGGCATACCGATAGGGTTGGCCGAATTTTTCGCCTTTGAGCCGGAGACGAGCCGTAAGGCTTTTTACCGGGCGGACGAGCTGGTTGAAATTGGCAAGGGCCCGATCTCGTTTCGCCAGGTGGGCGAGAATGTCTTCGGCCGCAGCCTGCAGATACTGAAAGAGTGCTACCAGCCCGGCGCCGATACCGGCAAGGTGCCCTTGGTCCATGATGGCGAAGAAGGCGGCATTATCCTTTCAGGGCGACTGGAAGTGACGGTGGACGAGGAGAGGCGGGTACTCGGCCCGGGTGATGCCTATTATTTCGAAAGCCGAAGGCCACATCGCTTCCGCTGCGTCGGACCGGTGGCCTGTGAGGTCATCAGCGCCTGCACACCACCAACCTTCTGATTCCCCCAAATTGGGGCCTGGAACCACCTTCAGGACAGGCGCGCAGGGCTGCGTTCAAAAAAAGTGGCCGTTAGCTATGCGGTTTTTGCGTGGCTGCCATGACAATAATGCGGTTTCTCGCCACTCTTTTGCCGCCTTTGCCGCCTTTTAGCGATTTTTCTATCGCTTTTTCTTGGCGAGGTGCAGGTAGAGTGCAAAAAAATCCCAGCCGATATGTCAAATTTTATATGCATTGCCACAATCTTGCTGCGCCGCAAAAAAATTTAATAGTCTGTCATATGCCGCGCTGTTCTTAACGTTCCTGTCTCATCTCGCCAAGTTATAAGAAACACATAAGAAAAGGCTATCGCTCGCACAAAAACCAATACATGCGACGGCGTCACCCATGCTCTCAAGACATGGCCTCCAGCACATTTGTTGCTTTTTTATGCAACCGTTAATATTGCCCGGACGTTGATCGGCCGCTCACGCAAGAAATCGCATAGACGGTTATGGGCAATGTGCCTTACAAAAAATCCATTAGCATCAAATTCCGAACACAGACTTGTTATCTCCTTTAGACGGAAAGACGCGCCTCCGGGCACCGACCAATCGCAAAACATAAATGGAGTTCTCTCTATGAAGTCCGCGACCCAATCGGCTGAACAGACACTCAGCAGCTCCGAAGATTTCGATGTCAGTTTCCCTATCGGGGGCATCGCAAAACGCAGCTTCGATATGACATCGGCTGCTCTTGCGCTGCTCATCTTCAGCCCAATATTCCTGCTGATCGCCGTTCTGGTGAAGATGTCCGACCCCGGTCCGATCTTTTATGGTCACCGTCGTGTGGGACATAATGGCCGCTATTTCCATTGCCTGAAATTCAGGACGATGGCGATGAACGGCGATGAGATCCTGCGCCAATATCTTGCCGCCAATCCGGAAGCCGCCGAGGAATGGCGGGCTACCCGCAAGCTCAAGAACGATCCGCGTGTTACGGCCGTTGGCGCCGTGCTGCGCAAGCTCTCCCTTGATGAATTGCCGCAGCTCATTAACATCCTTCGTGGTGAAATGAGTGTGGTTGGCCCCCGTCCCGTCGTGGACGAGGAGCTGAGCTACTATGAAAGCGCTGCCGCCTATTATCTCAGCACCCGCCCGGGTCTGACCGGCCTGTGGCAGATCAGCGGCCGTAACGACGTGTCTTACAAGACCCGCGTTGCCTTCGACACACAATATGTCCAGAACTGGTCGATGCGGCAGGATGTCTTCATCATCGTCAAGACCATTCCCGCCGTGTGCCTGTCACGCGGAAGCTACTGAAAACCGATATTGAGTTCGGCTATATCGATCTTCGCTTCGACACGCACCCCGACCGGGATCCCAAGTCCGGTCTTCGGGTGCGTCATTGGTGCTAATCATACCGGCCGCTTCTTGCGGCGCCGCCTTGCCGGTCGCGCGACGGCCTGATCGCCTGTATGGCGATCCGCTAACAGGGAGTTTCCCGATGAACGGCTTTTCCGCCGCCCACCGCCCATTTGTGGCCCTCGTTCTTGCTGCTACCGTCGCTTTTTCCGCGCCGCTTTCCACAATGGCTGCGGATGGCGCTCAATATAAGCTCGGTACCGCGGACAAGCTGCGTATCCGCGTTGCCGAATGGCAACCGGCCGACGGCAGCATCCGCAACTGGGACGTCATCAACGGCGACTATTCCGTCGGGCCATCCGGTACGCTGTCCTTGCCCTTCATCGGTCAGCTCGACGTCGCAGGCAAGACGCCTTCCGAGGTGAGCGACCAGATCGGCGCTCAGCTTCAGAGCAAGTTCGCCCTCCGCAACCTGCCTTCGGCCTCCGTAGAGATCGCCCAGTTCCGGCCGATCTTTCTGAGTGGCGATGTGCAGACACCGGGTGAATATCCCTATGCCCCCAACATCACGGTGCTGAAGGCTGTCAGTCTTGCAGGCGGCTTGCGAAGGTCCGACGCCGGACAGCGTTTTGCGCGCGACTTCATCAATGCACGTGGTGACGCCGCCGTTTATGATAACCAGCGGGCAAGGCTGCTTGCCCGCCAAGCGCGGTTGATCGCCGAGGTAAAGGGCGATCAGACGATTACCAAGACGCCGGAGATGGAAAAGATCGCCGAGATCGACACGCTTCTCGCCAGCGAAAGCGCGCTGATGAAATCGCGGACCGAGCGTTATACACTTCAGCTCAAGGCGCTGACGGACTTGCACGCGCTTTTGCAGAGCGAAGTCGAATCCCTGAAGAAAAAGTCGGAAACGCAAAACCGGCAGCTTCAACTCGCCAATGAAGACCGTGACCGCGTCAACAGGCTGAACGAGCAAGGCCTTGCCTTGTCGCAGCGGCGCATTTCGGCAGAAGAACGTGCGGCCGAGGTGGAATCCACCCTCCTCGATATCGACACGCAGTCGCTGCGCGCCAAACAGGATATCAACAAGGCAACCCAGGACGAGATCAACCTGCGCAACGACTGGGTGGCGCAGCGCTCCAAGGAGTTGCAGGACACGGAAGCGGAACTCGACAAGCTCAATCTGCAGCTGACCACGAGCCGCGAATTGATGTCGGAGGCACTGGCGCAATCGGCCGAGGCGATCCGCTTCGATCCATCGGGTAAGTCCGCGACGATCAGCTATGTCGTGGTACGTGAGGAAAACGGCAAGCCGAAGGAGCTGAAGGTCGATGAAAATGCCTTGCTTCAGCCCGGCGACGTCATCAAGGTCTCTTCCGAAATCCTGATGCAGTGAGGTTTCAATGCGGATCGCCAAATCGGCGCTGATCGATCCCGAACGCAATGAGATTTATGGGATGACGGCCGTTGCGCTGTCATTCTTCGTTTTCGCCTATTCGTCGCGTTTCGGGCAAATCTCGGTTCTGGCCTATTATGGCATGTGGTTGCCGCTGGTGGTGGTCGACTACCGGCGCGTGCTCGGCAATTATCCGCGTTACCTGTGGATTTTCGGCTTCGGCATTCTTACCGTCCTGTCCAGCTTCTGGTCGGAAGCCGTATCTGTAACCATGCGCGCCTCCATCCAATACATGACCCATATCGTTTGCGCGCTGGTTGCCATGCGCGTGATTTCCATCCGGACGCTGACGCGGGGCGCCCTGATTGGCATAGGCGTCGTCCTGCTCTATTCGCTTCTGTTCGGCATCTATCTTTTTGACGCGCTTGATGGGACCTACAGTTTCGTCGGTGCCTTCTCATCCAAAAATCAGCTCGGTTTCTATGCGTCGCTGGGCGTCATTTTTGCTGCCTCGTCTGTGCTGGTACTCAAGCAAAAGGGCATCTGGCTGCCGATTGCAGGCGTGACGGGACTCTTGTCTGCCTACAGTCTCATCGCATCGCAATCTGCCACCTCCGCCATTACCACCGCGGCCGTTGTCGCCCTCATCATCGGTTTTATCCCGATCGGGATGCTTTCGCCCGCAAACCGTAAAATGATGTTTTTTGCTCTCGGCGGTCTCGGCGCGCTGCTTGCGGTGGCTTCGCTGCAGTTCGGTCTGTTAGATGCCATTCTCGGTATCTTCGGCAAGGATTCGACGCTGACCGGCCGAACCTATCTCTGGCAGCAGGGCATAGAGGCTGCAAAGCAGGCTCCGATCCTGGGGGTAGGCTACCAGGGATTCTGGGTTGCGGGTTTTGCCGATGCCGAACGGTTGTGGAACGACTTCTTCATCACCGGCCGCAGCGGCTTCCATTTCCACAATACCTATATCGAGACAGTGGTGGAAAACGGCTTTGTCGGCATGATCCTGCTGGGCATGGTGCTTTACGGCACGCTGCTGGGGCATCTGAGATCGGTGCTGATGCGTCGAAGCGACCCGCAGGGCGTTATCCTTTTTGCGATTTGCGCGCTGTTCGTGGTGCGATCCTTCGTGGAGATTGACATCATCTTCCCCTATCAGATCGGTTCGTTCCTGCTTTATTTCGCGGCCGGAAAACTTTGCCTTCCGGTAAAAGCGGCGCGGAACGGTGAGACTCACCCCGCGATCGGCATGAGGCTGCAGACCAGACCCTAGAGATAATCCGCCGAGACATGTGGACTGGCGTGAATGAAGCTCCACATGTCCTTGCTGACCTCGACAATGTCGGCGATTGATTTTTCGAGCTGGCCGATTTCCTTTTCGTCCATGCGCTCGACCTTGCCGTAGCGGACCTGGCTGTCATCTTCCACCAGACGCATCAGCTGGGTGCTGGCGATATCGCCCTTTTCGTCAAAAGAATAGATGCAGTGATTGTATTTGTTGCGCGTCTTCGCTTCCCTCTTCAGCCGCGCCATGATGGAGAGGACAGTCTTCCGGTCCTTCGCGTCGGTGGAGGGAAGCTTTGCCAGGCGTTCGATGAGATCCATGCGCGCCCGCGTGGTGTTGAGGGTGAGGAACACGACGATGGCAGCCTCCTTGTCCACTTTCAAAAGGTGGACGATGAGATAGATCATCAGGCTCTCGGTGTTGGTCCACACATAGTTCAGCCTGCCGACCAGCAGCAATACATCCGACATCGCCGCCATGACGCTTCTCCCGCCCCGACAAAACATCCTTCGACATCATATGCCGACTGTCGCGGAAAAGACAGGGGTAGGTTACTGATATTTCTTCATCTTTCCTTGAAAGCACGGGACATGCTGTCAGCGATCGGCTTGGTCAGATATTCGAAGAAAGTACGCTCCGAAGTCTGGATCAATACGTCGGCAGGCATGCCCGGCACTGGGCGGAAATTATGGACCTTGGCGATTTCCTCATCGGGCACCTGCACGCGCACGATATAAACATCCTTGACCTGCAGACCGGCGTTCTCCTCGATGCTGTCGGCGGAAACGTAAAAAACCTTGCCGTTCAGGACCGGCGTGGTGCGGCGGTTGAGCGCCGAAAGACGGATCGCTGCCGTCTGCCCCTCGTGCAGTTGGTCAATCGAGGTTCTGAGCACCTGCGCCTCCAGGATCAGCGGAACATGGGCCGGCAGGATTTCCATGATCGGCTTGCCTGTCGTGATGACGCCGCCGGGCGTGTGATAATAAGCGCGCACGACAGTTCCGTTGACGGGGGAGCGGATGACGGTGCGCTCCAGCACCTCGGCGGCCCCACGGACCTGTTCGCGCACGCTGTCAAGATCGGACTCCGCCGTCTCCAGCGCGTCAAGCGCCGCCTGCTTGTTGGCGTTGACCGCAATGATCGCTTCCTGCTTGAATTTGGCGATCTCCGCTTCGCTCTGGTTCATTTCGCCGCTCAGACGGGCAATGTCCCCCATCGCATCGGCAATGGCGCGCTCCAGCGCCAGCATGTCGGTCTTGCGGATGACACCATCCTTGGCGAGCCTCTCCTTGGAATCGCGTTCCTGCGTGAGAAGCGCGAGTTGCCGGTCGAAGGACTGCTTTTGCCCGTCATAACCCGCATAACGAAACTCCAGCGACCTGATGTTCTTCTCGATCAGGTTCAACTGCTCTTCGAGCTTGATGAGTTTGCTATGGAACACGATGTTCTGGCTCTGGATGATGGCGTTGATATCCGGATCGCCGGCTTCCTTCATGACGATGTCGGGCACCTTGAAGCTCTTTGCGCCCTGCGCTTCGGCGCGCAGGCGCGTGACGATGGTCTCAAGCCTGAGCCGCCGCAGCTGCAACATGCGTTCGTTGGCGAGTGCCGTCGTCTTGTCGAGTGTGAGCAGCACGTCGCCTACCTTGACCGTGTCGCCTTCGCTGACCATCATCTCCTTGATGATGCCACCTTCCAGATGCTGCACGACCTTGTTATTGCCGGTGGCGACGAAGCTGCCCTGGGCGATGATGGCGGAGGAGAGCGGCGCGGTGCCAGCCCAGTAGCCGAACCCGCCGAAGGAGGCGAGCAGCACGGCAAGACCGATCGAGCTGTGCAGGCGGATTGAGCGCGGTACCTCGCTGTACCATTCCAGCTGACCCTGTGGTTTGACTTCGGCAATGGCGTTCTTTTTCCTGAACATGACGATCCTCAACCCTCGATCTGCGGGGACTGGCTGGCTTGGCGGCCAGTGCCGGAGAGCGCTTTCAGCACGTCCATCCTTTCGCCGAACATGGCGACCGACCCGTCCTTCAGCACCATGATCTTGTCGACGCATTGCAGAAGCGCGGGCCGCTGGGTGATTGTGACAGTGGTGATGCCCTGTCTTTTGGCGTGCAGCAGCGCCTTGGCCAGGGCCTGCTCACCCTGGGTGTCGAGGTTTGAGTTCGGTTCGTCCAGCACCACGAATTTGGGGTCGCCGAAGAAGGCCCGAGCAAGTGCGATGCGCTGTTTCTGCCCGCCGGAAAGCGGTGCGCCATCGGCGGCGACCACGGTTTCATAACCCTGCGGGAAACCGGCAATCAACTCGTGAACGTCGGCCAGCACTGCGGCCTCATAGATTTGCCTGTCCTCTATATCGTCGCGCATGCGGCAGATATTGGCTTTGATGGTGCCCGGGAACAGCTGCACGTCCTGTGGCAGATAACCGATACTTTCCCCGAACTGCCGCTGGTCCCAGTTGCGCAGATCCATGAGATCGAGGCGGACATTGCCCGATGTAGGCAGGATGGAGCCGACCAGCATTTTGCCGAGCGTCGTCTTGCCGGAGCCGGAATTGCCGATGATGGCAAGCGATTCGCCCTTTTTCAGCGAAAAGGAGATACCGTTCAGGATCACTTTCTTCTGCGGCGGCGGTACGAAGAGAATGCGCTCAACATCCAGGCGTCCTTCCGGATTGGGAAGGCGCAGGCGTGGGAAATTGAGCGGTGAGCTGATGAGGAGCTGCTTGATGCGGCCATAGGAGGCGGCCGATTTGTTGAACTGGTGCCAGCCCTCGATCGCTCCTTCAATGGGCGCGAGCGCACGGCCCGAGACGATGGAGGCCGCAATCACCATGCCGCCTGTCAGCTCGCCGGAGAGCGAAAGATGCGCGCCCCAGCCGAGAAGCGCAACCTGTGTGATCATACGCGCGGCTTTGGACACGCCAGAGAACATGATGTTGCGATCCTGTGCGGCCACATGCGATTTCAGCGAGCCCGCCGTTTCGCGGCCCCACATTTTTACCGCTTCGGGGATCATGGCGAGCGCATTGATGATCTGCGAATTGCGCGACATGGAATCGAGATGGAAATTGGCGCGGCTCAGATAACCCGAGGCTTCGGAGAATTGCCGTGCGGTGAAGCGCTGGTTCAGCCAGGCGATGGTGAACAGCACGGCGCAGCAGACCATGATGATAATACCGAGATGCGGATGGACCAGATAAACCACCACGATGAAGAGCGGCATAAGCGGCGCATCGAGAAAAGCGATAAGGGTTCCCGAGGTGAGGAATGAGCGCAATTGCTGTAAATCCTGCAAAATCTGGTAATCCTTGCCGCTGCCATGCAGGGAGGCGCGTGCGGCGGCAGAGAGGATGGGAGCGCCGAGCTGAACCTCGAGCTCCACAGCGGTACGCATCAGGATGAAGCGGCGGATGGCATCCATGAAAGCCTGCAGCAGTACCGCTCCAAGAACCGCGACCGTCAGCATCACGAGCGTATCCATCGAGCGGCTCGTCAGCACGCGGTCCGAAATCTGAAACAGATAAAGCGGTATGGCGAGAAGCAGGACGTTGATGGCGACGGTGAACAGCATCACCACAATCATGTTGCGCCGCACCGCGGCGATGCCCTTGGCAAGGCTTGCGGCGAAATTGATCGGTTCGCTGCGTTTATGAAAGCCGCTCTGGCTGCTGCCACCGCCGCCGCCACCGCCGCCATTGCCCGTTGGTTCCTTGCCATCGCCGCCACCGCCCGTCGCCGGGCGGCGTTCGTTTTCACGGATCGGACCGTCATTGTTGTCGATAGTCTTGACGAAGGCGAGGTCGGGAGCGCTCTTTAGTTCTGCATTGTCGATCTTGGCTTTGGGGGCAGGTTGCGACGCGGGGTGTGGCTCCTGTTGCGGTGCCGGATTTCCTGCTGGCATATCCCGCAATGTGTTGGATTGCGGTGTCGTCGGCGAGGGCGGTGGGGCCACCTCCGGAGAGGGCGGGGTTGCCCTAGCGATCTGTTCCGCACCCGACAACTGGCGAAGGTTCTCTACGGCTTCATTGATAGCTGAAATACAGGCGTCCGTCAGCTTGCTGTCTTCCGCGTCCTGATCCAGCGGTAAATCCAGCGAGCGTCCATCCGCAATCGTTCTTCTTGAAATATGATCCATTTTTATCGGTCCCCTCGGTGATCTTGCGGCTTTTGCGGTTACACAGGCGGAACTGCCGCCGGCAAAACCTATGCGGTGACCGCTTGCATGACGTCGGATGAGTGGGCATTGGACCACGACAGGTCGTGCCCGGCATTGATGACGCCGTCGGATTCGTTTTCGATGGTGGCGGGATCGTCGTGAAGAAAAGCGATGACCTCGTTCGCAAGTTGACCCGGTTGCGCAGGCTGCGACGTATCGTTTTCGATGATGCCACCCTGTATCAGAATGGCGTCGGAATAAACGCCGCCGGCAACATAGGTGGTGGAACCGAAGCTGTCGTAATCAATGATCTGCGCGAGATTGATGACGGCATTGCTGCCGGTATCGATATGGACGTCGGCATTCTCGTTGTTTTCGAGTACCTTGGCCGAGGCCTGGGTAACGTCGTCGGAATCGCCGAGCACACTCACCTGCTTAATGATGCTGACATCGTAGAGATTGCCGGTGATGTAGAGCACGTTCAGTCCCTGATAGCCGGCAAAATTGCTGTCATGCGCAAGTGCATCCGGCATGTTCGGATCGCGCTCATTGATCGCGGACACCGTCTGCGCCATGTAGTCGGGCATCGCTTCGAAACGGTCGTTGGAGCCGACGTTATAGATGGAGGCATCATTCCAAAGGAGATTGTTGCCGGATTGAATAGTGGCGCCTCCCGGTGCATCGGGATTGGCGCGGGCCCAGTCATTGTCGTAAAGCACGGCGATCTGGCTGATGAGGTTCATGTCTAGCACATTGCCGCCAACGATGATGAGGTCATACTGCATTCCGATGCCGAGGAAATTCGCAATATTGAGTGCGGCATTTCCCCCTGTCAAAAGACTGACGCTCGCACCGGAGGTCGTGATCGTCATCGTGTCGTTGTCGCTGACGAACTGGTATTGTTCGATCCAATGCACGAAGGAAACGTCACCCTCCAATACGCTGACGCGCCACGCGGTGGGGAAAATCGGCATTTCGCCGGTTTCAGGGCTCTCCGCAGCCGTATTTTCCGCGGCGGGGAAAACGCTGCGTTCGAAATTGGCGATGTTGTAGGCGGCCGTGTCGGCCTGATCCTCGGAACGGGTGAAAACGGAAGCGATTTCGTCCCTGTCGCTATAGATATAGGCCTGGGTGATCGCATCGATCTGGTGGTAGTCACCCATCACGGCGGTGACGGAGGTCATGACGGCGGTATTGACCAATGTGGCGACGTTGGCGACGACATTGGCGCCTGCGGCCACATCGAGACTGTTGCCGGCGGGACTTTCTTCATGCAGCGCAACGTCACTTCGTTCCGGTTCTTCCGGAGGCTTGGCAATGCCGCGATCCGGCATGTAGTCGTCCAGCGCCGGCTTCTCAGCGGCGGCAACGCCATTGATATAAAGACCATTGATGTCGTTGCCGGCCAGGACGAAATCCTCATCTGCGCCGGTCCCGAGTGAGGTAACGTCGTTGTCGCGGGCGTGTTCGATGTAATCATGCGCGGTCTTGGCGAGAGCCTGCAGCGCATCATAGCTGTCGGTGCGCTGGAAACCGGAAAAAGGGGTGAAGACGGACGCTTCGTTGTAGAATTCGACTGTACGTTCAGTGACGAAGCTGGTGTCGCGGGCCACGTTGGGGCCGTCCGTCATATTCAGATAATCATCGTCCTGAAGAATATTCACCTGCGCGACATGGGCGACAACCGAGCCTGGGCCGGTATGAATTACCAGCTCACGTTCGTCCTCGAAGGAAAGGCGACCTGGAAAGCGGAAATTCGCAGCGGAAATATCGACCGGTATCGAATTCGCAAACTGCTGCATGTCATGTTCGACCGTGCGTGCGAAATGCGGCGGCAGATAATCGAAGTCGTAATAGCCTGCATGGTACTTGACGCCAGGATCGTAGTCCTGAAGTGCAACGTCATAGTTCTTGTCGAGCAGCCTTGCCGCTTCCTCTTCCGGCAGTTGCTCAGGCCCGGAACGTGCGGGGCCTTCACTATAGTTGTTTCGCAGACGCGCTTCTTCGGCCATCGTATCGAACAGGCCGATGAAATGCGCGATCATGTCTGAAATCTTGTCGATATGCATTGGAGGTCCCTCCCCGATCATTGCGGTACGTCACAGATGTCGGGCGGCACACGTCTTGGAAGCGGTGCTTCTTTGTCGCCAGGCCTGTCTATGAACCGCAAACTGCACCGGCGGACGCCGGTGCAGCTCTTTTCGTCAAGAGATGGTTGTCAGGAGTGATCCTCACCGACGTCCGAGACACTGGAGTTGCCCCCTGTGACCGTGACGTCAACGGCATTGGAGAGCATGTTGGCGCCCTGCACCAGCTCCAGATGGAAGCCGGAATTTGCAAGGATTGCCGATGCGTCGGCCGTGCTGGTGCCCGCTGCGTCGTCGCCGGCCTTGAGATCCCATCCCTTGCCGTCGATGCCTTCTGCGCCATAGGCGTCGCCTGCATTGGCGCTCAGGTGGTTTTCTGCGCCACCGTTCTGCATCTTGATGTCGTATGCCTCATCCTGATCCGCCAGGTGGTTGGCCTGCACGAGGCTGAAGCCCGTGTCGTTGCCGTCACCGTTGAGCGAGTCGTTGAGGATGCTGTCGACATCCAGGGTAAAGGAGAAGTCGTCACCCAGATTGAAGGTGAGGTCTCCGCCGGCGATGCCGAGATTGCCGACATCCTTGACGCCCGTGATGTTGCCGAAGTCGTCATCCGACTTGTAGAAACTATCCGAGGAGTTGAAGCTGTCGGTGGTTGTCGATACCTTGGTGGATGTGTCGTTGTCGGAATAGGAGAACGTCTTGTTGTCCGTATCCGTAATCGTTTTCACATTGGTATCGTTGTCGCTGTACGACTTGCTTTCATAGCTCCAGTCGTAATCGGTCTTGATGTCGGTGTTGGTTTCGGTGCTCGTCTTGGTCGTCGTGTCGTTATCGCTGTACGACTTGCTGTCATAGCTCCAGTCATAGTCGTTATCGCGATTGTCACCATTGCCGACTGCAACATCGATCTTGGCATCAACATCCACATTGGTGCTGTTGTCGCTATTGTCGTTGTTGCGGTTTTCACCGTTCGCGGTGCCGACGTTGCTGTCTTCCACCTTGGCGTCATTGGTAGACGTGTTGGCAAAACCATCGGAAAGCGCGCCGATCTTGGTGATATCGTCGTCGCTGCCAGCGGATTTATGATCATAACCCATTTCGATTTCCTCCGAAAAAGCTCGGAGCAGCTTTCGAAATCCCTCTCATCTCAAACGGGATTTTTTCGCGCTTGCTCCGGATAGCATGAAGATTGATGTTGGCAGATGGACTCGGTTACGCATCATCTGCGGTTCGGTATTGGCCCGTGGACGGGCTCTTTTTCTTCAGCCCTTGTGCGCTACTCGGTAAAACGGCGCACAAATCCGTTCCTCGCTCCAGCAGGGGAGCGCGGTGGCTTCGTCTTTTCGCTTGCATGTTTTCTTGAAAAGGGCCCGGCGCTCTCAAACACACGTCAAGGCCGGGAGTGTCTTTCCATCAGCCGCCGTTCAGCGACGGTCAGACTGTGCCGCAGAAAAATTACGCTTCCTAGATATCAATTTGGGCTAAACCTATCGGCGTTCCACCCGAATATATACGTCGCAAGCGGTTGTCTTGGGCAACGTTCGCCGGTTCATTCTCGAAAAAACGCCGCTTCGGCAGGGCAGAGCGGCTCTTTCGTGAAACATGGTTTATTTCGGTGGAGAGATGCTCTCATCCCGAAAAGGCACAGGCTTTGGCATGTGCAGCAGGCGAGCTATGTTGAGGGATATCAACTGAAAGTTACATTTCGTCGGAACGCAAAACCAGCACGAAAGCTTTTCCGATATATTTGTTTTTACCCCGGTTCCCGCATCACTGATTCTGATCCGGCTTAACCTATTTTGTATGTCAATTGTAAAAAATAACCCGTTTGGGCCATTTATTTACACAGCTTTTCGTATTAGCGTGTACGAATTAACGGGTGATTAATAATAATTGACATGACATGAAGCGGAGGGTCGCCCCCAAGTTTTAAGGGGAAGGTCGCCGGGCGGATGACAGACTGCGCAACCAAAAGAAAGTAATGCGTAAGCGCTTGAGGGAGGCGTCAATGTTCATGGGAACGTCAGATTATGCGGCGAAACAAAAAAACGCCGTCACACATATAAATGGAACTTTATTGATCGTAGCGGATCCGGACCTGTTTTCCGAATGCCTTATGGAGGCGTTGGGCAAAAAGTTCCCTACATTCTCCGTGGTAAGCGTGACATCGTCGGCAACGATTGACGATGATTACGGCGCCGATGTCCGGCTCGTATTGCCCTATCGCCTGGCGGGCGAGCGGCTTCACAGCGTATTGTCGGCGATCCGTGAAAAACATCCTGAAGCGCCAATAGCGCTCGTCGTGGAAACGATCGACAAAATTGAAGAGCCACTGAAGCGGCTGGTGGGAATGCGCATCATCGATGGTGTGCTGCCGCTCAATCTCCGGCTCGACGTCTTCATGGCGGCGGTCGACCTGCTCATGAAGGGCGGGGAGCATTTTCCGGCGGCCCTTCTCGGCAAGCTTACGCCCTATTCCACCGCAGCCGGTGGTAAAAGCGTGCAGAACAGCGCTGTCATCGCCAACCGTGCCGACGCCCTCGCCGAGAGCAGGAGCGACATGGCGACGCTGACGACGCGTGAGGTGCAAATCCTCGACCTGTTATGCAAGGGTACGCAGAACAAGATCATTGCCGACCGGCTTCATCTGTCCGAGAACACGGTGAAGGTGCACGTTCGCAACATCTACAAGAAGATGAACGTTCGCAACCGCACGGAGGCGGCGTCGCGTTTCTTCAGCAAGGATGAAGGCGCGACGTTCTCCGGCTGGAAGAACTGAGCGTCGAGCTGCCAGAGGCAGCCCGGACGTTATGCAGGAGGCTCAGGGCCTCAGGAAGCAGCGGGACTTTTGCCCAAATCCGCTCGGCGAGCAGATATAAGGAGAAGAGCCCGAATAGGAAGGTCGCGAAACTGCCGGTGTGTCCGAAGCACCTGCAACAAGCGTAACGGCTGCGTTGCCGGTTTTTTGATAGCCATAGGCCGCCTTCGCCGGTGTGACGCGGCTCTTGATCGTAGTCGGGCTGGCCGATGCGGTCGTGAGAACGGCGTCTTCGACGACGGAGCATGAAGCGGTCGCGAAAGTGAAAGTCAAAAGTGCGCCGGCAACGAGCGCAAGACGACATTGACGGACTGTTTTGCCGCCACGGAAATAAGGCATTTCATTCATCATGTGTGTCCCCTGAAATCGACTGTCTGTCGCATCTCGCCGGGCGGTTTTGTTCCCGGTGGACCGAGCCTTACAAAACCAGGATAGCCCCGACTGGTTGAGCGAAGCTTGCGCTAATGCTCAATAAGAAAGGCATAATGGAGGCGTAGTTAAAAAGTATTAAATCAACGGGCTATTTTGAGTAATTTTGGGTAATCAATTGTAATATTTCGATAAATTGAAGTTGACCTGTTTTTGCCTGCGCTTATCATGAAAGTGGAAATTTATCGGATGTGAATATTAAAACCTCAGGAAGAAGAAAAAATAGAGGGATGATATTCAGATAGCGTCAAATGGAGAGTTCAATTCACTTAGTTGAATCGGGTGTGCTGATTCACCGTGGGGAGGTGTGTGTTATGCGTAATTTCGTTCCCAACGAACATGATAACGGCGTTACCATTTACTCAGATTGGAAACCCGGGCAACGGGTACTCGTTAATGGTGGCGCCGGTTTCCTGGGCTCCCATCTCTGCGAGCGGTTGCTGAGCAGTGGTCACGAGGTGATCTGTCTCGATGATCTTTCGACCGGCCGTACCGCGAATGTGGAGCATTTGCGGAACAATAAGCGGTTTCTGATGGTCGAGCACGATGTGCGCAAACCCTATGACATCGATGTTTCGCTGATCTTCAACTTTGCCTCTCCGGCTTCGCCGCCTGATTATCAGCGCGATCCCGTCGGAACCCTTCTCACCAATGTACTCGGCGCAGTCAATGTGCTGGAAGTCGCGCGCAGATGCGGTGCTACCGTGGTGCAGTCCTCGACCTCGGAAGTCTATGGCGATCCCCACGTCAATCCGCAACCGGAAACCTATTTCGGCAATGTAAATACAATCGGGCCGCGCGCCTGCTACGATGAAGGGAAACGCAGCGCGGAAACGCTGTTTTTCGATTATCACCGCACTTTCGGTGTCGATATCAAGGTCGGACGCATTTTCAACACTTACGGGCCGCGTATGCGCCCTGACGACGGCCGTGTGGTTTCGAACTTCATCGTCCAGGCGCTGAAGGGTGACGACATCACCATTTACGGTGATGGCAGCCAGACCCGTTCTTTCTGCTATGTCGATGACCTGATCGATGGCTTCCTGCGCTTCTCGGCCAAGCCGAAAGACTGCATCGGGCCGATCAATCTCGGTAATCCCGCAGAAATTCCGGTGCGGCAGCTGGCCGACATTGTTATCCGGATGACAGGTTCTCGCTCACGCATCGTCCATCTGCCTGCCGCGATCGACGATCCGCAGCAGCGACGTCCGGATATTTCGCGGGCAAACGAGCTGCTGAAATGGCAGCCGCGTGTACCGCTCGAAATCGGCCTTGAAAGAACGATCGTCTATTTCGATGCGTTGCTGGCTGGCCGGAAAGTGGCGGAGGCCGTATGAGATGCCCCGCACAATCCTCGTCACGGGCGGGGCCGGATTCATAGGCAGCCACATCTGCAAGGCACTGGCGCAATCCGGCTTCAAGCCCATAGCTTATGACAATCTATCGACCGGTCACGCGGATTCGGTCCGCTGGGGTCCCTTTATCGAAGGCGACATTCTGGATCGTGGTCTCCTGAAAGCCACGCTCCAGGAATTCTCACCAGCCTTCGTCATTCATTGTGCCGCCAACGCTTATGTCGGCGAGTCCGTCGAGGATCCACGCAAATACTACCGCAACAATGTCGGCGGCAGTCTTTCGCTGCTGGACGCCTGTCTTGACCAGAATATCGGCGGATTGGTGTTTTCCTCCAGCTGCGCCACCTATGGCGTGCCGCCGCAACTGCCCATCCGTGAGGAGACGGCGCAGACGCCGGTCAATCCTTACGGCCGCACCAAGCTGATCTTCGAGATGGCACTAGACGATTATGCCGCGGCCTATGGTCTGCGTTTCGTCGCGCTGCGTTATTTCAATGCCGCCGGTGCGGACCCAGATGGCGAGCTTTGCGAACGTCATGAACCGGAGACGCATCTGATCCCCCGTGCGCTGATGGCCGCTGCTGCGAGGCTGCCGCAACTCGATGTGTTCGGTGCCGATTACGATACCAGTGACGGTACCTGCATTCGCGATTATATCCATGTCAGTGACCTGGCCGATGCCCATGTCGCCGCCGTCAACCATCTTGCCGATGGCGGCGAGACGTTGCGTGTCAATCTCGGCTCCGGTCACGGCACATCGGTCGGTGACATCATTCGGGCAATCCATCGCGTGACGGGGCAGGAAGTCCCTGTTCATTTCGGCGCACGGCGCGCAGGAGACCCTCCGGCGCTCTTTGCCGATATAGAACGGGCACGGCAGACGCTCGGCTTTGCGCCCAGACGCTCCGATATAGACACTATCATCCGCACGGCCGGTCCCGGTTTCGGACTGGAGGTGCTGTCATGACGATGCGCTCAACGCCCGCCGTCGCATTCCCCCGCGCCGCTGCAGGCGTGTTGCGGATGCTGCCGGTCTTTACGGGCTGGAACCGCCTTGCCTACCTGCTTGGTATCGGTGGCTGGCTGGTGACGCTCGCCTATTTCTGGATCTGGTGGCTCGATCGAGATCGCGTCATCGACTGGCCCTACTACTCCGTGGTCACGTTGGCGCTGGCGTGGATCACGCTTCTGCCGTCCTATTTCATCTTCATATTTCTCAACGCGAGGGTTGTTGACCGGCGCTCGCCTCTGCCGCGGGGCAGGGTGGCGATGGTGGTCACCAAAGCACCGTCGGAACCTTTCGCGGTAGTGGAAAAGACACTGCTGGCCATGCTGGAGCAGAAGGGTCTGGAGTTCGACGTCTGGCTTGCCGATGAAGCCCCGGATGCGGAAACGTTGAAATGGTGTGGCGCGCACGGCGTTTTCGTTTCCACCCGACAGGGCATTGCCGAGTATCATCGCAAGACCTGGCCGCGGCGCACGCGCTGCAAAGAGGGCAATCTCGCCTATTTTTACGACCGTTACGGTTACGAGCGTTATGATTTTGTCGCCCAGTTCGATGCGGATCACGTGCCGGAACCCGACTATCTGAGCGAGGTAATCCGTCCCTTTGCCGATCCGAGGATTGGATATGTGTCCGCCCCAAGCATTTGCGACGCCAATGCCAATGAAAGCTGGGCCGCACGCGGCAGGCTTTATGCCGAGGCAAGCCTGCATGGTGCGCTCCAGCTGGGATACAATAATGGCTGGGCGCCGCTTTGCATCGGCTCGCATTACGCCGTGCGCACGAAGGCTCTTCGGGAAGTGGGTGGCCTCGGGCCGGAGCTTGCCGAAGATCATTCCACCACGCTTTTGATGAATGCCGGCGGCTGGCGCGGCGTCCACGCCGTCAATGCTATCGCCCATGGCGACGGGCCGGTGACCTTTGCCGATCTCATCGTGCAGGAATTCCAGTGGTCGCGCAGCCTTATGACCATTCTGCTGCAGTATTCACGGCATTACGTGCCGAAGCTGCCCGCGCGACTGAAGTTCCAGTTCCTGTTTTCGCAACTCTGGTATCCGCTGTTCTCCGGCTTCATGGCTCTGATGTTCGTGCTTCCGGCCGTGGCGCTGGTGAGAGGCCATGTGCTGGTCAACGCATCCTATCCGGCGTTTCTGGGGCATTTCCTTCCGGTTTCGCTGATCATGATCGTGTTCGCTTCCTTCTGGCGGGCCACGGGCGCGTTCCGTCCGCATGATGCGAAGCTTTTCAGCTGGGAGGCCATGGTGTTCCTGTTCCTGCGCTGGCCATGGTCGCTTATGGGTGTGCTGGCGGCCATACGTGACACGATCCGTGGCGATTTCGTCGATTTCCGCATCACGCCCAAGGGCACGCAGGCAAAACCGCCGCTGCCGCTGCGGGTAGTCGCACCATACACGATCCTCGCGACACTCAGCCTTCTTGCCATGGTTCTGGCGCCGCGCCAAAACGGCGCGGAGGGGTTCTTTATCTTCGCTGCCATCAATGTGGCGATCTATGCGAGCCTGTCGGTGTTCCTGCTCATCCGCCATGCAGTGGAAAACGGTTTGCCGAAGCTGCCAGCCCTGCGCGGTGGAGCGAGTGCTGCCGCCTGTTCCTTGCTGCTGGTGGCCGGAAGTGCCGCGGAACTCAGCTCCCATGCGATCGGTGGGCTGGAAGCTCTCTCGCACGGACAGCCCTATGTCAGTTTCACCGAAACACGGTTCACGGTCGCCGGTGCGGGCGCGGAAGGTGCGAGGTCGGTGCGTCTGAAATTGCGCATTGCACTGCCTGGACTGCGCGGGCCGCAGGAAATGCAGGCAGAACCAATCGTTGCGCCGCCGCCGGCGGTGGCAACCGGAGAGATCATGCTGGCCGACAATAGGGTCGGACAATGAAGGAGGAGGCTGTGATGAAAACAACAATAAGCACATGCGGATTCTCCGCTTTCGTACTCTGTCTTGCGGTGGTCGCGCCAAGCGTCGTCCATGCTGCAGGCGGCACGAAGACGCCGAAGCCGCTCAGAACCAGCGAGGTCGTGGAGATGTATTTCGACAAGACCTGGAAATGGGATACGGGCGGCGGGCGCTTCATCGCCGACGGCCGTAAATTCATCGCTGCAACGGAAGAAAAGGGCAAGAAGTCCATCGGTGAAGGCCGCTGGACCGTCGATGCCAATGGCACATTGTGCATGCGCGCCACCTGGAAAGCCGAGGCGGGAAGCGGCAAGGCCGATACCTGCTTCGACCATGGCCGCATCGGCAACGTGCTCTACCAGCGCAAACAGGGCGGGCAATGGTACGTGTTCCGGCACAATCCGCCCCGCCCTGGCGATGAATTCCTCAAGCTCGTCCGCAAGGACGATGTCACGCCCCAGATCGCCGCCTACGATAAGGCGATGACGGCAACAAGGTAAGGAGTAAGGTGTCATGCAGATAACAAGACGAACACTTCTGTTCGCGAGTGGTGCCGCCGCAGCCTTTACCGCCGGAATGTATCCGGTGCTCAAGCTCGACGCGCAAGGGGTCGCCCCCATGACCTCGACGGGCATGAAGACACTTGCCGACAAAAGACCGACATTGCATGCGGACGGAATACGTTTCGGCGCATATGATCCGCACGGCGATTTCACCGGCCAGTCCGGGGTGGCGACGGAACACCTGTTCTTGCCCTGGGAAGACGTGGATCTCGATAGTCTCGCACTTGCGGATGCCTATGCCCTGGAGCGCAAGCGCAATGTGATGATCACGGTCGAACCCTGGTCGTGGGACGTCAACTGGCGCCTCTCTTCAGACGAGTTGCGCCGCAAGGTTCTGAGTGGCGATTACGATAAAAACATGCAGGCGATCGCCGCACGCATGTCGGCCATGAAGAGCCCGCTGATCCTGCGCTGGGGACAGGAAATGGAAGACACGACCGGCCGCTTCTCGTGGTCGGGCTGGAACCCGCGTGATTACATCACCGCCTACAAGCGCGTGGTGGATATGACGCGCAAGGCGGTTCCAGGCGTAAAAGTGATGTGGTCACCGAAAGGTCTGGATGGTTTGCGGGCCTATTATCCCGGTGACAATTACGCCGATCTGGTCGGTCTGTCGGTGTTCGGCCTCGAGGATTACGACAAGATCGAATATGGCGCGCCGAAGACGTTCACGGATCTGCTGCGCAAGGGCTACGGACTCGTCGAGACCTTCGACAAACCAGTCTGGGTCGCCGAACTGGGTTATGAAGGCAGCGATTCCTATGTTCGTCCGTGGATGAACGACGTGACGCTGAAACAGGCGGATTTTCCGAAGTTGGAAGAAGTCGTCTACTTCAATGACAAGGATGTTCATGCCTGGCCGCACAATCTCGGCAGACCTGACTGGCGCGTGGTGCGTCCGGCCAAGGTTTGACCGGTATCAAAACCGGCGAGCGGCGATGCCGCTCGCCCGGTACGTGACGTTCCTCACCCTGCTGCCAGCACCGCCTCGGCCTCATAGATGGCGCAGACGATGTGGTAAAACGTGCTTGCCGGCGCCGGTTCGTCGAGCATGGGCCGATCCGCCGGCCATTTGTCGAACCACAGGCCCTTGACCGGCGTGTCAAGGAAAGGCTGCAGCGCGCCGATGGCGCTCAGACCAGAGGCAAGGTAACGCTGCCGCTCCTCGCCATCAGTCACACTGGCAAGCCGCACCGCCGCCTTCAGCCATTCCGTCTGTGGCCATAGTCGCGCAAGCCCGTCACGCAGCGAAAAATCGTCGTAAAGGCTCATCACCGCCACCTTGCGGCGCGGGCAGATACCGTGGTCTTCGCCGATCTCGAACAGGCGTTTTGCCTTGCTGATCGCTTCTTCGTCTCCACGCAGGCTGCCCCAGCGCACCAGAAGCCAGGCCCATTCGAACTGGTGGCCCGGCTCCATGATCCGGCCCTTCTCCCCCTCGTATGGCGTCCAGTCATGGGCGAAGAATTCGCGCAGGCCGCCATTGCCGTCATCGATGAAGCGGGAAAGTGCGAGGCTGGCAATCTCGTCCGCCAGCGCAGACCACGGGCCGTCACGATCCTGCTCTTCCCAGGCCAGCATCGCTTCGAAAAGATGCATATGCGGATTGGAGCAAAGCGGTGTGCGCGGCGGGTTCGCCTCCTCGAAGCCGGCGATGGGGTGTCTGTAGTCGCGCTCGAGAATGGCAAGGATTTCGAGCGCGCGGCTGCACATCTCATTCCTTCGCTCGGGAAGGATAGCAGCTGTCTGTGCTGCGGCGAAAAGCGCAAAAGCCTGGTTGTAGAGATCGAAGGAGGGGTCGATCAGTTTTCCGGTCTGGTCGGCCAGATTGCCGTAAAGACCGTTTTCAAGGCGATAGACCTTCTCGAACCAGGACAGCCCGTGCAACACTGCGTCTTTCCAGGGTCCGTGCCAGCCATGCTGGCCGGCGGCGGCATAACAATAAGCCTGGCGCGGCTGGACGCGGGCGCGGCGGTCATCGGAAAAAACCGGTTTCGCATCCTGACCGAGACGCTCGTAAAAGCCGCCATCCGGCCGGGCTGACCCCGCCTCCCACCACAATGGAAGGGCATCCTCGTCAAGCCATTTGCGTAATGTTCCGATCTCCTCGGCAAGTGTCTGCGCGATACTCGGAAATTGCATGGTCATGCGGTAACTCTCTGTTTTTGCAGTTGAATAAATTGAGATCAATAAAAATACGCAACTATGGAGGCAAATAGACCATGTGGCATATTGCGCTGCAACCGCAAAAATTATCGATCTGACGCAAAGCCAACCCGCAGCGGCGTGATTGGTTCCACCTTTTTGCCCTTCGCCAATGGGAGCGAAAAAGCGATTCGCACGCCATAAACTATCAGAAATTACAACGGAAATTTGCGATTGCTTATTCGCAGTCCTCACGTATTTCGTAACAATGGTCTGGTCATTGGTGATTCGGTTTCCTTTTAATCTGGGCGGCGTCGGGGAAAAAAAGGGGCGAAGGGCAGTGAAATTTTCTGCCTATACTTCATTGCTGTTTTCCATTGCGGTTCTTTCTGGCTGCAATACTCCCGCGGGCATTCGGTCGTTCGGCGGGACGCAGCTTCTGTCCCCTTCCGAAGCGCTGATTTTTCCGCCGCCTGGCGGTCCCGAAATCGTTACCGTCGTCAGCCGTACTTATTCCAATGCCGTGGCGCAGCAGGTCATATTGCGTTCCGAGGCCGCTACGCCGGGACAGAATTATCTCAAGGCGGAGTTCTTCGGTCCGCAGCAGGCGGGCGATACAGATCTCGATTCCCTGGCGTTCACCGGTTTCAGGGCTTCCTCCCTCGCACGGGAAATCCGTGCGGAATTTCCCGGTGAAACTATCGCCATGTCGGCAAATTACTTGCAGAACAGTTACGGCGCGTTTTCCTATGCCGCTGGCAAGGGACGTGGTGAGGATACCTGCCTTTATGGTTGGCAGGATATACGTTCCCCCGAAAGCATGCGGCAGGATTTCCGCAATCTGGGGCGCATCAAGGTGCGGCTACGCCTCTGTCAATCCGGCGCAAGCATCGAGCGGCTTCTGGCGGTGATGTATAATTATACCATCACCGGGACTTATGCCTCGCCAAGCTGGAACCCCTATGGCACGCCGCAGGCGGTGGACAAAAATCTCGGCCGTCCCGGCAATCCGGTCTATCCGATAAAGTCGGAAGAGGTGCCGATGCGACCCGGCGGCGAGGTCACCGCCAGCGTGCCGGTCCGGCCGGTTCGTCGTGCGGCGGCCACTGCCCCGGTTCAGCCGGAACAACAGCCGCTGCCGCCCGTTGCAGCAGTTAACATTCCTTCGCCGGTATCGGCGGGTGCGTCGGGTCAGCCTGCGGTGACGGCCCCGCGCACCGCCGGCGGTGGGGCAGTCACAGGCCAACAGCAATCATCGCGCGTACCGCAGGTGTCCATTCCCTCGCCATCGTGCCTTTCCGGTTCGGGGGCGGGCCAGGGATGCAGATGATGGCGGGGACGAGAGCGGAGATGCCGGGCCGAAATTCCGGATGGGGACGAGAACGGAAAGTTTCTGGATGAACAAGGCCATCACAATCATTGTCTGGTTGCTTGTGTCGCTTTGCGTTCTGGCCATCATCACGATGCCGGTCAGCTTGCAGACCCACCTGGTCGCAACGGCAATCTCGCTTATTCTCCTCGCAACGATCAAGGGCTTCAACGGGCAGGGGGTCTGGCGGCTGGTGGCCCTCGGTTTCGGTACGGCCATCGTGCTTCGTTACGTCTACTGGCGCACGACAAGCACGTTGCCGCCCGTCAATCAGCTTGAGAACTTCATTCCCGGTTTTCTGCTCTATCTGGCGGAAATGTATAGCGTGGTGATGCTGGCGCTCAGCCTTGTCATCGTGTCCATGCCGCTGCCGTCGCGCAAGACCAGGCCCGGCTCGCCCACATACCGTCCGACAGTGGATGTCTTCGTGCCCAGTTACAACGAGGATGCGGAGCTTCTGGCCAATACGCTGGCGGCGGCCAAAAACATGGATTATCCGGCAGACCGCTTCACGGTCTGGCTGCTGGACGATGGCGGCTCGGTGCAGAAGCGCAATGCCGCCAATATTGTCGAAGCGCAGGCCGCGCAGCGCCGCCATGAAGAGCTGAAGAAGCTCTGCGAAGACCTCGACGTGCGTTATCTGACGCGCGAGCGCAATGTCCACGCCAAGGCCGGAAATCTCAATAACGGCCTTGCCCATTCGACTGGCGAACTCGTCACGGTCTTCGACGCCGACCACGCGCCCGCGCGCGACTTCCTGTTGGAAACCGTTGGTTATTTCGAAGAAGACCCGCGGCTGTTCCTGGTGCAGACGCCGCATTTCTTCGTCAATCCCGATCCGATCGAGCGCAATCTGCGAACCTTCGAGACGATGCCGAGCGAAAATGAGATGTTTTACGGCATCATCCAGCGCGGTCTCGACAAGTGGAACGGCGCCTTCTTCTGCGGTTCCGCCGCCGTGCTGCGGCGCGAGGCCCTGCAGGATACCGAAGGTTTCAGCGGTGTCAGCATCACGGAAGATTGTGAAACGGCGCTCGCACTGCATTCCCGCGGCTGGAACAGCATCTATGTGGACAAGCCCCTGATTGCCGGGCTGCAGCCGGCCACTTTCGCAAGCTTCATCGGTCAGCGCAGCCGCTGGGCACAGGGCATGATGCAGATCCTGATTTTCCGTCAGCCCCTGTTCAAGCGTGGCCTCACATTCACACAGCGCCTCTGCTACATGTCCTCGACGCTGTTCTGGCTATTTCCGTTTCCGCGCACGATCTTCCTATTTGCGCCGTTATTCTATCTTTTCTTCGACCTGCAGATATTTGTGGCCTCGGGCGGCGAGTTTCTGGCCTATACGGCGGCCTACATGCTCGTGAACCTCATGATGCAGAACTATCTCTACGGCAGTTTCCGCTGGCCGTGGATATCGGAACTCTACGAATATGTGCAGACGGTTCACCTCCTGCCCGCCGTCGTTTCGGTGATCTTCAATCCGGGCAAGCCAACCTTCAAGGTCACGGCGAAGGATGAATCCATCGCTGAGGCGCGACTCTCGGAAATCAGCCGGCCGTTCTTCGTGATTTTCGGATTGCTGGTGGTGGCGATGATCTTTGCCGTCTGGCGTATCTACAGCGAGCCCTACAAGGCGGATGTCACGCTCGTGGTCGGCGGCTGGAACCTCCTGAACCTCATCTTCGCCGGTTGCGCGCTGGGGGTCGTTTCTGAACGCGGCGACAAGTCCGCCTCGCGGCGCATCACCGTGAAGCGGCGCTGCGAGGTCAAGCTTGAGGGCAGCGACACCTGGGTGCCGGCCTCCATCGACAATGTTTCCGTCCACGGTCTGCTCATCAATCTATTTGATAACGCAACCACGGTCGAAAAAGGCGAGACTGCGATCGTCAGGGTCAAACCCCACAGCGAGGGCGTGCCGGAAACGATGCCTCTCAATATTGTTCGGACGGTGAGAGGTGAAGGGTTCATTTCGATCGGCTGCACCTTCTCCCCACAACGGGCCGTCGATCACCGCCTTATCGCCGACCTGATTTTTGCCAATTCCGAGCAATGGAGCGAGTTTCAGCGTGTGCGACGCAGGAACCCCGGCCTCATTCGCGGTACGGCGACCTTCCTGGCAATATCGCTCTTCCAGACGCAGCGTGGTCTCTTTTATCTGGCGCGCGCGCTGCGGCCGGGTTCCAAGGCCGTCAAACCTGCTGGAGCCGTAAAATGACCGGCCGCGGACCTATCGGGCAGTCGCTGACAGTGATGATCTGGGGGGCAGTCGCGACGAGCGCCATTGCGCAGTCATCCCCCTTCGACATGTCGCCGGAAAGGCCGGCCCAGGCCGCGCCGAAGCCCGCGGAGCCGCCCGCCATTTCTCCGGTGGAACCGCGTCGCGAGCCGGAGGTCCCGACGCCGGCGCAGCCACCTGTTCCGCCACCCTCCGCGGCTCAGCCTGCGCCTTCCCCAGACGTGACGGCCCAACCGCCGCCGGTTCCCCCGGTGACCGTGCCCGCGCGCCGGGAAAGCATCTCACCCGGTTCCATGCGCGCCTCGTCTTCTTCAGCGGATGGCCGCCGCCGCTATATCCTTCCCTATGAAAAGCTCAGCCTTTCGGGCGAGATGGACCGGCGGCAATGGAGTATCTATCTGACGCCAGAGCAGGTGAATGCAGCCGTATCGTTGAATGTCGGTTATCAGAACGCGATCGTTGTTGCCCCGGAAAGCTCGAACTTTCAGGTCAGCGTGAACAATGTCGGGCTTGCGGCAGCGCGTATCGAGGCGCCGGACAGCCAGGGGAATATTTCCCTTAAAATTCCGCCCGGTGTCCTTCAGGTCGGCGCGAATGTCGTGTCGCTCGGGGTGCAGCAGCGCCACAGAACAGATTGCACGATCCAGTCCACTTACGATCTGTGGACCGATGTCGATCCGGCAAATACCTTCATAGGCTTTAACGCCGATGTTGCGGGCAGTTTCGCCAACATCGACGACA
This sequence comes from Agrobacterium sp. RC10-4-1, assembly GCF_014138475.1. Classification (NCBI taxonomy): domain Bacteria; kingdom Pseudomonadati; phylum Pseudomonadota; class Alphaproteobacteria; order Hyphomicrobiales; family Rhizobiaceae; genus Agrobacterium; species Agrobacterium sp. RC10-4-1. Next base: position 245,974 of record NZ_JACJIT010000006.1, read on the forward strand.
TCCAGGCGACCGGACCTGATGGCAAGGCGACGACGTCGATCGAAATCGTGGCACCGGCGCTCGGCAATCCGGCATTTGCGGATTCTCTCCTGCGTCTTTCGCAGGCGCTGGCGCTCAGAACCCAGATGCCGAACCAGACGGTCCGTTTTGTGACGGCCCCTCCCGTCGAACGGAAAGCGGGAACGCTTTCGGTCCTCGTCGGCACCGCTCGGGAAATCGCCGGCATGGCCGGAACTTTGCCACCTGAAGCATCAGCGGGCGCTTTCGCAGGCTTCGGCAGCGCCGTCGCGGGCGGAGCGTCGCCGCTTCTCGTCACCGGTCCGACCCCCCAGGCGGTGCAAGCGGCGATAGAGACGCTGTTTTCCTCGATCTCGCGAACACCGGGCGCTCAGCGAGCCACTTTTTCGACGCGCAGCTGGCACGCACCCGATGTGCCACTGATCATGTCGGACCGTCGGATTGAGCTTTCGGAACTCGGTATCGAAAGCAGCGAGTTCAGCGGCCGGCGTTTCCGCAATGAATTTTACATCGGCATGCCCGCCGATTTTTATGCGTCGGCCTATGGCGAAGCGTCGCTTCTCCTGGATGCAGCCTATTCTTCGCAGGTGTTGCCCGGCAGCCATGTCGACATCTATGTCAATGACCAGATCGCCTCCACCGTGCCTATCTCCAATAATGGCGGGGGTATTTTCAGACATCTGCCGATCAACGTGACAATGCGGCACTTCAAGCCCGGTCCGAACAAGGTGACTATCGAAGCGGTGTTGATGACGGCGCAGGATCAGGCCTGCGCACCGGGTGCGCCAGCGAGCGCAACGCCCCGTTTTGCATTGTTCGACACATCGGAAATTCATATTCCGGATTATGCGCAGATTGGTCGCAAACCCGATCTCGCTGCTATGGCTGGCGCCGGGCAGCCCTACCGCACTGGAACTACTCCCGTCGCCCTGTCTCTTGATCGTTTTGACACGGACACGATGTCGGCGGCGGCCACGCTCATCAGCCGGCTGGCGAGCGTGGCGGGGCATCCAATCGACATCGAGACCGTCGCGTCGCCACTGGTGATCGGCGACCGGGACGCGTTGTTCGTTGGTACGATCTCACAATTTCCGCAGGCTTTGATCAGCCAGTTCAACCTCGTTCCCTCCAGCCAGATCTCCTGGAAAGTGGGAGCCGGTGTTCAGCAGCCTGCGCAAAACAGTGAAAACCTCTTTAATGACTGGCGTGAACGGGTCGACGGCGGCATCTGGGAAGGACAGGTTTCGTCCTTTGAGGAATGGATGAAGCGCAACTTCGACCTGAGTTCGGATACATTGCGCTTCCTGCCTGCAGCCGAGCAGCCCTATGCGCCGCCTGCCAATGTTTCCTTCATGCTGGCCCAGGGCCTCAGCCCTTCAGGTGAAGGGGTTTGGACGCTTGCAACCGCGCCAAGTTCGGGAGAGCTTTTGGAGGGCATGGCGGCGATGACGCGTGAAAACCGGTGGGGTGGCGTCACGGGGCGTGTCGCCGCTTACGACGCGGGTGCTGAAAAAATCGAGACCGTCGAAGTGGAACGGCCATATCTTTATAGCACGCGGCCATTTTCCTTCTCGAACTTCAGGCTGATTGCGGCAAACTGGCTGTCTTCTAACGTTCTCTCCTATTCATTGGCCTTCATCGGTTTCGTGTCGCTCCTCGGTCTCGCGACGTTTGCCATGCTGCGCATGATGGGGCGACATCGATGAAGAGCGGAATTTCGAAACTGGCCGGTGTTGTCGTCCTTTCCATCATGACGTTGCTGACAGCCGTTTCAGCGGGCCGCACCGCGTCGATCCCGCCGGAGGCATGGTCGGCCTATAAGAGTGCGTTTCTCGATCCCGGTGGCCGCATTATCGATACGGGCAACGGCAATATCAGTCACAGCGAGGGTCAGGGTTATGGCATGTGGCTTGCGGTATTGTCCGACAGCCTCGCCGATTTCGAGCTGATCTGGAGTTTCACACGCACCGAACTGCTGGTGCGGGATGACGGACTGTCCGCCTGGAAATGGGATCCGCGCACACGTCCGCATGTGACCGATATCAACAACGCTACGGATGGCGATATCCTGATCGCCTATGCGCTGGCGCTGGCTGCCGGGCAATGGAATCGGCAGGATTACGCCGAGGCATCCACAGCCATGGCATCCGCCATCCTCAAAAAAACCGTGGTTCAGCGCGCTGGGCGTACATTGCTCCTGCCGGCTGCAACCGGTTTTGGCGAGGGAGACCGAGATGACGGTCCGGTGGTTAATCCGTCGTATCTGATATTCGAGGCCTTCCCGGTTCTCAATCTCGTCGCGCCGTCGCCGCTCTGGAAAGCGGTAGCCGATGACGGGGTGACGCAGATTGGTGCCTTTGCCTTTGGCGAGAGGAAACTACCGGCCGACTGGGTATCGGTGCGGACGCGAGCCCAGCCAGCATCGGGTTTCCCGCCGGAGTTCGGTTACAATGCGGTGCGCATTCCGCTTTATCTCTCTCGGGCGAATATGGGCTCGCCCGAGCTGCTCAACCGGCTGAAGAACGGCATGACGCTGGAAAGCGGTGCGGCCGGCACTTTCGATCTGAAGAGCGGAGCGGTCAAGGATGTGCTGTCGGATCCAGGCTATCGCATCATTCCGGCACTTGCGGCCTGTGTCGCAGGCGGGGCCGCCGTTCCGGAAGAACTGAAGAGCTTTCAGCCAACACTTTATTATCCTTCCACATTGCATCTTCTGGCATTGTCGTTTCTGGCAAGGAATAACGGGGAATGCCGATGAACAAGCCTCTATCGACTTCGGCCCTCATCCTGCTTCTAGTCGCGCTTGCAGCCTTCCACTGGCGTGACAGCATTCTCGGTCGCGTGTCGGACGTCCACACCTCCGCGGTGGGGGACAATCGCGCCGCGCAGCGGATATCTCCTGCGGCAAATCCGGCGCAAATCAACGCTTTTGTCAAGAATCGCGAGATGGCGCAGTTAGCGCAGTCCTCGACCCCACCGGTAACCGTGCCGGCAACCGAGCCGCGACCGTTGCCACAGACCGGCGCCCAGACAATGCAAACACAGACGGCGCAGGCGCCTGCCGCGCGCGTGGCGGAGCCGGCGTCGGGTGATATGCCGGAAGTCGATCTCAGTGCATTGCGCTATTTCGCCGCGAGAGGCGATACGCAACGCCTTCAGGCCGAAATCGCGCGACTTCGCACGCTTTATCCAAACTGGACGCCACCGGCTGATCCGCTTGCTGTTCCGGAAAATGGCGATGCAAAGCTCGATGCCATGTGGCAGCTTTATACCGACGGCCGTTATGCCGAGGTCAGGAAAGCGATTGCCGACCGCCAGCAGACAGAGCCTGGCTGGCAGCCGCCGGACAACCTGACCGGCATGCTGTCTCTCGCCGAGGCGCGTCAGCGCCTCATCAACGCGTCTGACCTCAAGCAATATGCGACGGTGGTGGATACGGCCGCCAATAATTCCGGTCTGCTGACCTGCAGCGAGGTCGACGTTCTGTGGCGGGTTGCCGATGCCTTTGCCAATACGGACAGGATGGCACGGGCGCGCGACGCCTATCTCTACATTCTCAACAATTGCACTGTCGCAAGTGACAGGCTCGCCACCGTGCAAAAGGCATCCGCGCTGCTGCCGGCGGAAATGATGGGTGAGCTTCTGGCCAAGGAAAAGCCCGGCGCCGATGGACAGCTGGAATTCGAGCCGGTCAAGAACGATCTCGCGCGCCAGTTCGTGGCGAAGGCAGGAGAGAAAGAGGGGATCACCGTCCCTTCTGCCTATCTGATGCGGCTTGAACGGCTTGCCGAAACGGAAAAGCTCGCAAGCGACGCGCTGCTGCTCGGCTGGTATAATATTCGCCAAAAAAATATGGCGGAGGCCGAAAAGTGGTTCCGCAAGGCGCGAGAGGAAGAGGACAGCGCGTCGGCCTCGCAAGGGCTGGCGCTGGCGCTGATCGACCGCAACGAGCCGCGTGAAGCCGAGGACGTCATGTACAAATGGCGCGCGACATCCGACGATGCGCTTGCAACCTATCTTGCCGCAACCGCCAATCTTCTCGCGCTGGAGCCGCCCGTGGTGCTGCCGCCGGATGTACTGCAGCGCATTGCAGCGGAAACCGTTGCGCGCAAGGACGCGGCGACGGCACAACAGTTCGGCTGGTATTCGCTTGCGTTCCGTCAGAGCCAGCTCGCCTTGCAATGGTTCAGCACTGCGCTTGGCTGGAAAGCGGATGATGAGCCGTCTGCCTATGGCGTGGCACTGAGCTATCACGACCTGCGCAACCTCGCTGGCCTGCGGGGCATTCAGCAGCAATGGGCGGGTCGCTCGCAGCGTATTGCCGATGTGGGTACTGCACGCATGGTGGATCAATCCGGCCAGCCGGCCGTGGCGGTAACCGCGCCGCCTCTCGCCATCGCCCCGCAGCAGACAGCGCCCGTGCCTCAGGCGGCGCAGGGAGGGACGGTGACCTATGTTCAACCCGTCGTCCAGGCGCCTGAACCGTCACGCAAGCAGGCGAGACTGTCTTCGCCAGCGCAGAGAGCAAACAACACGGCTTCGCGTCCACGCTCTTGTGCCGCCTATCCTGATCCGCAGCGATTGCCGCCGCAGCAGGCGCTCGATCTCGGCTGGTGCCTGATGGAGACGAATAGACCGGCCGAGGCGCTGAAAGCTTTTGAAGCCGCCATTGCCGGCGGCCAGTCGAGCGTCAAAAGCGATGCGGCCTATGGTCAGAGCCTCGCCTATCTGCGCATGGGGCTGACGGATCATGCTGCGGTCTCGGCGACGAAATCGCGCATGGATCGTCCGCGAGCCACGGAGCTGCAGGTTTCGATCCTTGCCGATCGCGCGGTTTCCGCCTTCCAGTCGAAACGTTATGCCGAAACGCTTCTGCTCCTCGATCAGCGGGCTCGGCTGGCTGACGAGCGTGCTGATCTGATGGTGCTGCGCGGTTACTCCTATCTCGCCATGCGCCGTTATGGGGAAGCCGCCCAGATATTCGAAAGCCTCGCCTTCATCGGCAATCGCGATGGCATCAGGGGGCTCGCGGCAGTGCGCGCCGCCCGGCCGAGCAACGGTCCACAAGGCGGTTGACAGCGGCCGGCGTGCAGCCGGCCACGGCTTATTTCCCGCCAGTGAGATTACGAATGAGGCGCATGAAGATGCGCGCACCGATACCGATCAGTGCGTCCGGAAAGTCGTAATCGGGGTTGTGCAGATTGGGATAGTCCCGGCCTGCGCCGAGAAAGAACATCGCCGACGACGAGACGCCACGGAAACGGCCGAAATCCTCGGAAGCGCGCATGGGCAGACCTTCGGAACCGTGGGAGATTTTCTCGTCGTCCAGCGCCTGCCGGATATGATCGACGGCGTCCGGGGCGTTTTCGCAATGCAGGAAAATATCGTCATAGGTGATATTGAGCGCCAGCCGCTCTTCGTCTGCCACCCTTTTTGCGAGCGTCTCCGCGGCGTTGCACAGATTTTCCATCCGGTCGTCGGTCAGCGTTCTGAGTGTCGCCCAGATTTCCGCGTCAGCCGGGGAAATGCCGAAGGCCGCTTCCCCCATGATCGCGTGGGTGATCGTCACCATCGAAAAATCCGGTGCCGGCGGAAAACCGGAACCGAGATCGCTCAGGGAGGGCATCAGCCTGGCAATCGCCCGCATGGGGGAAATGCCGTGTTCCGGTGAGGAAGCATGTGCCGTCTTGCCCGCTAACGTGATTTTGATGCCGCGCGATGCGCAATTGACCGGCCCTTCCACCACGCTGACATGTCCGAAGGGCAGGCCGGGGAGGTTGTGAAGTGAAAATGAATAGTCCGGTTTTATCTCCGCAAAGCGGGGATCGGCAATAACGGCGGCTGCGCCCGCACCGGTTTCTTCCGCCGGCTGAAAGAGAAGAATGACCCGTCCTGTCTCCGGCCGCTGGCGGGCAAGGCCAAGCGCCAGTGCCGTCAGAATGGTGGAGTGGCCGTCGTGACCGCACAGATGGCCTTTTCCATCGACGCTCGAACGATATTCAACTTCACCCTTTTCGTGGATAGGCAGCGCGTCGATTTCCGAGCGGATCAGAACCGAGGGGCCGCTTCTTCCGCTGTCATAGACAGCCGCCACGCCATGGCCGCCGAGGCCGGCAAGAAGCCGCTCAGGTGGTGCCTGCTCAAGAAAGGCACGGACGCGGCGGGCGGTTTCTTTCTCCTCTCCGGAAATTTCCGGATGGCGATGCAAATCGTGGCGAAGCTCGATGAGATCGAGCATGTCCTTATTTGTCAGAAACATCAAAATTCCCTGCAGGTCGGTCGGCTTTTTGCTGCCGCAACTTACAGATCATTGTCTTCAATGCAAAACCTTTGGCGGGTGCCAGCGCTTGCCCGCCGTTTTCGGTTTGACGGTGAGCGGGATGACATCGGCAGGGAGTGGGATCTTTGTTTTCGTCAGCTCCAGCCGCGCAAGCGCGGCCCGCGCCTTCTCCGCATATTCGAGATGTTGGGCCTCGTCCGAATGATAATGCTGCAATCTTTCAAGGATTTCGGCGCCTTCCATCTTTCTTTCGGCGGCGATGAGAGCAACGGCGCATTTGTAGAGCGCTTCGCGGTGGAACGGCGCGCGATTGGTGACCTGGCGGAAGGCCTCGGATGCCTCGTGATAATGCTGTTGCGCCAGCCGTGCCTCACCGATGCGGAGCCAAAGCAGAACCGGGTCCTGGCCGCTTGCGAGAAGCGCCAGGAAGGCGATTTCCGCCTCCCGGAACTCGCCCCGATCAAGAGACAGGTTGGCCAGCCCGAATTGGGCGCCGGAATGACCGGGCGCTGCGGCAAGCACCTGGCTGAAGGCGATGCTTGCGGCAGCCTTCCTGCCCGCCTTGTAAAATTTGAGACCCTGTTCGTAGACAAATCGGATACTGCGCGGGTGAAGCGTGCCGCCGAGATTATCACCCGAGCGGGTGCGAAACAGCGTGCAGCTCAGCTTCTGCTCTTCCGGCCCGAAAAAATATTTATAGGGCTCGTTGCCACGGAGGAAGTCGTAGGTCCTGAAACCCTGCTCGATTGCCCTCCGGATGCAATGCCCGTGCAGCACGAGGCCGGGGGAAGGCGTCTTCCAGTTCTCGTCGCGGCCGGTGATGTAGAACATTACAGATTTTTTCCGGCGATCGATGATGTTGGCGAGTGCGCCAAGCGGCTGGTCGCCGAACCACAGCACAGGTACCTCTAGATCACCGCGAATATAGACATCCATCAGCATCTGGCGGGTCGCGCCGATCAGGAGCTCGGTGCGTTCCTTGCCCTTATGCGGCGCCCAGCGGATACGCCAGAAATCGAAGAGGATGTCCATGTCCCGCTTGATGGTGTCTTTCGTCGCGAAGCTGATGCGATATTCGTCCCCGCCCTCGACCTTTCTCATGAAACGCCTGAGCTTTTGCCGGGTCTGGCTGCTCATGTGGCTTTCAAGATACCCCTCAAACGTGTCCGGCAGGGTCACGACCGGGCAGATGCAATTGTTGATGTTGTAGGGGTTGGTCGGCATATTGTCGCGGAACATGACGAGCGGGCCCTGAAGCGCCCTGATCATAGCATCGCGCCGTTCCGGCGGGCCTGAAAGATAATCGAGTTTCAGCTCGGTCCAGTTCTGTTGTCTTATATAGGCGCAGAAACCGGCGACGGCGTGATCTTCATAGTCCGGCAGGGTGATGAAACCAGTATAATCCGCGGCAGCATTGCCGGCCATGACGATGCTGTCGTGAAAGCGGCCGGTTTTCTTGTCCGGTTCGGTGACGATGCGCAGCGGAAAAAACGCCACATAGGGCGAGCCTTCCGAACGTTCCCTCAGAGCCAGAACGAACCAGCGCCTGCGGCGCGGCATGTAATCGCGCAGCCAGCCCCAGGAGAGAAAATGCCGGGCATGGGGATCGGCCATGAACACCGATTCCCAGTTTTCCCGAACCGCCTCGAAGCCGGCGTCGGTGTCAATGATGTCGATGCGCATGTGTCCCCCTCCCAATACAGATCACACATTCGGGAGGTTTCATTTTATGGGCAAATGATCCGCTTCAAATATTACCTTCGGGTGAAACCCCCGCATCAAATGGGATTAGCCCGCGAGCGGCCTTGCTTCGCCCACCGCGACAAAAAAGCCCTTGTCACCCGGCCGAAGCGCTCTAACATGCGTGTTGAATGCGAGGCCGGCTCAACGATCCGCATGGCACAGGAGTTCTCTATGGCTGTTCCTTACATGCTTCTGACCGGTGCCAGCCGGGGAATTGGGCATGCCACCGTCAAGCTGTTTCAGGAAAAGGGCTGGAGGATCCTGACCGTTTCGCGGCAACCCTTTTCCGAGGAATGCCGCTGGCCCTCCGCCCGTGAGAGCCATATACAGGCCGATCTGGAAGACCTGTCGCGCGTAGAAGACCTGGCAGATGAGGTGCGTTCACGCCTGCCGGAAGGAAAGCTTGCGGCACTTGTCAACAATGCCGGAATTTCGCCTAAGGGCGAAGGCGGAAGCCGCCTTGGCGTGATGGATACGACGGCGGATATCTGGACGCGGGTGCTCAATGTCAATCTCGTCTCGACAGCGCTGCTCGCCCGCGCGCTCCTGCCGGAGCTGGAGGCGGCGAAGGGCTCGATCGTCAATGTTACCTCCATCGTCGGTTCGCGAGTTCACCCCTTCGCCGGTGTTGCTTATGCCACGTCGAAGGCGGCGCTCGCCGCACTGACGCGCGAACTGGCGCATGAATTCGGTCCGCGGGGCGTTCGCGCCAACGCGATTGCGCCGGGGGAAATCAATACTGCCATTCTGTCTCCGGGTACGGCCGAGCTGGTGGATGCCCAGGTTCCGCTCGGGCGGCTCGGCACCACGGAGGAGGTGGCGCAGACAATCCTTTTTCTCTGCTCGGAACAGTCCAGCTACATCAACGGCGCGGAAATCCACATCAATGGCGGACAGCACGTCTGACGCCTCAGTCAATCAACCGAAACGGAGCCATTATCGATGACCATCCTGCCGAATTCCGTCGAGGCACGCGATATCGCCTATCAGATGCATCCCAATGTCAATCTGCGCAAATTCGAAAAGACCGGTGGCCTGGTAATTGAAAGCGGCGAGGGCATCTATGTCACCGACAGCAGTGGCAAGCGATACATCGAGGCAATGGCGGGACTGTGGTCGGTGGCGCTCGGTTTTGGTGAACAGCGGCTGGTGGAAGCCGCGACAAAGCAGATGCATAAGCTGCCCTATTACCACACCTTTTCCTACAAGACGCATAGCCCGTCCGTCGATCTCGCCGAACTGCTGATCGAGCTTTCGCCGGTGCCGATGTCGAAAGTTCATTTCACCTCCTCCGGCTCGGAAGCCAACGATCTGGTCGCCAAGATGGTCTGGTATCGTTCGAATGCGCTGGGCAAGAAGGAAAAGAAAAAGATCATAGGCCGCATCAAGGGTTATCATGGCGTGACCATTGCGTCGGCCTCGATCACCGGCTTGCCGCGCAACCATGAGAGTTTCGATCTGCCGCTGGACCGCATGCTGCATACGGCCTGCCCCTCCTATGTGCATTTCGGGAAGGAGGGCGAAAGTGAGGCGGATTTCACCGCGCGTATCCTCGGGGAGTTGGAGGATCTGATCCTCCGCGAAGGTCCCGAAACCATCGCCGCCTTCTGGGGGGAGCCGGTAATGGGCGCCGGTGGCGTTCTCCTGCCACCGGAGGGCTATTGGGAAGGCGTCCAGGCGATCCTGAAGAAATACGACATCCTGCTTGTGGTGGACGAGGTCATCTGCGGTTTTGGCCGCACGGGCAAGATGTTCGCCTGCGAGACCTACGGTATCAAGCCGGACGTGCTTGTGGTCTCAAAGCAGATTTCGTCGTCCTACATGCCGCTTTCGGCGATCATCATGAATGATAATTTCTACCAGCCTATCGCCGATGAGTCCGACCGTATCGGATCGTTCGGCCATGGCTACACCGCCTCCGGCCACCCGGTCGCAACGGCTGTAGGGCTGGAAAACCTGAAGATCATTCAGGAACGCGATCTGGTCGGCAATGTCGCGCGGCTCGAAGGCCGGTTCCTCGATCATCTGAAGGCACTTGCGGATCACCCGCTCATTCATTCCTCGCGCGGTATCGGCCTCATCGGCGCGCTGGAGGTGAAGCCATGGGAAGGCATGAAGCCGGGCGATACGACGTTTGCCCTTGCCGCCGCGATTGAGGAGGAGGGTGTCATAACCCGGCCAATCGGTGAATCCATCTGTTTCTGCCCGCCGCTGATTATTACCGCGGAGCAACTGGATGAGCTGTTTGCTGGCGTGAGGCGGGGTCTCGACAAGGTTGCGGCCGCCCGAGGCTGAAAATTTTGGCAATTGTGCCGGCCGGTTGATCCGGCCGACCTATCCCCGGTAGGCCACAAGCACCGCACCGCAGGCGATCAGCACGACGCCGAGCCAGTTAGGCAGCGAAAGCCTTTCGCCCAAAAACAGCACTGCAAAGACGGCGACAAAGACGACACTGAGCTTGTCGATGGGCGCGACACGGGCGGCGTCGCCAATTTTCAGCGCCCGGAAATAGCATATCCAGGATGCGCCGGTTGCCAGACCGGAGAGTACGAGAAAGGCCCAGGTTTTCCCCGAGATGGTGGAAGGCTGCTGCCAGTTGCCGGTGATATAAACCATCAGGCCTGCGGCAGCGAGAATAACGATGGTTCGGATGAAAGTGGCGAAATCGGAATTGACGTTTTCGATGCCGATCTTGGCGAAAATGGCAGTCAGAGCCGCGAATGCCGCCGATAACAGGGCCCAGAACTGCCACGCCAGGAAAATGTTTCTCATATGGGCCACTCCATTCATCGCAACGGTTCTTGTTTGATCTGGCCTACAGCATCGCCCGTCCGATAAAAACTGTTTTCCGAGACCTGCTTGAACGACAAAGGCCGACACATCGAGATGACGCGCCGGCCTTCATGCGAGGCCTGTCCGGACGAGGCCGGGCAGGCAGGACCTTGGGAGGTCGTATTACTCTGCCGGCTGCACCGAGGCCGGAAGCTGATCCACATCGGCGATGCCGGTGAATTCTTCCTTGCCGCTGAGCACGCGGGCAAGCTGGTCCTGGTCCAGTTCGCCTTCCCAGCGGGCGACGACGATGGTGGCGACCGCATTGCCGACGAAGTTGGTGAGCGCGCGGCATTCCGACATGAAGCGGTCGATGCCGAGGATCAGCGCCATGCCTGCGACCGGAACCGAAGGCACGACGGAGAGCGTGGCCGCGAGCGTGATGAAGCCCGCACCGGTGATGCCGGCGGCACCCTTGGAGGACAGCATGGCGACGAGCAGCAGCAGAATCTGTTCGCCGAAGGAGAGGTGAATGCCGGTCGCCTGCGCGATGAAGAGGGCTGCCAGCGTCATGTAGATGTTGGTGCCGTCAAGGTTGAAGGAGTAACCGGTCGGAATGACGAGGCCAACGACGGAGCGTTTGCAGCCGGCCTTTTCCATCTTGCTCATCAGGCCCGGCAGGGCAGCCTCGGAAGACGAGGTACCGAGAACCAGCAGCAGTTCTTCCTTGATGTAGCGGATCAGCGCGACGATGGAGAAGCCGTTGTAGCGGCAGACGGCGCCGAGGACCACGAACACGAACAGGAAGGACGTGACATAGAAGGTGCCGATCAGCATCGCAAGATTTGTGACGGACGAGATGCCGTATTTGCCGATGGTGAAGGCCATGGCGCCGAAAGCACCAATCGGGGCGGCCTTCATCAGAATCGCGACCAGCTTGAAAATCGGATACATCAGGGCGTGCATGAAATCGGTGACCGGCTTGCCCTTTTCGCCGACGACGCCGAGCGCGATACCGAAGAGCACCGAGAAGAACAGCACCTGCAGGATATCGCCGCTGGCGAATGCGCCGACGATGGTCGTCGGTATGATGTTCATCAGGAAGCCGGTGATGGTCTGCTCATGGGCCTTGTCGGCATAGGTCGCGACGGCCTTTGCATCGAGCGTTGCCGGATCGATGTTCATGCCCGCGCCGGGCTGTACGGTGTTGGCGACGATGAGGCCGACGATAAGCGCAAGGGTGGAGAATACGAGGAAGTAGATCATGGCCTTGCCAGCCACGCGGCCAACCTTCTTCATGTCGTTCATGCCGGCAATGCCGGTTGCGACAGTGAGGAAGATGACGGGCGCGATGATCATCTTGACGAGGCGGATGAAGCCGTCGCCGAGCGGCTTCAGTTCTTCACCGAAGGCCGGATAGAAATGGCCGAGTGCGATACCGGCTATGATGGCCACCAGAACCTGAAAATACAGATGCTTGTAGAATGGCAATTTGGCGTGGCCCGCGGCCACGGCTGTCGTATCGATCATGTTTTTTCCTCCTCGGCCTCACCCTGCCTTGATTGGCCTCCCGGGATCGCCGTGTCGTTGACGGCTTCGCGCCGATTGCGGACTCATGTGCAATACGCATGCCAGACTTGATTATTTGCCGTAACTGACTGATTCAAAAAGTTCTTTTTTGGAGGGTTAAAAGGCGCGACAGTTAACTGTGCGGAATTCCGGACAAAAACTCTTGCGGTCTGTGTGTAAATCCGCACAATTGGCCCATGAACCAGATAGAGAATTCACTCCATTCCCAGGCGAAGCGACGGGCGCAATGGCTGGCGCTCGCGGGGCTTTGGCTGCTTATCGGGTTTGGCATGCTGCTTGTCGCCGATGAATTTGCCCGCCATCAGGCCCTGCGTGCGGCGGGTTCCGAGGCCTCAACCGATGCCGAACTGAAGATCGCCCTTTTGAATGTTGCACTGGAGCGACCGCGGGCCATTCCGCTGGTTCTTTCCGGCGATCCCGATCTTGCCGTCGCTCTCGATGGCGGCGGCTCTTCGGCTCTTGATCGGCTCAATCGAAAGCTTGAAGGGCTTATCGAAGGAACCCAGTCCTCTGTTATTTACGTGACCGGGCCGACCGGCCTGACCATCGCGTCGAGCAACTGGCGGCAGGCGGACAGCTTTGTGGGTTCCAACTATGCCTTCCGCGAGTATTTTCAGGCGGCGATGAAGACTGGCATGTCCGAACATTATGCGCTCGGCAATGTCAGTCGCCGGCCAGGTCTCTATATCTCCCGCCGGATCGATGCGGCTGATGGCCGGCCGCTTGGCGTCGTGATTGCCAAGGTCGAGTTCAACCGGCTGGAAGCGGACTGGAATATCGGAGGCAAGCCGGTCTATGTCGTCGACAGAAACGGTGTCGTGCTGATGACGAGCGTGCCGGAGTGGCGCTTCAAGACAGTCGCGGCCATCGACGAGGCGCGACGAAACACCATTTCCGAAAGCCTGCAATTCGGCAATGAGGCGCTGGCGACGCTGCCTTTCCGAACGGCTCGATCACTGGGCGACGGTGTTCCGCTCATCCACGTCGACGAGCCGGGGCGCGAACGCGGCGATTATCTTCGCTTGGAAATGCCGGTGCCGACGACATCCTGGACCCTGCATTATCTTCAGCCCGTCGCACCCGCTCTGAATGCCGCCATCCGCGAGGGCAGGGCGGTCGCGCTGGCGACGCTCATGCCGCTGATTGCGCTTTCAGCGCTGTGGCTGTGGCGCAGGCACAAGGCTCTGACGGAAAAGGAAGAAGAACAAAGGGCCCGCGCAGAGCTTGAACTGAAGGTACAGGAGAGAACCCGCGATCTGACGAAGACGCGCGATCATCTTCAGGCGGAAATCGCCCTGCACGAAAAGACCACCGGGGAGTTGCGCAATGTCCAGCATGAGCTGGTGCAGGCCAACCGCCTTTCCATTCTTGGGCAGGTGGCGGCTGGCGTGGCGCATGAGATAAACCAGCCTGTGGCGACAATCCGCGCCTTTGCCGATAATGCGCGCACTCTGCTGAAGCGTGAACGTCTGGCTGAAGCCAGTGAAAATCTTGAGGACATTGCCGCCCTTACCGAGCGTATCGGCACGATTACCAGCGATCTGAAGATACTCGCGCGCAAGGGCCGAACCGGCGCTGAACCTGTCAGTGTTCGAACCGTCGTCGAAGGCGCGGTGATGCTGCTGCGCAGCCGTTTTTCCGGTCAGATGGACGCGCTCGATATTGTCTTGCCCGGTCAGGATCTGAAAGTGCTCGGCAGCCGCATCCGGCTGGAGCAAATCCTCATCAATCTTCTGCAAAACGCGCTGGAAGCGACTGAAGCGATTGATACGGCCCGGGTGGAGGTGCGTGTTCGCGAAGAGGGCGACGCGGTTGTAATCTCGGTTGGCGACAATGGCGGGGGCATTCCGGAAGCCATCCGTGCCCAGCTTTTTTCACCCTTCAATACCTCCAAGGAGGGCGGTCTCGGCCTTGGCCTTGTCATCTCAAACGATATCGCTTCGGACTATGGCGGGCGCATTGAGGTGACGAGTGGCGAGGCAGGCACGTGTTTTTCCGTATATCTGAAGCGAGCATGACATGACGGCGGATGGTACTATATTTCTGGTCGATGACGACTCGCAGCTGCGCAAGGCGATGGTGCAGACGCTGGAGCTAGACGGGCTGCCGGTCACTTCCTTTTCCCGAGCCGAGCAGGCGCTTGCAGCTTTGAGTGAAGATTTCGACGGCGTCGTTATCACTGATGTGCGCATGCCCGGCATGACCGGGCTGGAATTTTTCGACCATGTCCGCAAGATCGATGCGGATCTGCCTGTCATCCTCATTACCGGCCATGGTGATGTACCCATGGCCGTCGATGCGCTCCACAACGGCGCCTATGACTTCATAGCCAAGCCGTTTCCCGCCGAACGGATGGTGGAAAGCGCCCGCAGAGCCCTCGAAAAGCGCCGCCTCGTGCTGGAAAATCGCGCGCTTCGCCGGGCAGCCGGGCAGGCGGAGGACGACCTGCCGCTGATCGGGCAGACACCCGCCATGGAGCGCTTGCGCATGACGCTAAGGCATATTGCCGATACGGATGTCGATGTGCTGGTGGCCGGCGAAACGGGCAGCGGCAAGGAAGTGGTGGCAACGGCCCTTCATCGCTGGAGCAAGAAGCGCGCCAAGGGCAATTTCGTTGCGCTGAATTGTGGTGCGCTACCGGAAACGGTGATCGAGAGCGAGCTTTTCGGCCATGAGCCGGGGGCATTTACCGGGGCACAGAAAAAACGTGTCGGCCGCATCGAACATTCAAGTGGTGGCACGTTGTTCCTGGACGAGATCGAAAGCATGCCGCTTGCCGTGCAGGTGAAAATGCTGCGTGTGCTGGAAATGCGCGAGGTTTCGCCGCTTGGTTCAAACGAGGAGCGACCTGTCGATATCCGCGTGGTTGCGGCGGCCAAGGTTGACCTTGGCGATCCGGCCGAACGCGGCGCGTTTCGTGAGGACCTTTATTACCGGCTGAATGTCGTCACATTGTCGATACCGCCGCTTCGTGAACGCAGGGCGGATATTCCACTCCTGTTTTCCCACTTCGTCACCAAGGCAGCCAACCGCTTCAACATGCCGGTGCCGCAGATCGGCGCCGGGGTTTCCCGTCGTCTCAACGATCATGATTGGCCTGGCAATGTCCGGGAACTCGGCCATTTTGCCGAGAGGGTAGTTCTGGGGCTTGAGACGGAATTGGCGGTCACATCTGTTCTGCAGTCAGAAATCCCGGCTTCCGGCACCTTGCCGGAGCGTATGGACGAGATCGAGGCGCGCATTATCCGCGAGACACTGGAGCAATCCAATGGCGACGTTGCGGAAACCATCGCCACGCTCGGTATCGCTCGCAAGACCTTTTACGACAAGCTGCAACGCCATGGTATCAACCGGGCGGACTATGTGAAGAACGGCGCGGCCTGAAACTGTGCAGAGGACGACTTATGGCGACAGCGTGAAGTCGTCCTGCTCCGAGCCCATTGAAAAGCTGCAGACTTTTCCATCTGCGGCCTGGCAATAATCGGCAGCAATTGCGGCAAGGGCCGTCGTTCAGCCTGCTACGCAGAAATGACGCTGACCGTCATAATCCGTGTAGGTGCCGGTGCGGGAATTGAAGCTGCGGTAACGCTGCGAGCAATAATCGTACCAGGCGTTGGTCCACGGCTCGATGGTGCGATAGGTCTGGCGCTGATTATAAACGGGGCGGCTGTCGTAAACCGGCTGCGCGCGATAGACCGGCGCAGGGCGATAAACCGGCTGCGGTGCTGGCCGGTAGTAACGATAGTCCGGCTCTTCATAGACATAGCTCGGCTCATAGGCCTGATAACGGCGCGGTGCCGGATCGATATAGACCCGTTCCTCCTCCACCGGTGCCGGGCGGGAAAGGGCGGAACCAACGGCAACACCGGCGGCAAGGCCAAGCACACCTCCCAGAAGCGCCGCGTCGCGGCGGTCGTGGCGGTCCCAGTCACCGGCGGATGCGCTGTTGAAGGGAGCGATGGTTGCGGCGGCGACGGCGATAGCCATAACGGTTTTAGCTGCAAAGGACGACATGGTGTTTTTCCATCCAGGTGGCAGGGTGCTGCCAGTTGCAAATTCGATGGTTAAGGAAATACAGCCCGCCTGCTGAACGGTCGCTGAATGAATTGTGGCAGACCGGCTGTCGCCCACAATTCCCGTTTGCCTGCGTCCCACGCTTCGCGCTAAAACTCGGGAGCAAACAGGACGCGCCCATGAGCCTTGCCCACATAACCGTATCTCCCGATTCATCACATGAGGATCGTGCCCAGGCCATTCGAGACACTTTGCGCGACGCCATTGTCGATCGCCGGCTGGCGCCGGGAACGAAATTGTCGGAATCGGAAGTGGGAACGTTGTTCGATGTCAGTCGCACGGTGGTGCGCGCGGCGCTGCAGATGCTTGCCTATGAGGGCCTCGTGAAGGCCGAGCGCAATCGGGGCGCTTTCGTTTCCAATCCGACGCCCGACGAGGCGCGGCAGGTATTTGCGTCCCGCCGGCTGATCGAGCCCGGCGTCGTTGACGCGGCAATTGAAAAAATCACGCCTGCGGCGGTAAAAAAGCTGCGGGAACATCTGTTGGAGGAGAGCAGGCATCAGCAGGAACGCGGGCCTAGCGCACGGCGGGCCGAAATCAAGGCCTCGGGTGATTTTCACCTGATGCTGGCGTCAATTGCCGGCAATGCCATCCTGGAAAAATTCATGGATGAACTAGTTGCGCGCTCATCGCTGGTCATCGCGCTCTATGGGCGCTCCGGCGTATCGAGCTGCGGTCATAACGAACATGCCGATCTTCTGCATGCGCTGGAGGCGAAGGATGCGGCAAGGGCCCGGGCGCTGATGCTGAAACATCTCAATCATATAGAGGCCGATCTTGACCTTCGTACCAAGGAAGGTCTAGCCCTTAGGGACGCTCTGGCGCTTTAGGATATCGGTGTATCGGCCCTCACACGACGTGCGAGGGCGATATCAGCGGAAACCGCGCCGTGCCGGTCATGCCGCGTAGCGGTTGATTGCCAGATCGTGGGTGTCGATCTCGGGCGTCGCACCGCTGATCATGTCCGCAAGGACGCGGGCGGAGCCACAGGACATGGTCCAGCCGAGCGTGCCGTGGCCGGTGTTGAGGTAAAGGTTGCTGTAGCGGGTAGCGCCGATGACAGGCGTACCATCCGGCGTCATCGGGCGCAGGCCACACCAGAATTTCGCCTGCGACTGATCGCCCGCGCCGCCGAACAGGTCTTCCACCGAATGGGCGAGCGTTGCCTGCCGCGCTGCGGGCAAGTCCTTGCTGAAGCCGGCGATTTCCGCCATTCCTCCAGCACGGATGCGCGAACCGAGCCGGGTGATCGCGACCTTGAACGTTTCATCCATCACCGTGGAGACGGGTGCCCGTTCCTCTTTCACAATCGGCACCGTGATGGAGTAACCCTTGACCGGGTAGACCGGCAGGGTCAGACCGAGCTGACGAAGGAACTGCGGAGAGTAGCTGCCAAGCGCGGCGACAAAAATATCCGCTTCCACAAGCCCACGGGTGGTCTCCACCGCCTTAACGCGTCCCGCCTCAACGATGGGGCGCATGATCCCCGTGTCGTACAGGAAGGTAACGCCCGCTTCTTCCGCCATGCGGGCAAGCTCGGTGGTGAACATGTAGCAGTCACCGGTCTCGTCGCCAGGCAGGCGCAGCCCGCCGACGATCTTTTCCTTCGATGGCGAGAGGCCGGGTTCCACGGCGGCGCAGCCGTCGCGGTCGAGAATTTCGAAAGGCACGCCGCCCGCCGTCAGCACGTCCACGTCCTTGCCGATGGCGTCAAACTGCTTTTGTGTGCGGAATACCTCCAGCGTGCCCTGCATGCGCTGGTCATACTGGATGCCTGTCTCTTCCCGCAGTGCCATCAGGCAGTCGCGGCTATATTCCGCGACGCGCACCATGCGGCTCTTGTTGATGGCATAACGCGCCGAGGTGCAGTTGCGCAGCATCTGGCTCATCCAGCGCCAGGCCGCCGGATCGACCGTCGGGCGAATGATCAGCGGCGCATGTTTCATGAACAGCCATTTCATGGCCTTGACCGGAATGCCCGGCGCTGCCCAGGGTGAAGAATAGCCGGGGGAAACCTCACCCGCATTGGCAAAGCTGGTCTCGAGCGCTGCAGCCGGCTGCCGGTCGATCACCGTCACCTTATGCCCGGCTTTGGCCAGATACCAGGCGGATGTCACGCCGACGACGCCGGCTCCGAGGATAGTGACGTTCATGATCGTCTCACTTGTGATTGACTGATGTTGAAGCAAAGGCCGGGGTTTCGTCCGGCTGAATATACGTACGGCGATAACGACGGCCGAGGCCGGTCAGGATTTCGTAGGCGATCGTGCCCGCATCGTCCGCGATGTCTTCAAGCGTTTGCTCGGGGCCGATCATCTGCACGAAACTGCCTTGGGTCAATGTTCCCTCGGGCAGGGCGGATATGTCCAGAATGATGCTGTCCATCGAAACGCGCCCCGCAATCGGCAGGCGCACGCCATCATACCATGCTGCGCCGCGATTGCTGAGCGAGCGCGGCAGGCCGTCTGCATAACCGGCGGCGATGGTCGCAAGACGCGTGGAGCCGGACGCTTCGAAGGAACCGCCGTAACCAACCAGCGAACCGGCGGGAACGGTGCGGGTCTGGATCACGGCGAGATCGAGTCGAACGACCGGTTTCATCGGGTTCGGGCGGTCGGCAGAGGGTGCGCCGCCGTAAAGCGCGATGCCGGGGCGCAGCAGGTGGTTGTGGTACTCACGACCCAGAAAAATACCTCCGGAGTTGGAAAAACAGACCGGGACATCAGGAAACGCAATCGTGGCCTGCCGCATCGCCGACAGCTGTGCCGCATTGCATGCATGGCCCGGTTCGTCGGCGCAGGCGAGGTGGCTCATGACGAAGGCGATGTCGATACCATCGAGCAGTTGCGGCTGGGAGGTGAGGGTTTCCAGCTCTTTGGGGGAAAGGCCGAGGCGGCACATGCCGGTATCGATCTGTACGGCGGCTGCAAGTTTCCTGCCGAGCGTCTTGGCATGGGCCGCCCATTGGGCGATCTGCTCCAGCGAATTGAGAACCGGTGTGATCGCCATGGCGGCGCAGGAGGTCTCATTGCCGGGTTGAAGGCCGTTGAGGACGAAGATCCGCGCTTGGGCGGGAAGACGCAGCCGGAGCGCCAGCGCCTCGTCAATATGAGCGACGAAGAAATGGCGACACCCCGCATCGAACAGGGTTTGCGAGACCATATCCGCACCGAGGCCATATGCATCGGCCTTGACGACCGCCGCCGTCTGGGATGCGGGCGCCATCGCCGCAAGTGCCAGATAATTGTCGCGCAATGCGCCGAGATCGATGGTCAGATGGCCGCTCGCACCACCGGCTGCCTGCTGGCGGCTGATCTGCATGTCCATGGTCGCTCACCCTCATTTTTATCTTATGAGAGTATTGCAACGATTATCGAATTTCTTGGCATTTATTCGAAGGAAATGCGATAGAATTGGCAATCGCGCAATTTTCTTTTGCTGATTGGAATTTTCTATGTCGTCACTCGATGCGACCGACCGCCATATCATCCGGCTGCTTCGGCTCAACGCCCGCATCAGCAACGCAAAGCTTGCTGCAGAGGTCGGGCTTTCGCCATCCGCGTGCTTGCGTCGCGTCGATATTCTCGAACGGGAAGGGATCATCCGCGGTTACACGGCGCTTACCAGCGGCCTCGCCGGCGGTGAGGTGATTTCGGTCATCGTGCAGATCACGCTCGACCGGCAGACGGAGGATTTTCTCAACCGTTTCGAAAATGCGGTGCGGCGATATCCGGAAATCCGCGAATGTTATCTCATGACCGGCGGTTCGGATTATTTCCTGCGTTGCGAGGCAGAAAGTGCGGGGGATTTCGAGCGCATCCACAAGGAGATACTCTCGAAGCTGCCGGGGGTCTCGCGTATTCATTCGAGTTTCGCGATCCGGAATGTGCTGGCGACGCCGAAGGCGAGGTAGCATCGAGTGTGGGGCTTCACCCCCACCACCGATAAAAATGATGCACCGGCCCCCGCCCATGTCCAACGGCAAGCCCCCGCCCAGCATCGAGCGCCCCATTCAAATAATCCTTCGCCAGCTCCACAGCCTCCAGCAACTCGCTTCCCCTCGCAAGATGAGCCGTGATCGCCGCCGCCAGCGTGCAGCCTGTGCCGTGATCGTTCTTCGTCTCTACGCGTGCAGCGGAAAGCGCCTGCATGGTGCCATCTGCAAACAGATAATCCGTGCTCTCAGGCCCCGCACCATGTCCGCCCTTGATGAGCACCGCTTTCGCGCCCGCTTTCAGGATCGCCTCGGCCTGATGATTGATGTCCGTTTCCGTCTCCGCTATCGGCGTGCCGGTTAAAAGCGCCGCTTCCGGCAGGTTCGGCGTAACGATGGTCGCGATTGGCAGAAGCTCGCGCCGTAATGTCTCGATGGCGTCCTCTTGCAGCAAACGGTCGCCTGACGTCGCCACCATGACTGGATCCAGCACCACGGGCTGCGATTGCCGCCGGAGCCGCTCCGCTATGGCTGCTATGGTTTCGATACGGGAAACCATGCCGATCTTCACCGCATTGACGGTGAGATCGGAAAACACCGCATCCATCTGCGCGATGATGGCGGTGACCGAAATATCCTCGACCGCAGTTACGCCTCTGGTGTTCTGTGCGGTGATGGCGGTGATGACGCTGGCGCCATAGGCGCCGAGCGCGGAGAATGTCTTGAGGTCGGCCTGTATGCCCGCACCGCCGCCGCTGTCGGATCCGGCAATGGTCAACGCAATTGATGTCATGGCTGTCTCGCTTTCAGGGTGGCATCGATTGCGGAGCGGAACTCCTTGGTCGCGCCGGCAATATCCGCCGCGCGGAAGATGGCGGAAATCACCGCGACTCCATCCGCACCGGCGGCAATGACAGAGGGGACGCGGGAAAGATCGATGCCGGCGATGGCGCCCACCGGCATGTCCGGCCGCCATTCCCTCAGCAGGCCACGGAGTGTCGAAAACCCATCGATACCGACAGGCTTGTCCGGGTTGACCTTGGAAACCGTGTCGAACACACCGCCGATGCAGGCGTAATCGGCGGGCATGGAGGCTGCCCGTTCGGCGTCGGCGCGGTTCTTGACCGTGAGGCCGATGATCGCCTTTTCGCCAAGAATGCGCCGAGCGGTTCTGGCGTCCATATCGTCGGCGCCAAGATGCACTCCATCTGCGCCCGAGGCGAGCGCGACATCCACCCGGTCATTGATGACGAGCGGCACGCCGGTGCCGGCGATGGCCTCGTGGATGGCGCGGGCGTTTTCGATCATCTCCCGTGTCGAGCCGTGCTTGTCGCGATATTGCAGGATTGTCGCGCCATTAAGTGCAGCCGCCAGAGCAAGCTCAAAGAGAGGCGCGACATCGCCGAGGCTCGCATCCACAAGCGCGTTGAGGCGGTAATCAACCTTGTTCATTCTCGATCCTCGCATGATTGATGATATCTTCGCCGGTAATCGCCGAAAGCGCGTCCAGGAATGCCGGTTCGAACGTGCCGGGACCTCTGGCACAGGACGCGGCCAGTTCGGCGGAGACGCCGGTGACGGCAAGGGCGGACGCCGCTGCTGCCAAAGCATCCTTTTCCACCGCCATGAAAGCAGCGATGACGCCTCCCGAGAGGCAGCCCGTACCCGTTACCTTAGCCATCCAGGGATGGCCGTTTACGATCCTGACGCGTCGCGTCGCGTCGCTCAGGTGATCGACCGGCCCGGTCTCGATCCTGATTGCATCTGGCACCTCGCCGATCAGGCTCATTTCGGCACGGTTGCCACGCACGATCGCGGGAGAGAGAGTGATGAGCTCACGCGCGAAGGCCAGCCGGGATGGAGAATAGTCACAATGCACGGGGTCGACGATCCAGGGCTTGCCTGAGGCGTTGGCGATCTCCACTGCCAGCAGGATAACCTTGCGCCGTTCCGCATCCAGCGTGCCGAGATTGATGGTCAGCGCATCCGCCTTGGCAACGAAGCTTTCGATTTCCTCCAGCGACGTGGTCATGGAGGGAATGCCGCCGACAACGGTGATCCCGTCGGCGGTGAATTTTTGCACCACGGTATTCATAAGGCAATGTACGCGCGGACGCGCCTGTCTGACTTTTTCAAGGATTTCGGCGGCCTGCGTGGTCGTGGGGGAAGGGATGGTCATGGCTGCTGTAGCTCCACGGCGATTTCGTCCGCCGCCGGCGCCTGCTTGATGAGCTGCATTTCCTGCATGAAGGCGCCAAAACGCGCATAGCGGGCGCGGTCGAGTGCGGCGGGGCGCTTGGCAAAACGCGGCAATGTGTCGAAGAAAGCCTGCTTGTTCAGTGCGTCATCGAGATTGGGATAGGCCTTGATGAAGAGCTGCCAGGATTCCTGCGGGTGATTGGTGATGAAAATAGCGGCCTGTTCCACGGCGGAGAGGAAACGCGGCAGGCGGCTGTCTGTTGCGAGATCGCGATGGGTGACGAAGATCAGCTCGTCATAGGCCGGAACACCATGTTCCTCCGGAAAGAAGGATCGGCCTTCGTGGCCCTCGAGCTTCATCTGCGTCAGTTCGAAATTGCGGAAGCCGCCGAGCGTGGCGTCCACCTTGCCGGCGATGAGTGATGGCGACAGGGAGAAATTGACGTTGATGAGTTCCACATCGTCTTTCGTCAGACCGTCCTTTTCCAGCATGCGCTTCAGCATGGCATCCTCGAAGCCGGATACGGAAAAACCGACTTTCCTGCCCTTCAGGTCCTTCAGGCTTTTGATCGGTCCGTCAGCCAGCACGGTGACGGTGTTTAGCGGCGTTTCGACCAGGGTGCCAAAACGGACGAGCGGCAGGCCGGCATCGTGGTCCAGATAGAGGTTGGGCTGGTAGTGCACGCCGATATCGGCCTGTTTTGCCGAAACGAGGCGCGGAACAGCGGAAGGATCTGCCGGCGGAACAAGTTCAACTTCGAGCCCCGCATCTGCAAAAAGGCCCCGCTCTTTCGCAATGACCATCGGCGCATGGTCGGGGTTCACGAACCATTCCAGCAATACCGTGAGCCTGTCGGCCGCCTGTGACTGAACGGGGGCAAATATGCTTGCCGCCGCGACGACGAAAGAAAGAAGAGTTCGCTTCATGATGCTGAAATTCTCCGTAAATACCCGAAAGGAATGGTGTGTTCTGTTTCCTTGGCCCAGGGCGCCAGATGGGCGGTGGCGCGATCCACCGCCAGTCGCAGCAGCACCGCCATGATGGCGAGTATCGCCATGGCGGCGAACATCGTGTCGGTCTGCATGCGCGCGTTTGACTGGATCATCACGAATCCAAGCCCTGCCGATGCGCCAACCCATTCGCCGATGACAGCGCCCAGCGGTGCGAGGGGTGCGGCAACCCGCAGCCCGGAGATAAGCGAAGGCAGTGCCAGTGGCACGCGCAACCGGGTGAGAACCTGCCAGTGGCTTGCCTGCGTTAGCGAGGCGGCATCGAGAATGGCGCGATCCGTCCGGTTGAGGCCATCGGTGAAGGAGGAGGCGACGGGAAAGAAGATGATGATCGCCGTCATCGCCGCTTTCGAGGCCATGCCGAAGCCGAACCAGAGGACGAGGATGGGCGCCAGCACGAAGACCGGAAAGGCCTGCAAAACCAGAACCATCGGCCAGACGAGGCGACCGAGACGGGGGATTGCCGCGATGGTGAAAGCCACGAGAATACCGACTAGGACGCCGGCCGTCAGTCCAACGGCCATTTCGAGAAATGTAACCATGGCCTGCCCCAACAGGAAACCGGGCTGGCGCAGGAAGGCCGCGGCGACATCGGCCGGCGCCGGCAGGATATAACGGGGTGGCGAAAACAGCCATGTGCCTGCCTGCCAGAGAACAAGCAGGAGACCGACACCGTTCAACGCATGGGCGGCACGCATGAGCCGGACCTCAGACGCAGACGCACCGGGTGCGACGGACAAAAACTTTCAGCATCATCATTCGGTCTCCACACGTGACAATCGCGGAGATCAGGACAAAGCGGAGAAGAGAAAGGGCAGCGCCCCAAAGGCGCAACAGTTTCCGTTCCTACGCCGGCATGATCCGGATCAGGTTCAAGGGTCCGGCTCAACGCCATCTCAGCACCGTCTGGTGCTCCCCTCGGAATGGGTCGGAAACTGTCGTTTTTTTAGCTGGCTGTCAACGGCTCAGATGGTGCGGAGCTGTTCAAACAGGGTGACGTTGCCACTATCGGCGCGGTAGAAAACCGCGGGCCGGCCGAGTGGTGCTTCCACGGTAACCTCGTTTCCACCGCGATGATGCACGCCGCTCCACAGATGTACCCACTGCCCATCGCCCGGAAGATAGAGGGTGCGTTGCGTTTCTCCCGCTTTCCAGACAGGGGCCACCAGCATGTCGGGGCCATAGAGATAGCTGTCCTGAATGGCGTAAGTCTGCCGGTCATTCTCGAAATGCAGGAAAAGCGGGCGTTGTACCGGAAGCCCCGTTCTGGCCGCTTCGGCGGAGAGCGATTTCAGATAGGGGGCAAGTGTGACATAGATCGACGTCATGTGGGCGAAGTGGGCAAGAACCGCTTCATCCTGATCGATCTGCAGATTGTCGCGCGGGCGATTGCCTTCATGGGTGCGCATCACAGGGGTAAACGCCGCCATTTCAGTCCAGCGCATGATGAGTTCCGCGGTGCGGACATTGCCGAACAGGCTGGTGTAACCACCGATATCGGAATGGTGATAGGCATTGCCCATGAGGCCGGATGAAAGCGCGCCGCAAATGACGGTGACAAGGCCATCATGACGGGAGAAGTCGACCGACTGGTCACCGCCCCAGATGAGGGGGCAATGGGCCTGCACTCCGGTGAAGCCTGCGCGCATGAAGAACAGCGTTTCGCCGGTCTTGTCGCGGCTTTCGACGGCTTTTGCATTGACCTCGGCCCACAGGGTGGGCCATGCATTGTGCATCAGCTTTGCGTCGACACCGTTGGACAGCGTTATATCGATCGGCAGATATTCGCCGAAATCAGCCATCCACCCGGAAAGGCCCAAATCCAGCATGTTCTTGCCGATGATTTCTTCGGCAAACCAGTCGGCGGCAGCCGGATTGGTGAAATCGACGACGCCGCAATCGAACTCGCCGAAATCCACCAGGGCCGTTTTTCCTTCCGCATCCGTTGCGAAATAACCGGCCTGTTCGGCCACCGGGAAAAGCGGGCCGTCAACGCAGAGGTAGGGGTTCACGTAACCCAGGAAGCGGATGCCCTGATCGGCAAGCTCGGCGATCTTCTGGCGCAGATGCGGATAACGGGTTTCGTTCGCCTGCCAGTCCCAGAACAGGCGTGCGCCAAAGGATGTCTGGCGAAGCCCCACCCAGTCCTCACACCACAGGCCCGAGACGAGCGTTCCGGCTGCGCGGATTTTCTCCAGCCGCGCAAACGAATTGACGCCATCCTTTAATCCAATGATCGCGCCATTATAGATCCATTCCGGCAATTGCGGCTGCCGTCCAAACCGTAGGGACAGCGCGGAGACGATATCGGTGAAACTGTCGCCGGCGAAAAATTCGATCTTTTCAGGGATGGCCCAGATTTCGATCTCGTGGAAATCGCCATTGCGGAAATCGAAGACCGAATAGGCGCTCGTTTCCACATGCAGCGCGTATCTACGCGACGAGAGATAGGTCGGCTGCGGATAGTTGGTGTTGTAATAATCACCGCCTGCCTTGCCGTTGACGTCTGACTTGAAGGTGATTTCGGTGGCCTTGTCGCGTCCAACGCCGGGCTCGGAGGTCCAGAGCGGAAAGCGCCGTCCGCGCATGTCGAAATAGGACATCTGCTCGCCGCCGCCCCAGACATGCTCATCCGTTTCCGCAAAGATGCGCAGCCAGAGGCGGTTGATGGTCTTGTCCAGCGCCGTCAGCAGGACGGCATTGCTTTCGAGTGTCAGGCGAAGGCGAGGGCGCTGTCCCGACGCGGAGGAAAGCGTGACGCTGTCGCCGCTCACCTCGGCGTGGCGCAGGGCGGTTCGTTCGATGACGTAGTCTTCGATATCGAAATTGCCGCGATACATATCCATCCGTTCCTTGCCGAAACCGGCGAAGAAGGCCGGCTTGTCGGGTGAATGGGAAAGGATGGTGCGGTTGCCGATCGCAAGCGTAAATCCATCGTGGGTCTTTTCGAAATGCATGACTTAACCTTTTAGCCCTTGAGACCGCCGGCGGTGAGGCCAGAGACAACCCGTTCCTGGAAGATGACGATGAGGATCGCGACCGGCACGATGCCGACCACCAACGCTGCCGAAATAACCGGCCAGGGGAAAGCGAACTCCCCCTGATAAAGCTGGATGCCAACGGGCAGTGTGCGCAGCGCAGGGTTGGAATTGAAGGAGAGCGCCAGCAGGAACTCGTCCCAGGCATTCACGAAGGCAAGGATGCCTGCGGTGAAAACACCAGGCGCGCAAAGCGGCACGACGACCTTGAACAGCGCGCCGATGCGGGTGCAGCCATCGATCATGGCGGCGTTTTCGAGATCGCGCGGAATGCTTTCGAAGAAGGAGACCAGCATCAAGGTGCACACCGGCAGTGAAAGCACCGTGTAGGGCAGGATCAGCGCCGTCCAGCTGTTAAGCAGGCTGAGCGCTCGCATGATTTCGAACAGCGGCACCAGAAGTGTGACAAGGGGGAAGGTGGAAACGGCGATGATGAGAGAGAGGATCAGCGCCCGGTATTTAAGGTTCAGCCGCGCCAGCGCATAAGCCGCCAGCACTGAAATCAGGATGGTGAGTGCGGTGGAAAGCAGCGCCACCATGAAGCTGTTGAACAGGAAGAGGTGCAGCGGCTGATCCGAAAAGGCCTGCATGTAGTTGGCAAGTGTCGGCGCGTGCGGAAACCAGGTGATCGGCTTGACAGTCAGCTCCGCCTCGGTTTTCAGCGAGGTGAAGAGGATCCAGATAGCCGGGAAAAGGCCGTTTATCAGAAGAATGGAGGCCGCGATGAAGCGCAGCGGCTTGCCAGAGAAGAAGGTGGACAGACCGGAAGAGGTGGCAACGGTGCTCATGAGATCAGTCCTTCGTCCTGATGATACGGAGGTAAACGGCGGTGACGCACATGGAAAGCGCAAACATCATGACCGCTAAGGCCGAACCGTAACCGAGATCGAGGAAGGAGACGGTGTTCTGGTGGATATACATGGCAAGCGTCGTGGTGGATGTGCCGGGGCCGCCGCCGGTCATCATGTAAGGAATATCAAAGGTCTGTAGCGCCGTGATCGTGCGGAAGATGAGGGCGACGATAATCGATGGCTTCAGAAGCGGCAGGGTGATTTCGAAGAACTGCCTGATCTTGCCGGCGCCATCCACATCAGCTGCCTCGTAAAGCGAGCGCGGGATGGTCTGCAACCCGGCGAGGATCATGAGCGCCATGAAGGAGGAGGTCTTCCAGATGATAGTCAGGCAGATGGCGGCAAAGGCCCAGTTCGGTGAGTTGAACCAGATGATGCCTTCAAAGCCCAGCCGGTTCAGCACGTCATTGACCACGCCATATTCATAATGGAAGAACCACGCGAAGATGAGACCTGCAAAGGAGAGCGGCAGCGCCCAGGGGATGAGAAGGGAAAGCCGCATTGGCCACTGCATGGAGAAAGGCAGGTTGGCGAGCAATGCGAGGCCAAGGCCCATGAATAGTGCGCCGGGCACGGTGATCAGCGTTATCAGCACCGTATTCCAGGTCGTTTCCCAGAAAATCGGATCGTCGAACATCGCGGTGTAATTTTCAAAGCCGATGAATTCCGCCGGCAGGCCCGATGTCAGCGAAAGGCTGAAAAACGAGGTGTAGACGAGCCGCGCCACCGGATAAACGATGATGAGCGAAAGCAGGATCGCCGCCGGTGCGAGTAGCAGCACGGCCAGCGACCGGTCGCCGAGATCGAGCCACCGCGTCCAGCGCGGTTGCGGTTTCTCGTCCACCCGAACCATGGTTCTTTCCGGCATTGTCACGTCTGCCACTCCCGCAACTGGATTCACGTCATCGTCTCCCGGTCGGACCGGTTTATGTCCGGCCCGTTTCGCGCCCTTGAGGCGCCTTTCATCCTGTCAGTCGAAACGGCCGTAAGGGGCGCGGCGCACACGCCGCCTTCCGGCCCGAAGCTTATCGCAGAACGCGCCGCAGACGGCTTTCCATCTGCTTTGCGCCGTCCTCCGGCGTCATGACGCCTGCGAGCACACCGTTGACCGTGGTGCGAATGGTCTCGCTGACCTCGTTGTAGCGCGGCGTCACCGGACGGGCCTTTGCTGTCTCGACGACCGGCAGGGCATCCGCGAACCACGGGATTGCCTTGGTCACGTCGGCATCCTTGTAGAGAGCGGCGTAGGTGGGCAGGAGCGCTGCGTTGATGGCCATGAACTTCGATACATCCTGACTGGAGAGATATTCGACAAGCTTCTTGGCTTCATCCTGCTGCTTGGAATAGGCGGACACGCCGAATTCCCAGCCGCCGAGGCAGGTCGTCTGCTCACCGCCTTTCACGGCGGGAAGGCGGGCGACGCCGACCTTGTCGTTCACCTGCGATTCCTTGCCCTGGAAATGGGTCCAGGCATAGGACCAGTTGACGGCAAAGAGGACCTTGCCGGCCTGGAATTCCTTGCGGGTGTCGTCGGTCGCCACCTCCGAAATGTTCTTCTTGGAAATGCCTTCGTCGACAAAACTCTTCCAGAGCTTCAGCGAATCCACCGCCGCCTTGTTGTCGAAGTTCAGCTTGCCGTTTTCAACCAGCGACTTGCCTTCGCTCCAGTAGGGCAGGAGGAAG
The DNA here is from genome assembly GCF_014138475.1 of Agrobacterium sp. RC10-4-1. Classification (NCBI taxonomy): domain Bacteria; kingdom Pseudomonadati; phylum Pseudomonadota; class Alphaproteobacteria; order Hyphomicrobiales; family Rhizobiaceae; genus Agrobacterium; species Agrobacterium sp. RC10-4-1. The sequence goes on from NZ_JACJIT010000006.1 coordinate 275,167, forward strand.
GTGCAGACCGCGCCTTCGATCGCCTTGCCCTGGAAGGACAGGCCCTGAAGCTCCGGGTTCTTTTCGCCTTCCATGACCTTCTTGGACGCTTCCTTCAGCTCGTCCCAGGTGGTCGGCGGCTTGATGCCGTATTTATCCAGCAGGTCCTTGCGGTAATAGAGGAACATGGAGTCGGCGAAGGCTGGCAACGCCACGATCTTGCCGTCCACCGTATTAGCTTCGGCATAGGTCGGCAGATAGGCGGACATGTCCTTGCCGGCAAAATCGCTGGTCCAGCCGGCTGTTGCAAATTGCGCGGGACGGATGACGTCGAGCATCAATACGTCGAGGCTCGAATCCTTGGCCGACATCACGGTGTTGAGATATTGCGCCTGCATTTCCGAGGTGTTGCCGCCGGTTTCGATGACCACCTTCACGCCCGGCGTCTTCGCCTCATATTGATCGAGCGCCTTGCGCCAGACATCCGGCTGATGCTGGCTGGAAACGAAGATCTTCAGCTCTGCATCGGCAAAGGCCTGACCTGAAAAAGCGAGCACGCTTGCGCAGAGCGCTGCGCCCACGAAGGCTTTGCCCCTGGTAGATTTAAGTGTCATGTGTTCCTCCCGTTATTAATCCTTGGCCGTGGCATTTTGCCCGGCAATCAGTGGATCGAGCGCTCCGTTGTTGCGTCGAAAAGATGGACCTTGGACGGATCGACCCCGATCCGCAGTTCCTCGTTCGGCGTTGGCCGAAGCTGCGGCGGCATTCGTGCGGTCAGCGCCGCGTCGCCGAGGCTGAAATGGACGAGCGTGTCCGAGCCCAGCGGCTCCACCACCTGCACCTTCACGGCAAGCTGGCTGTCGAGGCTCTCGGCAGTACCAAAATGTTCCGGGCGAATGCCAACGATGACTTCGCGGCCTTCGAGACCTGTTTCGCGCGATGGCCGAATGGATGCCATCGGCAGGAAATTCCCGTCCGAGAATATCAGCCGGTCGCCATTCACCTTGGCCCGCGCGAAATTCATGGCGGGCGCACCGACGAAACCGCCGACGAACACGCTTTCCGGGCGGTTATAAACCTCATCCGGCGTGCCGACCTGTTCGATATCGCCGCCGCGCAGGATGACGATGCGGTCCGCCAGCGTCATCGCCTCCACCTGGTCGTGGGTAACATAGATGATGGTGGTGCCCAGCTGCTGGTGCAGGCGTTTGATTTCCGTGCGTACCTGTCCGCGGAGTTTAGCGTCGAGGTTGGAAAGCGGCTCATCGAACAGGAAGACCTGCGGGCGGCGAACGATGGCGCGCCCCATGGCCACACGCTGACGCTGGCCGCCGGAAAGCTGTCCAGGCCGCCTGTCGAGAAGGTGCTCGATGCCCAGCATCTTTGCCGCCTCATCGATGCTGGCATTGGCCTGCGAGGCGCTGACACCGCGCACCTTCAGGCTGAAGCCCATGTTTTCGCGCACCGTCTTGTGCGGATAAAGCGCATAGTCCTGAAACACCATGGCGATGTCGCGCTCGCGCGGCGGCAGCCGGTTGACGACACGGTCGCCGATCTTCACCTCGCCGCCTGTAATGCTCTCCAGCCCTGCGACCATGCGCAACGTCGTTGATTTGCCGCAGCCGGAAGGGCCGACAAATACGACGAATTCGCCATCGTTGATTTCAAGGTCGATGCCCTTGACGATGCGAAGCGCACCGTAACTCTTGTCCAGCTTGCGCAGGCTGACCGAAGCCATATTTTCCTCCTCACGAACGGCACGCCCAGAATGTGAATGGACGCAATAGCCGGTTTCAACCTTCAAATTCCCCGTATCGCATCTTCGAAAATCGAGCCCGATTGTCTGGCAATAACGTGGGGTGGCAAAACGCCTGTCTCCCTGAGGCCGTGATATTACCTTTCACAAAAAGGAAATCAATAGTGTATCAATTTTATTTCTGACAGAAATCAAAAACTACTAAGTCATTGATTCGAAGAAATATAACCGTGAAATCGCCCGCTGGCGGGCAGTGGTTGGCTTGCCTGCCGTCAAATTCCGTCACTCCTGTAGATCACGCGAATTTAGCGTAGTCTCAACGTATGCGGGAAACGTAGCGCGCGACGGTATGGTCAAACCAGGTCCAGGAAACTTCTGCCACTGCACCATCCTGCGCCTGGCTGAGACGCAGGACGCGGGGCACGGATGCGCCTGCTTTCTGGCCGAACGCTTCGGGCGTCCATTCGGGCACGTCACCGAGATCGATGCGATCCTCCGCCTTCGATATCCAGAGGTTGAGGCGAGTGCGGTAATAGAGGTAGAGAGATTCCGACATATTTTCGATGGTGATCGTGTCAACGTAGGAACCATCAAGCCAGATTTCCTCGATGGCGGCCGGTTTGCCGGCGATGCGCCGCAGACGACGAATCCTGTGTCCTTCGGAGGAGGTACCAAAAGCGGGCAGATCGGCGGGCTTCGCTAGCCGGGCCACATCCAGAACCTCCGCTGTCGGCAGGCCGCCGCCCTCGATCAGTTCAAGCCGGAAGAAAGCGTAGACGCTTTGCGGATCGCTGACCGCGCGGATGTAGTTGCCGGAACCCTGCACGCGCTCCAGAAGACCGCGTTCCTGCAATTCGGCAAGCGACTTGCGCAGCGTACCGACGGCGATGCCGAGATCGGCAGCCATATCGCGCTCCGGTGCCAGCTTTTCACCATCGATCAAACGGCCGGCAGCCACCTCGCGCACCAGCATTTCGGCGATCTGCAGATACATGGGCAAACTGCCACCAGTGTTTCTCATATGCCGTTTCCTCCACCCAAAACAAAAATTGATACATCATTGATTTACATATTTCTTGATGTTATGCAAGAACAACGAGAGCGGCCCTGAGGAGGAATTGCATGACCGTCGTACCCGTTACATCCGCTGATCTCGATGCTGCTGAGGTCTCCTGGTTTTCCGCTTTGTGTTCCGATGATTACGCCTATCTCGGCGTGCCGGATGGAAGCCTGCGTTCCAGCTTCGAACATTGCTCGGATATCGTCAAAAAAGCTGAGGAACTTGGCTTCCGCAACATTCTCTGCCCGTCGTCCTATCAGGTGGGGCAGGATACGCTGAGCTTTGTCGCCGGCTGTGCGCCGATCAGCGACCGTATCAATTTCCTTGCCGCTATCCGCTGTGGCGAAATGCAGCCGATCATGCTGGCGCGGACCGTCGCCACGCTCGACCACATGCTGAAAGGCCGCCTGACCCTCAATGTCATCAGCTCGGATTTTCCGGGCGAAGTTGCCGACAGCGCCTTTCGTTACAAGCGCAGCCACGAGGTCGTCGAGATTTTGCGGCAGGCCTGGACCCGCGACACAATCGACCACGACGGCGAAATCTACCAGTTCAAGGGCGTATCGACCGAGCCGGCGAAACCCTACCAGCAGAATGGCGGCCCGCTTCTTTATTTCGGCGGTTACTCTCCAGATGCCCTTGAGCTCTGTGGCGCACAATGCGACGTCTATCTGATGTGGCCGGAGACGAAGGACCAACTGGCGGACCGCATGCGCGCCGCCAACGAGCGCGCTTCCGCCCATGGCCGCACGCTGGATTATGGTCTGCGCGTCCATATGGTGGTGCGCGATACTGAAAGGGAAGCCCGCGAATATGCCGAACATCTGGTCTCCAAGCTCGATGATGAATACGGCCAGCTGATCCGCAACCGCGCCCACGATAGCGGTTCACTCGGCGTGTCGCATCAGGCACGGGCCCGTGAACTCGCTGACAAGTTCGGTTATGTCGAACCCAATCTGTGGACCGGCATCGGCCGGGCGCGCTCCGGCTGCGGTGCAGCACTTGTCGGCTCGACGGATCAGGTTCTTTCGGCGCTGGAGGATTACCAGAAGATGGGTATCCGCGCCTTCATCCTGTCCGGTTATCCGCATCTCGACGAGGCGGAACATTTCGGCACCAAGGTGTTGCCGCAGATGAAAACCTGCTCCCTGCCGCATGCCTATGGCCGGGTGCCTTCTGAAACGCCAGCGACGCCGCTCGGCAACGGGGAACGCCACTGATGGAACGTATCGCTCTTTCTGACACACTCGAACTCAGCCGCATCGTTTACGGCATGTGGCGCATTGGCGACGATGCAGACACCTCGCCGGCGCATGTACAGGCGAAGATCGAGGCCTGCCTAGCGCAGGGCATCACAACCATGGATCAGGCCGATATCTATGGGGGATACACGGCAGAAGCCATTCTTGGCGCCGGATTGAAAGCCGCGCCAGGACTGCGCGACAAAATCGAAATCGTCACCAAATGCGGCATCGTCGCCCCGGCCGGCCGCCATACTGCCGCCCGCGTCAAGCATTACGACACGACCGCGGTCCACATCAACGCTTCGGTGGAAGCGTCGCTGCGCGACATGGGAACGGATCACGTCGATCTGCTGCTCATTCACCGCCCCGACCCGCTGATCGACGCGGAAGAAACCGGCAAGGCACTTGATGCCTTGGTGGCGTCGGGCAAGGTCAAGGCGGTTGGCGTCTCCAATTTCCGCCCGTGGGATTTTTCGCTGCTGCAATCGGCCATGAGCAACCGGCTGGTGACGAACCAGATCGAAATGAGCCTGCTTGCCACCGATTCCTTCACGAATGGCGATCTCGCCTACCTGCAGGAAAAGCGCATTTCGCCCATGGCCTGGTCGCCGCTCGGTGGCGGTTCGCTGTTCTCCGGCGCGCATGGCGGCACCATGGCTGCCCTGCAGCGCGTCGGCAAGGAACAGGGCGTCGACGCGACGGCCGTCGCGATCGCCTGGCTGCTGCGCCATCCGGCAAAGATCGTGCCGGTGCTTGGCACCAACAATCTCGAACGCATCAAAACCGCTGCCGATGCGCTTCGCGTGACGATGGACCGCCAGACATGGTTTGAACTCTACACCCTTGCGATTGGAAAAGAGGTGGCGTGATGACAGTTGCAGAAGCGATCAAGATGCCCAATGAACATGTATTCGTTCCCGGCGGCGAAAACAGCCGCAGCTTTCGCAATGCGCTCGGCGCTTTCACCACCGGTGTTACGGTGGTAACAGCCACGACCCCGGAAGGCCCGATCGGCATGACGGTCAACAGCTTCGCATCCGTCTCGCTCGATCCGCCGCTGGTGCTGTGGTCACCTGCGAAAAGCTCGTCGCGTTATCAGGCCTTCAGCGGCGCGACCCATTTCGCTATTCATGTGCTGAGCGCCGATCAGGACGTGCTGAGCGCCCGCTTCACCCGCAACGGCCGTGCTTTCGATGATCTTGACTGGGAATTGAACGATGAAGGCGTACCGGTCATCCCCGGAACGCTGGCCCGTTTCGAATGCCGGCAGGCGGCGGCCCACGATGCGGGCGACCACACCATCATTGTCGGTGAAGTGCTGCGCGCCGCCCATCGAGATGGCGATCCGCTGTGCTTTTCGGGCGGAGCCTTCGGGCGGTTTGCCCGGCAGTAGTATGCTCCGGCCGGACTTTCATGATCTTCGACAGATATTCGAGTCGCCGATGCGGCTCGAAAATCTTTGTCAAGCGGCAACAGAGTCTGGTTCGCCTGTTGTTTGCGGCGTTTGCGGCTCGGCGTGTTTTTCCGTCGCTTTGTTGCGGGAAAATAGCCCTGTGAGGAAGCGGCCGAAGCGGTCCATTTCCACGAAGATGACAGGCGTGATGAACAATGTCAGCAATTGCGAGACGATGAGACCGCCGACCACCGCGATGCCGAGCGGTTGGCGCAGTTCTGAACTGGCGCCCGAGCCGAGCGCGATGGGAAGAGCGCCAAGCAATGCGCAGAATGTCGTCATCATGATCGGGCGGAACCGGCGCACGCAGGCTTCGTGAATGGCGGTGGCGGGTGGTTCCGCTTTTTCGCGCATCAGCTCCACCGCCACGTCGATCATCATGATCGCGTTTTTCTTGACGATGCCGATAAGCATCAATAGCCCGATCAGGGCGATGGTGGAGAAATCCATGCCCATTACCTTCAGCGCCACAAGGGCGCCGAAGGCCGCTGCCGGCAGACCGGAAAGAATAGTCAGCGGGTGGATGAAGCTCTCATAGAGAACGCCGAGAACGACATAGATGGTGAGCACCGCCGCCAGAATGAGGATTCCGGTGTTCCCTTGGCTCTGCTGGAAGATTGCCGCCGTGCCGCCATAGCTGGTGAAGACATCCTGCGGCAGGCCTATCGTGGTCTTGAGCTGGTCGATCCGACTTGTGGCGTCGGAGAGTGCCACACCATCCGGCAGGTTGAAGGAGATGGTGGTGGAGACGAGCTGGCCCGTTTGATTGATGGTAACAGGCGCTTGCGTCCGGGTGAGAGCAGCGAAGTTGGAAAGCGGCACCAGTACGCCCGTTTTGGCCGAAAGAATATTGATGTCGCTCAGGAAATCGTCATTCCACGGCTTCGAGCTGTCGAACTCGACAATGACGTCGTAGCTGTCGCCGGTCGACTGGATCTGTGCGGCGGTGTAACCGCCGAAAGACATTTCCAGTGTCTTGCGCAGCTGATCATTGGTAATCCCGAAGGCAGCGGCTTTTTCCGAATCGACCGAAATCGTGGCGGCGATGGCGCCGTTTTGGGCATCCGAGGTGACTGACGTGAAGGTATGGTCGCGGCGCATCGCCTCCATCAGCTTGTTCGACCATTCATTGGTGATATCAGCGTTCAAGCCCTGCACCACGAGCTGATATTGGCTGGCGGAGCTGCGCCCGCCGAAACGCAGGCTCTGCTGCGGGTTGATGTAGGTGCGGATGCCCGCGACTTTCGAGCTGGCCTGGCCCAGTTCCGTCAGAACCTGGCTCAGAGGTGCACGCTCCTCCTTGGGCTTGAGTTCGACAAACATCGAGCCGTTGTTCAGCGGATTGCGCGAATTGCCGCCAACGATGGATGTAACGTGGACCACGGCCGGATTCTTGCGGATATGATCGGCAACCTGCGCCTGGAGATCGCGCATCGCCGTGTAGGAAATATCCTCTCGCGCCTGTGTCGAAACAGAAAGACGGCCGATGTCTTCCTGGGGGAAGAAGCTGGAGGGCAGCACTTCGAATAGATAAAGAGATGCCGCGACCGAGGCGAGAAATGACGCCAAAACAATACGGCGATGGGAAAGGCACCAGCTCACGGCGTTTCCATAGGCACGAAGCGTCCGCTCGAAGCCGGCATCGAACCAGCGGATGATCGCCGGTGGCCGGGAGGAGTGGCCGGAAAGGCGCGAGGCGAGCATTGGCGTGACCGTCAGCGATACCAGAGCCGAGGCCATGATGGCGAGCGTGACGACCATGCCGAATTCATTAAAGAGCCTGCCGATCACCCCGCCCATCAACAGAATGGGGATGAAGACGGCGACAAGCGAAATCGACATGGAGAGGATGGTGCTGCTGACTTCCGCCGCACCCTGCAGCGCGGCTTCCCGCATCGGCAGCCCCTCTTCGTGCAGGCGCAATATGTTTTCCAGCATGACGATGGCATCATCCACCACAAGACCTACTGACAGGGTGAGCCCAAGCAGGGAGATATTGTCGATGCTGTAACCCAGCACATACATCGCGCCGAAAGCCGTGATCAGCGACAACGGCACGGCAAGACCCGGAATGACGGTTGCCGTCAGATGCCCGGTGAAGAGGTAGATCACTGCCACCACCAGCCCGATGGTCAGGAACAGGGTAAACTGAACGTCGGAAATCGCGTCCTTGATCGCGGTCGAGGCGTCGTTCATCACGTTGATGTTGACGGAGGGTGGCAATTGCTGGTGAAGCGCCGGCAGCTTGGCCTTGATGGCGTCCACGACATCGACGGTGTTGGCATCCGGCTGCCGCTGAACGGCGAGAACGATGGCCTGTTCGCCGTCGAACCAGCTGCCCGCATTGGTGTTGTCAATGCTGTCGGTCACGTTGGCGATATCACCGAGGTGAATGGGTGCACCGTTGTTTGTCGATACGACCAGCGAACGGAAGGCGGCTGCGTTCGTGCGCTGGGTATCGGCCTCGATCGTCAGGCGCTGATTATCGTTCTGTAGTGCGCCGACGGGAACCTGATTGTTCGCCTGGGCAATGGCGGTGGTGACCGTATCGACGCCGAGGCCTCTTGCCTGAAGCTGCGCCGGATCCAGCCCAATGCGCACGGCATAGGTCTGCGCACCGTAGATACTCACCTGCGCCACGCCGGAAATGGTGGAAAGGAGCGGGGAGATGATGTTCTCGGCGATTTCATCGACCTTGCTAGTGGGCATCTCCTTGCTGTTGACCGCAAGCAAGAGTACCGGGGCATCGGCCGGGTTCGTTTTGCGATAGCTGGGCGTCGTCGTCATATTGCTCGGCAACTGCCGTTGCGCACGGGAAATCGCGGCCTGCACGTCGGCAGCGGCCGCGTCGATATCGCGGTTGAGATCGAACTGAAGCACGATCGAGCTGTTGCCAAGCGTATTGGTGGCGCTGATCTCGCTAACGCCGGGAATTGTCTCGAACTGCTTGACCAGTGGCGTGGTGACCGAGGTGCCCATGGTTTGCGGGGAGGCGCCGGAGAGTGATGACGACACGTTGATCGTCGGAAAATCCACCTTCGGCAAGGCCGCGACCGGGAGCAAACGGAAACCGGCAAGGCCTGCCAGAACGAGGCCGATGGCGAGAAGCGTGGTGGCGACGGGCCTGTTGATGCAAAAATTCGGGATCATTGGCGGCCAGCCTTTACCTGCGGAATATTGGCGGCCATATTGCCTGCCGCCCCGCCCTTGTCGGAAAATTGCTCGATCACGAGCTGGCCGTCGGCGAGTTCCGACTGGCCCTCGACGATGATATGCTCTCCGCCATTAAGGCCGCGCGCAATGGCGGTGAGGTCGCCGTTCGAACGCGCGACCTCAACTGGCGTCATATGAGCATGATGATCGCCATCGACCGTGTAGACAAAATTGCCCTTCGGTCCGGGTCTCACAGCGACCGTCGGTACGACGACCATTTCGTCTTCGGAAACAAAATGCGCGGTGACGTTTACGGACTGACCGGGCCACAAAAGGCCGCGGTCGTTCTTGAACTCCGCCTTTGCCAGCACTGTACCGGAGGTCTGGTCCACAGTGTTGTCGTAAAAACGCAGTACGCCGCGCATCGCCTCGCCGCCGGTCGCCGCAGGGTCGACATCAACTGCCGTATCTTCTGCTACGCCTTCGCGCAATTGCGGCAGATAGCGTTGAGAGAGCCGGAAACTGACCGAGATGGGGTCGTATTTCGTGATCGTCACGACATTCACGCCGGCACTGAGGTAAGCTCCCGGGCTGACGCTGATATCACCCAGTCTCCCATCGAAGGGAGCACGGATTTCCATATGTTCCAACGCTACCTGATCGGACGCAAGTGTTGCGCGGTCGGCATCGATCTTGGCGCTGGCGCTGTCCCGCGCCGCTCTGGCCTGATCCAGCACCTGCTGTGACTCGGCGCTCTGCTTGACGAGGTTGGCGGCACGCTGAAAAGCGGCTTCAGCCTGTTCAAGTGTCGCCTGGTCGGCGGCGATATTCGCCTTGTCCTTGTCGACCGCCGCACGGGCAATTCGATCGTCCATCTTGAGGATCAGATCGCCCGCCTTGATGTGCTGGCCGTCCTTTGCCTCGATTTCGGTGACGAGGCCGGCCTGGAGCGGTGCGATATTGGTGATGTCGGCTGCTACCGCCCACCCTGTTGCCGCCGCGTCCATTGGCAGCGTCGCCTTACTGACCGAAATGGTGCTGACGGTCGGTGGTCCGCCATTGCGCCGCCCACCGCCCTGCCGTTGCCCCTGTTGTGCGCCTGGCTGGTCATTGCGGGAGGATTGCGGTTTTGCATTTGCAGTCGTCTCTGCGGTTGCGGTCTCTGCCTGCGGTGGAATGCTGGCAAATTGTTTCAGATAGGGAATTTGATCGAGCGGCAGGCGGTCCTTGAAATACCACGCGCCGGCGGCTGCGATGGCAAGAACGCTGAGGGCGGTCCAGAAACGTTTCATCTGACGGTTCCGCGTAATGAAGGCGATACATGTTTCCCGACATGTGCGGCAAGCCTTGGGAGCAGCTTTCCTCCACAAGACACCCAATACGCTGCGAAATCACCTTAAACTTTTGTAATGGCAGTAACCGTACGCGAGGGCCGTTTGCCCTGCCGTACAGGAGCTGAAGCGGATCGCGCTCGCAGGCAACCCCGCCATTGCGCGTATTCTTCGCGCCGGTTGGTACGGGAAAAGGCCGCCTCGTGTCCGGGGTGGCCTATTGCGCGACGCGATACGCCGAGGTCAGAAAGCCCGGATGGCGTTGCGGGTGGCCAGCACATCTTCAGCAACATTGCCTGTGGTGGCGGGCACGGAGCCGACGAGATCCAGGAACTTGTAGAGTTCGGTGGCCTGCGAGTTCGTGACATAGATGATGTCGCGATCCTGCATCGGGAATTTCGTGCTGGCAAAGAAGGTCGAGGGATCGCGCAGATTGGCACGGAAAATGACCGGAACGTCCTGGCCAGCGAATTTGGACGTGTTGATGCCGAGCTTCAAGAGAAGATCGCGCTTGACGATGCGGTAGACGTAGACTTGGGCGGGATCTGCCCGGGAGTCGAGCAATCCGCCCGCCTTGCCAAGGGCGTCCGAGAGCTTGAGATCGGCGTCCTCGAACTCGAAACGGCCGTTGAGGCCGGAAGCGCCGAAGGCGAGATAAGTGCGGCGCTCCCGCTCCACCATGATGGTGTCGCCCGGCACCACATAGATGTTTTCAGAAGGCGTGCTGACAAGGTGATTATAGTTTACGCGGGCCGTTTTCCCGCGCCGAATGAGCGTGACATAGGACTCTATGTTGGGAGCACTCAGGCCTTTCGCGTAAGAGATGACGTCAAGAACGCGATCACCTGCTTCCGACAGCTGCACCTTTGTCGGCTCCTTGACATCGCCCAGAACCGAGGCCTGTGCGGAGCGGCTGGAAATCTTGGTGATCAGAACCTGCGGCTCGATGGCGCGATTTGCCAGGCGCTCCTCGATTTCACTCTGCACATCCTCGACATTGCGGCCGGTTGCGCGGATCTTGCCGGCATAGGGAACGCTGATATTGCCTTCCCGGTCGACCGTCTGGTTTGGGAGGCTTATGAAGTTACCCGGGCGACTGCCTGCATCGTTTGGAATGAACAGGCCGCCCGCCTGGCTTTCGAAAATCGCAACCTGGACTACGTCGCCGACACCCATCGGCAATGCCGGGACGCCGCCCTTGCCACCACCGAAGCTGCCGAGCAAGGTGGTCGTGGTGGTATCACCGACATAGTTAAGGACGGAGCTGTTGATGTCGATAAGCGCATAATCCACGCCTGCGGTCTTTTTCTTGTCCTTTGATCCGAATTTTACGGAGGCGTTGGATTCGATTGTGGCTGCGTCGGGGCCAGATGCCGCTGTGACAGTGCAGCCTGCCAGAGCCGCAGAGGCTAGCAGAATCGAAACATTCAATAAACGCATTTGGTCCTCAAGATGAATATCGTCCGAAAGCAGGAAAAACGGACACGTATAGGTTTTTAAAAAATTATCACTTCGTAAATAACCCGGTAAAGAAAGTCTCAGCCGGTTTGCATTTGTTCAGAAAGGATAGGATTGAAAAACGTGTTGAACTGCGAAAGTAATATGCAAGTTTGGAGCGTAATTCAATTTTATTAAGGTATCTCGGGCTAAATCTTGTGTATTGCCTATGTTATGCAAGACGCACTGTTTTAGTTTCGTTGCAATTCAACATTCGTCCGCCCACTATCATCTCTGTGATTGCTGCATTGCGCTAGTGCAGTTTTGTCACGCTTATGCAGTTTTTTCCTTTGTCGACACCATGTAATCAGTTTTGATAGTCGAGTTTCACTTTGCAGGCGATCATGCCCGTTCAGCGAGCGCGAAATTGACGGTGTCGGCAAATTCCCTCAGGAAGCGTTCCCGGGAGAAACGGGCGGCATTGTCGATGCAGGCGGTCTTGTCGAAGCGGTCGGAATTGTCGACGAACTCCTGCACCGCGCCGCAGATCGCTTCAGGCGTCTGCTCGCGGAAATAAAGGCCCGTGGGCTGGTTGGAGCCGCCGAGCGGGATGACGGTTTCCAGCACGCCGCCCTTGCCATAAGCGATCACTGGTGTGCCCAGAGCCTGGGATTCGACGGGCACGATGCCGAAGTCGTCTTCCGCCGCGAAGACGAAAGCCTTGGCTTCCGCCATGTATCTGTGAAGCTCCTCATTGCCGACAAAACCCAGGATTTCGATATTGGGAGTTGCGATATCGCGAATGCGCTTCATGTCCGGGCCGTCTCCGATGACAACGAGGCGCCTGTCGGGCATTTTGGCGAAGGCTTCGACGATCAGATGCACTTTTTTGTAGGGCACCAGCCGTGATGCAGTGACGAAATAATCGCCCTTGCGGTCAGAGGGAGAGAGGTGGGAGGTATCCACCGGGGGATAGATCACCGTGGAATCCCGCCCATAACACTTGCGCACCCGGTTGCGGATGAATTTGGAATTGACGGTCATCAGGTCGACACCGTTGGCGGTGCGGATGTCCCACATGCGGATATAATGAAGGATGGCGCGGGCGATCCACGAGGCGAAGCCGTGCGTCAGCCGCGTTTCCTTGAGGTACTGATGCTGAAGATCCCACGCATAACGGATGGGGCTGTGGATATAGGAAACGTGAAACTGGCCCGGCCCGGTGATGACGCCTTTGGCGACCGCATAGCTTGAGGAAATGACGAGATCATAACCGCTCAGATCGAATTGCTCGATGGCGAGCGGCATCAACGGCAGGTAAGAGCGATATTTCTTCCGGGCGAAGGGCAGCTTCTGGATGAAGGAGGTATTGACCGGGCGGCCGCCGAGAAAACCGCGATCACGCTCGCTCATGAAATCGACGAGGCAGAAAAGATCTGCCTGAGGATAGATTTCGAGAAGGTTGTGAAGGACCTTTTCAGCCCCACCCCTATCGGTGAGCCAGTCATGGACGATCGCCGTCTTCATAGTTTCCTCAATAATATCAACGTAATGAAAATTTGTAATCCGACCTGGAAATTAGCCGGCAGTATCGAATATCAATCTTGCCTTCACCCGCAAAAGCGCGGCTGCGAAGACGAAACAATGCAAAAATAATATGGACGCAAGGTTATGTCTGTCGGAATCCTGTCCTGCTCCGTCTCTTGAATAGCATCTTGTTCGCAGATGCGAAATATCCCGCTTCCTAATTTCCTGACATCTGTGCCGACCCAGCGTCCGCCGTGGCTGCCGAAAGTGCCCGGGGCGGGCGGTTTGTAACCCCCTCGTTCCGGTAATTAGTCCTCCTCGCTTCAAGGTTATTGACAAGGCGTGGCAGCAAGATATTCTGTTATAAAGATGCATATAACATAATAATGGAACACAGAAGAGCTGGGAGCTTGACCATGAGACGTAAAATTGCATTTCTCGCCACCGCCGCTTTGTTGCTTGCGCCTGGTGTGATGATGGCCCAGGAAAAGGGCGGCGTGATCAATGTCGCCACCATCGGCGAGCCGCCGACACTGGACCCCATGGCGTCTACCGCCGATCTCGTCGGCATCGTCACACAGCACATTTTCGAAACGCTCTATACTTTCGACAAGGGCTGGAAGGTGACGCCGCTGCTGGCGGAAAGTCTTCCCGACATCAGCGCAGATGGCAAAACCTACACGATCAAGCTTAGACAGGGCATCAAGTTCCATGACGGCAGCGACATGACGTCTGAAGATGTCGTCGCCTCGCTCGGACGCTGGATGAAGATCGCCTCGCGCGGCAAGCAGGCCGCCGGCTTTATCGAGAATATTTCCGCACCCGACGCCGGTACGGTGGCGATCACCCTCAAGCAGCCCTATGCCCCGCTCACCTCGCTGCTCGCGTTCAACAATTCCGCGGCGATCATCCTGCCGGCCGAAAAGCAGGCGGAGCCGATGGCCGAATTCATCGGCACCGGTCCCTATATGCTGAAGGAACGCAAGGCCGACCAGTATATCCAGCTCGTGCGCTTCGATGGCTACAAGTCCCGCGGCGGCGAAAGCGACGGTTACGGAGGTGCGCGCCATCAATATCTCGATGAAATCCGCTTCGTTCCGGTGCCTGATCCGAACACCCGCGTCGAAGCCGCCGTTTCGGGCCAATACGACTATGTCGATTCCATTCCTGTGGAATCCTTCGAGAAGGTGAAGTCGTCCGCCGCCTCGCAGCCGTTGATGCTGAAGCCCTTCGGCTATCCGGTCTTCGTCTTCAACACCAAGGAGGGACTGTCCTCAAAGCTTGAGGTTCGCAAGGCGGTGACGGAAGCGCTGAACATGGAAGACATGCTCGCGGCGGCTTTCGGCAGCCCGGATTTCTACGCGCTCGACGGCGCTTATTATCCCGACAACTTCTCCTGGCATTCAGAAGAAGGTGTCGAGGGCAACTATAATGTCGGCAATCCGGAAGCCGCCGCCGAAAAGCTGAAGGCGGCCGGTTATAATGGTGAGCCGCTGCGCATCCTTACCAGCCGCCAGTATGAGTTCCATTACAAGATGGCGCAGGTTGCTGCAGAATATCTGAAACTGGCCGGTTTCAAGGTGGATATGCAGGTGGTGGACTGGGCGACGCTGACACAGCGCCGCGCTGACCCGAAGCTCTGGGATATTTATATCAGCCACAGCCCGTTCCTGCCGGAACCGGCACTGATGGGCGCGCTTTCCACGAGCTCGCCGGGCTGGTGGGATACGCCGGCACGCAAGGCTGCGGTTGATGCCTTCACTGCCGAAGTCGATCCGGATAAACGCATCGCTCTCTGGGCCGACGTTCAGAAGACGATCTATGCCGAGCTGCCGCTTCTCAAGATCGGTGACTTCAATGCCGTGGCCGCGAAGTCCAACAAGCTGGAAGGCGTCGATCCCGCTCCGTGGCCGTATTTCTGGAATGCCTCGGTCACAAAATAAAGCCCGGACGGCAATCGGGTGCCGGGCTGCCGGCACCCTTCAGTAGCTTCGCTTCAACTATCGCGCATAAGTGGTCCGCCACTTTTGCGATCAGGAGCTTTTATTCGTGATACGGTATATCTTCCAGAGACTTGCGGGAATGATCGTGGTGATGTTCCTCGTCGTCACCATCGTTTTCGTCATCCTGCGCGTCACGCCCGGAGACCCGGCCGCCGTGATGCTGGGGCCGGATGCCTCGGCACAGGACATTGCGGAACTGCGCACCCGCCTCGGCCTCGATCAGTCGCTTGGGGTGCAATATGTCTACTATATCGGCCAATTGCTGAAGGGCGATCTCGGCCAGTCGATCTTTCTCAATATGCCTGTCGGATCAGCCCTGCTGGATCGGGCCGAACCGACCTTTTTCCTGACAATCTTTTCACTGCTGATCGCCAGCGTCATCGCTCTCCCGATCGGCATCTATGCCGCTTACCGGCGCGGCTCGTTCGTGGACCAGGCCGCAACGACGGTCGCGATGCTGGCGGCGAGCATTCCGAGCTTCTGGCTCGGTCTCATCCTCATGCAGGTCTTCGCCGTCAGGCTCGATATGTTCCCGGTATCGGGTTATGGCGGGCCGGGGTCGAGTTTCGCCGAGCGCATGTATCATCTGACGTTGCCGGCTATCGCGCTCGGCCTCGTGTCCTCCGCCCTCATTCTGCGCTTCACCCGCGCCTCTATGCTGGATGTCCTCGGTGACGACTATGTCCGCACCGCGCGCGCCAAGGGCGTCAAGGAGCGTCGGGTGGTGATGAAACATGCGCTGAAGAATGCGCTTATACCCATCCTCACCGTACTTGGCCTCACCGCCGCCGTGCTGATTTCGGGTGCGGTGGTAACGGAGACGGTCTTTGGCTTGCCGGGGGTCGGAAATCTCGTCGTCTCGGCGGTGCTCCGGCGTGATTATCCGGTCATCCAGGGTGCGCTTCTCGTTATCGCCGGGCTCTACGTACTCATCAATTTTGCAATCGACATGCTCTACCTGCTGGTCGATCCAAGGGTTCGCTACTGATGGCCGATATCGTTTCCACCGTTCCCCCGGCACGCAACCCGACAGTCCTGTTCATTCGGCGTCTCCTGAAGCGCAAGACAGTCGCCGCCGGCCTGCTCGTGCTGCTCGTCTTCGTGCTGCTTGCGGTTTTCGCGCCGATGATAGCGCCGTACTCGCCCTCAAAACTGTCGATCGTGAACCGCCTGAAGCCGCCGAGCGAACTCTATTGGTTCGGCACCGATGAGTTTGGTCGCGACGTCTTTTCCCGTACCATATACGCCGGAAGACTGTCGCTTCTGGTCGGGGCCGCCGTGGTGGCGCTTTCGGCGCTGATCGGCATAACGCTCGGCCTGCTTGCCGGTTTCTTCCAGAAACTGGATACGCCGATCGCGCGGCTGATCGATGCGATGATGGCGTTTCCTGATATTCTGCTGGCGATTGCGCTGGTGGCGGCTCTCGGCCCGTCGCTGACGACTGTCATCATCGCGCTCGCCGTCGTTTATTCGCCGCGCCTTGCCCGCATCGTGCGCGCCTCGACGCTGGTAATTCGTGAGTTGCCCTATGTGGAGGCGGCAAAGGCGCTCGGCATTTCCACTTTCCACATCATGACGCGGCATGTCCTGCGCAATCTGGTCTCGCCAATCCTCGTGCAAAGCACCTTTCTTTTTGCCAGCGCCATGCTGGCGGAGGCCGGCCTGTCGTTTCTGGGACTTGGTGTCAGCCCCGAAATTCCAACGTGGGGAACCATGATTTCCGCCGGCCGCCAATATATCGGACAGGCCGACTGGATGACCTATTTCCCCGGCTTTGCCATCATTCTTTCCGTACTGTCGCTGCAAATGGTTGGCGATGGACTGCGGGACATGCTCGACCCAAGACTGCGAAGGGATTTGTAATATGACATCAGGTGAACAGGCAAAAACGCCTCTTCGAGCTCCCATTCTTCTCACCAATGTCAAACCTGTCGGTTTCGGAAAAGGTGCGTCTGAGGCTTCAACCGATATTCTGATCGGCGGCGACGGCAAGATTGCCGCGGTAGGCTCTGCCCTGCAGGTGCCTGCGGATGCGCAGCGTATCGAAGCCAAGGGTGCCTTCATTTCGCCCGGCTGGGTCGATCTGCACGTGCATATCTGGCACGGCGGCACCGACATCTCCATCCGCCCCTCCGAATGCGGGGCCGAGCGCGGCGTAACCACACTGGTGGATGCCGGGTCGGCGGGCGAGGCGAATTTCCACGGTTTCAGGGAATATATCATCGAACCCTCAAGGGAGCGCATCAAGGCCTTCCTCAACCTCGGCTCCATCGGCCTCGTTGCCTGCAACCGCGTGCCTGAACTGCGCGACATCAAGGATATCGATCTCGACCGTATCCTCGAATGTTACGCGGAAAACAGCGAGCATATAGTTGGCCTGAAGGTGCGGGCGAGCCATGTCATCACCGGCTCCTGGGGTGTGACGCCGGTCAAGCTCGGCAAGAAGATCGCCAAGATCCTCAAAGTCCCGATGATGGTACATGTGGGCGAGCCACCGGCCCTTTACGACGAGGTTCTGGAAATTCTCGGCCCCGGCGATGTCGTGACCCACTGCTTCAACGGCAAGTCGGGCTCCAGCATCATGGAAGACGAGGACCTGTTCAACCTTGCCGAACGCTGCGCGGGCGAAGGCATCCGGCTGGATATCGGCCATGGCGGCGCATCCTTTTCCTTCAAGGTTGCGGAAGCCGCGATTGAACGCGGGTTGCTTCCGTTCTCCATCTCTACGGATTTGCATGGCCATTCGATGAATTTCCCGGTCTGGGATCTGGCAACCACCATGTCGAAGCTGCTCTCCGTGAACATGCCCTTCGAAAACGTGGTTGAAGCCGTGACCCGTAACCCCGCCTCCATCATCCGCCTCGATATGGAAAACCGTCTCGAGGTCGGTCAGCGCGCAGATTTCACTGTTTTTGATCTTGTCGATGCCGATCTGGAAGCGACCGATTCCAACGGCGACGTGTCGCGCCTGAAGCGCCTGTTCGAGCCGCGTTACGCGGTTATCGGCGCGGAAGCCATCGCGGCCAGCCGTTACATTCCAAGGGCGCGCAAGCTGGTGCGCCACAGCCATGGTTATTCCTGGCGCTGACCCCGACTGATAGGGCGGAGGTCCTTCCTCCGCCGTTCGCAGCCATTACGGGAAACCGCTCCCGGCATTATGAGGAATTCGCGTGAAACAGTCTTCGCTCGACGCAGAAGGGCACGTCTCGCCCTATGACCGGCTCGCCGCGCTCGGCATCTCCCTGCCGCCGCCGCCGCCGCCGATTGCCAATTTCGTCACGCATGTGGTGGAAGGCAACATGCTTTATCTTTCGGGCCAGGGGCCGCGGGAAGAAAATGGCCACCTCTATGCCGGCAAGGTGGGCGCGGAAATCGGGCTGGAAGAGGCCTATAACCATGCGCGTCTCACCGGCATCAACCTGCTTGCCGTCATGCACGAGGCGCTGGGCGATCTGTCGCGGGTGAAGAAGGTGGTGAAGCTGCTGGGCATGGTCAATGCCGTCAGTGATTTCCGCGATCACCCGAGCGTCATCAACGGCTGTTCCGATCTCTTCATCGATGTGTTCGGCGATGCGGGACAACATGCCCGCTCCGCCGTGGGCTTCGGCTCACTGCCGGGCAATATAACCGTCGAAATCGAAGCCATCGTCGCGCTCAAGGGTTGAGGCCGTTCAATGGTTGCGCCAGCCCATCAGCTTTTCGATCCGTTCCGCCGAGACCCTGACCTGCTCGGTGTAGTGGTTCTCGTCCGCCAGCACCTTCTGCTCGGGCAGCACGATGGAAATCGTCGCAACGCATTCGCCCCTGTTGTCGCAAATCGGCGAAGCGATGCATGCCACGGCGTAATCGGACTCGGCGACCTGGATAGACAGCCTGTCACGGAACGCCGCCGCCGCAGACTGGGACAGCGTTTCCGGGTTGATTTCGGCGCGTCCGGTCGGCGAGGAACGGGCACAGCGACGGAAAAGTTCGAGACGTTCGGCTTCCGGCAGATGCCCGACGAGCAGACGTCCGGACGCCGTCCAGTTCAAGGGAACGCGGGTGCCGACACGGGACGCGACCTGAAAATGGCTCGGTCCATCCGCCATGGCCAATACCAGCATATGGTCGCCATCGCGGCCGCAAAGCTGCACCGTCTCGCCCGCATGGCGGCAGAGATCGTGCATTTCGTGGGTGGCGACACCCATGAAGTCGAGCGAGCGGGCATAGGCAAGACCGTAGTGGTAAAGCCGTGCGCCGAGCCAGATGTTGCCGTCGGCATTGCGCGCCAGCATGTTCTTTTCGATGAGATCATCGATGATCACATAGACGGTGGACAGCGGGGCCTTGATCGCCTTGGCAATGGCGTAAGCGCCGGCGGGGGATCCGGTTTCGTAAAGGTAGTCAATAACCTGAAGGGCGCGATCGATGCCGCTGACGCGAGAGCGCTTGGCCGCCTTCGCGTCCGGGTTTTCCGCCGTATCGGGAAGGGCGGATAAAGGCGTTTCGTCCAGCTTATGGGCGTCCAATTTTGGCTCCTCATCAATTTTGAGAAGCTATTACATTATTATGGCATATATGTCGATGCCCATCGCATCGCAAAGACAGGAGAAAGACATGACCGAGGATATCAGAAGCAGGATCGGCCTTCGCCCGGTCATCAACGTCTCGGGCACCATGACCTCGCTCGGCGCTTCCATCGTCGTTCCGGAAGCGGTTGAAGCCATGGCGGCCATCCTGCCGCAATTTGTCGAGATCAACGATCTGCAGCGCAAGGCAAGTGCGATCATTGCAAGGCTGACGGGCGGCGAGGCCGGTTTTATCACGGCGTCCTGCTCCTCCGGCATCAGCCTTGCTGTCGCGGGCGCGATCACCGGCAATAATCTTCTCGCCATCGAAAAGCTGCCCGATGTTACGCCTGAGAAGAACGAGGTTCTGGTGCAGATGGGGCATGTGGTGAGTTATGGCGCACCGGTTGATCAGGCCATCCGCCTCGGCGGCGGCAAGGTGGTGCTGGTCGGGCAGGCAACATCGACCCACCGTTTCCATATGGAAAACGCCATCACCGAAAAGACGGCTGCCGCTGTCTATGTCGTCTCGCATCATGTGGTGGATTACGGTCTGCTGCATCTTTCCGAATTCGTCGAGATCGCCCATGCCAAGGGTGTCCCTGTCATTGTCGATGCCGCTTCCGAATACGACCTGAAGCTGTTTTTGGCCACGGGTGCGGATGTCGTGCTCTATTCCGGCCATAAGTTCCTCGGCGGCCCTACCTCAGGCATCGTTGCCGGTAGGAAGGAACTGGTTCGCAATGCCTTTCTCCAGAATATGGGGATTGGCCGGGGCATGAAGGTTGGCAAGGAAAGTATTTACGGCGTCATGGCGGCGCTGGAAGCTTGGGAAAAGCGCGACCATGCGGGCATTCGCGAGCGAGAAACCGGTTATCTCAACCTCTGGAAAAGGACGCTGGATGGACGGCCGGGCGTGACGGCGTTGATCGAGCCCGACCCGACCAACAACCCGCTCGACCGGCTGCGCGTTATCATCAATGCCGAAGAAGCGCATATTACGGCATGGGACCTGACAACGGCGCTGGCCAAGGGTAATCCGCCGATCATCACCCGTGATCACGAGGTGGAGCATCACTATTTCTATCTCGACCCCTGCAACCTGCATCCCGGCCAGGAGACTATCGTTGCGTCCCGTCTGGCGGAGGAACTGACAAAGGCACGCGCCTCCAACGAGGTAATTGCGACACCGTTCGAAGACCGCAGCCGCCACCGTTTCGACGGCATGCTGCGCTGGCCGGACTAATAACGACTGCATATCGAACGAGCGGGTGCCGCGAGTTTCTTCTCCCCGCCGGGGAGAAGGTCGCGGCAGCGGGATGAGGGGGCAGGGGTGCGATCTATCGTGAACGTCGCCCCCTCATCCGACCCTTCGGGCCACCTTCTCCCCGACGGGGAGAAGAAACAGGCCGTGACGCCGTGCCTGAATTCAAACGAGAAGAAAAGAAGGGAACGATCATGACCATGCCGCAGGCAGTACCGCTTGGTGCCAAAGATGCCGTGCTTTCCGTCCGCAACCTCACCACGTCCTTTCACGTGGATGGCGGCTGGAAACCGGTGGTGCGTGATATTTCCTTTGATGTCGGGCCAGGCGAGACGGTTGCGATCGTTGGCGAAAGCGGCTCGGGCAAAAGCGTGACATCGCTTTCGATCATGCGGCTGCTGGATCGGGAAAGCAGCAGGGTTCAGGGCGAAATCCTGCTCGGCGGGCGCAACCTCCTGTCACTTTCAGAGGACGCCATGCGGCGGGTGCGGGGCAACGAGGTGGCCATGATCTTTCAGGAGCCGATGACCAGCCTCAATCCGCTCTTCACCATTGGTGACCAGATTTCCGAGGCTCTTCTGTGCCACCAGCCCATGTCGAAAGCGGAAGCGCGGGCGGAGACGATCCGCCTGCTCGAAAAAGTCCGCATACCCTCCGCCGCTTCGCGTTTCGATGAATATCCGCACCGCTTTTCCGGTGGCATGCGCCAGCGCGTGATGATTGCCATGGCGCTCGCTTCCCGGCCAAAGCTCTTGATCGCCGACGAGCCGACGACGGCGCTCGATGTGACCATCCAGGGCCAGATTCTCGACCTCATCAAGACGCTTCAGGAAGAGGAGGGCACCTCCGTCCTGTTCATCACACATGACATGGGCGTGGTGGCGGAGATCGCCGACCGTACCGTGGTCATGTATCGCGGCGAGCAGGTGGAAGTCGGCGCAACCGCGGATATTTTCCATCGCGGTAAACATCCCTACACGCGTGCACTGTTGTCCGCGGTTCCGGTTCTCGGTTCCATGACGGGCGAGGAAAGGCCGCTGCGGTTTCCCATTGTCAACACCACCACGGGAGAAACGCAGGAACCGGCGCGCCCGGCCGATACCGTCAATGCCGCAGCCCAGCCGGTGCTCAAAGTTGAGGGGCTGACCAAGCGCTTCGATATCCACTCCGGTCTCTTGGGGCGGCTCAGCGGCCGCGTGCATGCGGTGGAAAACGTGTCCTTCGATCTGAGGGCCGGGGAGACGTTGTCACTGGTGGGCGAAAGCGGCTGCGGCAAGTCGACCACCGGTCGCGCCATCATGCGGCTCATTGAGCCGGATGCAGGTTCCGTGGTGGTGAACGGCGAGAATATTCTCGCCCTCGACAAGTCAGGCATGCGAGAGATGCGCAAGACGGTGCAGATGATCTTTCAGGACCCCTTCGCGTCGCTCAATCCGCGTATGACGGTGGGTGCGGCGATCGCCGAACCGTTTCTGGAACACCGCATGGGCAACGCCCGCGAAGCGAAGGAGGTGGTGGCCGACATGCTGGAAAAGGTCGGCCTCTCGCCGGATATGGCGGCGCGTTACCCGCATGAGTTTTCCGGCGGGCAGCGGCAGCGCATCTGCATCGCCCGCGCGCTGGCACTCCAGCCCAAGGTGATCGTCGCTGATGAGAGCGTTTCGGCGCTGGATGTTTCGATCAAGGCGCAGGTCATCAACCTGATGCTGGACTTGCAGCAGAGCCTCGATCTCGCCTTTCTTTTCATCAGCCATGACATGGCGGTGGTGGAGCGCGTCAGCCACCGGGTGGCGGTGATGTATCTCGGCGAGATCGTCGAAATCGGCCCGCGTGCGGCTGTCTTCGACAACCCGCAGCATGACTATACCCGCAAGCTGATGGCGGCCGTGCCGGTGCCGGACCCGGACCGCAGAAACACGCGTCGCGGTGCCGCCAATGACGAGTTGAAAAGTCCTATCCGCTCAGTCGATTATTCCGTGAAGCCGCGGGAATATCGCGAAGTCTCACCCGGCCATCTTGTCGCCAGCTGAGCGATCAAAGCCCCGGAACGTCAGATGTCACAAATGGCACGCGATAACCGCGCTGGAAGGTTTCGCGCTGTCCAAGCTGGCGATACCAGCGGTTTACTGCGGGAAAATCAGCGAGATCGATTTTATGACGGGCGAAACGCGAAACCCATGGCCAGATGGCGATATCGGCTATTGAAAAATCGCCGGCGACGAACCCGCGCTCTGTCAAGCGGTCGTTCAGTGTCCGGTAGAGGCGTTCGGTATCCGAGGCGAAACGGGTTTCGGCAAAGGGCGCCTTTCCTGTATTGTACGTCAGGAAATAATGGGCGTAGCCGAGTGTCGGGCCGAAGTTGGCGGCCTGCCACATCAGCCACTCGGTGACTGTCAGCCGTGCCGCGGCAGAGACGGGCATGAGCCGTCCGGCTTTTTCCGCGAGATAGATCAGGATTGCGTTGGACTCCGTTAAAACGGTGCCATTGTCTTGATCGACGATTGCAGGGATTTTGGAGCCAGGGTTGATGCGAATGTACTCGGCCGAGAACTGTTCGCCTTTTTCGATATCTATGGCATGGCTGACATAGGGCAGGCCAAATTCTTCCAGCGCAATCGAGATTTTGAGGCCGTTCGGCGTGATCCAGGTGTAAAGGTCGATCATCCTAGTCGAACATTGCCTCATCCAGCGGCAAAGCGCGCCTGCCTTTCTTGCCGGTCACATCGGAAAGATCAGCATAGAGGCCGCGTAATGTCAGAACCAACTGGACAATACGCGGATCGGTAACACGATAGATCACCGCCTTGCCCTCCCGCGTGCCTTCGATGACCCCCGCATCGCGCAGTTCGGCCAGCTGCTGTGAAAGCGTCGGCTGCTGGATGCCGAGTTCATATTCAAGCGCGGAAACGGAGGCTTCCGTTTCCATGAGGTAACAGACGATGGCCAGACGGTTGGCATTGGCCACAAGCTTCAGGAGCTCGCTTGCTTCAACCACGCTGCGGCAGATGAGATTGGAAACCGGTTTGGTCACGACTGAAGAGGCCCATTTTTCAAACTATAAAAAAGTAAATTGTGTGGCGATAAATTTCAATGGTTTGATGAATCTCATCCCAGATCAATCAGGCATTTTTTAAAATCTACAAGTTAGTAGATTTCTCTTTCGCTTTCCGCCCGGGGATCGCCAAAACGTTTCTCGAAAACACTCTATAAAAAAGTAGATTGATTGTGAAATGAGGTGTCGACATGAAAATCGGGGTCCATCCCAACAATCTGCATTTGCGGCTCGCCCGGCTCTGGCCCGGTTCTTTTAAGGCATTCGAGCCTGAATTCGTGCCCTATAGAGAAGGGCGCGATACCGCGGCGCTTCTGGAAAAGGGTGAAATACACTTCGGCGGCACTGGGTCGACACCGCCCATCGAGGCGGATGCGCGAGGGCTCTCGGCGGTCTATATTGCCGCCTCCGCACCGAGGCCGGCCAATGGCGCGATCCTCGTGCGGCGCGACAGCCCGATCCGTTCCGCCGCCGATCTCTCGGGAAAACGCATATCCCTGATCGACGGATCGTTTCATACCTATCTTCTGGCGCGCAGCCTGGAAGGGGCGGGGCTTGGCCTCTCGGATGTCAGCCGGATAGAAAGCGGCGACAGTGACAGCCTGAGAGACCTGGTGGAAGGTCGCGTCGATGCCTGGGTGACGATGTCGCCGCGGCTGGAAAAGGCTCTGACCCATGAAGAAATCAGTCTTTTGGTTCGCTGCGGCTCCACCATTCCCAACCGTTCGCTGTTCTGGACGCTGGATCGTCACGCTCTCGCGCCTGAAACGAGGCAAGCGATTGCGGCTGAACTGGACCGCGTCGGCCGCGCCGTTATGGCTAATGTAGAGCAGGCGGCTGCGCTGCTCGCTGCCGAACCTGGCAGCGAAGGCGACGCTTCGTCCTGGGCAAAGGTATTGCGCTCTCGCGATCTTTCAGTCGTGCCCGCCACTCAAAATATTCTTGCCGAACAGCAGGAGGAGGCCGATACGCTTTACAGGCACGGCCATTTCTCTTTACCGGTTCAGACCGGGCAAAGCCCGGCCCCGCAATCAGCCAGCGTCGGAGGTGACAGATGAATGTTTTCTGGTACATGTGCGCCCCCGACGGCGCCTATCCCTGGCAGCCGGAAGGCTCCCGCAGGGTCGATCTCGGTTATTACAAGCAACTGGCGCTCGCTTACGACCAGCTCGGTTATACCGGGGCGCTGTTTGCCACCGGCGCGCATGACGTCTGGGTTCTGGCGGGTGCGCTTCTTTCCTATACCGAGCGGCTGAAGCTGCTGGTCGCCATTCATCCGGGCCTGATCGCGCCAACGCTGCTTGGCAAGATGGCGGCAACGCTTCAGGAGTTTTCGCGCGGTCGCCTGCTTATCAATGTCGTCTCGGGCGATGCGAAGATGCTCGGCGCCTACGGCATGACCATGCCGCATGACGATCGTTACGAGATGGCGGATGAATATCTGCAAATCTGGCACCGGCTTTTCGCCGGCGAAACGGTGGATTTCAACGGGCATTATTTCCAGACGCAGGGCGCAAAGCTCGCTCTGCCGGTGGGGCAGGGCATCGAGCCGCCGCCGCTGTGGTTTGGCGGCGCTTCGGACAAGGCCATCGACGTTGCGGCCAAACATGTCGAGACCTATCTCTCATGGGGCGAAACGCCTGATCAGATTGGCGCGAAGGTCGATCTCGTCAAGGCGCGGGCGGAAAAGCTCGGTCGAGAACTGGAATACGGTATTCGCCTTTATGTTATCGTGCGCGATACCGATGAAGAGGCCTGGGCTGCCGCCGCCGATCTCTACGGGCGCATGGATGAGGCAGCGATTGCCGCCAACCAGCGCTTCGTCGGCAAGACCGATTCCGTCGGCCAGCAGCGCATGACGGCGATGCATGGCGGCCAGAAGCCGGAGAACCTGCGCGATCTTGAAATAGCGCCAAACCTCTGGGCCGGCATCGGTCTCGTTCGTCCAGGTCCGGGAACAGCTATCGTCGGCTCGCCCGATACTGTCATCCGCACGCTGGAGGCCTATAAGAAGGCGGGCGTGAACACCTTTATCCTGTCCGGCATGCCATTGCTGGAAGAAGCCTTCCGTTTCGGAGAAAAGGTGCTTCCGCGTCTTGACGTATCGCGTGAGGTTTCGGCGGCAAAACAATTCACGTGGTCGACATTGTTCGACCGTGACCTCTCGGCCAAGGCCTCATGAGCATGGCTTCGGGAGTGGAGAAGAAAGACATGATGGCGAGTCCCGCAACGACATCGGCACGAGGGCGCATCGGCCCGCAGCGTGTGGCAGGGCAGCTGCTGGCCATTCTGGACAAGGTACTCGGTGCGGTCGCGGCAGTAATCCTTGCCACGCTGCTCGTGGTGGTTCTGGTCAATGTGACCCTGCGTTATCTGTTTCACACCGGCTTCATCGGCGCGGAAGATCTGGGCATCTGGCTTAATGTCGCGATGATCGCTGTCGGCGCGCCTCTCAGTCTCAAAAGCGCGCTTGCGATGCGGCTCGATGTTTTTGTGCGCTTCCTGCCGGAACGTTTCCATGCTGCCACGGAAGTCCTGGCCGATGCTTTCTCGTTCGTTGCCGCGCTCATACTCGCCTTCGGCGGGGTAGAAATTGCGGCAATGCTGGGCGGGACGTCCCCGACGCTTGGTCTGCCGGAATGGGTGCGTTTCGGTTTTCTTGGTGCGGGTGGCGCACTGATTTTTGTTTATCTCGCGCTTCAGCGCGTCAGTGAAGGCAAGGCGTTCGCTGTTCTGCTCTCCGTCGTCATTGCTGTTGTTTCCTATGTGGGCCTGCCGGAAATTTTCGTCGATACGACCGTGCCGCCTAGCCTGTTTCTGGCGCTGACAGCAGCCGTGGGGCTGGTTTTGGCCGCGCCGCTTGCCCATGCCTTCCTCGCCGCCGCCTATGTGGCGATTGCCTTCGGCAGTACTTTGCCGGAGCCGGCCATCGTTTCCTCCACGGTCACAGGCATGTCGAAATTCCTGCTGCTCGCCATCCCCTTCTTCCTGCTGGCGGGAAGTCTGCTGACGGAATCGGGCGTCGCAAACCAGCTCGTCCGTTTTGCCGCCTCCATGGTCGGCCACCGACGGGCTGGGCTGGCCCAGACGACGCTTCTGACCAGCGTGCTGTTTTCGGGCGCCTCCGGTTCTTCAGTCGCCAATGCTGCCTTCGGCGCCTCCACCTTCCAGCCGGAACTCGTCAAGCATGGTTATCCACCCGCGCAGGCGGGTGCGATCATCGCCGCCACTTCCGTGTTGGACAACGTCATTCCACCCTCCATCGCATTTCTCATCCTCGCAACGGCCACCAACCTTTCGGTCGGGTCGCTGCTAGTCGGCGGATTCTTTGCGGGCGGGTTGATGGCGGTCTGCCTGGCGGTGGCGATCCATTTCAGCGTGCGCAGCGTTGATACCCTGCCTCGCGCGACGGGCTCTCAGCGGTGGCGCTCGGCCGTGGCTGCGATACCTGCCTTCGGTCTTGGCGTCATCGTGGTGGTCGGCATCCGCATTGGCGTCGTCACGACCACGGAGGCCGCAGCGCTTGCAGCGCTTTACACGCTGCTTCTCGGCTTCGGATACCGGCTGGGCGCGGGCCGTATTTTTACAACCTTCCGCCAATCGGCGGGTGAAGCAGCTGCGATCGGCCTTCTGATCGGCACGGCTGGCCCCTTCGCCTTTCTCCTGGCGGTCGATAATGTCTCAGGTCTTGTCACCGACTTCGTGACATTGCTCGGTGGCAGCAAGATCGCGGTGCTTCTGCTGTCCAACCTCATTCTGCTCGTGGTCGGTCTTGTGCTTGATATCGGTGCTGCCATCCTGCTGTTCGGGCCGATCCTTCTGCCCGCTGCCGTGGCAGCCGGTATCGATCCCATCCATTTCGGTGTCATCCTCGTGGTCAATCTCATGATCCACGGCCTGACACCGCCGCTCGGCATGCTGATCTTTGTGGTGAGCGGCGTCACCCGTATTCCGGCGACAGCTCTTTTCCGGGCCGTCGTTCCCTATCTCCTCTCCCTTCTCGTTTCCCTCGCCATTCTGTGCGTCTGGGCCATTTTCTTCTAATCCGGGGCTTTATTCATGACTATTATAGACCGTCGTCATCTCCTCAAACTCTCCGCTCTCGGCGCGGCAACGCTCGCCGCACCGGCCTTCGTGCGCACGGCTAATGCCAGAACCCGCAGCCTCACCGTTGCGTCGCTTTTCGCTGACGACAAGCCGGAGACGAAAATCTGGGTGAAGATCAGTGAGCTGGTGGAAGCGAAGCTGCCCGGTCGCTTCCGGTTCAATATCGTAAAGAGCGGTGCGCTGGGCGGCGAAAAGGAAGTGGCGGAGAATATTCGGCTGGGATCGGTTCAGGCCAGTCTTTCAACCGTTTCCTCGCTTTCAGGCTGGGTGCCGGAATTGCAGATCCTCGATCTGCCCTTCCTGTTCCGTGATGGGGAGCACGTGCGCAAGGTGGTAACCGGCGAGACTGGCAACGAGTTGAAGACGAAGCTCGCCGCCCAGCAATTCATCGCTGCCGATTTCATCAATTACGGCGCGCGCCATCTGCTGACCAAGGAACCGGTAACACGCCCCGAGCAGCTGGAAGGCAAGAAGATCCGCGTCATCCAGAGCCCGCTGCACACCAAGCTGTGGAGCGCCTTCGGCACCACGCCGGTCGGTATTCCGATCACAGAGACCTATAATGCGCTGGCGACCGGCGTGGCCGACGCCATGGATCTTACCAAGTCCGCCTATGCCGGCTTCAAGCTATACGAGGTCGTGCCTTATCTGACGGAAACCGGCCACATCTGGGCTTCAGGGGTCGTTTATTATGGCGCGACCTTCTGGAACCAGCTGGATGACGAAGAAAAGAAAGTGCTGTCGGAGGCTTCCAGCGAAGGCGCGAAGTACTTCAACCAGCTGATCGTTGAAGATGAAACGAAGTCCGTTGAGCTTGCGTTGTCCAAGGGTGGCAAGGTGCTGCAGCCGGAAGCGCTGGATGAGTGGCGCAAGGGCGCTCAGGGCGTCTGGCAGGATTTCGCCGGCATTATTGGGGGTATCGAGAAGATACAGGCCGTGCAATCTGCCTGAGACTACGGGTCAGACGAAGAACAGGGGAGGCGTGTGAACGCCTCCCCTTTTTTATTAGCGAATGTCTTCCGGCAGAACGTCCGAGGGAATGTTCTGATAGGAAACCGGGCGCATGAAGCGGCGGATCGACATGGTGCCGACAGAGGTTGCGCCGAAGTTCGTGGAGGCCGGGTAGGGGCCACCGTGAACCATGGCTTCGGAAACTTCCACGCCGGTTGGGAAACCGTTGGCGAGCACGCGGCCGGCCTTGCGTTCCAGGATCGGCAGCAGCTTGCGGGCGAGTTCGGCGTCGCCTGCATCGAGATGCATTGTCGCCGTCAGCTGGCCTTCGAAGCTCTTGGCAACCTCAAGCATTTCTTCGGTGCTATCAACAGTCACGATCAGGCCGAGCGGTCCGAAGACTTCTTCGGCAAGCGCATGGTTTGCAACCCAGTCCTTGCCCGAGACGCGGAACAGGTAAGGCGTTGCATTGCGCAGGTTGCAGGTAGTGGTCAGAACGTCACGCACGCCGTTGCCGGCAGCGATGCGGTCGCGGCCATCGCGATAGGCAGCGGCGATACCGTCTGTCAGCATGACCTGCGGGCCAACTTCGGAAAGAGCGGCGCGTGCGGTTTCAGCAACCGCATCCGCCTGCTCGGAGAGGATGACGGCGATGCCGGGGTTGGTGCAGAACTGGCCCGCACCCATGGTCAGCGAACCCGCCCAGCCCTTGGCGATGGCTTCCCCACGGGCGGCAACGGCTTCCGGCAGCAGGAACATCGGGTTGACCGAACCCAGTTCGCCGAAGAAGGGGATCGGCTCGGGGCGCTGGGCGCAGAGATCGAACAGCGCACGACCGCCAGCGAGCGAACCGGTGAAGCCGACCGCCTTGATGCGCGGATGCTGCACGAGCGCGGAACCGACATCGCGACGGCCGCCCTGGATCAGCGAGAAGACGCCGGGATGCAGATTGTGCTTCTTGACGGCGGCAAGAACCGCTTCGGCAACGATTTCACCGGTGCCGGGATGGG
This sequence comes from Agrobacterium sp. RC10-4-1, assembly GCF_014138475.1. NCBI lineage: Bacteria > Pseudomonadati > Pseudomonadota > Alphaproteobacteria > Hyphomicrobiales > Rhizobiaceae > Agrobacterium > Agrobacterium sp. RC10-4-1. Next base: position 305,041 of record NZ_JACJIT010000006.1, read on the forward strand.
CGGAATGACCCTTGACGACAACAGGGCAACCGGCAGCCAGAGCCGCAGCGGTGTCACCACCGGCCGTGGAGAAGGCGAGCGGGAAGTTCGACGCGCCGAAAACGGCGACAGGGCCGATCGGGCGTTGCATCAGCCGGATATCCGGGCGCGGCAGCGGCTGGCGATCCGGCAGTGCTTCGTCGTGGCGACGATCGAGATAGTCGCCCTTGCGGATATGCGAGGCAAACAGGCGGAGCTGACCGACGGTGCGGCCGCGTTCGCCCTGCAGACGGGCAGCGGGCAGGCCGGTTTCGGAGGAACCGATTTCGGTGATGGCGTCGGCGCGGGCTTCGATCTCATCGGCAATGGTGTCGAGGAATGCGGCGCGCTCTTCGCGGGTGGTGTAACCGTAGCTCCAGAAGGCTTCTTCAGCTGCCTCACAGGCGGCATTCACCAGATCGACGGTGCCGACCGAAAAATCGAAAGCTTCGCCATGTGCAGGCTCGCTGCGGAATTTTGCTTCCGTTGCGACCCATTCTCCTGCAACCAGATGTTTGCCGTGCGGCTTGAAACTCATTGTGCTCTTCCCTGAAAACTGATCCTGTGTGGAAAACCCACCCGACACCGTGACGTTGCACCGAAAGGCGACAGCGCAAGCGCCATCAGCCGCGATCCTCGCCCGGTTGCCTTCTGCCTTAGCCCGTGTAGGGCCTGAGCGAAAGCCGGTTTTTCAACTATCTGACCAAAAAGTGTGATTAATTGGGCGAAGCGTGAAAAAGACCTGCTTCCGTTTACGCACACGACGCTCTAATGTGACGCCATGATGACAAACAGATTTCCGAAATATGTTGCCTGGTCGCTTCTTCTGTTGATTGTAATCGTCACTGTCAGCCCCATTGGGCTGAGGCCCCACACATTGACGACGGTCGGCATCGACCGCGCAGGTGCCTTCGCCCTCTGTTCGGCCGCCTTCGTGCTCGCCTATCCGCGTTACTGGCTTGCTATCGTCGTCGCGGGGATTGTTGCGGCTTTTGGCATCGAGGCGCTGCAATTCCTGTCGCCGACACGCCATCCGCACCTGACCGACGCAGCCGTGAAGGCCGCCGGGGCTGTTGCCGGCGGATTGGCCGCCTATTCCTACCTCATGCTTCGGGCGAAGATGGCCGCAGGCTGACACATCCCCTGCGGTCAGATTTCCGATTAGCCATTCCCATTCGCGAGACCGAAGTGGCTGTGTGACAGCGTACGCTCGATGCCGCGCAGCTCAGCCAGCCCCTTCAATCGCCCAATGGCGGGGTAACCGGGCTGGGCGCCGCGCGTGAGGTCGTCGAGAATTTCCTGCCCGTGATCCGGCCGCATCGGAATGGTGTGGTCTTCACGGCCCTCCGCTCGCCGACGGGCTTCTTCGGTGATGAGGGCGGCAATGACGGCGACCATGTCGGTTCCGCCTTCCAGATGTTCGTCCTCGAAGAAGGAGCAGGGCACGGTGTCCGTGTCGCGCGTCACGTTGCGCAGATGCACGAAATGGATTCGATCTGCAAAACGGCTGGCGATAAAGGGCAGGTCGTTATCCGCGCGCGCACCGAGAGAGCCGGTGCAGAGCGTGACGCCGTTGGCGCGGCTGTCGACCTGCGACAGCATATGGGCGTAATCCGCCTCCGTTGAGAGAATACGCGGCAGGCCGAGAAGCGGCCAGGGCGGATCATCGCCATGGGCGCAGATGTTGATGCCGACGTTTTCGGCAACCGGCGTCACCTCGGAGAGAAAGTCGATCAGGTTCTGCTGCAGCCTTTCGCGATTAACGCCATGGTAGGAACGCAGCTTTTCGATGAGTTCCGGCAGGGTATAACCATCTGCCGAGCCGGGCAGGCCAGCGCCGATATTGCGCGATAGCGCGACGATTTTTGTGTCGGGCATCTCGGTGAATCGCTTTGCCGCATCCTCCAGCAACCAGTCAGGATAATCCCGCGTCGCGTCCGGGCGCTTGAGAATGTGAATATCAAAGGCAGCGAAATCGGTAAGGTCGAAGCGCATCGCTTTCGCGCCGTGTTTCGTTTCCCAGCGCAGGTCGGTGCGGGTCCAGTCCAGCACGGGCATGAAGTTGTAACAGACGGTGCGGATGCCTGACGCCGAGAGGCGGCGCAGCGTTTCCTGCCAGTTGGCGATATGGGTTTTCCAGTCGCCCGTCTGGGTCTTGATGTCCTCGGAGACGGGCACGCTTTCCACCACGTCCCAATAAAGCCCGCCGGCCTTGATGGCCTCATGCCGCCTGGTTATTTCGTCCACCGGCCAGACATCGCCGGTGGCTATGTGGTGCAACGCGCTGACAATGCCTTCAGCGCCCGCCTGAGCCGCATCCTGAACCGTGACCTTGTCGACCGGACCGAACCAGCGCCATGTATGTCTCATCTTTCGTCCTCAAAAATTCCGTCTGCGGAAAAAGTCAGTTGCACCTTACAGGCGGTGGAGCGGTCTCCGGCCTGCTCGAATGCGGCCTTCGCCTCATCGAGCGGGAAGCTGTGGGAAATGATCGGCCGCACATCGATCTTGCGCGTTGAGATCAGCCCGGCGGCAATGGCGAATTCATCATGAAAGCGCTGCGAACCGCGCCAGAGAATTTCTTTGCCCACCAGCGCATTGAGCGGAATGGTGATGTCACCGGTTACGCCCACCTGTACGATGGTGCCGCGCGGGCGCACGCAGGCAAAGGCGGTGCGGAGCGCGGGGGCTGCCGCGGAGCAATCGAAAATGACGTCGAAATAACCCTTGTCATCCTGGTAGGGCAAAAGCGCCTCGGCGTCCTTTGCGACATTGATCGTGCGGTCCGCACCCATGGCTGGTGCGCGTTCCAGCGCCGCATCGGTCAGATCGGTTGCAACGATGATACTTGCGCCCGCATGGCGGGCGGCGGCGATGGTCAAGAGGCCGATTGGGCCGGCTCCCGTCACCAGCACCTTAGCGCCGGTGAGATCGCCAGCCTGGGCGACGGCATGCAGACAGACTGCAAGCGGCTCGGTGCAGGCCGCTTCAGCAGCTGAGGTATCGGCTGGAAATGGCGCACATTGTTTGGCCGGAACCACCAGCCGGTCGCGGAACATGCCCTGTTCGTGCGGCAGGCGCATGGCGCTGCCCATGAAGCGCATGTCGAGGCAATGGATCGGCTGGCCCTTCAGGCAGAACTGGCAATGGCCGCAGGGTTGCGAGGGATTGACGGCGACGAGCTGGCCGATGGCGAGCCCGCTGACGCCTTCCCCCAGCGCCCGCACATGGCCGGATGCCTCATGCCCGGAGATGATCGGTTCGCGCACCCTGACCGGACCAAAACCGCCATCCTGATAATAATGAAGATCGGAGCCGCAGATGCCGCCCGCTGCCATTGCGAGCACCACCTCGCCGGGTCCCGGCTCAGCGAGATCCTCTGTTTCGACGCGAATGTCCTTTTCGCCGTATAGACGTGCCACGCGTGTCTGCATGACCATGCCCTCATGTCTTGATATGGAATGATGACCCCGCGCGGCGAACCGCGCGGGCAGGGTGCCTCGTCAGCGGATCAGGCCCATCTCGGTCGGCAGCCACAGGGTGATTGCCGGAATGAAGGTGATCAGCAACAGCGCGACGAACAGAGGCACCAGCCATGGCAGGATCGCGATGGTCGTGCGTTCGACGGAGAGTTTCGCCACGCGCGAGAGCACGAACAGCACCATGCCGAGCGGCGGATGCAGCAGACCGATCATCAGGTTGAGCGTGATGATGAGGCCGAAATGCACCGGATCGATATGAAACTGCAGCACGAGCGGCAGAAGGATCGGCACGAGGATCGTGATGGCGGCAATGGTATCGAGGAAGCAGCCCACGAACAGCATCAGCAGATTGACCAGCACCAGGAAAATCCACTTGCTGTCCGTGATCGTCAGGATCGCCGCCGACAGAAGCTGCGCTGCCTGGCTGACCGTCAGAAGCCATGCGAAAACCGAGGCCGCCGCGACAATGAAGAGCACCGATGCGGTGGTTTCGATCGTGTCAAAGGTCGATTTCGCCAGCGTCTTGAAGGTCATCGTGCGATAGCGGACGAGGCCGAGGAACAGTGACCAGAGAACGGCCGCGACGGCTGCCTCCGTCGGTGTGAACCAGCCCATGGTCATGCCGCCGATCAGGATCACGGGCGTCATCAGCGCCATCACGGCTGAGAAGTCGAAATACCAGTCGCAGGCGAGCAGGATGATCAGCACGATCAGGATCGACAGGTTGAGGGAAAGACCAAGCGCCGTGAGGATATAGATGCCGAGCGGCACCATCATCACCACGAAGACTTCAATCGATGCGCCGAAGATCGTTCTGAGGCTGAACGGTGTATCGGAGCCCCAGCCCTTGATATAGGCGAAGACCGCAACCGTGATCATCATCAGAAGCGTCATGACGACGCCGGGAATGATGCCGGCCATGAACAATGCTCCGATGGAGACATTGGCCATCATGCCGTAGATGACGAAGGGCAGCGATGGCGGGAAGATCGGGCCGAGCGTTGCGGAGGCGGCGGTGACGCCGACGGCCGCTTCGACTGGATACCCGTGGTCCTTCATGGCCTTGATCTCGATGGTGCCGATACCGGCCGCATCGGCAAGCGCGGTCCCCGACATGCCGGAAAAGATCACCGAACCGATGATGTTGACCTGGGCGAGACCACCCTTCATCCAGCCGACGAGTGCCACCGCGAAGGAATAGATTCGTCCCGTCACGCCGGCCGTGTTCATGAGATTACCGGCAAGGATGAAAAATGGCACGGCCAACAGCGGGAAGCTTTCCACACCCGCGATCAGGCGCTGCGCCGCTATGATATCGGGCGCGACATTATAAAACACGATGTAGAGCAGAGAAGCCGAGGCCATGGAAATGGCGACCGGCAGGCCGATCACCATCAGGAGAAGAAAGGAGCCGATGAGAAGCAGCATGTGATCAATCCCCCGCGCTCTGGAATTCTTCGGGCCGCTCCAGAACGGAATAACCGCGCTGCATATTGGCGATGAAGACCTGTACCGACCGGAAGAACATCAGAACGAAAGCGGCCAGAACCGTATAAAAGACGATGTTGCGCGGCAGGGCGACGGTGACCATCTCCTCATCCGCGACGATTTCCATGTAGCGCCACATCAGCCAAGAGGTGTAGGCGAAGAACAGAATCCGCAGCACATCGACGAGGATCGACATGGCGCGGGCCACCTGCGGCGGCACGTAGTGATAAAGCACATCCACCTGGATGTGGCGCGACATGCGCACGCACATGACCGAACCTAAAAAGACGACGCCGATCAGGCAGTTGACGGCGATTTCTTCCGTCCAGGCGTAGCTGTCGTTGAGCACGTAGCGGGTGAAGAACTGAAGGAACACGCAGCCCGTCATCAGCCAGAAGAGGCCGAGGGTGACCCAGTCTTCGAATGAATAGACCTTGAGATCGACCTCCGGCGGCGCCTCGTCGAACGTATGGGCGAGTTCCTCAGGCGTGACCTGAGTATGAATTTCCTGCGACATTGAGATATCCCGTCTGGAGAGAAAGGGCGGTGCGGCAAGGGAGCCGCACCGGATCTTGCTTCACTTGACGGCGCGAATGGCTTCCCAGTCGGCCTTGTCGTAACCGAAGTCCTCAAACTTCACTTTTTCGAGGACGTTCTTCTCGAAGTCGGCCTTGTCGACTTCGGCGACGGTCAGGCCGCGCTTCTTGAAGTCCTCGACGAGGCTTTTCTCGCGGCCTTCGATGGTCTTGGTGGTGCGCTCGGCAGCCTGCTGCATGATTTCGGTAAAGATTTTCTTGTCTTCATCTGACAGCTTGGACCACAGGTTCTTCGATATCACTGTATTGAGGTGGTCGACGATGTGGCCTGTCAGGACGATGTTCTTTTGCACTTCGAAGAACTTCTTCGCCTCGATGGTGGTGAGCGGGTTTTCCTGCGCATCGACGGTGCCGTTCTGCAGCGCCAGATAGACTTCCGCAAATGCAATCGGGGTCGTGTTGGCGCCGCAGGCGCGCGGCATGGCGAGGTAGGCCGGAACATCAGGGACGCGCATTTTCAGCCCGCCCATGTCGGCGCAGGTGGCAATCGGCTTGTTCGATGTTGTGTGGCGTGTGCCGTAATAGCTGACGGCAGCGATATGGTTGCCGGTCTTGTCTTCGTAACCCTTCGCGAGCCGCTTGAAGATATCGCTTTTGGTATAGGCGATCAGATGGCTCGGATCGCGGAAGATGTAAGGGAAATAGGTGACGCCGATCGGCTTGAAGTCACGCGCGGCGAAGCTCGACCCGGAAATGATGATATCAACGGTGCCGATCTTCAGGCCCTGATTGATATCGGCTTCCTTGCCGAGCTGTGAGGCCGGAAAGACATCGATCTTGTAGCGGCCATCGGTTCGCTTGGCGATCTCTTCCGCAGCCCAGACCGAATCCGTATGGAACGGCTCTGAGGTTTCGTAGACATGTGCCCATTTCAGTGCGGTCTGCGCCTGCGCCGCAAGCGCCGAGAGCAGGATGGCCGCTGTTGCGCCCATCAAAGTCGACAATCTGATTTTCATTCTTAACTCCTCCCGAATTAAAGCCAGATTTCCGTTTTTCCCGTCGCCGGTTGCGGCGGCGGTTATTCTTCTCCGAGCGTTTCCTCCCCGAAACTTTCGGAAAATCTCTTCTGCGACAGCGTCAGATGCTGCCGCATCGCCTCCCGGGCACCTTCCGGATCGTTCGCGGCAATGGCGTCGCGGATGACCCGGTGTTCCTGCACGGCGAGGTTCCAGGTGTGCGGACCTTCGAAATAGCTGGCAAGCTTTTCGAAAAAGGGTGACAGGCTGCGCTCGTCATAGATCAGGCCGGTAAAGCGGTTGAGCGCCGAGTTGCCGATGATGTCGGCGATGGCGGTGTGAAAGGCCCGGTCGAGATTGAGCGCCTGCGGTGAATTGTCGAGTGCGCCGGCCATGCTCTCGATGATGTCATCAAGTTTGACGATGCATTCCGGCGTGGCGAGCCGTGCGGCTTCCTCCGCGATAGCGCTTTCGATGATGCAACGCGCCTGCAGGATTTCGAAAGGCCCATGCGCATCCGGCACTGTTGGCTTTTCTTTCCCCTGTTTGCCGGTTGCGTTTACATAGACGCCCGAACCCATGCGAATATGGATATGGCCTTCCACTTCAAGAACGATAAGCGCTTCCCGCACCGTGGGGCGTGATACGCCGAAGCGTTCCGCAAGGTCGCGTTCGGCCGGCAGGCGCTGACCGTCCGTCAGTTCCCCGCTTTCGATGAGCAAGCGAATTTGTTCCGCAACCAGCCGGTAAAGGCGGCGCGGCTCAAGAGCCACAAACATGATGTCCTCCCAGCGCGAAAGTCGCCCCCAATCGCGCAAGCGGTAAGATTGTCTTACCAATTTCATTAGGGCGCATTTGGGCGACGCTGTCAATTAGACGTTAATGAAAAATATACGGAGGTCGTCAGGAGGCTCAGCGGAGCAGTATTGTCACGCTCCCAGGGGCTCTGGCTCCCGGGGGTTCTGCCATTTCCTCATTCTGGCCGCGAGCTGGCCGGGCAGCCGGATTCCTTGGGTGGAGAACGACGGCAAAGTCGCAAACTTTGCCTCTCTCAATGTTTTGGATGATGTCGGGGCGCGATGGCTTGCCAGCAGCTCGCGACATCGGCTGGCAAGCGATGGCTTCCTTCCCTTTGAGGGCAGGCTTTTCAGCTCCTGCCCGTCGCCAGCTTCAGGCCGCCTTTGCCGTCGATAATTACATTCACCTCACCATAGCCGCCAATGGAAAGGTGTGGCGTTTCGATAGGATGCGAATGGGTGGCGTTGATGACCACCACTGACGCCCCCATGTTTTCCCCCGCCTGGATGCCGGCGGGGGCGTCCTCGAAGACGATGCAGTCTTGCGGTGATACGCCGAGCTTTTCGGCCGCTTTTCGATAGCCTTCAGGATCGGGTTTGCCGTTCACCACGTCTTCCGCACAGATCATGACAGGCGGCGGTGCAATGCCCGCCGCAGCGAGCCGGCGTTCAGCCAGTTCGCGTACGGCCGACGTCACGATAGCCCACTTGCCCGCCGGCAGCGACTGCAGGAAAGCGCCGGCGCCCGGTATCTGAACAATGCCATCCACATCATCCATCTCTGCACGAAGGATCATTTCGGCCTGCTCATCCACGTCGAGACCCGGAATGGCCTCACGGCGGATAACTTCCGAGGCTCGCATGCCGTGAATGCGCTGCAGGAAGGCATTCGGCTCGATGCCATTCGCCACTGCCCACTCCCGCCATACGCGCTCGACGACGGCGATCGAATTGACGAGTGTGCCATCCATGTCGAACAGGAAGGCCGCAAACTGTTGCGAAAAAATCTGGTTTTGCGGCGGGACTCTGCTGTGCATCTCATTCTTCCGTTGAACTGTCGGCCTCGCCTGTCTCTACAGTATTGTCAGGCATAACGGAATCGTTTTTCAGCCACCAAGGGCCGATGGTCATCTGCCGCGGGTGGGGGATGTTGTCCCGGAATCGGACGCGGTCAGACTCACGCGAGTCGAGGTCGTCGGCAGGCAGGGCGGCGGTGAACAGAGCCACACCGGGAGTCAGCCTGCAGCAAGGATGCGCTGTTATCCTTTGTCTTCATATGTCAGGGAATGGCCAGATTCAAAGGGATAACAGATGTTCTAGAAGGTTCTGCATGAGAGTTTCGAACGCGGAATTTTCTTAACGATTTCCCTCTCTTGAGGGTAGCGTTAACCATTTGTTAACCATATTCGAGGTACCTAATTGTCAACGATTTGTTTACCAAGATGACCAAAGTGCTAACAGACCAGCGTTCCATCCGCATCAAAGGCCGCTCCTTCCTCGCAGTCGTCCTGTCCCCCGAAGCTCCGGTCGATCAATGGCTGGAAAGGCTCGATGATCTCGCGGCGCGTTCGGCGGGCTTCTTCCTGTCGCGGCCGGTGGTCCTCGATGTTTCGGAACTGTCGCTCGACAAGGCGGGTCTGAAGGACCTGCTGGCGGCGCTCAGGGAGCGCAATGTCGGCATCATGGGCATCGAGGGCGTTCGTCCCTCGATGATCGAGCCGGGCATGCCCCCATCGCTGAAGGGCGGAAAGCCGGCTTCCGATGTCGAGGTCGAGCCGGTCGCCGTGGTTGCCGAATTGCCGGAGGAGAAGCCCCGTACATTGGGTGAAATCCGCGCCGTCGTGCAGTCGCTCGTCATCAACGAGCCCGTGCGCTCCGGCCAGTCGATCATGTTTCCCGAAGGTGACGTGACCGTCATCGGCTCGGTCGCCTCGGGAGCGGAGATCATCGCTGGCGGTTCGATCCATGTTTATGGCGCGCTGCGCGGGCGGGCCATGGCCGGTTCGCTCGGCAATGTCTCTGCGCGCATCTTCTGCCGCAAGCTGGAGGCCGAGCTTCTGGCAATCGACGGCGTCTACAAGGTGGCTGAGGACATTGACGACAAGCTGCGCGGGCAACCCGTTCAGCTCTGGCTGGAAGACGATACGATCAAGGCCGCAAAACTCGGCTGATAACAGATAAACACGCACGAACAGGAGAGAGCCGTATGGGGAAGGTAGTCGTTGTAACTTCCGGCAAGGGCGGGGTCGGCAAGACCACCTCGACCGCAGCGCTTGGCGCCGCATTGGCGCAGAATAAAGAGAAGGTCGTAGTCGTCGATTTCGATGTCGGTCTGCGCAACCTCGATCTCGTCATGGGTGCTGAACGCCGCGTGGTCTACGATCTCGTCAACGTTATTCAGGGCGATGCCAAGCTGACGCAGGCGCTGATCCGCGACAAGCGCCTGGAGACGCTGTTCCTGCTGCCCGCCTCGCAGACGCGGGACAAGGACAATCTGACGCCGGAAGGTGTCGAATGGGTCATCAACGAGTTGAAGAAGCACTTCGACTGGGTGATCTGCGACAGCCCCGCCGGAATCGAACGCGGCGCGACGCTGGCCATGCGCCATGCGGATGTGGCTGTGGTCGTTACCAATCCTGAAGTCTCCTCGGTGCGCGACAGCGACCGCATCATCGGCCTGCTCGATTCAAAGACGCTGAAGGCCGAGCGCGGCGAGCGCATGGAAAAACACCTTCTCATTACCCGCTATGATTCTGCGCGTGCGGAGCGGGGTGATATGCTGAAGGTCGACGACGTTCTCGAAATCCTGTCGATCCCGTTGATTGGCATCATTCCCGAGAGTTCGGACGTGCTGCGCGCCTCCAACGTCGGTGCGCCGGTCACGCTCGCAGATGCCCGTTGCGCGCCGGCCATGGCCTATTTCGACGCTGCCCGCCGCCTGTCGGGGGAAGATATTCCGGTGGTCATTCCGGGCGAAAAGCGTGGCATCTTCTCCAAGATCTTCGCAAGGAGGGCTGCATGAGTCTCTTCAATCTTTTTCGCAAACAGAAGTCGGCACCGCTTGCGCGTGAGCGCCTGCAAGTGCTGCTCGCCCATGAGCGGGCCTCATCGGGCTCTGATCTTGTCGCCATCCTGCGGGAAGAAATTCTAGGCGTCATTGCCAAGCATGTACAGATCGACGGCGACCGTGTGCACGTGAAGATGGATCGCGACGAACATTTCTCGATTCTCGAGATCGACGTCGAAATTCCGCTGGGCGCAGATCTCCGCGCCGCGTGACATAGGCATGAAAGACGCCGCCCCAACCGGGCGGCGTTTTATTGCGCGGTCGTATCCACGGGGTTTCGAAACGCGTCAGCGAGATCGTCCGGAAGCGGGCGCTGAAGGTTCATCCCGTTCGGCGGGATCGGAGCGTTGAACCATTTCTCGTAGATTTTGTCGATTTCACCGCTCGCATAGATTTCACCCAGGGCCTCGTTGACGGCATCTCTGAAACCGGTATCGCCGTGGCGAAGCATCAGGCCGTAGGGTTGGGGTGGCGCAAGATATTCATTTGAAATTGCGTAATCCTCAGGCCTGCCTGTTTCTGCGACGAAGGATCGCAGAAGAATATCGTCCATGACGAAAGCCGAAGCACGGTTTTCCGTCACCATCTCGAAACCGCCTTCGGTGCTGTCATTTTGCAGCACGGCGATGTTCAGCCCCAGTTTGCGATTGAGCACGTTCAACTGGCTGATATTAATGGTTCCCGTCGTTACCACCACGGTACGCCCGGCAAGATCCGCGACGGTATTCAGGCCGCTCGATTTCAGCGCCACGTATCGCGTACCGGTGATGAAGTGGCTGTAGGAGAACCATACGGCCTTGCGCCGTTCTTCCGTGTTCGTGCTCGCCACACATTCCATGTCGATCGTGCCGTCATTGAGAAGCGTGATCCGATTGCTGGGCGTGCGTTTGACAAAGTCGACCTTCAGTCCCGGCAGATCCAGTTTTTCCCTGATGGAATCCACCACCTTGAGGCAAAGCTCGATGCTGTAGCCGATCGGCTCCGGGCCGGTGCCGAGATACGAAAAGGGGATATTGCGATCGGCATAACCCAGCCGGATGACACCGGTTCTAGCAATGGTCTCGAGTGTCGGCGGCTGCACTTCCTGCCCGGCCGCATGAGTGGATAAAAGGCTAAAAATTCCTAATGCAAACCATAATGTCGATCTCTGCATCGCGCATCTCCAGCTAAAGTATCTGTCGAAACGTGTTTTCATGAAAATGGAGGCGGGGGTGCGAGCACCTTAATCCCGATATTCTTTCGGTTGTTCGTAGGCCTGTCTCAGAGCTGCTGCCATCGGCAGGTTCAGATTCATGCCGTTTGGCGGAATGGGTCTGGTGAACCATTTTTCATAGAGATCATGAATGGCGGGGCCAGTGAAAATCCGTTTCAGGCTGTCGTTGACGACCGCCTTGAAGGCCGGGTCGTCGCGACGGAAGACCAGCCCATAGGGTTCGGGTGCGCTCAGCGTCTCCTCGGAAAGCGCATAAAGATCCGGATTTTCAGATGTCGCCGCCAGCGCCGCCAGCAGGATACCATCCATCACGAAAGCCGAAGCCTTGCCGGAAACGACGAGGGCGAAGGCTTCCTCGTTGGTTTTCGTCGGCATGACGGAGATATTGAGGTTCTTCTCACGGTTCACGGCATTGAGCTGCTCAATATTGACGGTTCCGGAGGCGGATGTGACTGACCTGCCTGCCAGATCGGCGAGGCTTTTCAGATTGTCCTGCTTGCGCGAGAGAAACTGTGTTGCCGTCATGAAATTCGGATAGGAAAAATCCACGATCCTGCGACGGTCGCTATTATTGGTGGTGGCTGCGCATTCGATATCGATCTGACCGCCGCGGACAAGGATGAAGCGGGTGGCGGGCGTGGCCTTGACATATTCGACGTCGAGCTTGTCGAGTTTCAGGGACTTGCGAATGTCCTCGCTGATCGTCTTGCAGAGATCGGTTGAGAAACCGGTCACCTCTCCGTTCGGCAGCTGATAGGAAAAGGGGGGTTCAGCCTCACGATAGCCGATGCGGATTTTTGCGGTCCTGGCGATCTGCTGAAGCGTGTCGCCTTCACCGGCAGCCTGCAGCGGGGTGAGGGGGGCAAAGCATGTGAGGAAAAGGCAATAGACTGCAATACGCATTTATGTCCTCTTGGCCGGCGGCCGGTTTCTCAAATCGCTTTTTGTGAAGGGCAATAGGTGTCCTGTGTCGGTCGTCCGGCATCGTGGCCCGTCTGCGCGGCTCGATCGGCGATTTCGGTTTTTCCCACTTGGACGATGACCGCACGGTTTTTTAGAACCTGCGCAAGCGGTGCAGGCTCGGCGAAATAATAGCCCTGGGCCTCGTCGCATCCGGAAAGTTTGAGCACCTCGACCTGCTCCACGTTTTCCACCCCCTCGGCGGTCACCTTCAGGCCGATCTGTTCGGCCATGTCGATAACGGTGTTGACGATAGCCGAACACATGGGATTGGCCGGAAGGCCGGAAACGAATTCGCGGTCGATCTTGATCTTGTCGAAGGCGACGTGGGTGAGCGTGCTGAGCCCCGCATAACCGGTGCCGAAATCATCAAGCGCCAGGCGGACGCCTCTATCCTTCAGCATTTTTAGGACGCGCGTGCTGCTGTCGCGCTCAAGCATGGCCGTTTCCGTCACTTCCAGCTCAAGTCGCTCCGCCGGGAACCCGGATGCTTCAAGCGCCCGGTCCACAATGGGGACGATATCGTCATTGCAAAGCTGAACGGCGGATAGGTTGACGGCAAGTCTGATATCCTTCGGCCAGGTCATTGCATCCATGCAGGCCTGCGCCAAAACCCACTCGCCCAACGGCCTGATGAAGTTGTTTTCTTCCGCAAGCGCGATGAAGCGGTCAGGAGAGATCAGGCCAAGCTTGCTGTGGCGCCAGCGGGCAAGCGCTTCGTAGGCGACGATGCGGCCGCTCTGCAGATTGACCACGGGTTGGTAATGCAGCTCGAACTCATGGTTTTCAAGGGCGGATTTCATGTCTATTTCCAGCGCGTGCTTGTGCTGTGCAGCCATGTCCATGCCTGGCTCATAGAAGACGAAATAGCCGCAGCCCATGGATTTCGCCCGGTAAAGGCCGAGATCGGCATGCTGCAGCAGCTGCGTGGCCGATGTGCCATGACCGGGCGCACAGGCGATGCCGATGCTGGTATCGATGCTGATGTCGCTGCCTTCGAGCGCGAAACTGCGAGACACGGCATGCACGACCCGCGCTGCCAGCATCGCCGCATCGCTCTCAAAGTCGCCGCTTGTCGACTGTATGATCGCGAATTCATCGCCGCCCAGGCGGCTCACCATGTCGTTTTCTCCGAGGACGGAGGAGATTCGCGAAGCGACAGCCACCAACAGGGCGTCGCCGGCCGCGTGCCCGAGCGTGTCGTTAACGGCCTTGAAACGGTCGAGGTCCAGCAGCATGACATTGAACAGCTGGCCGGACGCGGAGAGATGCTCAAGGCGATTTTCCAGCGTCTTCATCAGCAGCACCCGGTTTGGAAGCCCGGTCAGCGCATCGTGATGGGCCATGTGCTCCATTTGCTGCGCCATGTCGCGTATCTGCCGCAGGCGTCCGCGTTCCAGAACGGCTTCGCGCAGCATCTCGATGGCGGTTGCCATGTCGCCGATTTCATCCCGTCGATCCTGAAAGGGGGTTGCGACATCGGTTTCCTCGCGGGCGATCCGCAGGGTCGCCTGCACCAGCGCCGGTACGGGTTTCAGGAAATGCCGCGCGATGACCGTTACCAGAACACCTGTCACGGTCAGCACCACGATCAGCGCGATGAGCGAATTGTAGATCAGTTTGCGCTGCGCACCATAAAGCGCATCCGAACCACCGATGCTGACGGCGACCGCGCCGATCGGCTTTTTCGTCTCCGTACTGATGATCGGCAGCAGGCCGATATAGTGGCTGGAGTCGCCTATGGTTGCAAACCCCGTCGCGAAGCGCGCCGCCACGGCATCTCTGGCGAAGATCGGGTCGGTAGCGAGCGGTTTTTCATCATCGTCTGTGGCGTTGTCGAAAGCGGCTGCGATCTGCCTGAAACCGGAATCGGCGTCATCATAGCGGAATAGCCAGACGGCATTTTTCGTCTGGGCGCCGATGAGCGCGAGAACATCGCTTGGATTGAAGCCCGTAACGAGAATGGATTCATCGTCGCCGATAGGCTTGTCGGTCAAAATGCCGTTGACCTGGCCATCGGCATCCGCCGTGACGCTGACATAGGTGTAGATGCTTCGAAGGGTGGCGCTGGCAATCTGGGAGTTGACGCGGGCCTGATTGAGCCACTGTTCGCTGGCGGCGGCAACGAACATGTACCAGCCCACAAGCGCGCCGATGCTGTAGGCGAAGATCACCCCACCCAGGAAAATCAGGGTTATCTTGCTGGCGAGCGAGCGCCGCCGCGACGACCGGCCCTTTTCCGGCGGCGTCGTTGAGCGAAGCATGTGGCCGGGCTCTACCTGTCTATCCATCCCCCGATAGGCAGTCTCTTCCATTCGCGATAGTCCCCCGCGATGTCGCGTTATGATTGTTTTATGGAATTTTTATAGGGCATGCACTTCAATGGTGTCTGCTAAATAATTCAACAAAGTTTAGATGCGATTAAGAATTAATCCGTCTTTTTACAGTCGCTGCTTATATAAGCGGTCTGTCTTTGCACTTCAGGTTGAGAAATAGACTCTGGCAGCAAGTTCCAGTGACGGCAACGGCCGTCCGGGAAAATCCCGCGACCGGCCTTGCCAAGCCTTGCATAAACGGCATGTTGGGCATGATACGCCGATTTTAGGGAATTTCGTCATGGCTCACAGGGGCAAGAACATCGCGCAGCTTTCCGCTCTCATCCAGGGTGGCCACCTTGATCCGCGCGCCCTGGTGGAAGAGACAGTCGATGCGATCCGTCAGGAGGCCGATCAGGCCATTTTCATAGGGCTGACGGCGGAGCGGGCCGCCGCCGAAGCGGAGGCCGCATCGACACGAATTCGCGAAGGCCGTTCCCGCGGGCTTCTCGACGGCATTCCCGTGGCCTGGAAGGATCTTTTTGATCTGGAGGGAACGGTGACCACGGCCGGATCGACCGTGCTTGCGGATGATGAGCCTGCGTCGCGGGACGCTGATGTGGTGACCGCGCTGAAACAGGCCGGCATGATCTGCATCGGCCGAACGAATATGAGCGAGTTTGCATTTTCCGGTCTTGGCATCAATCCGCATTACGGCACGCCGCGCAATCCCCTTTCCACGGATGGACACCGTCTGCCCGGCGGTTCCTCCTCCGGTGCGGGCGTGGCCGTGGCGGCCGGTCTGGTGCCGGTGGCGATCGGCACGGATACGGGCGGATCGGTCCGCATTCCCGCCGCTTTCAATGGCGTGGTAGGCTACAAGGCCAGTCGCGGCCGTTATTCGATGCGCGGCGTATATCCATTGGCGAAGAGTCTCGATTCGCTCGGGCCCCTCACCCGCACGGTTCAGGATGCGGTCTGGGTGGATGCCGCCATGCGGGGTAGGACTGCCGCCGATGTGCAGCGCGTGCCACTTTCCAGCCTCTCGCTTGTTGTGCCCGAGACCGTATTTTTCGACGGAATCGAGGACGAAGTCGCGGCCGCTTTCGAGCAGGCGGTGGACCGTCTTGTCCGCGCCGGTGCCTCGGTGCGACGACAGGCATTCCCGATTTTTTCGGAACTGTTCGACCTTATCAAGGAAAAGGGTGCGCTGGTGACCGCGGAGGCCTTTGCCCTGCACAAAACCCGGCTGGAAGGTGCTGATGCCGCGCGCATGGACCCGCGCGTTGTCGCACGAACGAAGCTGGGGGCCAATATTTCAGTGCCGGATTACATAGCCATCATCGATGCGCGTGAACGCATGACTGCGGCGTTTTCGGGAATGATCGGGAAAGGCGAACTGCTGATGTCGCCGACATTGCCGCATGTTGCGGCCAGGGTCGCGCCGCTTCTCCAAAATGACGATGCTTTTTTCGCCATGAATGCAAAAACCCTGCGCAACACGCAGATCGGCAACTTCTTCGATCTCTGCGGTGTTTCGATCCCCTGTGGAACGGGTGACGCAGGCATGCCGGTCGGTTTGCTGCTTTCAGGCCTAGACGGTACGGATGACCATGTGCTGGGGGCGGCGATGGCGACGGAAGAAATCGTTCGGGCTTGAGATGTTCATCTTCTCGGCTTGTCGGGAACGTGGAACCTATCCCCCGATATCCTCTGGCCTGTCCCGAGGATTTGCTGCCGATCCTCGGCGCGAGGCCGAGGATGACGTTGCGAGGGAGAGGCTGCCGATAACCTCAACGCGCCGCCCAGTTGGCGCCGCGGCGAAACATGGTCTTCATCTGCGGCACGGAAAATTCCTTGGCCTGATGTCCGAGCGCCGAATAAAAAACGCGGCCCTTGCCGTATTTGCGTTTCCACACCACCGGCATCACCACGCCGTCGATCCACCAAGCGTGATCACCGGTGAACGTCGTTGTCGCCAGAACCTCGTTGGAGGGGTCGACATGCATGTAATATTGCTCTGACGTATAGGGAAAATCGGAAATCCCCTCCATCAGCGGATCGTCAGGGCGGGTGATGTTGACCGTGTAGTCAATGATATTTCCGGGATGGGCGACCCATTGCCCGCCGATCATGAACTGGTATTCCACGCATTCGCGAAAACTGTCGCCCGCGCCACCATGAAAGCCGGCGATGCCGACGCCGTTTTCAACAGCCGCCGTCAGGTTCTTGATTTCTTCCTTCTCGATCTTTGACATGGTGACAATAGGCACAACGAGGCTGAGATCATGCACCGACGGATCGGCGAAAGCCTCGGTGCTGTGCTCGACATAGACCTTGAAACCGTCCTCCTCCAGAATGTCCTTGACGATGGTGGCGCATTCCTGCGGCTCGTGGCCGCTCCAGCCGCCCCAGACGATGAGTGCTTCGCGCATTTATTTCCTCCTCGGGATTATTTGCCGAGCTGGCCGTCGACCAGCGATGTTTCAAGGGGAGCAGGACGTTCCGCCTTGGTGGTGATGGAAACGGTCGTGCCGCTATCTGACGCCGTCTGGAAGGCTTCCATGACTTCCAGCACGTGGAGGGCAAGATCGCCATTGGCGCGGTGCGGACGGTTCTCGCGGATGGCGTAGGCCATGTCGGCGACGCCAATCGAACGGTAATTTCCGTCTGCATAGGGCGAAGACAGGGTCTGCGGCGCGAACTGTCCGCCCTTCTTCAACAATTGCACCTCGCCGCCAAAATGGTTGGGGTCGGGGACGATCAGCGTACCTTCCGTGCCGTAGAGTTCCAGCGGCACATGTTTGTGGCCGGCGACATCAAAGCTCATGCCCACCTGCACAACGGCGCCATTCTCGAAGGCCAGCACGCCGGACACATGGGTGGCGACATGAACGGGGATCTTTTCGCCGTTCTTTGGCTCACTTGTAATGAGGCGTTCGTTGCGGGGGGCAATGGCAAAACCCGCCACCCTGGCGACCGGGCCAAACAGGTTGACGAGATCGGTGATGTAATAGGGTCCCATATCCAGCATCGGCCCGCCACCAACCTCATAATAGAAGGCTGGGTTGGGGTGCCAGCGTTCATGGCCGGGGCACATGAAGGTGGCGGTGCCGCCCACGGGCTGGCCAAGCACACCCTCGTCGATCAACCGGCGCGCTGTCTGGTGCCCGCCGCCGAGGAAGGTGTCCGGAGCCGAACCGATGCGCAGGCTCTTTGCCTTTGCCGCGTCCGCAAGGCGTTTGCCTTCGGCGAAATTGATGCCCAACGGTTTTTCCGAATAGGCGTGCTTGCCGGCGTCCAGCGCGCGCAGACCCACTTCTACATGCGCCTTGGGGATCGTCAGGTTGACGATGATCTCCACCGAGGGATCGGCGAGAAGTGCGTCGATGCTTTTCGCCTGGAGGCCGAATTCGTCGGCGCGGGCCTTTGCCGCCTGCTCGTTCATATCCGCAAGACCGCGAATGTCGAGAATGGGAAACGAAGCCATGGCCTTGAGATAGGCGCTGGAAATGTTGCCGCAGCCGATGATGCCGATGCCGACTTTGTTCATAAAATCCTCCCGTAAATCAGAAATGCCTTGGCCTGTGCTCACCCCTGCGGGTTAGAGCGCTGGCCCGGTCGTGTTCCATGGCGATTCGTAAAGTTCGTAAAGCGCAACGGCCGCGGCCCCCTGCGCCCACAATTCGTCGCTTGCAACATCGAAAACCAGTTCCGCCACACCGGCCAGAGATGGCGGCACGGCGGCGTTGTAGCTGTTGCGAATGCTGGCGATGAAAGGTTCGCCAAGTTCGAGGCTGGAGCCGGTAATGATGACCCGTGGTGGCGCAAACAGCGTGACGATATTGGCTAGTGTCAGGCCGAGGGCGGCACCGGCTCGCAAGGCGGCCGTAATGAGGTCGTGATCTTCGGCCGCAATCAGCGCATGAGCATGTTGCATGCCACGGCCGAGCCGGATCGCTTCGGCAAAACGCCCATCCGCCGGGCGGGAGCCCAAAATCGCGTTTTCACCGGCCTGGCTCGCCAGCCGCACCGTGCCTTCATTGGCAAGGCCGATCACGAGGTCACCCAGATTGTGGCTGAGACCGCCCGCGCCACGGAAGAGCTGGTTCTGGTGCAGCACGCCAAGGCCGAGCGTCTGTTCCAGCGAAATCAGCACCATGTCTTCGAGATCGCGCGCATGGCCGAACCAGTGATGGGCAAGCGTGATCGCGTGGGCGTCACTTTCTATAATGGTCGGCGAATTCAGCCGTGCCGTCATTTCCTCAGCGAAATTAACATTCACTTCCCGCAAAATCGGGCTGCTTCGAATCTTGCCGGTGCGATGTTCGATGACGCCGGGCAGGCCGAGGCAGACCATGTCCACATCCTCAAGCGATAGACCCGCATCGACGACGCAACGTCTTACGCCGTCCTCCACGAGATCGGCGATGACGCCTATGGGCTGGCGGTCTACCCGGATCGGCAAGGCAAGCGTGGAGAGTACATTGCCGCAAAAATCGGTGACGACAAAGACCATGCGGTTTGCGGCAATCTTGGCGCCCACAACGCGGGCGGCATCCGGGTTCAGCTCCAGCATCACACGCGGCCTGCCGCGCCCACCTTCGGTGCGGATATCGCCCAGGTGCCGGGTCAGGATGAGCCCGTCATCCAAAAGTGAGGCGGTAATGGCGGAAACGGTCGTGGTGGAAAGCTGGGTGCGTTCGCTGATCTCAACGCGGGAAATGGGCCCATGTCGGCGGATGCTGTCCAGCACGCTCAGCCTGTTGATCGCGCGCATTAGTTCGGGGTCTGCGGTCTTCATGGGGTCCTGCTGCGATCAATGCCGGTTCGAGAAGCGATTTACGTCGGGTTGCGGATTAAATAACGGTGTAGGGGAGGGGTGTGTCAAGCTGTTCGCGCAAAAAATCGGCATAGTGCCTTGACATTGGGCGAGGGCTAATGTGAATTAATCCGCATTGGGGAATAAATGAGGAAATCCCCGAGGGAGGATCACCATCATGACGATTTGGCACGCAGGCGCAAGCCTGAGCGGCAGGCTGACAGGCTTTGCCGCAACGACAAGCATTGCTCTCATGCTCGGCGCAGCAAGCGCCTCGGCCGCGACGGTCGTTAAATGGATGCATGTTGAGCTGGACCCGAAATCCGTGGCTGTCTGGGAAGAAATTGCCAAGGAATACGAGGCCAAGCACCCCGATGTGGATGTTCAGCTGCAGTTCCTCGAAAACGAAGCCTTCAAGGCAAAATTGCCGACCTTGCTGCAATCGAACGATGTTCCGGACTTCTTTTATAGCTGGGGTGGTGGCGTTCTTGAGGAACAGTCCAAAACCGGTGCGCTGAAGGATCTGACCGAGGTTTTCGATGCCGATGGCGGCAAGCTGCGCCAGGCCTATAACGCATCCGCAATTGACGGCCTGTCTTTCGACGGCAAGGTCTGGGCCGTACCTTATCGTGTCAGCCTCGTCAGCTTCTTCTATAACAAGGAGCTTTTCGCCAAGGCCGGTGTGAAGGCCGAAGACATCAAGACCTGGGCGGACTTCAGCGCGACGGTGAAGAAGATCAAAGACGCCGGCATCGTGCCGATTGCAGGTGGCGGCGGTGAGAAATGGCCGATCCACTTCTACTGGAGCTATCTCGTGATGCGCAATGGCGGCCAGGCCGTGTTTGACGCAGCCCGCAAGGGTGAAGGCGAAGGCTTTATGGATCCGGCGATTATCAAGGCGGGTGAGCAACTGGCCGAGTTCGGCAAGCTCGAACCCTTCCAGCCGGGGTATCTTGGTGCAACCTGGCCACAGGCACTGGGCGTCTTTGGCGATGGCAAGGCCGCAATCATTCTCGGCTTTGACAATACCGAAGCGAACCAGCGCAAGAATGCCGGCGACGGCAAGGGGTTGGCCCCTGAAAATATCGGTCGCTTCGCTTTCCCAGTTGTCGAAGGCGGCGCAGGCAAGGCTACCGACACTCTGGGCGGCCTGAACGGCTGGGCGCTCACCAAGAACGCCTCCAAGGAGGCTGTCGATTTCGCCACCTTCCTGACCAGCAAGGAAAGCGAAGAGAAAATGGCGACCGCCGGTATGATCCTGCCGGTTGCCACAGGGGCTGCCGGTGCGGTGAAGAACCCGCTGCTGGCGGATTCCGCCAAGCAGCTGGCTGCTTCCACCTGGCACCAGAACTTCTTCGACCAGACGCTCGGCGCTGCCGTCGGTCGTGTCGTCAACGATATCTCGGTTGAGATCGTTTCCGGCCAGATGACTGCCGAAGAGGGTGCCCAGCAGATTCAGGACGCATTCGAACTGCGCTGATCTGGTTTCCATGGCGGCGCCGCGAATGTGCGGCGCTGCTTATCTGCCTCCATGAAAGCGGATAGAGATGACGGATATTTCCATGACTTCTGCGTCCATACCGGCGCGCGGCGCGGCAAAGGCCAGGCGCAAGCAAAGTTCGGTCGCGCATGACCGGGCATTGACCCTTCTGGTCTTCCTGCCGCCCGCACTTTTGCTCTTTACCCTGTTTGTCATCCTGCCCATGGGCGAGGCGGCGTGGTACAGCCTTTACCGCTGGAACGGCTACGGCACGCCGACCGATTTTGTCGGCCTGAAGAATTTCCAGGTGCTTTTCGGCAATGCCGCATTCTCGCAGGCCCTGATCAATAACGGCCTCATCATCCTCATTTCGATCCTGATCCAGATTCCGCTGGCCATCTGGCTCGCCATGATGCTGGCGCACCGCATTCCCGGTGTCGTCGCTTTCCGGCTGGTATTCTTCCTGCCTTATGTTTTGGCTGACGTCGCGGCGGGTCTGATCTGGCGTTTCGTTTATGATGGCGATTATGGCCTGTTTGCCGCCATTTCCAATTTCTTCGGTTTCGCCAATCCCTATGTGCTGGCTGACAAGGATGTGGCGATCTATGCCGTGCTCGGCGTCATCGTCTGGAAATATTTCGGTTTCCACATGATGCTGTTCATCGCCGGCCTTCAATCCGTCGACAAGAACGTGTTGGAAGCGGCCGAAATCGACGGCGCGTCCGGCTGGCAGAAATTCCGTTACGTTACGCTGCCGATGCTCGGCTCCACGGTTCGCCTTTCCGTCTTCTTCGCAGTGATAGGCTCGCTGCAGCTGTTCGATATGATCATGCCGCTGACCGGCGGCGGTCCGTCCAACTCCACGCAGACCATGGTCACCTTCCTCTACACCTACGGCGTCATGCGCATGCAGGTCGGGCTTGGCAGTGCGGTTGGCGTCGTTCTCTTCGTCATCTGCGTGACGCTCGCCTTCGGTTACAAAAGGATTTTCATGCGCCATGACTGACACATCCACTTCCGTCCGCATGCCGCTGCAAACCAAGCTTTATCTCTATATTTCATTGAGCCTGATTGCAGCCATCGTGCTCATCCCGCTTCTCACGACGGCGCTCGGTGGCTTCAAGACGCTGGGAGACCTGCGCGTTAACCCGTTCGGAATTCCGGCCGAATGGCAATGGGCCAATTACGGCGATATCCTCTTCGGCAAACGCTACTGGCTGCAGATTTTCAATTCGCTCGTCATCGCACTGCTGACGGTGTTCCTGACGCTGACAGTTTCGGCCATGGCGGCCTTCACTTTCGCGCATGTGAAGTTCTTTGGCTCGTCTTTCCTGCTCAATTATTTCTTGCTCGGGCTGATGTTCCCGGCGGCCACAGCCATTCTGCCGCTCTTCATCCGCATTCGCGATCTTGGCCTGCTCGATACCTATTGGGGCGTGGTGCTGCCGCAGGTGGCCTTCGGGCTGGGCATGAGCATTCTCCTGTTCCGCAATTACTTCCGTAATCTGCCCGACGAGCTGTTTCAGGCGGCCTTTGTGGATGGCTGCGGCTATCTGCGCTTTTTCTGGCATATTTCCGTGCCGCTTTCGCGGCCGATCGTGGCGACCGTTGGCATCGTTTCCTTTGTCGGCAGCTGGAACAGCTACATCCTGCCGCTGATCATGCTGAATTCGGAATCGAAATATCCCTGGCCGCTCGGCATCATGGTCTATCGCGGTGAGTTCGGCACGGAATGGCAGCTTGTTCTTGCTTTCATCACGCTGACGATCCTGCCGACCGTCATCGTCTTCTTCCTCGCACAGAAACACATCATCGCGGGCCTGACGGCCGGTGCCGTCAAATCGTGACGTGAAAGGAGCAAAATATGGCTTCCGTCGAACTTAGAGAGATCCGCAAGTCCTATGCCGCGCTCGATGTCATTCACGGCATATCGCTCGATATTGCTGATGGAGAATTCATCGCGCTGGTCGGCCCTTCCGGTTGCGGCAAATCCACCCTACTGCGCATGATCGCCGGGCTGGAAGAAATCACCGATGGCGATATTCTCATCGGCGACAAGGTGGTCAATGGCATGACCCCGCGTGAGCGCAACATCGCGATGGTGTTCCAGTCCTACGCGCTTTACCCGCATATGACGGTGGCTGAAAATATGGGCTTCAATCTGAAGCTTGCCGGCCAGCCGAAAAACGTCATTGAAGAGCGTGTTACGGAAGCTGCCCGTATGCTTGATCTCGGCAAGCTTCTGGACCGCAAACCCTCGCAGCTTTCCGGCGGTCAGCGCCAGCGTGTCGCCATGGGTCGCGCTGTCGTTCGCAACCCCGCCGTCTTCCTGTTCGACGAGCCGCTTTCCAACCTGGATGCCAAGCTGCGCGTGCAGATGCGCAGCGAAATCAAGGCGCTGCACCAGAAGGTCGGCACGACCTCCATCTATGTGACCCATGACCAGATCGAGGCTATGACTCTGGCCGACCGGGTCGTGGTGCTCAATCACGGCCGCATCGAGCAGCAGGGCACACCGCTTGAGCTTTACAAGACGCCGGCAAATCTCTTCGTCGCCGCCTTCATCGGTTCGCCCGCGATGAACCTCATAGAAGGCGTGGTGGATGGCGAGGGTGACCAGCCCGCCGCCCGGCTGAAGGACGGAACCGCGATCCGCATTGCCGCCTCCCGCAAGGTCAAGCGCGGCCAGCCCGTGACGATCGGGCTTCGCCCCGAACATATCGGTTCCGCGATTGGGGGAGATATCTCGCTTACCGGCAGAACGGTGCTGGTGGAGCCAACCGGCGCGCAGACCCATGTGGTCTTCGAATTGGCGGGCGATCAAGTCACGGCACTGGTGGATGGTGAGCAGCCGGTGAAGGTCAACACGCCCTTTGCCGCCACCGTGCACCATGAGCGCGTGCACGTCTTCGACAGGGCGAGCGGACTGGCGCTTTAAGTGCCCAGATGTTCTTGATGAAATGCTGAAATTCTCTTGCCCCTTCGCTTTTGGGGCTTGTCTGAAAATCACGAGCGGTTAGCTTGGCGATTGGGAACAAAGCGGGGTTACCGCGTAACTGTATCGATGCAGGAGGAGATTTTTATGAGAACGATCAAGGGACCGGGTCTTTTTCTCGGTCAGTTCGCCGGTGATGCGGCCCCCTTCAACAGCTGGGACAGCATTACCAAATGGGCGGCGGAAAAGGGCTATGCTGGCGTGCAGGTGCCGACCTGGGCCGGGCAGCTGATCGATCTCAAAAAAGCGGCGGAATCGAAGGACTATTGCGACGAATTCGCCGGTGTCGCGCGCCAGAACGGTGTGGAAGTGACCGAGCTTTCCACCCACTTGCAGGGCCAGCTTGTTGCGGTTCATCCAGCCTATGACGAGGCTTTTGACGGTTTTGCCGCACCGGAAGTGCGTGGCAACCCGAAAGCGCGTCAGCAATGGGCGGTGGAGCAGGTGAAGTTTGCGCTGAAAGCCTCCAGAAATCTCGGCATCAAGGCGCATGCGACCTTTTCCGGCGCGCTCGCTTGGCCTTTCGTCTACCCGTGGCCGCAACGCCCGGCCGGTCTTGTAGAAACAGCCTTTGACGAACTTGCCAAACGCTGGACGCCGATCCTCGATTATGCCGATGAGCAGGGTGTGGATGTCTGCTATGAAATCCACCCCGGTGAAGATTTGCATGATGGCGTCACATTCGAGATGTTCCTGGAACGGGTGAAGAACCACCCCCGTGCCAACATGCTCTACGACCCCTCGCATTACGTGCTGCAATGCCTCGATTATCTCGATAATATCGATATCTACAAAGACCGCATCAAGATGTTCCATGTCAAGGATGCGGAGTTCAACCCGACCGGACGGCAGGGCGTTTACGGCGGTTATCAGGGCTGGGTGGAACGGGCCGGCCGCTTCCGTTCGCTGGGCGACGGGCAGGTCGATTTCGGTGCGATTTTCTCGAAAATGGCCGCCAATGATTTCGATGGCTGGGCTGTGGTCGAGTGGGAATGTGCGTTGAAACATCCTGAAGATGGTGCCCGCGAAGGGGCTGAATTCGTCAAGGCGCATATCATCCGCGTCACGGAAAAAGCCTTTGACGATTTTGCATCTGGTGGCACCGACGATGCGGCCAACCGCCGTATGCTTGGGCTTTGAGAGCATTGCAGAGGAAACATTATGGCTATTGAAGGAAAGACAACCGACAAGGCGAACAAGCGGATTCGTCTTGGCATGGTGGGCGGCGGCTCGGGTGCCTTTATCGGTGGTGTTCACCGCATGGCTGCGCGGCTCGACAATCGTTTCGATCTCATGGCAGGGGCGCTGTCCTCGACCCCGGAAAAATCCCTCGCCTCCGGCCGTGAACTGGGGCTCGATCCCGAGCGTTGCTACGGTTCGTTCGAGGAGATGGCCGAAAAGGAGGCGCTACGCGAGGATGGCATAGAGGCGGTGGCGATCGTCACGCCCAACCACGTGCATTATCCGGCGGCGAAGGCGTTTCTGGAGCGTGGCATCCATGTCATCTGCGACAAGCCGCTGACCTCCAATCTGGAGGACGCCAAAAAGCTGAAGGACGTCGCTGACAAGGCCGATGCGCTGTTCATCCTGACGCATAATTACACCGGCTATCCGATGGTGCGGCATGCACGGGAACTGGTGGAATCGGGCGCTCTCGGCACGATCCGTCTGGTGCAGATGGAATATCCGCAGGACTGGCTGGCGGAACCCATCGAGCAGACGGGTGCCAAACAGGCTGTCTGGCGCACCGACCCGGCCCAATCCGGTGCGGGTGGTTCCACAGGCGATATCGGCACGCATGCCTATAATCTCGGCTGCTTCATTTCCGGTCTGGAAGTCGACGAACTGGCGGCAGATGTGCATACCTTTGTCGAAGGCCGCCGGCTGGACGACAATGCGCATGTGATGCTGCGTTTCAAGCCGAAGGGTGGCAAGCAGGCGGCAAAGGGGCTGCTCTGGTGCAGCCAGGTTGCAGTCGGCCACGAAAACGGGCTGAAAGTTCGTGTGTATGGTGACAAGGCCGGCATCGAATGGACGCAGGCCGACCCGAACTATCTCTGGTTCACGAAGCTTGGCGAGCCGAAGCAGTTGATCACCCGCGGCGGTGCCGGGGCAGGGGCTGCCGCAGCACGCGTCACCCGCATCCCTTCCGGCCACCCGGAAGGTTATCTCGAAGCCTTTGCAACGATCTATACCGAGGCGGCGCATGCCATCGAAGCCCGCCGCACCGGATCGGCGCTCGACAAGGCCGTAATTTACCCGACCGTCGATGATGGCGTGAAGGGTGTCGCCTTTGTTACGGCCTGCATCGAGTCCGGCAAGAAGAACGGTGGCTGGGTGAAGCTCTGAGGCGAGGTTGCAGCGTATTTCTTCTCCCCGCCCCGGGGAGAAGAAAAAAGCTGATGCGCCAGCTCCTTCGTACACTGGGGCCAAAGACTTAGTGATAAGCGCTGGACGACGTCGATTCCACGCGTTCCGTCACGGGGCAGCCGTCCTGGATCTTGGTCCAGGAGGAAACGTTGAGTTTCATCTCGCAGCGGGCCAGATAGGACCCGCCATCGACCCTGAGGCAGGATGTCTGGCCGAGCTGAAACATGACACCGCGATTTCGGCATTTGCAATTATGGGCATCCGCCAAAGTTGGTATAAGGGCGATGGCCAAGCCAAGTATGAGCACTCCAGGACGCATGGCTGAGGCTCCAAAAGATATCCCGCCAGATTACTCCTGTCCCAGTGTATAGTCAAAACGTGCTCCTCTACGAGCACGTGCCGGAAGCTCAGTCGTCTCTGCCAATGCCCCGCTATCAGTCGATCAAAATCGCCCTGATGTCATTGACATTCGTGAGCGTTGGACCGGTCACGACAAGATCTCCTGCCGCCCTGAAAGCCGTATAGCTGTCGTGGCTCACGAGTGACTGGCGCGGATCGACACCGGCTGCGCGCATACGGGCAAGTGTGTCCGGCGTCACCACGGCGCCCGCGGCATCCTCCACTCCGTCTATGCCGTCGCTATCGCCGGCAATGGCCCATATGCCATCAGCACCTTTGAGCGTCAGCGCAAGGCTCAGCAGGAATTCCGTGTTGCGGCCGCCCTTGCCGGCCGGCCCCTTACCGATCGTAACCGTGGTTTCGCCGCCGGAAAGCAAAACGGCCGGGCCTTTGAGTGGCAGGCCCTTGCGGCGAGCGGAAATCGCGATACCGGCCATGACCGCGCCGACATCCCTGGATTCACCCTCCAGCGAATCCCCGAGGATGAGCGGCGTTAAGCCAAGCTTCACCGCCTCATCCGCTGCCGCCTGCAAGGCGAGCGAGGGGGCGGCGATGAGCCGGATATCTTCCTCGATATCGCCGGCCTTCGGGGTTTCCTCGCCTTTTTCCAGCACTTTGCGCACATTTTCGGGAAGATCGAGCGCATAACGGGAAATGATTTCCCGCACGGTTTCAATATCGCTCGGATCGGCGACCGTCGGGCCCGAGGCGATTTCCGAGGGATCGTCGCCCGGCACGTCGGAGATCAGCAGGGAAACGACCCTGGCCGGTTTGGCGGCCAGCGCCAGTCGCCCGCCCTTGATGCGGGAGAGGTGCTTGCGCACGGCGTTCATTTCGGAAATCGTGGCGCCGCTGGCAAGCAAAGCGCGGTTGACCGCCATCTTGTCCGCAAGCGTCATTCCCTCGGCGGGTGATATCATCAGCGCCGAACCACCGCCGGAAATCAGCGCGATGACCATGTCGTCTGCAGTCAACCCTTCAACGGCGGCGAGAATGCGTTTTGCGGCCTCGGCGCTCCTGTCGTCCGGCACCGGATGCGAGGCTTCGATGATTTCAATGCGTCCGGTCGGGACGGCATGGCCGTAACGCGTCACTACCACGCCGGAAAGATCGACATTTGGCCATGCCGCCTCAAGCGCTGCGGCCATCGCGGCGGAAGCCTTGCCTGCGCCAACCACCACACACCGCCCTCTAGGCGGGGAGGGCAGGTGTTGTTGCAACACCTTAGAGGGATCGGCGCTGGCGACTGCGGTCATGAAGATGCGGTTGAGAGCGTCTCTTGCGGACGTATCGTTCCATGCGGTCATTTGTTCATACTCCGATCCAGAGGAAGCCGAGCGCAAACAATGCCGGCAATGCCTGAATGAACAGGATTTTGATATTGGCTGTCACGGCGCCGAAAATACCGGCCACCAGCACACAGGTCAGGAAGAAGACTTTGAAGTTCAGCCCGTCGTCACCCTGCGTGAGCCCATAGATCAGCCCCGCTGCGAGAAAACCATTATAAAGCCCCTGATTGGCGGCCAGCACTTTCGTCTGCCGGGCAAAATCCGCGGAAAGACCGAAGGCCTTGCGACCGGCAGGCTTCTCCCAAAGCAGCATTTCCAGAATGACGATGTAAATATGGATTGCCGCGATCACGGCAATCAGAATGCTGGCAATCATCATCGGTTCCTCCAAACCCTGATGCCCGTCGCCAGGTCTGTCAGGGTAACAGGTGGCAAGCGGATAATTCCGTTTTAACGGCGCAACAGATAGCCGCAAGGCCAGAATCCTCTCTTCCCGTACAAACTGGTGAAGAGCACCAACCTGTTGCTTGACTCTTTGCAGAAATAGGAACAAAACAAGAACAATAAAGATTAATAACCGGAATTGAAACCTGTCATGCCATGCAAAAGCGCGCGGATCAGTTGCTCGTTGTCGAAGAGCTGCGTGAAAGGCTGGAAAGGATCGGTGGCGGCCCTGAGCGGCTGCACGAGACCTTGCCTTTCGGCGTGGATGCCATCGACCATCACCTGCCGGGAGGCGGGCTGAAGCTCGGCTGCCTGCATGAGCTGAGCGGCGGCGGCAATGGTGCTGCCGATGGTGCGGCGGCCGCTCTCTTTGCGGCCGGGGTGGCAGCAAGGATTGCCGGCAAGGTTTTATGGTGCGTCACCCGGCAGGATCTGTTCATGCCGGGGCTGACACAGGCTGGCCTGTCGCAGAACCGGCTCATCATCGTTGAATGCCGTGATGAGAAAGGCGTGCTTGACTGTTTCGAGGAGGGCTTGCGCTGCAATGGTTTCGGCGCGGTGATGGGCGAAGTGGCGAAACTGCCGATGAACGCTTCGCGGCGGCTGCAACTGGCGGCGGAAACTTCCGGCGTGACCGGCATTGCCATCCGCCGCTTCCGGCGTCCGGCCGATGCGGCGCTGTTCGGCGAACCGACGGCGGCCGTCACCCGCTGGCGTATTTCCGTGCGGCCCTCGTCACCCCTGCCGGTGCCGGGGGTGGGCAGGTCCCGCTGGTTTCTTGAGCTTTTGCGATGTCGCGGCGGCGAAAGCGCCGAATTTGAAGTGGAAGCCTGTGATGCAAAGGGTCGTCTCGCTCTACCTGCCGACATGGCCGACGGATCGATTCCGGCGTCTGTCGGGACAGAACGCGCCGCCGGTTGAAAAGCCGCTGGTCATGATCGGCCGCCAGGGCAGCCGCCGGCTGGCGCTGGCGCTCGACAAGGCCGCGAAGGCGGCGGGCATCCGGCCTGGCACGCCGGTCAGCAAGGCGCAGGCGCTGGTGCCCGGCCTTCTCGTGGAAGATCTGGATGCGGTTGGAGATGCCCGCGCCCTTGAGCAGCTGGCCTTTCATTTCCTGCGCATTTATGCCCCCATCGTCGCCGCCGATGCGCCGGACGGGCTGGTGCTGGACACGGCGGGCGCGGATCATCTGCACGGCAATGAGATGCTGATGCTGAGCGGCATGGTCAACCGCCTGCATGCCGCAGGCTTCGCCGCCCGCGCCGCCATTGCCGATAGCTGGGGTGCGGCCCATGCACTGGCGCGTTTCGGCCGCGAGCAGATCAGCATCATACCGCCGGGTGGGCAACGGGTGGCGATCAGCAGCTTGCCGCTTGCCGCGCTGAGGCTGGAGGATCGCATCGTTTCCGGGTTGAAGGTGCTCGGCTTTCGCAGCATCGGTGAGCTTGCCGAAGCCCCGCGCGCGCCGCTCACCTTGCGCTTCGGCCCGGAAGTCGTCCGTCGTCTGGCGCAGGCTTTCGGAGAGATCGGCGAACCCATAGAGCCGGTGCGCGTGGCCGAACTGGTGGAGGTGCGGCGCGCCTTTCCAGAGCCGATCGCAGCGGCGGAAACGATTGCCCGTTATACACAAAAGCTGGTCACGGGGCTTTGCGCCGCGCTGGAAAGGCGTGGTCTCGGCGCCCGCCGGGTCGATCTGGTGCTGCACCGTGTGGATAGCGGCCTGCAGGCGATCAGGGCGGGCACATCAAGACCGGTGCGCGATGTCAAGCAACTTGTCCGGCTTCTGACTGACCGTATCGACACCATCGATCCCGGCTTCGGCATAGAGATGATGGTGCTCACCGCCACCCATGCCGAACCGCTTGTCGCCGTGCAGGCCAGATCCTCGCTTCTGGAAGAAGGGCGTGCGGACATCGCCGATACGGTCGATGTCATCCTCAATCGCGGCCACAGGGTCTATCGTTATGCAGCGGTGGCGAGCGACGTGCCGGAACGCTCCGTTGCCCGCATTGCGGCACTTGCCACTGAGGATACGCTCGGCTGGCCCGGCCACTGGCCACGCCCGGTCAGACTGCTTGCAACACCTGAACCCGTTGAGACAATGGCGCTTCTCCCGGACCATCCGCCGCGTTATTTCATCTGGAAAGGCATACGCCACAATGTGCGCCGTGCCGACGGGCCGGAACGGGTGTTCGGTGAATGGTGGAAGCGTGACCGGGAAAAGGCCGCCGTGCGCGATTATTTTACGGTGGAAAATGAAAGCGGCGAACGTTTCTGGATTTTCCGCTCCGGTGACGGCGAACATGCTGAGACGGGATCGCAGGGCTGGTTCATCCACGGGGTCTTCGCATGAATACGCCGCGTTATGCCGAGCTTCAGGTAACCACGCATTTTTCCTTTCTGCGCGGAGCGAGCTCCTGCGACGAATTATTCGAACAGGCAAAAATTCTCGGCATCGAGGCGCTGGGCATTGTCGATCGCAACAGCCTTGCAGGCATTCCCCGCGCTTATGAAGCAGCCAATAGTCATGGCATCCGCCTTGTCATCGGCTGCCGGCTCGATCTGGATGACGATCTATCCGTACTTGTGTATCCCATGGATCGCCCCGCTTACGGCAGGCTTTGCCGGCTGCTTTCCGTGGGCAAAAAAAGGGGCGGCAAGGGCAAGTGCAGGCTGACATGGGACGATCTCGTCACCTATGGCGAAGGGCTGATCGTGGTGCTGCTCGCCGATCTGGCCGATGATCTCTGCGCGCTCCGCCTGCGGCGGCTGAAAGCCGCTTTTGCGGACAGGGCCTATATGGCGCTCAGTCTCAGGAGGCGTCCCAATGATCAGATGCGGCTTTTCGAACTCTCAGCTATGGCCGACGCGGCTGGTGTACCGATCGTGGTAACCAATGATGTGCTGTTTCATGTGCCCGAACGGCGCATGTTGCAGGATGTCGTCACCTGCATCCGTCACAATTGCACCATCGACGAGGCCGGTTTTCGCCGCGAGCGCCATGCCGATCGTTATATGAAGCCGCCGCAGGAGATGCACCGGCTGTTTGCCCGTTACCCCGAGGCGCTGGCCCGCAGTCTCGAAATTACGAAGCGCTGCAAGTTTTCACTGAAGGAACTGGTCTATCAATATCCCGAGGAGCGTAGCCTGCCGGGGCTGACGGCGCAACAGGCGCTGGAGAAGATGGTCTGGGAAGCGGTGCCGAAACGTTATCCGCATGGCGCCCCTGAAAAGGTGGAAAAGGCGCTGCACCACGAGCTTGGCCTAATCGGCAGGTTGGAATACGCCCCTTATTTCCTGACGGTGAATGCTATCGTCCAATTTGCCCGGGGGGAGGATATTCTCTGTCAGGGACGCGGCTCGGCGGCCAATTCGGTGGTGTGTTACGTGCTCGGCATCACCGCCATCGATCCTATGACGGTCGACCTTCTGTTCGAGCGTTTCGTTTCGGAAGAACGGCGCGAACCGCCTGATATCGACGTGGATTTCGAACATCAGCGGCGTGAGGAGGTCATTCAGTGGGTTTATAAAACCTATGGCCATGACAAGGCGGCGCTTTGTTCGGTCGTCACCCGTTATCGCGGGCGAGGGGCGTTACGCGACGTCGGCAAGGTTTTGGGCCTGCCGGAAGACTTGACGAAACTTCTTTCGTCGCAGGTCTGGCGCTGGAGCGAGGGGGTGGGTGAAAAGCAGGTGAAGGAACTGAACCTCAATATGGAGGATCGTCGCCTGAAGCTTGCCTTCGAATTGGCTAACCAGCTGGTGGGCACGCCGCGCCATCACAGCCAGCATCCGGGCGGTTTCGTCTTGACCCATGACCGGCTGGACGAGCTGGTACCAATCGAACCCGCCGCCATGGACAAACGGCAGATCATCGAATGGGATAAGGACGACATCGATATCATGAAGTTCATGAAGATGGATTGTCTGGCGCTCGGCATGCTCTCCTGCATGAAACGCGGTTTCGATATGCTGGAGGCACGGACAGGAGAGAAATACGATCTCGCCACAGTGCCACAGGGCGACGGTCCCACCTACGCCATGATCCAGAAGGCCGATACGCTGGGCACCTTCCAGATCGAAAGCCGGGCGCAGATGTCGATGCTGCCGCGCCTGAAACCGGTAAAATTCTACGATCTTGTCATTCAGGTCGCCATTGTTCGCCCCGGCCCCATTCAGGGAGATATGGTGCACCCATATTTGCGACGCCGTAACAAACAAGAGGATGAGCATTATCCGAAAGAGGAGCTGAGGAGCGTACTGGGCAAAACGCTGGGCGTGCCGCTGTTTCAGGAACAGGCTATGCGTGTCGCCATCGAATGCGCCGGGTTTTCACCCGGTAAGGCGGATCAGCTGCGTCGCGCCATGGCAACCTTCAAGAATGTCGGCACCATCTCCAAGTTCAGGCAGGATCTGATCGATGGCATGGTGGAGCGCAAGTATGACAAGGAATTCGCCGAGCGCATCTTCAAGCAGCTGGAAGGTTTCGGCAGTTATGGTTTTCCCGAAAGCCACGCGGCTTCCTTCGCGTTGATTGCTTATGCCTCCTCATGGCTGAAATGCCATCATCCCGATATTTTCTGTACTGCCCTTCTCAACTCGCAGCCGATGGGATTTTACGCTCCGGCGCAGATCGTGCGTGATGCGCGTGATCATGGCGTGGAAGTACGCCCGGTCTGCGTCAATCACAGCCGCTTCGATTGCACGCTGGAACCCACGGGAGAGAAAGATGCGAGTGGCAAAGAGCGTTATGCCGTGCGGTTGGGTATGCGCATGGTGAAGGGGCTCTCCAATGATCATGCTGCCGATATAGTCAATGTCAGGCAGGATAGGCCTTTTGTCTCCGTGGATGATCTGTGGCGAAGGGCGGGTGTTCCGGCCGCCGCCCTTGTCTGTCTCGCCGAAGCCGATGCCTTTCTGCCGTCGCTTCGCCTTGCCAGACGCGAGGCGCTCTGGGCCATCAAGGCCTTGCGGGATGAGCCTCTGCCGCTTTTTGCTGCCGCTGCCATCAGGGAAAATGCCGTTATCGAGGAGCTTCAGGAACCCTCCGTCATGCTCCGCCCCATGACTGACGGTGGCGAGGTTGTGCAGGATTACGGTCATGTGGGATTGACGCTGCGCGAACATCCCATGACCTTCCTGCGGCGCGATCTTTCCCGTCGCCGCATCGTCACCTGTGCGGAGGCGGTGCGCGTTCGGGACGGAACATGGCTGGAAACGGCCGGGCTGGTGCTGGTGCGCCAGCGTCCCGGCTCGGCAAAAGGCGTTATCTTCATGACGCTGGAGGACGAGACGGGTATCGCCAATGCGGTGCTGTGGGTCAAAACTTTCGAAAAATACCGCCGCGTGGTGCTGTCGGCCGGTATGGTCGGCATTTATGGCAAGATTCAAAGGGAAGGCGAAGTCGTGCATCTGGTCGCCCACCGGCTGACCGATCTGTCACAGGCGCTTGCTAGTGTGGGCGAGCGCAACCACGCGTTTCCGCTGCCGCACGGGCGTGGTGACGAGTTTCACCATGGCATGCCACAGGAGGATCACCGCGCCATCAGGAAAAGACCGCCGCCGGCCACCCATGATGAAGATGCGGTGGAGCGGATAAAGGTCATTTCCCGTAATTTCCACTGAGTCCGAGGTTTCCGCCGAGAGGGCGCGTCTTAAGCCGCATACTCCAGCCCTGCTGCATCTTTCCTGCGGAACTGGCTGGGTGGTGCGCCGATTACCCGTTTGAAGGCGCGGCTGAAAGAGGCCTCGGAATCGTAACCGAGCTTTTCGGCCGCTAGCGTCACCCGCATGCCCTCTCGCAGCCACAGCCGCGCCTGATGCATGCGCACCCGCACCACATAACGCGCGGGGCTTTCTCCTACCACGCGGGTGAAACGTTCCGCGAAACTTGAGCGGGATGCGCCCATCAGTGAGGCAAGCTCTTCCACGCTCCAGTCCTTTTCGGGATTGAGGTGAATGGCGGCGAGCACGCGGCCGAGTTCGGGATTGCGCACGGCGGCAAGCCAGCCGCTGGAATCGCCGCAGCCATATTCCACCCACGTACGGATCAGCGTTGCAGTCAGCACATCGGCCAGCCGCGCCAGAATGCCGCCCGCGCCGACGCGGTTCAGCTCGACCTCCCGCGTCATGGCTTCCAGAAGATGCGGAATGGCCGGATCGCTTTTTGCCAGATCGCTGGTCAACATCACGTCAGGCATCAGCTGCAGCAGCGGATGCAGATTATCCATGTTGAAACGCATCGAAGCGGTGAAAGCCACGGTATCGCCACCCGCACTCGCGCACTCCATGTCGAAAATGCCCTGGCAAACTTCCTTCTTACCGAACCGGTCGAAGGGGGAAGGGGCCACCTTTTCACCGCTCGCCAGCACATGTGCATGCCCGCGCGGCAGAAGCACGGCGTCGCCACATGTCAGGGCCAGCCATTCACCCGAGGGTTTTTGCAATTTCGCATGCCCCACGCCGATGAAATGAAACCGCGCCGCCTCCTGTTCGGGAAAAGCCGTCGCCCAGGGGGTGGCCATGCGGCAGCGGCCATATTCCACACCGTCAAGCCTAAGGCCACGCAACATTTCCGTCAGGGCATCGTTCATGGTATCTCGCATATTCGGACGATTGGTTAAGGAATACGGATTTTCTAGCATGGAAACGCCGGGCTGTCACGCCTAGCCTGCTTGCATCGATTTGCAGTCGTCGAAGCAGGGCTCCCAACCGGCTTCCTCGCCTTGCCCTTTCCATTTCACGACGCGTTCCGGGAATGCGCATCAGGAGATTTTCATGAATAGCCGGACCATAAACGAACTGGAATATACGCCGCGCAGACAGGAGCCGGATGCGAAATGGGCCGCTGTGGTTTCACTTTCGCTCGGCGTTTTCGGGCTGGTAACGGCGGAATTCCTGCCCGTCAGCCTCCTGACGCCGCTATCGGCCGATCTCTCCATTAGCTCCGGCATTGCCGGACAATCCATAACCGTCACGGCGCTGGTCGCGGCGGTTGCAGGTCCGGGTGTCGTCATCGGCACACGCGGCATTGACCGGCGCTGGACCCTGCTCGGGTTGACCACGCTGCTGATCATCTCCAGCACGCTGGCCGCCTTTGCCAATGGGCTTTTCATGCTCTTTGCCTCGCGCGTCCTGCTGGGCATCGGTCTTGGCGGCTTCTGGGCCATGTCGGCGGCGCTTGCGTTGCGGCTCGTGCCTATTGAAAAAATGCCACGCGCCATGGCCATCATCCTTACCGGGGTCTCCGTCGCAACCGTGTGTGCGGCACCGGTGGGCGCGTGGATTGGCGCGACGCTCGGCTGGCGATCGGCCTTCGTCGTTGCCGGCGTGCTCGGCGTCATTGCGCTCGCCGTGCAATTGCTCACCGTGCCTTCGCTGCCGCCGGCCGGTGCCCCCGGCCTTTCCACCATGTTCCGGCTGCTTCAGCGAACGCAGGTCCGGATCGGTCTTTTGACGACGCTATTTATCGTTGCGGGCCACTTTGCCGGCTTCACCTATGTCCGACCGTTCCTGGAAGACGTGCCGCAGCTTGGCGTGGAGGCGATTTCGCTTGTTCTGCTGATTTACGGTATCGGCGGTTTCTTCGGCAATCTTTTCGGCGGTTTCCTTGCCGAAAAGAACACGGCTTGGGCGGTGACCTTCGCCGCGACGCTGATCGCCGCATCGGCTTCCATCCTGGTGATTGCCGGCGCATCTCCCGTTGTTGCGGGCCTTGCCATCGCCTCCTGGGGTTTTGCTTTCGGCGCATTGCCCGTCAGCGTGCAGAGTTTCATCACGCGTGTTGCCTCGGATGAGGCCGAGAGTGCGGGTGCGCTGCTGCTTACGACATTCCAGATCGCTATTTCCAGCGGTGCGGTTCTTGGCGGCCTGCTGATCGATCTCCAGGGCGCAACCATGGTGTTCGTCTTCGTGGCCATCGCAGCCCTTCTCGGCGCCTCGCTGATGGCGTCGCGGCGCGGCGTGGTGCCGCAGGTAGAGGCATCGCAGGGCTGAGGACCTGGCGAGAGGAATGGGCCTGCATTCTTGTGGGCCCGCCTTCACTACGACCGGTTTCGGGTTTCAAACCGTCTTGATCGCCTTCTGCGTCCGGTCCTTGCCCACTTCGATCACATGCCGCATGGCCTTCACCGCCGCATCCGCGTCCCGCGCCGCGATGGCGTGGACAATGCGAAGGTGGTTGGATGCGATCTCGGCGATGGTGTCGGGCGAGGCGGCCGGTGACGAAAGCTGGAACGAGATGGCAAGCGCCGCCTCGATCAGCCCGCTTGCCGAACGCATGAAGGGATTGCCGGACATATGCGCGACGGCAAGATGGAACTCGAGATCCACCTTGGCGATGCTCTCTGGCGTATGCTGCGGATTGTCGAATTTTGCGGCGATGACGTAAAGCGAGACAATGTCTTCATTGGAGGCCTGGAGAGCTGCTGCCGCCGCCGCCGCCGGCTCCAGCGCCAGCCGAATTTCAGCCAGGTGCTTCACAAATTCCTGGTCGATGCCAGCTTCGCAGCGCCAGCCCAGCACATCTGGATCAAAGAAATTCCAGCTCGAACGGTCGAGCACCCGGGTACCCACCTTCGCCTTCGGTTCCACCAGCCGCTTGGCCGCCAGCGTCTTCATGGTTTCGCGCAGCACCGTGCGCGAGACGCCGAAACGCATGGAGAGCTCCGCATCGTTGGGCAGCAGAGAGCCTTCGGCGATCCTGCCCGAGACGATGGCGCTGCCGAGTTCGGAAACCACATGCGCGTGGCTGTTCCGGCGTTTTCGCCCGCTAATCGTCGTTTCGAGCAGCCCCAAGCAAGCCTCCGTTTGCGTTATGCCGGATGCGGTCCGGCCAGTCTCCCGTTTGAATACCAGATGATTGCGCGCTGCAACACGATGAACACGAAAAGCAGCACGCCGATGACGATTTTCGTCCACCAGGAGGACAGGGTTCCATCAAAAACGATGTAGGTCTGGATCAGGCCCTGGATCAAAAGCCCCACAAAGGTTCCCGCAACCAATCCCGTGCCGCCGGTCAGAAGTGTACCGCCGATGACGACGGCAGCGATCGCGTCCAGCTCCACGCCCACCGTCGCCAGCGAGTAACCTGACGAGGTGTAAAGCGTATAAACGATGCCAGCGAGGCCGGAGAGAAAGCCGGAAAGTGCATAGATGCCAATGGTGGTGGTCCCGATCGGCACGCCCATCAGCTCGGCAGATTGCGGATTGCCGCCCAGCGCATAGACATTGGCACCGAAGCGGGTGCGGCTTGCGATCAGCATGCCGGCGGCGAAGACGAGAAGCATGAGCATGGCGAGCGCCGTCAGCCTGCCGCCGCCTGGAAAGCGGAAATAAAAGCCCTGTATCGCATCGATGAAAGGATGTGAGATCGGCACCGACTGGGTGGAGATCAGATAGGCAGCCCCGCGCGCCAGGAACATCCCCGCGAGTGTCACCACAAAAGGCGGGATGGAGAGAAAGCGGATCATCGCGCCCATGAGGCAGCCAAACAGCGTGGAAATCAAAAGCACGATGGCGAAGGCAAGCAGCGGATGGATGTTATAGGTGCCGACCAGGACGGCCACAAAGACGCTGGTGAAGGCAATGACCGAACCAATCGAGAGATCGATGCCGCCTGACAGGATGACGAAAGTCATGCCGACGGCGGCTATGCCGAGAAAGGCGTTGTCGGTAAGAAGATTTCCGATCACCCGCGTCGAAAAGATCGCCGGATATTGCATCACGCAAAGAAGATAGGCGACGACGAAAATCGTCAGCGTGGTGAGGAAGGGCAGGTTGCGGCTGTGGATCATCGCGCGGTTCCTTCCTTGGTCATACCGTTGGTGGCGGTTTTGGCGTGCTGCTTTGGCGCTTTCACGAAACCGAGGACGGCCATGATCGCCGGAGATTGCAGCGTCAGCACCACCATGATGATGCCGGCCTTTATGATGAGGTTGAATTCCGGCGGAAAGCCCGAGACGAGGATGCCGGTATTGATGGTCTGGATGATGAGCGCGCCGATCAGCGATGCGGTGATGGAGAAGCGGCCACCATTTAGTGAAGTGCCGCCGATGACCACCGCCAATATGGCGTCCAATTCCAGCCAGAGGCCGGCATTGTTGGCATCCGCACCACGAATATCCGCCGTCACGATCATGCCGGCGATCGCCGCGCAAAGACCGGAGACGGCATAGACGAAGAACAGCAGAAAGCGCGCCCTTACACCGGCAAGAGCCGCTGCGCGGCGATTGATGCCGGTCGCTTCGATCAGGAAACCGAGTGCGCTCTTGCGAACGAGAAAGCCTATCAGGAGCGCGGCCGTTATCCAGATGATGACGGGCAGGGGCACACCGGCAAATGCGCCGGAGCCGATCGCGGAAAAGCTGTCATTGTTGAACGTGAGGATGACGCCCTCGGTGATGAGCTGCGCGATACCGCGCCCTGCCACCATGAGGATCAGCGTGGCGATGATGGGCTGTATGTCGAGAAGGGCAACCAGCACGCCATTCCAGAGGCCACAGACAATTCCCACGCCAAGCGAAATGGCGATGACGGCGGGAATGGAATGTCCATTGCTGATGAGCGTGGCGGCGACGGCGCCGCAGATGGCGATGACAGCACCAATGGAAAGATCGATGCCCTTGGTCGCGATGACCAGCGTCATGCCGATGGTGAGCAGCGCCACGGGGGCGGCGCGCACGAGAATATCCACCAGACTGCCATAGAGCCTGCCATTTTGAAACGACACATTGAGGAAGCCGGGCGAAATGATTGTAATCGCTGCGAGAATGATGAAAAGCGCAGCAAGCTGCGGTGCAAGTCTTCTAAGACGCCGATTGACTGCCGTCATCATGCCGCCTCCGTTCTGGCCGCATCTGCGATCGCACGCATGATATTGTCGGCCGTCACTTCGCCGCCTTTCAGCTCGCTGACATGCCGGCGGTCGGAAAGCACGACTACACGATGCGCCACGGCGGTGAGTTCCTCCAGTTCGGAGGATATGACGACAAGCGACATGCCCTCGCTGCAGAGTTTTTCGATCATTTTGAGAATTTCCGCGTGGGCGCCGATATCGATGCCGCGTGTCGGCTCATCGAGGATCAGAAGCCGGGGATGGGTGGCCAGCCAGCGGGCCAGGATGGCCTTCTGCTGGTTGCCGCCGGACAGGAACTTGATCGGCCGGTCGGGGTCGGCCGGGCGGATATCAAGGGATTTGATGAAACCTTCCGCCAGCTCCGCCTTTTGCCGGTGCGACAGCGGCCGCGCCCATCCCTGCCGGGCCTGAAGGGCCAGCGCGATGTTGTCGGTCACGGAGAAATCACCAATGATGCCGTCCGTCTTGCGTTCTTCGGGACAGAAACCGAAACCGGCCGCAATCGCCGCCTCGGGAGAAGAGATCGTCACCGCCTGCCCGTCGATCGTGGCTTTACCCGTGTCGGGGCGGTCTATGCCGAAGAGCAGGAATGCCGTTTCGGTCCGGCCGGAGCCGAGAAGCCCTGCCACGCCGACGATTTCCCCGGGGCGTATCCCGAGATCGAAGGGAGAGACGCTGCCGCGTTTGCCATAACCTTCGAAGCGAATGCTTGGCTCGCCTTCGGCGATTGTTTCTTCGGTCGCCTGATGGTCATGGGTAATCTGTTGAAGTTCCCGGCCGAGCATCATCGATATCAACTCGGAACGCGGCAGGCTGCCGATTTCGCGTGTGCCGACAAGCCGGCCGTTGCGCAGCACCGTCACCCGGTCGGCGATATCGTAGACCTGATTGAGGAAATGAGTG
Source organism: Agrobacterium sp. RC10-4-1 (assembly GCF_014138475.1). Taxonomy (NCBI): domain Bacteria; kingdom Pseudomonadati; phylum Pseudomonadota; class Alphaproteobacteria; order Hyphomicrobiales; family Rhizobiaceae; genus Agrobacterium; species Agrobacterium sp. RC10-4-1. The sequence goes on from NZ_JACJIT010000006.1 coordinate 345,490, forward strand.
ATGATTACGATACCGATACCGCGCGCCCGCAGCTTTTTCAGTACGCCGAACAGCATTTCAACCTCATGAGCGTCGAGGCTGGCGGTCGGTTCGTCCAGCACCAGCACCTTGCCGGAAAGATCGACGGCGCGGGCGATGGCGATGATCTGACGGATGGCGACGGAATAGCTTGAGAGAAGGGCGTTGACGTCGATGGAGAGCCCGTACTGGGCAAGCAGCGCCTGCGAATTCTTTTGCATCGTGCTGCGGTCGATCAGCCCGAAGCGCCGCGGCTGGCGGCCAAGGTAGAGGTTCTCCGCAACGGTGAGGTTTTCGAGAAGGTTGACCTCCTGATAGACGGTGCCGATGCCAAGGGCCTGCGCCTCACCCACATTGGCGGGCGAGATTTCGCTGCCTTCCAGAAAGACTGATCCGCTGCCGCGGCTGTAGACGCCCGTCAGGATTTTGATCAGCGTCGATTTTCCCGCGCCGTTTTCGCCGAGCAGGGCATGGATTTCACCGTGCCCAAGCAAAAAGTCGACGCCATCCAGCGCCGTGATCCCCAAAAAGGATTTGCCGATGGCGCGTGCTTCCAGAAGTGGTGCCGTTTCGGACATTGAGCAGTTTCCGTATTGCAATGGGTTTTGGTAGAGCAATCGGCAGGGAGCGGCGTATTTCTTCTCCCCGCCGGGGAGAAGGTGGGCCGAAGGGTCGGATGAGGGGGCAAGCTCTCCTGATATCTCCAGGCTTGCCCCCTCATCCCGCTGCCGCGACCTTCTCCCCGGAGGGGAAGAAGAAACAAGTGGCATGCGCTCGCTCCATACGAGATCATTCTGCAGACTGGATCGGAGAGGTTTCGCTCTCCTCAACAGAAAGAGACGGCGCAATCCCCGCGCCGTTTCTGCAAGGAATGGCTTAGTAACCCAGGCCCTTCTTCGCCTCGTAGACCTTCATCGGGTCGTCAGATGCCGTGTAGAGCTTGGATTCGGTCTGAATCCACTTCGCCGGAGCCTTCTTGTCTTTCAGATAGGCTTCGAGCGCGTCGAATGCCGGGCCGGCCATGTCGGGCGTCAGTTCCACGGTGGCGTTGGCTTCACCGGCTGCCATGGCCTTGAAGATGTCAGGCACGGCGTCGATCGACACGACCTTGATGTCGGTTCCGGGCTTGAGACCGGCTTCCTTGATCGCCTGGATCGCGCCAACGGCCATGTCGTCATTGTGGGCGTAGACGGCACAGATGTCCTTGCCGCCGCCTTCGGCCTTGATGAAGCTTTCCATCACTTCCTTACCCTTGGTGCGGGTAAAGTCACCCGTCTGCGAGCGGACGATCTTGATATTGGCGTGTGAAGCGATGGCTTGCTCGAAGCCCTTCTTGCGATTGATGGCGGGCGAGGAGCCGGTCGTGCCCTGCAATTCCACCACCTTGCAATCCTTGGAACCGACGTCCTTCACCAGCCAGTCACCGGCAACCTTGCCTTCGTGGACCTGGTCCGAGGTAACTGCGGTCAGGTAAAGATCATCGGGAGCCTCGATCTGGCGATCGAGCAGGATGACAGGGATTTTCTCTTCCTTGGCTTCCTTCAGGACAGCATCCCAGCCCGTTGCGACGACCGGTGCAATCAGGATTGCGTCGACGCCCTGCGCGATAAAGCCGCGAACGGCCTTGATCTGGTTTTCCTGCTTCTGTTGCGCGTCGGCGAACTTAAGCGTGACGCCGCGCTTCTCGGCCTGCTGTTTGGTAACGGTGGTTTCAGCCGCGCGCCAGCCGGATTCCGAACCGATCTGCGAGAAGCCGACGGTAAGTGATTTGGCGGAAACACTTGATGCAAGGCACAGCGAAACGGCGACAGTAACTGTCGCGAGAGCTTTTCTCATCTTAATCCTCCCAGAGATGATGTCAGCGTGACGCGATCACTATGAGCATATAGTAATACTCTTGAAAAGCGATTTTTTAGCCTTTCCGCAATTTGGCTTCGGTGAACTGCGGTGAATTTTCGCCATAAAATACTATGAATCAATGGGTTGAACGAAAGAAAGCCCCATTTTTCCGCTCGCGGAACTGGCTTGACGTGGCCTCAGAGGCGACTTGACAGAAGGCGATTGTCTCTAATAGTAATACAAATAAAGAGACTTTATAAAAGGCGGAGCGCGGAGCCGAAGAGCTAGCCGCATTCCCGAAAGGCATGGGAGGGAGAGGCCGTTGCGCGACACCGGTATCACCATAAATACCGAAAAATATTCGGCTAAATCCGAAGAACGGCTTCAGGTCACTCGTCTGGCGCTGCTCTGTCGGTTATGCGTGTTCTCCGAAAGCTGATTCCATTTTCCTTGCGCACAACATAAGCTTGTCGCATTTCGTAATATTTTACCGTTGGCCACTTCCGGCTGGAGACCTGCATCATGACTACATCCGACAAACTGCCTGCAACACAAGGCAAGCTTCGCTCACGCGCCTGGTTCGACAACCCCGCAAATGCGGATATGACCGCGCTTTATCTCGAGCGTTACATGAACTTTGGTCTGAGCCAGGCCGAGCTTCAGTCCGACCGCCCGATCATCGGCATCGCGCAGACGGGTTCGGACCTTTCTCCTTGCAACCGTCACCATCTGGAACTGGCAAACCGCCTGCGCGAAGGTATCCGTGAAGCTGGCGGCATCGCCATCGAATTTCCGGTTCACCCGATCCAGGAAACCGGCAAGCGGCCGACCGCAGGTCTCGACCGCAACCTCGCCTATCTCGGCCTCGTGGAAGTGCTTTATGGCTATCCGCTCGATGGCGTCGTTCTGACCATCGGCTGCGACAAGACCACGCCTGCCTGTCTCATGGCGGCGGCCACCGTCAACATTCCGGCCATCGCCCTTTCCGTCGGCCCGATGCTGAACGGCTGGTTCCGCGGTGAACGCACCGGTTCCGGCACCATCGTCTGGAAGGCGCGCGAACTGCTGGCGAAGGGGGAGATCGATTATCAGGGCTTCGTCAAGCTTGTCGCTTCCTCGGCTCCGTCGACCGGCTATTGCAACACCATGGGCACGGCGACGACCATGAATTCGCTTGCCGAAGCGCTGGGCATGCAGCTTCCCGGCTCCGCCGCCATCCCGGCGCCTTACCGTGATCGTCAGGAAGTCTCCTACCTCACCGGCTTGCGTATCGTCGAAATGGTCAAGGAAGACCTGAAGCCATCGGACATCATGACAAAGGATGCGTTCATCAACGCCATCCGCGTCAACTCGGCGATTGGCGGTTCCACCAACGCACCGATCCACCTGAACGGCCTTGCACGTCACGTCGGCGTCGAGCTGACAGTGGATGACTGGCAGACCTATGGTGAAGACGTACCGCTGCTCGTTAACCTGCAGCCGGCCGGTGAGTATCTCGGCGAGGATTATTACCATGCCGGCGGCGTTCCTGCTGTCGTCAACCAGCTGATGACCCAGGGGCTGATCATGGAAGATGCCATGACGGTCAACGGCAAGACCATCGGCGAAAACTGCCGTGGTGCGATCATCGAGGACGAAAAGGTCATTCGCCCCTATGAACAGCCGCTCAAGGAGCGCGCCGGCTTCCGCGTTCTGCGCGGCAACCTGTTCTCCTCCGCCATCATGAAGACGAGTGTGATTTCGGAAGAGTTCCGCAACCGTTACCTTTCCAACCCGAACGATCCCGAAGCTTTCGAAGGACGTGCCGTGGTGTTCGACGGTCCGGAAGACTACCATCACCGCATCGACGATCCGTCGCTGAAGATCGACGCCAACACCATCCTGTTCATGCGCGGTGCCGGCCCGATCGGTTATCCCGGCGCGGCAGAAGTCGTGAACATGCGCGCTCCGGATTATCTGCTGAAGGAAGGCGTCAACTCGCTGCCCTGCATCGGCGATGGCCGTCAGTCCGGCACTTCGGGCAGCCCGTCCATCCTCAATGCTTCCCCGGAAGCAGCAGCAGGTGGCGGCCTTGCCGTTCTGCAGACAGGCGACCGCGTCCGCATCGATGTAGGCCGCGGCAAGGCGGATATCCTGATTTCTGGTGAAGAACTGGCCAAGCGTTACGAGGCTCTGCATGCAGAGGGTGGCTACAAGTTCCCTGACCACCAGACGCCATGGCAGGAAATCCAGCGCGGCATCGTCAGCCAGATGGAAACCGGCGCGGTCCTGGAACCTGCCGTGAAGTATCAGCGCATCGCCCAGACCAAGGGCCTGCCGCGCGACAACCACTAACAGCCATCACAAGACTATGCGGCCCCGAGGACAACCTCGGGGCCGCTTTCGTTTCTTTTAACGGTAAACTAGAAGTATTGAGGTCTACGGACCGACCAACGCTATCATGCGCCCCGCGCCCCGCATCATGAGGCCACGGAGGGTCAATGTGTCGATGGCTTGGAGCGTGCGGCAGACGCTCAAATCACCGGGTAAAGCGACCAGAAAAACAGTTCATATTCCTGATCGCGATCGTCATCGTGCGATTCGTCGTCGGGTCTGCGCGGTGTTTTGTCCTGAAACTCGGTCTCCACCCGCTCATTGACGACGGGCATCCTTCGGCCGATGCCAAAGAGGTCAAAGGAGAGCATGTTGAACCCTGCTACCATGGCCGTTTCCCTTCTTCACGCGAGTTAACGTAGCGTTAAGTTTCGCGCGTTGCCATGATTTCGTCAAGATTGGCGGAGGAATTTGTCTACCATTTTTAACAACAATGTCGTGAGCGGCGTTCCATCGCGAGCGGATTTTGCGCAATGAATGTTCTTCGACACCGTTAAACGCCATCCGCAGGTGCGTCTAAATAGGTTTTTTTTGCGGCTTCCAGCGCGAAATCGGTATTTGCAGCGTGGCCGAGGCTTTTCAGGGCGCCGGAGAAGGCCAGGATATTGGCTTTCACTGCATCCCGATGCGCTCTCCGACCGGTGTGATTAAGCCTGATCAACCGTTCCGCGCCGGGGCCGACGCCACCGGAAATGTCCGCGCCTTGCTTCTGGGACACAGCCGCGAGGAATGCCCTGGCTTCGAGGGTATCAGGCAGGATCGCCGTGGAAACGAGGGCGGAAGCGTGCGCCTCTTCCACCCAGGTTGGAATGCCAAGCGCCCTGAGGCCGTTTCGGGTGGCCGCCGCTGCCGTTTTGTGGCGTCGATTGGCGGATGCCAGCCCTTCTGACTCGATCCTGTCAAGGGCGGCCTCCAGCGCGTAAAACTCCAACGGGGCGGGCGTTCCGGGCAGTGCGCCGCGGCCGGCATCGAGCCAGAGTTTCTTCTGGTCCATAAGCGAGAGCATGGAGTTGTCAGGAGCGCCGTCATGCGAAAGAAGCGTCCAGGCCCTTTCGCTGACGGAAATGGCGGAAATGCCGGCCGGGCCGGCCAGCGCCTTTTGCGGGCCGATGACGGCGATATCGATACCTAAACTGTCGACGTCGAAAGCATGTCCGCCAATGGACGCGACGGCATCCACAAGGGTCACGATGCTCCGTTCCCGGGCGAGCGCGGCAATGGCGGGCAGGGGGTTGAGGATGCCGCTTGCCGATTCCGCGTGGACGATGGCGAGAAGGTCGAAATCCGGCCCTTCCTCCAGCGCCCGTTCCACTTCCTCCAGGGTGACCGGCCTTGCCGGGCTGGCGGTCAGATTGCGCACAGTCGCGCCGCCCTTTTCCAGCCAGCCGCCAAACCACCTGCCATAAGGGCTGGTGACAATGTTGAGCGCTTTCAGGCCCGGTCGCGCAAGGCTGGTGGCTGCGGCTTCGAGCGCCAGCACGGCTTCCGCCTGTATCAGCAGCACGTCGTTGCTTGTGCTCATCAGCGCGGCCAGCCGGTCGGCAAGGGCAGCATAACGCTCGGCAGGAAAAGCGGGTGGGTCGAGCAGCAATGCATAATCCGGAGCGGGCATGTCTTTTCCTTACGTGGTGATGGTCAGGCGCGGTGCGGCGTCGATCAGGGTTCTGGCGGTCGAGGATTGCGGTGCCGAGACGATATTTCCTGTCCGGCCGATTTCAACGATCCTTCCCGCTTCCATGATAGCGACGCGGTGGCAGACGGCGCGAATAACCGCGAGATCATGGGAGACGAAAATACAGGAAACAGCCGTCTCGCGCTGTATTTCCACCAGCAGTTCAAGGATTTGCCGGCGAACCGAAACATCGAGCGCGGAGACGGCTTCGTCCAGGATGAGAAGCGACGGCTTGAGCGCAATCGCCCGCGCGATCGCGACGCGCTGCCTTTGGCCGCCGGAAAGCTCGAAGACCGAGCGGCCGGCATAGCTGGCGGGCAGGCCAACGCGATCGAGAAGGCGGCGGACTTCCGCCGCTCGCTCGCGTCTTGCGACCGTGCGATGAATGCGCAACGGTTCGCCGATGGCATCTTCGACGCTGGCGCGTGGATTGAAAGCGCCATGCGTATCTTGAAACACCATCTGCATGTGCTGGCGGGCGGCGCGAAGCTTGCCGCCGTCCAGTGTCAGCCAGTTGTGGCCTCTGAAAAGGATCGTGCCTTCGTCGGCCGCAATCAAGCGCATGAGAATGCGCGCAAGCGTGGATTTTCCGCAGCCGGAGGGACCGGCAAGTCCCAGCGTCTCACCGGGCTGAAGCGAAAAAGAGATGTCGGAGAGCGCCGCCACCCTTCTTGCGCCGGTGCGGTAGGTCTTGGACAAGCCGTCGACGGTGAGCAGGGCATCGTTCATGACGCGGCCTCGCTGACCAGTGGCGGCGTGGACAGATCGAGATAATCGGCAAGCAGCGCACGCGTATAGTCATGGACGGGTGCGGACAGCACCCGCCGCGTCGGGCCATGTTCCACCAGCAATCCCGCGCGCAGAACGGCAATCTCGTCGGCAAGGGTGGATGCAAGGCCGATATCATGGGTGATGAAGACCAGCGTCCTGTTTTCCTGCCGCACCAGATCGTCCAGCAGCGTGGCGATGGCGGCCTGGCTAACCGTATCGAGCGCGCTCGTAGCTTCATCGGCAATCAGGATTGAAGGACTGGCTGCAATGGCGGCGGCAATCGTCACGCGTTGCCTCTGGCCGCCGGAGAGCTGGTGCGGATAGGCCCGGACGAGGTGGGAAGGGTGCGGCAGCCGAACCCGCTCCAGAAGATCGCGGGCAAGATCGCGCGCTTGCCGCCATGAGAGGCCTAGATGCCGGACAGCCCCTTCCGCCACCTGTTCGCCGATGGTGAGAACCGGATTCAGCGTTGCGCCGGTGTCCTGAAAGATCGTGCCGATATCCCGCCCTGGCAGCGGCCTGCCGTAGAACAGGCTGTCGCGGCTCCACGAAATATCACCGGAAACCTTCGCATGTCCGGGAAGAAGCCCCGCAATCGCCTTGCCGAGCGTCGACTTCCCCGAGCCGCTTTCGCCGATGATCGCCAGCCTCTGGCCTTGCCGGATCGTCAGCGAGACATTCTGCAATGCCGGCGCATCACTTGCCGCATACCAAACGCTGAGATCGTCGATCCGGCACAGCGCATTTCCGCTCATGGCGCTCGCCTCCCTGTCGCCAGCGCTTTGTTGATGCCTTCACCGAGAAGATAAACGCCGAGAACCGTAACCAGAAGGCCGATGCCGGGAATGACCGACAAAAACGCGGCCGAGCGAAGGACATTGCGTCCTTCTGCGATCATCGAACCCCAGGTGACGATATTGGGATCGCCGAGCCCGAGGAAGGATAGGGCGGCTTCGGTCAAAATGGCCGCGGCGACGATGATGGCGGCAAGCGCCATGACCGGCGGCAGGGCATTTGGCAGGATCTGCCTGAATGCGATCTCAAGCGGGTGCATGCCGATGGCGCGGGCGGACTGAACATAATCGCGCTCGCGGATGCTCAAGACCTGCGCCCGCATCAACCGCGCCGGATCCGCCCATGCGCCAAGCGCAATGGCGAGTATGACAATCGGCATGGAGGGGCCGATTGTACTGACGAAGGCGAGCGCTAGCAGGAAGTTCGGGACGATCTGGAAGGCGTCGGTGACGCGCATCAATGCTTCGTCCACCACGCCGCCGGCAAATCCGGCAATGGTGCCGATGACGGTGCCGATAATCAGCGCGGCTGCGGCGGCGCCTATGCCGACGAGCAGGGAGGCCTGCGCACCATGGGCGAGCTCGGCAAGCACGTTGCGGCCCAGCCGATCGGTGCCGAGCGGTAGGGCCGCATCCGTTAAAGGCGTAATCAGCGGTTCGCCAACGATAGCCAGCGGGTCACCTGGAAAGACGGCGGGTGCGGCAAGCGCCGTCAGGGAAAGCAGCACCAGTATGACGGTTCCCGTCATGCCTTCGAAACTGCGCAGGAGCCGGAAAGCGAAACTCATGCGCCTTGTTCCCCGCTGCCAATGCGCGGATCGAGCACGGAATGGACAATGTCGACGGAGAGGTTGACGAGGATGACAAAAACCGCGCTAGTCAGGATGATGCCCATCAACAACGGGGCGTCTCGGCCAGTGACGGCCTCCTGCGCCAGCCGGCCAAAACCGGGAATGGCAAAAACGCTTTCGATGACCACGCTGCCGCCCAGCATGGTTGCCGCCTGCAGGCCAAGCACGGTGACAAGCGGCAGGGCGGCGTTGCGGGCGACGTGGCGTAGCACGATCCGTCGTTTTGAAAGCCCCTTGGACTGGGCAAAGAGCACGAAATCCAATGGCCAGATCGCCGCCATGGCGGTGCGCATCACGCGCAGGAAAAGCGCAAGATAGATCAGCCCAAGACTGGCGACCGGCAGCACGAGATGGCGGCCGATATCAACCGCCCTCGCCATGCCGTGCTTGCCCGAAGCGATGGTCTCGATGCCGGAGGTAGGCAGCCATCTGAATTTCACCGCAAAGACGATGGCGAGCACGAGCCCAAGCCAGAAGCCGGGCGTGGCGTAAAGCGCGAGTGAGAGTGTGGAAAGCGCGCGGTCTGTCGCCCCGCCCGGACGCGCGCCCGCCACGATGCCGAGTGCTGTGCCGAGGATGAAGGCGAGCGTTGTCGCACTGCCCATCAGAAGAAGCGTGTTCGGCAGCCTTTCCAGGATCAGCCCCAGCACAGGCCGGTCAAAGGCAAGCGACCAGCCGAGATCAAGCCGCAGCACCGAACTCGCATAGAGCCAGAAACGGGCCAGCACGGGGCCGTTCAGACCATATTGTTCGCGCAGCGCATCGCGCAGACCGGCATCGCCGCCGCCGATGGAAACGAGATAGGCGTCGACCGCGTCACCCGATGCGTTTTCAAGCAGCAGGAAGGTGAAGACGAGCACGATCAGCAGCACCGGAATGGCGGTGAATGCCCTTCGCCGCAGCAATTTCGCCGCACGTCTCACGGCGTTGCCTCAGGTATCCACCGCCGTATCCGCCCAGTTGGACACCGCCCACCGAGGATTACTGGCGACATGTTTGACCGTATCGCGCGCCACAGTGATGAAACCCCACTCGGCGACGTTGATCAGCGGCAGATCGGCCGTGACCTGTTTCTGGAAGTCCTTGTAAAGCGCCGTGCGCGCGGCGGCATCCACTGTTATCGCCGCCTTGTCGATCAATTCGTCCAGCGTCTTGTTCTCGTAGCCGCCCTGATTGGAGAAGCCGACGCCGGCCGGAATGCCGGAACGGACGAGAATCGTGGTCGATATTGCGGGATCGCCGCGGAACACCGGCGGGGCGATGGCGAGATCGAAGGCGTGGTCGGTGTAAACGGCCTTCTGGTGCGCCGCGGCGTCATTGTTCACCAGTTCTGCATCAATCCCGATTTCCTGAAGCGCCTGCCGCAGATAAGAACCGAACTGGCGGGTCTCATTGAAGTAGGGCGCGGGCAGAAGCTTCAGCGAAAAACGTGTTCCATTCGCGCCACGCGGATAACCCGCCTCATCCAGGAGAGCGTTGGCCCTGGCGACGTCGAAATCATAGGTCTCAACGTCATCCGTGTAAAATTCCGGCGCATTCTTTGGTACGGGGCCGGTCGATGCAGTGGCGTAACCGAGAAAGACCTTGTCGATGACGAATTTCCTGTCGATGGCGTGCGCGATCGCCTTTCTGACCTTGAGATCTGCCAGTTCCTTGCGGCGATGGTTGATTTCCACCACCAACTGATAGGTCAGTGCCTCATAGCCATCCGCAATAACCTTTATGCCGGGCTCCTTGGCGATGCGGGCGAGATCGGCGAGCGGCACGGCTGAAAACGCGGCAAGCTGGATTTCATCAGCCTCCAGCGCAGAGGCCGCGCCGGCCCGATCGGGAAGGACGCGATAGATGATTTCCTCGAGCTGCGGCTGACCCTTGCCCCAATAGTTCGGGTTCCGCCTCAGGCGGTAATATTCGCCAGGTTTATATTCGGAAAAGACAAAAGGCCCAGTGCCCACCGGTTTGGTATTGGCCGGATTTGTGGCGATGTCGGTACCTTCATAGAGGTGTTTCGGCACGACGCTGGTAACCACCGGCAGCGCATTGCGGATGAGCTGGAACGGCGTGGGTTTGGAAAAGCGGAAAATCGCCGTGTGGTCATCAGGCGTTTCCACCGTCTGGAGATTGGCAAAGACCAGCCGCCCGAGATTTTGCAGCGGTTTCCAGACGGAAAGCGCCGAAAACGCAACGTCCGCCGAGGTGAATGGCTTGCCGTCATGCCATGTCACACCCTCGCGCAGCTTGAAGGTGGCGCTGAGCCCGTCATCGGCTCCCTGCCATTCCGTCGCAAGTCGCGGCTCCAGCCCGTCGGTGCCGTTAAAGGAGGCCTCGGCCAGGGGCTCGACGATCTTGCTGGCGATGTAAAACACGCCGTTGGAGGCAACGATGGCCGGATTGAGGTTTTTCGGTTCCGAATCGGCCGCGACGATCAGTCGCCCGCCGGATTTCTCCTGTGCGACGGTAATTCCCGCCAATCCTGTGGTTGCGGCCAGCGCGAGCGAGGTCTTGAGAAGCGAGCGGCGGGAAAGCTGGACAGGCGACATGAATTTCACTCCGGAATGAGGGCGAGGCGGGCTTCTCCGCTTGGCCCGCGGCGCGCCGATCTTAAGGCTGCAACCTCGGCAGTGTCCACGTTAATTCGCGCCCTTTACAGCAATGATTTTACGTTGCGGAGAGCTTTGCGGAAACAATATGCCCCGTCTCGGAAAATTCGGTTCTCCAGTTCGCCATCAGCGGCGAATTCACGGCGGAAAACTCGACATTACCGAATGAAACCAAGCGTTTGATATGTGTTTTGCGAGGCAGCGGATGGCGCTGCGAACCTGTCGAGCGGTTGAAAATCCGTCGGTACGACCCCGTTTGGAAAGGGGTAATTAACCTTTATTTTTTATTTCAAGGAGACCGAAATATGTACGTTTATGATGAGTGTGCACGCTGCCATGAGCTTCTCCCGATCCAGATTTCAGAATTCGTCCAATAGCGTAGGGGAGGGGAGCGAAAACGCCCGTCATGCCAGTGTCCAGACGCCTGCGGGGCAGCGGACGATCGTGACGGCTGCAGGTGCAGCGCCGCGGCAGAATGCTGACGTGATCGCAGCCGATGCCATCGAAGGCCGTGCCGAGATGCCCGGCTGGCAGAATGCCTTCGTGCTTGGCCCGAATGTGCGCTTTACCCGCACGCCGGAGAGCGTCTTTAACCGGCGTATGCCGGTGGAGACGCCGAATATCCCGGACGAGGAGGCGCCCGCTGCCTCCGTACCGGTTGCCACAGAGCCCGAGACGGCGGTTCGCCAGGATGCGCCGGTACCCCAGCCCGCCGCGAAGCCGGCCGAGCAACGCATGGCGCCGCCGCGCATGCCGTTTCTGCCGCAGCCGCCCGACGCCCGCGGTGCTCGCGCCTTGACTTACAAATTGCGGCTGGAGCTTGCCCGTAAACAGGCGGAAGAAGCTGCCGCAGCCGTGCGCGGTCCATCTTCTTCGGCGTCTGCCGCGCCCGATACGGGACCCGCAGCGCCGCAGGCACCTGAGCCGCAAGCTGCCGCGCGGCCAGAAGCTGAGACGCAGACTTCCATTCCCGCCTTTGCCGCCCATCTGCCGGATGAGCTGTTCTGGGAAGTGATGACGCTTGATCTGCCCGGCGATGCGGCTGAAGCTCTTACCGCCCAGGTGCGGCGCGCATTTTCCGTTTCGGCGCCCGCAGCTCCGGCGCCTGCAAACACCTTTCTGACAGCGCCTTCATCCGCAGTGGCTGTCGCTCCCGTCTCCCCCGCAGCCGCCCCGGTTGTCCTTTCGGCCGAGCCACCGGTTGTTACCGTACCCGGCGGCTCCGCCATCCGGCTCTATCGGGAAATTGGCGTGCGGCAGGCATTCACTCCAGCCGCCGGCGTGGCTCCCGAACAGGAGTTCGCGTCGCAGCCGATAGCGGAAGCTGCCATGGTCGTCGCGCCGCAGCAGCTTGCAGAGCAGATTCAGCCGGCCGAAAGGCTCGTTGCCGAGCCGCGTTTTACGCCGCGAGCGCCTATCCAGTCTTCTCAGCCCATGTTCCGTGAAGCACCTGTCTTCGCCGATGGGGAATATGAGTATCCTTCGATTGACCTCCTGCAGGAAGCCCGCGTCCAGCAGACCACCACGATGACACCGGAAGCCCTGGAACAGAGCGCCGGTCTACTCGAAAGCGTGCTGGAGGATTTCGGCATCAAGGGTGAGATCATCGATGTCCGCCCTGGTCCTGTCGTCACGCTCTATGAATTCGAGCCCGCCCCTGGCGTCAAGTCCTCGCGTGTCATCGGTCTCTCTGACGATATCGCGCGCTCCATGTCGGCGCTCTCGGCTCGCGTCGCCGTCGTGCCCGGCCGCAATGTCATCGGCATCGAGCTGCCGAACCCGGTGCGCGAGACGGTTTACCTGCGCGAACTGATCGAGGCGCAGGATTACGCCGAGACACGCCAGAAGCTTGCCCTTTGCCTCGGCAAGACCATCGGCGGCGAACCGGTTATCGCCGAGCTTGCGAAGATGCCGCACCTTCTGGTCGCCGGTACCACCGGTTCGGGCAAGTCCGTTGCCATCAACACCATGATCCTGTCGCTGCTCTACCGCCTGAAGCCGGAAGAATGCCGCCTGATCATGGTCGACCCAAAGATGCTCGAGCTCTCGGTCTATGACGGTATCCCGCATCTCCTGACGCCTGTCGTCACCGATCCGAAAAAGGCGGTGATGGCGTTGAAGTGGGCGGTGCGTGAAATGGAAGACCGCTACCGCAAGATGTCGCGTCTCGGCGTGCGCAATATTGATGGTTACAATGCAAGGGCCGCTGCTGCCCGTGCCAAGGGCGAGACGGTGTTCTGCAATGTCCAGACCGGCTTCGATCGCGCCACTGGCGAAGCGGTCTATGAGCAGGAGGAAATGGACCTGACGGCGATGCCTTATATCGTTGTCATCGTCGATGAAATGGCCGACCTGATGATGGTCGCCGGCAAGGAGATCGAAGGTGCGATCCAGCGTCTGGCGCAGATGGCGCGCGCCGCCGGCATCCATCTCATCATGGCAACCCAGCGTCCCTCGGTCGATGTCATCACAGGCACTATCAAGGCCAATTTCCCGACCCGCATCTCCTTCCAGGTGACGTCGAAGATCGACAGCCGCACCATTCTTGGTGAGCAGGGGGCGGAGCATCTGCTCGGCCAGGGCGACATGCTGCACATGATGGGCGGTGGCCGCATCGCCCGTGTTCACGGCCCCTTCGTGTCCGACGAGGAAGTTGAAAAGGTCGTGGCGCATCTGAAGACGCAGGGTCGTCCTGAATATCTGGGCACGGTCACGGAAGATGCCGAGGAAGCGGAAGAAGAGGCGGAAGAGGATGCGGCTGTCTTCGACAAGACCTCGATGGGCGATGACGACAGCGATGACCTCTATGAAAAGGCCGTCAAAATCGTGATGCGCGACAAGAAGTGCTCGACCTCCTATATCCAGCGCCGCCTTTCGGTGGGTTATAACCGCGCCGCCTCGCTGGTGGAGCGAATGGAGCAGGAAGGCATTGTCGGACCTGCCAACCATGTCGGCAAGCGCGCCATCATCGCCGGCGAGCGCGACTCTTACGACGGGATGGGGTCCGACGACTGATCATCGCGTCACCAAATGAACGAAGGGGAGATGTGGCAAACAACATCTCCCTTTTTTTGTGTGGCGTTCGGCGCTAATGTCTGCGACACCGCTATTTCATTCCCGTTCCGGCGATGCCTGTCGTGATGTAGCGCTGCAGGAACAGGAACACGACCGTGACGGGTGCCAGGCTGAGGAAGGTCATGGCGAGGATATAGTGCCATTGCACCGAGAACTCGCCCTGAAAGGCGTTCAACCCCACCTGCAGCGTGAAATTCTCACGGCTGCTGAGAACGATCAGCGGCCAGAGAAAGTCGTTCCAGCGCCACAAAACCGAGAATATGGCGAGAACCGCGAGCGCCGGGGCCGTCAGCGGCAGGATGATGCGCCAGAAGATGCGGAATTCGCTGGCGGCATCCACACGCGCCGCCTCGATCAGTTCGTCGGGGATGGTCAGCATATATTGCCGAAGCAGGAAGACGCCTGTCGGCGTTGCGACGGTGGGAATGATGACGCCCCAGAGATTATCGACGAGGCCGACGCCGACGATGACGAGATAGGCCGGCACCATGACGACGGTTAGCGGGATCATTAGGGTCGAGATGATCAGCACGAAGATCGCCTTTTCGCCACGGAAACGGTATTTGGAGAGCGCAAAGGCTGCCATGGCGTTGACGATCAGCGTCAGGACCGTTGCGACGACGGTGACGAAGACCGAGTTCTTGAGGAAGGTCAGGAAGCTGAACTGTGTCAGGGGATCGGTGAAGTTCTCCGTCGCGATGGTCAGCTTCTGAACTGGCGTTATTTCCCGTGTGTCGACACTGATTGGCGGGCCCGGATTGGCTGGGTCCACCATCTGGGCTTTGAGGCCGATGCGGCGGACCATGGCCATCTCACGCTCTGCGCCGTCGATGGTGGCCTTCCACAGGCTGAGCGGCCTGTCGTAGCCCGGAACCTCCACTTGCACGGCAGCGCGCGGCAGGAGGCTTGGCGGAAACCGCGTGATTTCAGCCTCCGGTTTCAGCGATGACATGGCGGCCCAGACAACCGGGATGAGGACGGCGAGTGTGCCGCCGATGAGCCAGACCCAGGAGAGGATATCGGTGAGGCCGATCCGGCCGGGACGGCGGGTGCGCGTGAGGAAAGAGACGGCGTTGGACATGGTCAGGACTCCATCTTTTTGCCGAGGCGCAATTGCACGAGGGTGAGTGCGAGAAGCACAAGGCCCATCAGAACCGAGGCGGCGGATGCGAGGCCAAACAGCCTCAGGTCGCTGCCGAAGGCCATCTGGTAGATATATTGAACCACAAATGTGTTGGCCGTGCCTGGTCCGCCACCATTGGTCAAAACCCACGCCTCATCAAAGATCTGCACGGAGCGGATCATCAACAGGATGAGCACGACGAGCAGGTTGGGGCCAAGAAGCGGCAGGGTGATGCGCAAAAGCGTGCGCCGGGGCGAGGCGGCATCGATGGCGGCGGCTTCATAGAGGTCCTTCGGGATGGCCTGAAGTCCGGCGAGCAGGATCAGCGTATAAAAGCCCATGTGGAACCAGACCGAAACGACCACCACGAAAAAGCGCGACCAGCCTACATCCAGCAGGAAGATTTCCGGCGGCACGCCCAGCATCTGGAAGAAGGCGTTGAGCAGGCCGTTGCGGTCCAGAAACCATTTCCAGATGAGGCCGATGACGACGGGCGACAGCAGGACGGGATAAAAGAACATGGCACGGAAGAAACCGCGCGCGGCAATCGCCCGGTTGAGGATGAGCGCGGTTATGAGCGCGACCAGCAGCGTGGCGATGACGTTGAAGCCCACGAACCAAAGCGTGTTCCAGATTGCCGTCCAGAACAGCGATTCCCGGCAGCTGCCGGGGTCCATATAGCTCTGGCAATCGAGCAGCTTGCCGAAATTCTCCAAACCGACGAAGGGGCGGTCGGTGATCAAAAGTTCAGTGCCGCCGGTAAAGGCGTAACCGACGGCAATCGCAATCGGCAGGAAGGTGAAGATGCCGAAAAGAATGAGGTTCGGCATCAGGAAGATATAGGGCATGCGCCTTTTGCCGATCAGCCGCTCGATGAAGTTGAGCGGCACTTCGGCAATCGCCATCACGGCGTCGAGCGCGCGGTCGGAAAGTCTCGCAAGCTTTGGATTTGTCATGCTACCCCCTCCCTTCGCCCGCTAGGCGCGGCAGCGCCAGTTCGGTGGCGGGATCGAAGACATGGACCTTCTCACGTGCCGGCATGATTTTGAGCACGGCGCCGGAGGCGGGCGCGAAATGGCCAGCCTGATGCACGATGATCTGGTCCTTCTCACCCTTGATATTGCCGTAGAGATAGGTCTCGGTGCCGAGGCTTTCGTGGTATTGCACCTCGAAGGGCAGGCCGGTATCCACGACGGTGAAATGCGAGGGGCGAATGCCCGCCAGAACGGCCTGCCCGGGACTGACGGTTGCGGGATCGACAAGGCAGGGCAGCGCCACGCCATGGCCGGCGTCGATGGCGATGCTACCGTCATTGCCTTTGGTGATGGTGCCCTTTAGCATGTTCATGCGCGGCGAACCGAGGAAGCCGGCAACAAAGAGGTTGCGCGGATTGTCAAAAAGCTCGAGCGGGCTGCCCACCTGTTCGATGCGTCCGGCGCGCAGCACCACGATCTTGTCGGCCATGGTCATGGCTTCCACCTGATCGTGGGTGACATAGATCATCGTTGTCTTGATATCGCGATGTAGCCGGGTGATTTCTGCACGCGTCTGCACCCGCAGTGCCGCATCGAGGTTCGATAGCGGCTCGTCGAACAGGAAGATGTCAGGCTCGCGCACGATGGCGCGGCCGATGGCGACGCGCTGGCGCTGGCCGCCGGAAAGCTGTTTCGGCTTGCGGTCGAGATAGGGCTCGATGGCAAGCATCCGCGCCGCCTCGTTGATGCGGCTTTCGATCTCCGCCCGCTTGAAACGCAGGTTTTCTAGGCCAAAGGCGAGGTTCTTGCGCACGCTCATATGTGGATAAAGCGCATAGGACTGGAAGACCATGGCGATCTTGCGTTCTGCCGGCGACAGCGCGCTGACATCGCGATTTCCAATCGCGATGCTGCCAGATGTGACGTCCTCAAGACCGGCGATGATGCGCAGCAGCGTCGATTTTCCGCAGCCCGACGGGCCGACGAAAACGACGAATTCGCCGTTTTCGATCTGTAGATCGATATCATGCAGGACGTGAACGGCGCCGAACGCCTTGTTGAGGTTTTCGAGTTTCAGACTTCCCATCACCTGCTCCCTTCAACCGGGCTCGCCGTCGCGACGATCTCCCGACCGTTCCAACCCTCGGGCAAGGGCGTCGGTCTTTTGATGGCGACATCATCAGCTGAAAAGCCGTGAACGCCGTTAAGGTAGATCGCGGGCATGCCGCCCGGATAATCTTCCATGCCTACAATCCGGCCCTCCGCATCCTGCGTCCAGGCATTGGCGCGGCCGGCCGCATCGGCGCTTGGCGCTATATCGGCATTGGTCGGGCGCAGGTCATATTGCAGGCCGGTGCCGAGTTTGCCGGGCTCCTGCGCCAGCGTGATGCGCGCAAGCCTGACATTGTGAATTCCGGCTGCCGAGGTGGAGACGAGGTTGATCGCTCCCTCCATCGCACCGCTCAAATCTTCGATAACAAGATTGTCCACCCTGCCGGCCTGCCGTTCCGGGCGGCGGTCAACGACGGTGACGGTGACAGCTTCGCCAGAACCCCAGAAACCACCCGGCGTTTCATGGCACTCGGCCTCGATGCGTGAAAAGCGGATGTTGCGCATGGCGCCGCCATCACGGGAGAAAAGACCCATGCCACGATTTGACTGCACCACCCTGCAATCCTCGAACACCACATTGGTGAAATCGCCGAAGGATTCGGTGCCGAGTTTCAGCGCGCAGCTCATGCTGGAAACGGTGCAGCGGCGAACCGCGATATCGGCGCAGACCCCCACTGCCTTGCCATCCGGCCCGGCACTGGTCTTGAGGCAGATGCCGTCATCGGCCGTCGAGATGAAGCAATCCTCGATCAGCGCGCGCCGGCAGGCATCGAGCACGATGCCGTCCGTATTGGGCAGGCGGCGGTCGTTTTCGATGCGCAGATTGCGGAAATGAAGGTCCTCGCAATCGACCATATGCAGCGTCCACATGGGGGAGCCACTGACGTTCAGGTTTTCAAGGCGCACATTGCGGCAGGCTTCCAGCACCATGACGCGCGGGCGTTTTTTTGCCGGGATATAGGTTCCCATGGCCGTGTCATCACCAATGATGAAGCTTTCACCGCCGGCCTCGATGCGGCCCGGACCGGTCACGGCGATATTGCTTGCGCCCTTGGCGGTGATCATGCCGCGATCGGAGTCTTCGGCAATCACCGAAACCCGGGTCAGTGCATAAGCGTCGTAATCGGAAACGGGGGCGAGTACCGCGTCTGCGGCAAGGTGCAGTTCCACGCCGCTTTTTAGATGAAGGCCGGCGCTAACATGTCGTCCGGCCGAAAGAGATACGCGCCCGCCACCTGCTGATGATACGGCGTCGATAGCCTGCTGGATGGTCGCCGTGGCATCGAGGCCACTGGCCGCAACTGTGATGTCCTGACTGATGTTCATGATGCTCACGATGCCTTTGGCCTTTTCAGAAAAACGTCAATCAGAAGCAGCATCGTCAGTGCCTGCCCGTAGGGCGTGGGCAGGTTGGGGATGCGGCGGTAAAAATCGAGATCGTGGCCCATTGGCGTGCCGTCGGAGACGCCGTGAACGACGCCTTCCTCATCGATATTGCCTAGCACCGCTTTCAGCGCACGTTCCGCATGCGGACGGTTCTCTTCGCCGAGAATGCCGGCCTCAATGCCGCGCAGAATGCCATAGGCGATGCCGGCCGTCGCCGATGTCTCGACCGGTGAGGTGGGGTCATCGAGCAGCGTATGAAACATGCCGTCTTCACGCTGATATTTTCTCAGCGACCGCACCTGGCTTGAAAGCACATTGGCGAGGAAACGTTTGTCCTTCTGAGCAAGTGTCGGCACCAGTTCAAAGAGTTCGGGAATGGCGACGGTGATCCATGAATTGCCGCGTGCCCAAAACGCGTCCGCGAAATTGTGGCGACCGTTGAAGGTCCAGCCGTGATACCAGAGCCCGGTGACGGGGTCGGAGAGATAGCGCGCATGGATCATGAACTGGTAGACGGCCTCGTCGATCCAGTCCTGGCGTTTGCAGACAACGCCGGCGCGAGCGAGAAACAGGCAGGCCATGAACAGCGTGTCGTCCCAGAGCTCCCCCTCATTCAGCCGTTCCTTCACGACGTGCTGAAAACCGCCATCTTCGGTTTTTGGCAATTTATGCACCAGCCAGTCGGCCCAGTCTTCCACCAGTGCGCGGAAATCCGGCCGGTCGACATGTTCGGTGAGGATGACAAGCGGCAGCATCGGGGCGGAACTGTTGATCTGGCGCGGCGGCAGGCCACGGTCGATCTGCCAGCCATACCACGTCACGAGGTCATCCAATGCCTTCTGGTCGTTGGCGGCGAGCGCCCGGCGCAGGAAGCCGTAAAGGCCCACACCCACTTCCCAGTCCCACTCATCGAACTGGATCTTGCCATCGGAACTGCCGCTGACCAGACCTTCCTGAATGCCCTTGAGGCGGCTGAAGGCGGCGGCGACATTGTCGATCGTCGTCCTGAGAGTGTCTTTTTCCATGCTTGGCTGGTTCATCTGTCAATTCCGCTTAGGAGTAGAAGGGTTTTGCAGCGCTGCCCGAAGCTGGGTCGGCGCTGTCGAAGGTGATTTTTGGTTGCGGGTGGTCATGGTCGAAGGCCATGGCCTGTCCGCCGATGGTGAAGGCGCCGTCCCAGTTGAGAGTAAGTTCTGGCCCGCCGGGTGGCGTGACCGAGAGCTGGCGGCTTTCGGCATCGAAGGTGATCTGCGTGGCGAGGATTTTTTCCCGAAAACGGGAGAAGGCTTCCATATCCCCGCAGCCGATGATGCCGACCCAGCCGGCGCGGCGGCCGGGCGATCTGATCTCGCGACTGGCGGTGGCGCCGGCGGTGATGGGCTGAAGCCCGTTGGTCGTATAAAGCGCGGCAAAGCCACGGCCCGAGCGGGTAATGAGCCAGTTGCCCTCCACCAGCACCTCGTCCAGCCCGTCGCGGCCGAGATAGGCATGGGTCCAGTCGTTGCGGTGATCCTGCGTATCGAAGATCAGCATCGCCAGATCGCGATGTTGCGCCACGCGCGGCAGGATGCCGCTTCCCGCCCAGTAGGACGGGCGCTGGGTGCCCCACGGATCGTCTTCGCCCGGATGATTGACCCAGAGCCGCGCCATCGGGTGGCCGGCAAGCTTGATGTCCATGACGTGCTGCTGATGGCCCTTGCGGCCGGTCTTGTGATCGACAACGGTGGAAAGCTGGGCGGCCTCGTTCTTGAAGAGCACGAGCTTGCCGGGCTCAAGACCCTGCGCATACCGCGCCTCAACCATGCGGCCGGCCTCCAGCTGTGAAAGGGCGGCGAGATGCGCCGGTGGTAGGTAATCGCCGCAGCAGAACATCGGCAGAGAGGCAACGCCATTGTTCAGCCAGCCCTGACCGAAGGCGACCTGCGCAAAGGGCGCCAGTTCCGTCAGCGGCCCGGCCCGTAGCTCCTTGTCATAAGCCCGCCCTTGCGAACCGGAGGGAACGCCGCCGAGCGTGTGCAACGCGATCATTTCGAAGATGAGATCGATCTGGTGGCGCGCGCGGGCTGCAAGCTCCGGTCCCGCCCAATGTTCGATGGCGAGAAGGCCGATGAAATCCACCGGATAATAGGCAGCGGAGTTCCACTCGGCGAGGCCATGCGCCTCGACGCTGTCGAACCAGCGCTCCAGCCGGTCAGCCGCCAGCGCCGCCTGTTCTCTGCCGGTGCGGCCGGAGGCGGTGAAGACGGCATCCGGCAGATATTCGCCGGCTAATAACTGACTGGTGTGGAAGCAGAGAACATGGTTCTCGCTCCAGAACCACATGACGTCATTGCCCGGTTCGTCCACCCAGTAACGATAGCCGAGGATCGAGGCGTCGATCCGCGCCCGCATCTCGGCCGGCAGGCGGTCCCCATAGGCGCGCACCAGCCACAGAAGCGGGATCATGACGAAATCGGAGCAGTCTTCCCGCCGATCAATGGAATGCAGCGTCGCATCGACGATACCGCCGATCGTCTCGATGTCATCGCTGCCGGTGGCGACCATCGCCAGCGCGCGGCCGATGCGCCAGGCACCGAAACGGGCGCTGAAGGAGAGGGCGGCCTTTTTTCGCCCGTTGATATCGGCATTGGAGGCTTCCGGCGCGATGTCATGAATGAAAGCGGCGTCGATGACGCGGGTTACCGTTCCCGCTCCCGAACCCATGGTGATTTTGACGCCGTGATATCCGTCCGAAATGCCTGTCGTTTCTGGGATCGTCAGCGTGGATTGCCCGGCCTTCAGGACGGTGTCGACTTCCGCAAGCGAAGCGCGCTCATGCCCATGGCTTTTGACGGCGATGTGCACGGGCAGGTCGTTTGCGGGTGCCGCCCCGAAGACCAGTTCGAGGGCTGTGCCGGAAAACACGTCCCGCGCCGGGCGAACATCGCGCACCAGCGCGGCGAGACGCTTCGTTTCCTCCCGGTCGAGCGGCACGGGCAGCACGACGGTTAGCGGCACGGTGTCGACGACCTCAAGTTCGAACAACCAGATGATGTCGCGTTCCGCCAGATCCTCGCAGAGCAGCAGCACCTCGTTATCGCCGGCTGCGAGATCGAGCGTGATGTCACGGCAGCTTTCGACATTGCGGATGAAAGGTTCGAAACGGACCTGTTCGACGCCGCCCACCCAGATGCGGACGCCGCCGCAGGTGCGCAGCCGAAAATGCGCCTGTCTTGCCGCATCGCTGCGGAAGGTGCCCTTCAGCCAGCGCTGCACATGGGTGGGAACGTGCCAGAAACCGGTGAATTCGACGCGGCGATTGGAGCCCGGCAGGTTGAGGTGCGATACCGGCCAGCTGGTATCGGGTGCGATATCGCGGCCGATCATGGTCTGCTGGAAGGCCTTGCGGCAGGGCAGGTCGCCCACATCCACGAAACCGTTGATGAAGCGATAGTTCACGCGGTCTTCGGCGGGGGCTGCGGTGCCGGGAAATGACGTCTCCACCAGATCGGAGACGATCCAGGCGGTCACCGTTTCGCCGTTTGCGACGGTATAGGTCGGCTGCGACGCGTTCGCCGCAAATGGTCCATCCGTCATAATGGATCGCCTCCCGTCGATCGTTATGAAATTATTTTCACAATCCGATTTTCGCTTTTCTGCGTCGATTTGTGCGATTTACGTAAAACAAACAGCTTGACGTTTATTCTGTCAAGTCGCAAAACATTGTAAATCGAATTAAGCAGAGGAGCTTCCGTTCGATTTATGAAAATATTTTCATTGGGAGGATGAGCATGATGAAATTGTTTTCGGGCGTCAGCGCCCTCGTAGTGGCCTCTGTCGCAGGTCTTGCGACGGCCCATGCCGAGACCCGCACGATTACTTTCCTTTTTACGGATGACGACCAGGGTTACGTGCAGCGCATGTCGGAACTCAGCAAGGAGTTTGAGACGGCCAATCCGGGTGTGAAGATCAATTTCGTGTCTTCGGGTTATGACGCGGTTTCCAAGCAGCTGCCGGTGCAGCTTGCGGTGGGCGAAGGTCCTGATATCGCCAAGATCACCGACTGGCAGCTTGCGCCCTATTATCTCGACATGCGCCCCTATATGAAGGATGCGGAAGCCTTCGCGAAGCTGCACGGTTCCAGCCTCGACCAGCTTCGCCTGCCCAATGTCAACGATCCGAAGTCGATCAATGGCTACATGGCGTCGCAGACGCTGAACCTGCCCTTCGTCAACAAGACGCTGTTCGAGCAAGCCGGGGAGCCCTTACCCGGCCCAACGGCGAAGTTGAGCGAGATCGTCGAGGCATCCGCCCGTGTCGCCAACGCGACCGGCGTGCAGATCCCCTTCACCATGGACCGGTCCGGCCACCGTTTCTCCGGCGGCGCCTTCTCTTACGGCTCGACTTATGTGAAGGACGGCAAGTTCAGCTTCCCTGACGATGCGGCGAAAAAATACATCGCCGATCTCTTCTCATGGACGCAAAACGGCAGCTTCCCCAAGGAAATGTGGGGTGCGGCTGGCGGTTCGCAGTACAAGAACATGGGTGATGAGTTCGTCAACGGTAACGTCGTGACGTATCTTGCCGGCAATTGGATGGTCAATCCGTTCCAGAACAAGATCGGCGACACCTTCGAATGGACCGCGATCAATGCTCCCTGCGGCGATGCGGGATGCTACGCGATGCCTGGTGGCACCGCGATCGTTGGCTTCAAGCGCACCAAATACCCTGAAGATGTGGCTCACTTCATCGAATTCCTCGGCTCCGAAAAGGTGCAGCGGGAAATCGCCGAGAACTACGTCATCCTGACCGGCGCGGAGATCGTCGATCCGCAATACAAGCTGAAGAGCGAAAACGCCAAGGCGGCGATGAAGGTGTTCCTCGACAACAAGAAGAACGTGCCGCAGGCCGCCCGTGAGTTCGAACGCGCCAAGGGCGGCAGCGCCATGTATCAGCAGATCGTGCAGCGCATGAGCCAGCTCATCGTCGGCGAGCTGACGCTCGACCAGACCTACAAGGTTCTGGAAGATGACGTCGCCAAGATCAACGAGGCCGTCGCGGTCAAGAAATAACGGCCCGACCGTCCGCCTCCGGCGGAATGATGAAGTTATCGAACGATATGCCCGGAGTGGTGCTCCGGGCATATCGCGCCGTTTCTTTCCGAAGGCGGCGCATTTTCGCTGGAGGAATTGCCGCAGGGAGCCGTTCCCGGCGGCCCATCGAAAAACTGCAATACGCTCCGTTTAAACCTGACGATGAGGCGCGCGGAACGCCGCGCCGCCTGTTTTCGTCACGCGTCACTCGCTGAAAATCATAGGATTCGTCATGGCCAGACTGAAGATGTCGTCTTTCTTTTCCGCACGCTCGAGCCTGCTCGCCTCCGTCGCATTGCTGATTCTGGTTCCGGGCGCGCAGGCGTTCGATCGCACCGGCCCGGCAGGTGAGGGTTATGCCATTACGGTGCCGGAGCCGGCGGCAATATATCCGCTGCCGCTTGCCGACAATTACCGCAACCAGACCGGCAAGAATGAGAAAGGCGAGGCGGTTCGCGCCTATGATGACCGGGACAACCCGATCATCGAAATCCTCTCCGGTTTCAACCGCATCTGGACGCTTGGCGATGAACAATGGGCGGATGGCGGCGCCAATGGCGATGGTCCGGCGGATTTCAGCCATGTGAAGATCGTCGATCCCGCCGTCTGGCAGGAAAACATGCGTTACGTGCTGTCCGTGACGGGTGAAAACCGCACGCGCGCCGCCGCTTTCGAAGCCTATATGAATGACCGCCGTTCGCAGGGTTACAGCGTCATCGACGGCATGGGGCCGCTTGCCGACTGGTATCGCGAAGGGGCGGGCGCAACGACGACGGTCAATCATACGCTCGCTGATTTCGATCCGAACGAGGTCATCACCCGCAAGGAAGACGACAAGGGCACCGAGGCGGGTGCAGCCGATAGCGAGCTGAAGGATTTCGTCGCCTTCATGAAGGTGATCCGCGGCCCGGAGGGCACGACGTCGCCGGCGAAATATTTCTATTCCTCACCACGGCCCTGGCGCATGAACGACAAAGGCGAGGTGATCGAGACCGGCAAGGAAACGATTGGCGACCGCAGCTTCGAGAGCCATGACAGCGATCCGGGCGTCATCGTGCCGGCGCTGAAATATGCGCGGGAAAATCGCGGGCGCGGCAAGGATGGCGGTTTTCCGAGCGGGCACACCAATGCCGCCTATCTGGCCGCCATCGCCTATGCCTACGCGGTGCCGGAGCGCTTTTCCGAATTGCTGACGGCTGCCTCCGAACTCGGCGAGAGCCGCATCGTCGCCGGCATGCATTCGCCGCTCGACGTGATCGGCGGCCGCATCACCGCAACCGCCATGGCTGCCGCCATGTTGCAGGACCCCAAAAATGCCGAGGTGAAGAAGGCCGCGCATGCGGCCTTGCAGGCCTATTTCGCCAAACGCCTGCCGCAGGGCCAGTCCCTTATCGATTTCGCCCATGGCGCAAAGCCGGATGTCGACAAATTTGCCGATGCGGCGAAGAACGGGGCGGATTATCGCAGGCGCATGACCTATTCCTTCAGCCGCGACAGGGCCGTAGGCGATGCGCCGATGGTGGTGCCAAAGGGGGCGGAGATCCTGCTGGAGACACGTCTGCCCTATCTCGATGCCGTCCAGCGCCGCGCCGTGCTGTTTTCTACCGGCATCGAGGCCGGTTATCCGCTGCTGGATGACAGCAATGGCTGGGGCCGCATCAATCTGGTCGCTGCCGCCGGAGGTTACGGCGCTTTTGACGGCGATGTCGAGGTGACGATGGACGCCGCCGCCGGCGGTTTCAATGCGGCGGACAGATGGACGAACGATATTACCGGGGCAGGGCGTCTCGTCAAATCTGGCAGCGGAGCGCTGACTCTCGGCGGCCATAACAGCTATGGCGGCGGCACCATTCTCAGGGAGGGAACGCTGGTGGCGTCGTCCGCCGATGCGCTTGGAACCGGCGGCGTGCTGGTCAGCGGCGGCACGCTTTCGCTCGGCGGAGAGACGGATCTTGTCATCGGCGGCGACTATGCGCAGTCGGGCGGCACGCTGGCGGTCGATCCGAAAAAGGCTGCGCTTCGGATCAAGGGCAATGCGGTGCTGGACGGCGCGACGCTGAAGCTCGCTTTCGATGGAGGCGCGCCAGCCGCCGGCACGCGGTTCGAGGTGATCTCCGCCAACGGTCTGACCGGGACATTCGCCACGATAGATGCGGGCAATGTGAAGGTACGGCCGGTCTATACCGGCTCGGCACTGTCGGTGGTGGTCGAATAGGCCGATGCAGGAGGCCCGCCGGGCGCGGTTTAAGCCGCCGCGCCCGGGGGCTTCGGTTCAAGAATTCTGCCGTCGCATAAGCAGGAAGATGACCGGTGCGGCGAGCACCGAAACGATGGCGGCGATGATGAAGGAGGCCTGATAGCCGAATTTTTCGGCAATCGCGCCGGCACCCAGCCCGCCGATCATGCCGACAACGCCATCCATGCACTGGAACAGGGTGAAATCGACCCCGGCCTGCCGGGGGTCGGACCAGCCCATGAAGCAGGCGTAAAGCGCGACGAAGCCGATGGACATGATGCCCGACGAGCTTGCCACCGCAACCGCCATGACGACCCATTGCGAAATATCGCGATGAACGCTGAAATAAGCGAAAAGGCACAACAGCGCCGTCTGTACGAAGATGGCGATGAGCAGGATTCGTGACGCCCCGTAGAGCCGCACCAGCGTGCCGCCGAGCAGCGCGCCGGCGAAACCGACGATCATGCTGCCGACGCCATTCAGCGCGCCGATGGTGGCGAGATCGAAACCGTAGTCGACCAGAAACGGGCCGAGCATGGCGAGACCCCATTTCTGCGCGGCGACATAAACCGCCGCCACCAGAAGGCCGGTGCGGACTTCCCGTCGCTTGAGCGCGTTTTTGATCGATGGCAGGTGATCCCGCGTTTGCGTGACCGTTCTTGCCGCCGGGCCGAACAGGAAGGGGAGCGCGAGCAGGATGACCAGTCCGGCCATGACCAGCGTGGCGCTCATCCAGCCGGCGCGTTCCACCAGCACCAGAAACAGGCCGGCGCCGATGGCGGAGCCGAGATAGGAGCCGCCCACCTGCGCGGCATTGCCCCAGCCATGATGCTCTTCCGCCAGCGTTTCGACCGCATAGCCGTCGCAGGCGATGTCGACTGTCGCCGTCATCAGCGCGATCACCGACAGGATGGCGATTGCGACGGAAACCGGCGACGGGCCGGTGAAAGCAAGAACAGCGAGGCCGCAGGCGCAGGCGGCGATGCCCGTGCCGACGATCATCCGCGACCGGTTCCTGCCGACGGGCGGCAGCCGGTAACGCTCCACATGCGGCGACCAGAGGAATTTCAGCGCCCAGGGCAGAACGACGAGATAAAGCAGGCCGATCTGGTCCAGCGGCAGTCCGGCGGTTCTGAGCACCGCCGGCAGGCCGAGAAAGGTCAGCCCGCCAATCACGCTCTGGCCGACATAAAGTCCGCCGACCGCCACGAAGACGGCGGCCGGCGACGGCTTGGTTGTGGCAGGGTTCTGCTGCAGCATCAGAAGCGATACCGGATGCTGCCGACGACCTTGCGGCCTTCGTCATAATAGCAGAAGCCCGTGGTGCAGACCTGTTTCACCTCGTCGAGAAGGTTGGTGGCGTTGATCTGCAGTTTCACGCCTTCCAGCGAGGGCAGGGCCTTGCCGAGATCGTAGCGCAGCGAGGCATCGACGAAGGTGCGGGCCTCGTTGTCGAGAATGGGCGTGTGCTGGTTGTCGCCGAAGCTCGATCCGACATAACGCAGCCCCGCGCCGATGCCGAGGCCTTCGAGCGCGCCGCTCTGGAACTCGTAATCGGCCCACAGCGAGAAGGTGTGATAGGGCGAAGAATTGAGCTGCTTGCCCACGGTTTCCGACGTCAGTTTGGTGATTTCGACGTCGTTATAGGAATAGGAGCCGATGAGGCTCCAGCCATTGTCGAGCGAGGCCGTGGCTTCGAGTTCCACGCCGCGCGAGCGCAGGTCGAGCTGGCGCAGCAGGTTGATGCCGGACGAGGTCTCGTAGACCGTCGCATTGTCCTGATCGAGATTGAAGAAGGCGGCGCTTAGCAGGGCGTTATATTGCGGCAGGGCATATTTCACGCCGAGTTCATATTGCTTGCCGACCGTCGGCTGCGCCTGGCCCGTTACCGTTCCCGTGGTGATGATGACGCCCGGATTGGCGACGAAGGAGGTGCCGTAGCTGACATAGGGCATCACGCCGCTGTCAAAGACATAACCGAGGCTGGCGCGGCCGGTCGTCTTGGTTTCATCGCCCTCATAGGTGGGAGCCGTTGCGTCTCCGACGGTCTGGGCCTGATATTCGGTATCCAGCCAGTCGTGACGAATGCCGGCCGTCAGGCGCCAGCGGTCGATTTCAACCTGATCCTGCGCATAGATGCCGAGCGTGTTCATCCGCTGCTTCAGTATCAGCGACACATCAGGCACATAGGTGAAGGCGTCGGAGAAGGGGCTTGCGCCGTTGCCCTGTTTCGAGGTGTAGGACATGTGGCTGAAGTCGATACCGGTCAGCAGCGTATGTTTCGCCGGGCCGGTGTCGAATTCTGTCTTCAGGTAATTGTCGGCGGAGACGCCTTCATTGTCCTCGATGGTGATGCCGGGATAATTGGCGAAGACCCATTGCTGGTCGGCCGAAAGGGCTGAATAACGCGCCTTGCTGTAGAAGGTGACGTTGTCGTTGATTTCATGCTCGAACTCGTAGCCGATACGCCATTGTTTCTGCTCGAAATCATTAAAACGGGAATCGCCGCCATAAACCGGCGTCGCGCCGATTGACTTGCCGTCGCTGCCGTAATTGTTGATGTATCCCCAGGTGCCGCCGGTGGTGCTGTCCATGTATTCGCTGAGCAGCGTCAGCTTGGTGCCGGCATCCGGCTGGAAGGTGAAGGCCGGCGCGATGAACAGCCGGTCGTCCTTGATGGCGCTGATTTCGTTGCGGCCGTCGCGGGCCACCCCGGTCAGGCGGTAAAGCATGGTCTTCTCGTCATCGACGGCGCCGGAAAGATCGAAAGCGCCCTGCACGCGGCCGAAGGAGCCATATTGCAGCTCCACCTCGCGCAGCGTCTCTTCGGTCGGGCGTTTCGAGATGATATCGACAATGCCGACGGAGCTGCTTGCACCATAGATGGAGGCGGCCGGACCGCGCAGGATGGAAACCGCTTCCACGCCATAGGGCTCAAGCCGGGCGCTGCCGTTCTGGCTGCTCACTTGCCGCAGGCCGTCGCGGAAGATGCCGGTGGTGCTGAGATCGGTGCCGCGCACCTTGAAGGCGTCGAAGCGCGGCTCCGCACCATATTGGCCGATGCGCGCGCCGGGCGTGTAGTTCAGTGCTTCCGAGAGGTTCTGCGGTTTCAGGTCATCGAGCTGCTTGCGGCTGACGGTGGTGATGGACTGGGCGGTTTCGGCGACCGGCGTATCGGTCTTGGTGGCGGTGCGGCCGGATTTGCCGACATAGCCATTGCTCTCGATGATGCCCCTGGCGCCTTCAAGGCCGGTGCCCTGCACGGTGATCGGCGCAAGCAGGGTGCTGCCGGCGGCAGCCGAACCGCCGCTTTCGCCGGTCTGGCTGGCGGGATCGAAAATGCGGACGGTATTGCCGCCGGCCAATGCGTAGTTCAGTCCCGATCCGGCCAGAAGCCCGCTGACGGCCGCCGATACGTTGAGTGTGCCCTTGACGCCGGCCGTGCTGCGGCCCCTGGTGATCGCGGAGGGGTAGACCATGCGCAGATTGGCCTGGCGGCCGAAGCTGAGAATGGCGTTTTCCAGCGGCCCTGCGGGAATGGAGACGGTGACGGTGGCGGGTGCGCCGCTTGCGGCGGGCGGTGTCTGCGCGCTGGCGGTCGTGGCGCCCGGACCTGCGGCGACGATACCCCCGATGATCGCCGTCGTCGTCAGCCAGAACCAGCCGCGTGCCTGCTTGCCCAAATTCATGTCATTCCCTCTCACTCGTGATCTCATGCTGCCCGATTAAACGGGTCCTGATTGCCTAGAGTGAAAAGGCGGGCCGACTCCTGACGTCGGATTTGCGAAAAAGTTATTTTATCGCGAGCGGACGAAAACCAGCATTCCGGAAAGCCGCGATACCGAAACGGGAAGACTCTCTTCGAGAATGGTGAGGGCCTGATCCGTGTCCTTGAGGTCGAAGATGCCGGAGACGTGCTGCCTCGCCGCCGCCTCATCGAGGATGACGATGCGGCCCCGGCGATATTGCGAGAGAATATCGAGAACCTCGCGCAGCTGCTGGCCGGAAAAGACGAGCTTGCCTTCCCGCCAGGCCATGCTGTTGGCGACATCCTTGCGGGCGCGCACCAGCCTGCCGTCGCCACCAAGGGTCACGGCCTCTCCGGGCGTCAGCACGGCGATCTCGCCGCCTGTGGTCACTTCCACCCGGCCTTCCTCCACCTGCACCTCCTGCGGCAGCGCGCCATTGCCGGTGCGCACCGAATAATGCGTGCCGAGCGCCTTTGCCGTCAGCGCTCCATCCTCGACAATGAAAGGCCGCTCCGGGTTTTTGGCGACATCGAAATAGGCTTCGCCGCGAAGAAGGGTGATGCGCCGTTCCTTTTGCGAATAATGAATGGCAATCGCGGTATCGGTGTTCAGGCTGACGCGGCTGCCGTCTTCCAGCGAAAGCATGCGTGTTTCGCCGATTTCGGTGTAATAATCCGCCTGCCAGCGGTCCTTCAATCCGCTTTTCTCCGCAAACAGCGCTGCGAGCCCGATGAGGCAGAGACCGGCAACACCCGCCAGCATTGCCCGGCGAGGTCCGCGCCGTTTTCGCTGCTCGACCGGCGCAAGCTCGATATCGCCAAGCTCGCCCCAGAGGCTCTGCATGTCCTCATATGCGCTGGCATGGGCGGCATCGGCCCGCAGCCAGACATGAAACGCCACGCGCTCCGCTTCCGTCGCGTCTGCCGATTGCATGCGCGCCACCCACAGCGCGGCCTCTTCGGCCGGAGCCTCATCGGTCAAGCCGTTATCCTTCAGGCCGTCCGGGCGCTTGTTCATGTCCTGATCTGCCGTTGTTGCGTGCTGATGTGTATTCCTTTTCCCTTATAGAGTGAAAAAGGATGCGAACACCTGATGCCGGTCTACATTTTTATTTGCGCGCGGACCTGACGGCAGTGCAGCAGCGCCTTGATGATGTGTTTTTCCACCATGTTGCGGGAAATGCCGAGACGGGCGGCGATTTCGCCATTGGAATGGCCATGCAGGCGGCTGAGCACGAAGACCTGCCGGCAACGCTTGGGCAGGGCCTCGATCGCCCGCGCCATTAAAATAAGGTGCTGGCGCCCGGCGACGATCCGCTCCTGCCCCGGCTCTTCGCAGGCAACGGCAAAACCCGCTTCGTAAGGTGCGAATAACGGCCGTTCTCGCGACTGGCGAATGGCGGTCAGGCGGGCGACGGACCGGGCGATCTGGAAGAGATAGGCCTGTGGATTGTCGATCAGCGTCGCATGAGAAACCTCCAGCGCCCGCAGCACGGTTTCCTGCATGGCGTCGGCGGCGTCTTCCCGGTTCTGCAGGCGCCGGCGGAAAAACCGCATCAGCCGGCTTTCCTCCTCGGTATCGAGAACCTGTAACAGGGCTTTGCTCATCAATCGACCCGGTGACGTATTGGCTTGGCGCATGAAGCAGCCGGATATGCTGCCTCATGTCGCGATAAACATGATAGTTGTAGTCATATTTATCGCTTTCGGATGCAAGCTGCCAACCAGTAAAAAACCGGGGGCGAAATCAGGCTCACGTTTCCGTGATGATTGTTGCGGGATTACATCAGGCCGCTTGGGCTGAGTTACAGGAAATAGCGCACCCTGAGCGGCAGCAGCGCCGCACCTATGGCGGATGGATCGCCCTTTGTTTCACTGAGAACCAGCTTCGCCTCCTTCGGCCCGACACCGTAACGATGTTCGCGCCGGGAGGGCATGTGCGTGCGTTCGATCATCATCTGCCCCAGCGCGCGTGGCAATTGTCCGCCAAAGACGATGGCCTGCGGATCGAGAACCGCGATCAGGCTCGCCACCAGCCTGTCCACCTGCGGCATCGTCTCGGTGAGCCACTCCTCGACGCCCGGCCATGCGGGGTCGAACCGCTGGTGAAGCGCCTCGATGGAATGGATGTCGACGCCGTTTTTCTGGAGCGTGGCGATCAGATATTGCAGGGCCGGGCGTTTGGGCGATTCATCCGGGCTGTATATGCCGCTGAATTCGCCGGCATTGCCGTGAAAGCCGTGAAACGGTTGGCCGCCGAGGATCAGTCCGCCGCCGAAACCGTAGTTGAACGACAAGTACGCAAAGGTCTGGCACCAGGAGCCCACGCCGCGAAGGCTTTCACCGATCGCTCCCGTGGTGGCGTTGTTTTCCAGCCAGACCGGCAGGCGGAACCTCTCTTCGAGGATCGGCTTCAGGTCCATCAGCGACCAGTCGCGCAGGGGCTCCGGCGCATTGAAGGCGCGGTCCTCAGACACGAAGAAGCCGGACATGCAAAAACCGAGGCCCAGCAGTCGCTCGCGCGGGATGCCATGTTCCGAGAGCAGCCGTTCGAGGGCCTGCGACAATGCGGCGAGCGTTATCTCCCGGTCCTCCGGAAGCATCTTCAGTTTTTCCTCGACGACCACGTCGCAGCGGAAATCGGCGATGCAGATCACCACGGAATCTGTGTTGATGGAAATGCCAAGCGAATAGGCCGCTTCCGGCACCAGTTCGATGGTGGGGCTGGGCTGGCCGCGCGTGCCCTTGAGCGGCGTGCCGGTTCGCAGCAGCCCGCGCTCCAGCAGGCCTTCGATCAGCCGGTGGACGGATTGCTGTGTCAGGTTGGTGTGACCGGTGATCGACGCGCGGGCAATCGGGCCGTGGCGCCGGATGATATCGAGAACGAGGCGCTCATTCTCGCTGGCAAGCGGCTGGCGGTCGAAACTCTGGGGCTGGGTCTGATCCATGGTCATCGCTCTGGATAATGGCTGTGCGGGGCGGCTGCAATG
The DNA here is from genome assembly GCF_014138475.1 of Agrobacterium sp. RC10-4-1. Taxonomy (NCBI): domain Bacteria; kingdom Pseudomonadati; phylum Pseudomonadota; class Alphaproteobacteria; order Hyphomicrobiales; family Rhizobiaceae; genus Agrobacterium; species Agrobacterium sp. RC10-4-1. The sequence continues at coordinate 378,125 of NZ_JACJIT010000006.1, forward strand.
CGGACCACCATGACTGAAATGACTTTTCATGGACCCTGTTATAAATATTACACTATGAGTGTATTAAATCCAGACGGTCAACAACCGGTTCGCAGGAGCCGCCTCGGCCGCGGGCATGGAGAAAGTCTGACCCCGGCAACCAGCGCCGGTAAACACAACGTGTGAAAGTGAAAATCATGCATCAAACCCTTGCCGCCTCCCGAAATACCTCCAGCCCCTGCAATGTCCTTGCGCTCTGCTCGCGCGACAATCCGGCCATCCTGACCATTGCCCATCGCGGTTTCTGGACCGCCACCGCCGAAAATTCGCTGGCTTCCGTCCGTGCAGCGGTTGCAGCGGGGGTAGAGATGATCGAGATCGACACGCAGGCGACGGCCGATGGCCGGCTGGTCGTCATTCACGACGGGACACTCGACCGCACGACGACGGGGAAGGGCGTCGTGAATGCGCTTCCCTTCGAGGTGGTCCGCGCCGCGAGACTGAAGGCCGGTGCGGGTGGCGACGCGGCCGAGGTGACCGATGAATGCGTGCCGACGCTGGAAGAATTGCTGGAAGAGGCGCGCGGCAGGATCGCCGTCAATATCGACACCAAATTCGCCCGCGATCTGCCGCTGGTCATGGAAACCGTGCTGCGGCTCGATATTCAGGATCAGGTGCTGGTGAAGACCGATATCGACCCGGAAGCCGCCCGTTTCGAGGTGCTGGATGCGCACTGGTTCGGCAAGATCCCGCATATGCCGATGTTCCCGGCGCGGAAGGGCAAGTTTGCGGAGGATTTGCGCCGTATCGAGGCGTTGCGTGCGCCGATGATCGAGGTGAAATTCACCGATATAGCCGATCTGGCTGAAGGTCGTGCCGAGATGGAGCGCCAGAACATCCGTCTCTGGATCAACACGCTCGACGTCGCCCATTGCCTCGATTTCAATGACACGCGCGCACTGGCGGACCCTGAAGCCGTGTGGGGCGCTCTCGCCGAGGCCGGCGTCGGAGCGATCCAGACGGATGAGATCGAAGCTTTTACCGGCTGGCTGAAGACGGCCCCCGGCGCGACGGGTAGAGCATTGGCAAGATGAGCAAGCGTCTCGAAGCGCCGTCGCCATCGTCCTGGTAAAGTCGATGGCAGATGTGTTGAAACATCCGCCATCTGCATATCAGCCGGCTGAAACGCCGCAACCGGGCAATGTCCGGTCAGGCCGCTATCGGTCGTCAGTTCGCCCGGGACAGCGCAATTGCATCAGGACCTGCGGGAAAACGAAGCTGGCCGGATACATCACGGACGGCGCTCCAGATCGCTTCGGCGACATCGCCTTCGCTGGTCGTCATGGCCGGTTTGGCGAAGCCTTCAAGGATTGGTCCTGCAAGGTCCATGTAGTCTTCCGGCAGCAGTTGCTCCAGCGGCAGGATGGCGTTTGTCGTGAAGCGGGTGGTCGGGGCATAGCCCGGTTCCACCAGCTTCACCCGGATGTTGAAATGACCCAGCTCATGCGCAAGCGAACCGGAGAAACCCTGGATTGCCTGCTTGCTGGCGGTATAGGCAGCGGCGAGCGGGAAGGAGGCAAGCGTGGCGCTGGATGTGACGTTGATGATCGTGCCGGATCGGCGCTTTCGCATCTGCGGGATTATCGCCTGCGTCATCGCCATCACACCGAAGCTGTTGGTGTCGAAGATCGTGCGGATTGCCGACATGGGTGTCGCTTCAAAAGCGCCGACCATGCCGATGCCGGCATTGTTGACCAGGACATCGACCGGACCTGCCGCATCGATCAGCGCCGCGATGCTTTGTTCGTCCGTCACATCCAGCGGCAGGACGCGCAACCGCTCAGTGTCGCCAACGACGCGGTCGGGATCCGGATGCCGCATGGTCGCAACGACATTCCAGCCGCGCGAAAGGAAGAGTTCGGCGGTTGCCTTGCCATAGCCCGATGAGGTGCCGGTGATGAGGATCGTTCTGGTCATCATAATCTCCATTGTTCGATAGGACCGGAGATAGACGACCTGTTCTGGATGATATATGCTACGAACTCCGCAATTTATTATTGATCGTCCAGACAATGGATCCTCTTAGCGATATCATCGATCTTCTGCGGCCGAGCGCCGCCGTTTCGAAGCCGATTTCCGGACGAGGCCGATGGGGCGTGCGTTATCGCGCCTATGACGCCCCGGGCTTTGCCGTCGTGCTGGTCGGTGCGGCATGGCTTATGATCGATGGCCGGGAACCTCTGCGGCTGGCGTGCGGTGATTTTCTGCTTTTGCCCTCCACGCCCGCCTTCTCGCTTTGCAGCGACGCCGACGTCGACTGCATTCCGGTCGAGCCGCAAGATCAGGCGGTGCGGCATGGGGAACAGCAAGGGGAACCCGATTTCGTGGCGCTGGGAGGAAGTTTCACGTTCGAGCGGGTCAATGCGGCGCTGCTGCTTTCGTTGATGCCCGAGCTGATCCATGTGCCGGCGGGTGAGGGCGGAGCATCCCGGCTGGCGCGTCTGATCGAGTTGCTGGCGGAAGAATGCACGCGCGAGGATGCGGGCAAGGAACTGATCATCCGGCGCATGCTGGAGGTTTTGCTGGTTGAAGTGCTACGTCGGCCGAACGCCGGTATCGAGGCCATTCCTGCAGGACTGGTGAAGGGAATGCGCTTGCCGGGGCTTGCCCGCGCATTGTCCGCCATGCACGCCGATATACGTGTGAATTGGACCGTGGCCGAACTGGCTCGCATCGCCGGCATGTCGCGTTCGGCCTTCGCAGCACGATTTAATGAAATGCTAGGCTGCGCGCCGATTGAGTATCTGGCTCGCTGGCGGATGGCGCTGGCCAGGGACGCGCTGATACGCGGGGTGAAGTCCCTCGATGATATCGCGGAGGAGATCGGCTATGAATCCGTCAGTGCATTCAGCACCGCTTTCCGCAGAAGAAGCGGTGTCGCTCCTGGCGTCTTTGCCCGCGCAAATGGCGACAGACGCCGACAGCAGGCAGGATTTTTCCAGCCGTTGCCGGTCATGCGGTAAGGGCCGTCCCGGCTTACCGTGAGGGAGGGGCGGAATAGGCGGGTTCGCTCCACAGTAGGCGCCGCGGATCTTCGGCGGCTCTTATTGGGCAGACGGCTACCGGCTAACAGCGGCTAAGCCCATCCCTTCAGCGCCCTACCTGAATAATAGCTGGGCGTCGTGGCACGGTAGATCGGTATGCTGGCTGCACCGAGATGCGGCAAGTCACTCATCATCGATTTGCGTATTTCGGGGGGCTCCACGAAGAAATCCTCGCCAAGCATTTCCAGCGACCCGATGCGCTCCACGATATGGTCGAGAATCCAATTGGGCAGTGATCCGCCAAAAATGATGGCGCCGGGATCCATCGTGCGGGCGACGGTCAGAGCCAACACCCGCAGCTGGTCCGTTGCCCGTTCAAGCCAGGTAACCACCGCCGGATGGTCGCGATAGCTTTCATCAATATCCCTTAAGCGCCGGACACCCACCCCGTGGGCTGCGAGCGTGTCGCAAAGATCCTGTCCGGAGGGACGAGGATGTGATTTGGGAAACAGGCCACCAAACTCGCCAGCATTTCCGTTCGTGCCGCGATAAAGATGACGCTGCACCACGACGGCGCCGCCGATACCATATGTCAACCAGATCATCGCAAAGTTACGGATACTGCGGCCCGCACCGTAATAAAGCTCTGAGAGAATGACGGTGTTGCCGTCGTTTTCATGAAAGACCGGGAAATCGAAATAGGGTTGGAAGTCCTTTTCGACGTCTATATCGCGCCAGTTCTCGAACTGCCTGATGCGAAACACATGGCCTCGATCGCGCTTGAAGTGGCCCGGAAAGCTGATGCCGCAACCCAAGACATCCTTCTTTCTTATTTTAGCCTTTTCCAGCACTTGGCGGGAAGCCCTTTCAGCCATTTCCATGATGTGTTCGAAACTGTGCCCTTCGAGTTCGGACCGAATTTCCTGCCTGATCGTGCCGTTCAGATCGGCGATACAAACACGCAGATCGTCTGGATTGAAATAGACCCCCAGAGTGAATAGTCCATTCGGGTTTATTTCAATTGCCGTGGAGGGTTTGCCGCGCTTGCCGCCACTGCGAGCTTCCTCCGCCTCGAGGATCAGGCCGGATTCGAGAAGATTTGCGGTCAGGCGTGTTAGGGTCGGTGCAGAAACATCCATCTCGCGTGCCAGCTCGATACGCGACATGCCTCCCTTTCCGCGCAAGATTTCAAGCAGTCGCCGCTCATTGTAGCCGAGGTCGATCAAACCATTCTCCTGCGAGACGTTACGCCGGATGAATAGCGCAAACCAAGCGGTTGTACAGCAAATTTCGATGAGTCAGAGGCATATCGAGCCAGTATGAGGCGAATTGAGTTTCCCTAATTCCCCGTTTTATCAATGAACTAGGGCCTTCAGGAATTTTAGAACCAATCGCCGCTTGACTTATTAATTTACGTAAAGAAAATAAATATCAGACAACGAGCAACGACACCAAAAATAGCAAGAACCTGTCGCAAGTCCTCGTCTGTCAAGGAACAAAAAACGGAGATCCTCATGCGTCAATCATGCACTATTTTCGCGCGCCTTTTTACTGGCGCAGCATTCCTAGCAAGCGCCGCACTCGCCCACGCACAAGGCACTGTCGTGTTGTATTCGGCAGCGCCGCAGCAGCTCATGGACGAGTTGTTGCCAATGTTTGAAAAGAAGACCGGCACCAAGGTGGAGCTTGTTAAAGCTGGATCCGGCGAGCTGATGAACCGCATTAAGGCAGAAAGCGGCAAGGCGGCGGGCGACGTGATCTGGAGCGTTGACGGCACCGTCATCGACTTCTCCGCTGATCTTTTCGAGCCTTACAAGCCTGTCGAAGCGGCCGCGATCAACACAGCTTTCTCGCCGAGTGCGAACTGGGTGCCTTTCACAGCTGTCGTGACAGCCTTCATTGTCAACAAAGAGGCTTTGAAAGGCGCGCCGGTTCCGACGTCCTGGGCCGATCTCGCCAAGCCTGAATATAAGGGCCTGATCTCCTCGGCTCGCGCTGATCAATCTGGTTCAGCATACATCCAGATGGCAACTGTCTTGCAGGACTTCGACAGTGAGGAGAAGGGCTGGGAGATCTATACCGGCATCCTTGGTAACTCTGTCCTATCCACCTCTTCCGGCGCCGTTCCACGTTTTGTCAATGATGGCGAGCAGGCCGTAGGCATTACGCTCGAAGATGCCGCTCTGCGTTACAAGCTAGGCAGCGCTCCGGTCGAGATTGTCTACCCACAAGAAGGCACGGCAATAGCGCCCGATGGTATGGCGCTCGTCAAGGGTGCGCCGAACGCCGAGAACGGCAAGGCTTTCATCGATTTCATCGTGTCCAAGGAAGCGCAGGAAGTCGTGGTGAAAGCCGGCCGTCGGTCGGTACGAACCGATGTTCCGGCAAACGCGGCACTTGTTCCGCTCTCGGATGTTCCTGATGCGAAATACGATTTCAAGTGGGCTGCCGACAACCGATCGCGCCTGATGGAAAAATGGAACGAGATACTTCTCGACGTCCAGTAAGAGCATAGGGCGGCGCGTCACGCGCCGTCCCCCCTCTACTCGTTCACATCCACATTTTCATTCCGTCCACCGTGGTCGCGCGCCGCGCAGGATATATCTTGGAGCAGCACATGGCCGCCGTTGAGATTAACAGCATCAAGAAAAGCTATCGTAATGTCGTTGCACTTTCCGACATCAGCATCTCAATTCCTTCGGGATCATTTTTCACGCTGCTTGGCCCGAGCGGTTGTGGAAAGACCACCCTTTTGCGCACGATCGCCGGGTTTCACCAACAGGACAGTGGCAGCATCAGCATCGAAAGACAGGCGATTGAGCATGTGCCCGCCCATAAGCGTGATGTCGGGATGGTGTTTCAGGATTATGCAGTTTTTCCGCATATTTCCGTGTTCGATAATATTGCCTTCGGTCTGAAGCAACGTAAGGCATCGTCAGCCGAGATCCGCGAACGAGTCGCCAAGATCCTCGATATCGTGCAGCTTGCTCCGTATGCCAAGCGCATGCCGCACGAGCTTTCCGGCGGCCAGCAGCAGCGTGTGGGCCTCGCGCGCGCACTGGTCATTAATCCCAAAGTGCTTTTGATGGACGAGCCGCTATCCAACCTCGACGCCAAACTGCGCGTGGACCTGCGGCGGGAACTGCGTGAAATCCAGCAGGCCATGAACATCACGACGGTCTATGTTACCCATGATCAGGAAGAGGCGCTCGCCATGTCCGATCTGGTTTGCGTCATGTATGGGGGAGTAATTCAGCAGGCTGCGCCACCCTGGGAAGTCTACAATAATCCCTCTAACCGTTTCGTCGCGTCTTTCGTTGGAGCCAATAACTTCCTGACGCTTGATCGCACGGGCGGGCAGATATTCCTGTCAGGCCACAAGGTTGCACTGCCGCAAGCGGATGCGATTTCACCGGAACGGAAGGTCGTCGCAGCGATCCGCCCCGAGGCGATTTCAGTGGGTCTTTCCGCGATCTCTGCCCAAGACCGCATCGACCTGCCCGTGACCATCCGTCAGGTCAGTTTCACCGGACGTGAAATGAACGTGGCGGCCGTACTCTCCTCGGGTGAAGAGATCGAGGCAATCACCAAGCCGTCACCAGAGATCATCGCCCTTGAGCCGAACCAGAAGACAACCTTTTCCTGGCGGGCGGCCGATACTCAGCTTTTCGGTGAAGGTGTGACGGGGGAGCGCTTGTCATGACGGATATGACCGCCACTTCAACGCCTGGAGGTTTCCGCCTGCGGCTGCCGGGTTTCTGGACAAGTGTCACGGCGCTTGCCGTGATCTTGCTGGCAATTTTCCTGATCCTTCCGATATTCAGTGTGTTTTTCATCAGCTTTTTTGATGCGAAGACCGGTGCGTTCGGGCTCAGCAACTACGCGGAGGTGTTCACGCGCCGGTTTTACACCGTGGCCCTCTGGAACACATTGCTGATCGGCGTCCTGGGCATGCTCGGTGCCTGTCTTCTTGGGATCCCGCTTGCATTTTGCACGTCGCGTTATCGCATCAAGGGACGCACATTCATCGCGACCTTTGCAGTTCTTGTTCTCTGCGCACCGCCTTTCATCGGTGCTTATGCCTGGATCATGCTGTTCGGTGCCAACGGTGCGGTCACCAACCTTTTGTCTTTTGCCGGCATCTCATTGCCAACGATTTATGGAATACCCGGCATCGTCATGGTCTTCAGCCTGAAGTTCTTCCCCTATATCTTCCTGATGACGGAAAATGCCCTGAACACCATCAACAAGTCTTATGAGGATGCGGCGGAAAACCTCGGCTGCACGGCGTTTGAGCGTTTCCGCAAAATCACCTTGCCCCTTGTTTTTCCAGCAGTCAGCACAGGTGCGATCATCTGCTTCGTGCTTTCCATCGCCGACTTCGGAACACCCGCCATTCTCGGCAAGGGCATCAGGACGCTTTCGACGATTGCTTATGCGCAATATACCTCCGAAATGGCGGGCACGCCGACCATGGCCGTCACGATTTCAATGGTAATGATCGGGATTTCCATGGCAGCGCTTCTTCTCCAGCGGCACATTCTCGCCAAGCGCCGTTACGCCAGCTCCCTGACCAACCGACCCGTTAAGCAGTCGATGCGCCCGCTGAAGTCATTCATCGTTCACGGTTTCTGCTATCTGGTAGTGTTCATTGCCATGCTACCTTCTCTAACGGTCATCTATACATCTTTCCTGGCGACGAACGGCCCCGTCTTTTCCGGTGGCTTCGGGTTTGACAGCTATGCTCGCATCTTGAGGGATTCCCCTCAGGCCATCGCCAACAGCTTTACCTTCGCACTGGCCGCAGTGGTGCTTATCGCGGTCGTCTCCGGACTCCTGTCCTTTATTGTCGTTAGGCGTGATAATGCCATTTCCGGCTCGCTCGATCTGTTGTTGATGGTGCCGTATCTCATTCCGGGCGTCGTTATGGCGATCGGTTACGTCACGACGTTCCGATATCCTCCTTTCGATATCACCGGGACGGCGCTCATCATCATTCTTCTGGTGTTCATACGCCGGCTGCCCTATGGCGTCCGATCCACGACATCGATCCTCAGGCAGATCAAGCCATCGATCGAGGAGGCGGCGGTTAATCTTGGAGCTTCACCCGCAAAGACATTTCTGTCGGTGACGGTGCCATTGATGTTGCCAGGCCTCATCATCGGTTCGCTGATGAGCTTCATCACCGCCATCAACGAACTTTCCTCGACGCTGATCCTTTATACGGCGCGCACGATTACCATGCCGGTCCTGATCTACATCCAGGTAATCGACGGTGAATTCGGGACTGCGGCCGCGCTTTCGACCGTACTATTGGTTAGCACCGGGATCTGTGTCTTCGTCGTCTTTCGCCTTTCGGAAGACAAGGAAGCTTCCTTCGTCTGACCTCTTACACCCCAGTAAAGATAATAGCTGCGGTGACCGACGTGTCGCCGTCCGCTCCCCTCTGCAAGGAAATCAACAAAATGAATATCGCGAGCTTTTCGCAATCGAAATACAAGAACGCCGCAACGCCGGGGGACGACGTGGCAGTTCTTCTTCCCGGCCGGGTTCTGGCTGTTTTCGACGGTGCGACCGATCCGACCGGAGCAAGTTACGACGGGCTGAGTTCCGGCCGTATCGCCGCACTTGCCGCAGCAAACGCGGTCGCCGAGATGAGCATAAAGGGCACCTTGCAAAGCTGTGAGGCGGCAGCTCTGTTTCAAAGTATCAGCGACCTCCTGAAATGCGAGGCGAAGCGCATCAATGCAAGCCATCCGCCATCCACAACGCTCGCGATTGTCGCAGATCTGGGTGACAGTTTTCGCCTGCTTCTGGCCGGGGATTCTGGTGTGCGTATCAACGGTACCCGCCTGCTGCAGCACGCCAAGCTGATAGACAAGGTCAGCACGTCGGCGCGAATTCATGTTTTCAAAGGGCTCCTGGCGACACATGGGGACGGCGATGCTGCTGAGGCAAAAACCCGCGCCACCATATTTTCCGGCCTTCACGCTGCTGTTAAAGCTAGTATCATGACGATGCCGGAGGCCGAAAACGTCGTCGCCGCCGCCGCTGTCGCAAGCGGCCTGCAAAACGACATCGACGCGGTCGAAGAGTTCCTGATGGGCGGCATTCGTGTCCAGCCACATTATGCAAACAGGCAGGGCCATGTTCTCGGTTACGCGTCGATCAACGGTGGGCAGGTGATAGGGGAGGGCTTGGTCGATCTATCCCTCGCCAAGGACACGGTCACAAGCCTCGAAATCTTCTCCGATGGTTATCTGTCATTGCCGACCGGTGTAGACATTGCCGATTGGGAGGCGGAATTTGCCCGCGTCGAGGCAGTGGATTTTCACAAGCTCGACGAATTCCCATCCGTGAAGGGATCGACATCCAACGAGTTCAGCGACGACCGGACGGTAATATGCCTGAAGACTCAATCATAAATCTGCCGCGGCAGGTATTTCGTCGCTGGCTGTGTTCCACCAGGTTGCAAATCCCATGATTGACTGCCGGGCTCTCGCCACTTCGTGGGGTGTTAAAGCCTTCTGAAAGACGCTGTGTATCTGAGGTCGTCGCGGGAAAACCCTTGATAGAGTTAGCTCCTCATCTCTGTGCCGGCGTAGGAGCGATCGCTCCAAAGCAGGGCTTTGCGTGAGGGATCCGGGATCGATTCGGTGATGGCGCCAACGAACAGGATGTGGTCGGCGGCATCAACGGAGCCGACGAGCTCGCAATCAAGGGAGAGTAGCGCCCCGGCAAGCCGAGGGCTTCCTGAAGGCCAGGAATCCCACTGGCCGATCGAAAACCGATTCGGCAGGTTTCCCTTCCCCGCGAAAACGTCGGCGATCTCTTCCTGGCCCCTGGACAGCGCGGCAACAGAAAACCGCCGGCTTGCGGCTATGAGGTCGACCATACGGCTGCTGGCGTCGATGGAGATCATCAGAAGCGGTGGCTCCGCGCTGAGCGGCATGAAGGAGGTGACCGTGCGTCCGATCCGCTCACCCCCATGGGCGGATGAGGCCACCGCGACGGTGAAGGCGAGGGCGCTCATCGCGTCCTTGAACTCACGTGGTGAGACTGTCGGCGTAGCGGAGGCTTTCAGCGGAAGATGCGCGTGATTGACCGCACCGCCATCGATGAGCTTGAGAGTATGAGACATGCGACGCCGGGCTAACCGCCCGCTCCCGGATTTTTCGAAAAAATGGAAAACTTGGCCGCCGCGCCATTCATGATATCGGCATTGTCTGGCGGCGCTCTCTTTTGATGCACGCGCGGCCAGATGCCGGAATAGTGGCGGTTAAGGTCGAGCCAGACGTGCAGTCCCGGCTCCGTATCTGGCCTGATCGCTGCGGCGGGGCACTCTCTCTCGCAAATGCCACAGTCGATACATTGATCGGGATGGATGACGAGCATGTTCTCGCCTTCATAAAAACATTCGACCGGGCAGACGTCCACACAGTCCATGTATTTGCAAGCGATGCAGTTTTCGGTGACGACATAGGGCATCTGGGTGCTCGAACGGAATGGCAGCCGGACGGCGGCTGTCCGGCTGCGCCTGAGCCGACGGGCCGCACGAGGTAGCGGCGCCGGCCAGATTGGTTCAATCAGATCAGAGACGACCGGCGACCGCCTGCCAGTTCACTAGATTATCGAGGAAGTTCTCGATATAGGCCGGGCGCTTGTTGCGGAAATCGATGTAATAGCTGTGTTCCCACACATCGCAGCCAAGAAGCGCCTTCTGTCCGGAGCACAGTGGATTGACCCCGTTTTCAGTGCGGGTAATTTTCAGAGAGCCATCGGTATCAACCACCAGCCACGCCCAGCCGGAGCCGAACTGGGAAGCGCCGGCAAGGGCGAAATTCTGCTTGAACAATGCTACCGAGCCGAAGGACTGTGTCAGCGCCTCTTCCAGCACCTTGGGCATCGCATGATGCTCAGGCCCCATGATTTCCCAGAAGAGAGTGTGGTTCCAGTGCTGGGAGGCGTTGTTGAATATGCCGGATTGTGCCACCGCACCCTTCTCATAGGCGCCTCGGACGATCTCTTCGAGGTTTCTGTTTTCCCACTCGGTCCCTGATATCGCCTTGTTGAGATTGTCGACATAGGCTTTGTGATGAAGATCATGATGGAACTTCAGCGTCTCCTCGGACATCCCCGAGGGGGCGAGCGCATCATGGGCATAGGGCAGGTCGGGAAGCTGGAAAGCCATGGGGTATTCCTTTGTCAACTGTTCGCTCAAGAGCATGAAAGAGCCTTGCGAAAACAAGGTGACCGTACTTCTAGGACCTCAATCGCGATTGAGGTCAAGCGGTTTTTTGACGCCATGCCAACGGCGTGCCGCCGTACTGGTGAGGCAGGCCAGCCAACGGGACGGCGCTTCGGTTTGCTTGCCTTTGCGCCTAGAATTTCTTGCTGACGCCAAGTTTCGCGCCTGCTGATGCTTCCCCATCGCCCTCTATGTTGAAAAGGAGTGCTGCATCAAGCGACCAGTTTTCTGCCGTCTCCATGGAAACACCCGTCGTGAGGGAGCCAAATGCGCCAGATCCGTCAAGACTTGAGACACCGACAGTACCCCCGAATCTCGGTGTGACGATCGAGCCGTTCTCAAGCGCAATCTGACGGGCCACCTCCGCGCCGAGGCTGACGCGGAGCTGTTCTTCGCGGAAACCTTCCAAGTCTATTCTGTCGCCGGCATCATTCCCCACGGCGTAATCGTCAACTGTCTCGGAAAAATAGACGCCACGAAGTTTCGGCGTGAAAGTCGTAACGTCATCAATATCCCATCGACCGGAAATCGACGTGTCGAACAGCCAGCGTGTGGTATCGAACGACCCGTCCCAGAAGGGCGTATCGATGTCATTTGCGGACCCTCCATAAAGAAGGCTACTGTTCCAGAAAATTCCCTTAGCGATTTCGAGCGATGCGTTCGGGCCTAGGAGCCAGCCGTTGCCGGTCAGTTCATTGTCACCGTCGGTGGGGTCGGTCATCCGGTCGAAGTGAAACGAGAAGCCCAGCAGAGCTTTGTCGGAAAGCAGATAGTCCACGCCGGCCGAGACCATGGCGAAACTGCCCCATTTGCTGCCCGATTCATCACGATTGTGAACGAGAAACGTACCGTCCAGCCAGATGTTGAAGGCTGGCAGTTCGCTCTCCGTCACTCCATCGGACCTTTCGCGGGCAGCTTCAATCTGGGCGAGGCTGGTGGAAAAGCCGAGGACCATCCCTTCACCGGACGGTGTTGCGCGGGAGGTGACGGCCTCCGTTGCACTGGCCATCTGCCGGCGTTCCAGAAGGCCCGGAACCTTGATGGTTGAAGCAAGAAGATTCTGTCTTGTGCTGACGAAACCGTGCACGAGGCGGTCTATCTCTCGTTCGACCGCATCCTCGTTATATGTCTTGATATCGTACGTGATTGTCGCCTCGTTTGACACTCCTGTTGCGGTTTTCAAACGGAAGCCGACCCTCGCGGCGCCCTTAAACGCAGGGTTCGGTACGAATTTCAGATATAACCCCGTCGACTGGACCGGGCCAGCCTGCGCGAACTCGCCATATACGATAGACGCCTGCCCGGCACCTTGTGGAGTGACATACGTCAGATCGGCGCCCGTGAATGGGCCTCCCGTGGCTTTTGCGGTGAGATTGACATTTTTCGGTGCCCCGTCTTTCACCTCGATCAGCTGATCTTCGACACTCACTTCACGTGGGGTCACCTTCAGCGTATAGCCAACAGAAAGCGTGCTTCCGCGCGCATCCCGCACCTGGATGGTAAAGGTGTAATCGCCTTCTGTCTCGGTTTCGAGCGGCCCGGTCAGTTCGCCTGTCGACACGTTGAGCACCATTCCGCGTGGCAACGTTCCGCCGGTGAGACCGTAGATGAGCGGCGCGGTGCCGCCAGAGGCAGTTATGGTCTGGCTGTAGGCTTCACCCGCCATCGCATCTTTCAGTGCACCGCCGGCGGGCGAGAGTGAAAGCGCGCCGGGAGGTGGCGTTACCGTCAAGGTAATGGTGGCGGTGGAACTGCCCGACGAATTGCTGACGGTATAGGTGATGCTGTCGGTACCGGAGTAGCCGCTTGCGGGACTGTAGGTGAGACTGGTTCCGGCCACCGTTGCCGTGCCATGTGACGGGCCAGCGACGAGGACCAGCGTGTCGACCCGGCCTCCGGAAAGGTTTAGCGGGACAGAGTTACCGGTACTGTCAGCAGCCACGGTCACTGCGCTGTCGGTTGCGACCGGGGCCTGCGCCAGCACGGCGATGTTGTAAATCGCCGACGCTACTACATCATCTGCGTCTCGCACCGTGACACTGAAGCTTGCGACGCCCTCCGCCGTCGGCACGCCAGCGATTTCGCCCGTTGCTGCATTCAAGCTCAAGCCGCTCGGAAGCGTGCCGCCGACTGCGTACTGATAGGGTGCACGTCCACCTGAAACCGAGATGATGGCACTGTAAGGTACTGCAGTAAAAGCATCGGCCAGTCGTCCGGGAGCGGGCGAGAAAACCAGCGTCGTTGCAGTCACATTGATGTTGACCGTCGCCGGTGCCGACGGACCGCTGACATTGGTCGCAGTGTAGGTAAAGCTGTCGTGGCCGGTATAGCCCGGCGCCGGCGTGTAGCTGATCGTGGTTCCAGTTGCGGTCGCCGTTCCATGCGCCGGTACAGTCGCAACATTAACCGTGGTCGCTGCGCCGCCCGTTATGTCAAGGGGAAGGACGTTGTTGGATGAATCCGGCAGGATCGTGACCGAAACATCGCTTGCAATCGGCGCCGCCGGGTTGACCGTGAAACTACGCGTGACCTGCGTTGCGGCGAGGTAATCGTCGTTACCTGGCTGATCCGCGTTGATCGTGCACGTGCCGGTCGACACAAATGCCAAGATGCCGGTCGTTGTAACCGTGCAGACGGCTGTGGTGCTGGATGTGAAGACAGGCGTCAGGCCGGAATCGCTTGTCGCTGTCAGAGTGGGCGTTGTACCGAATGTCTGCGTGCCGGGATCGGTGAACGTTATTGTCTGGGCTGCACGCGGCGTAACGCTGTTTGATGACGCCGAGGGAGAGCCGGCCCCCACACTGTTTTCGGCTGTCACCGTAAACGTGTAGCTTTGGCCGTTTGTCAGGCCGTTAACAATGATTGGACTGCTCTGTCCCGTTACGGGCATGACGTCCGCCGGGCTTGCGGTGACTATGTAGGACGAAATAGAGGTGCCGCCGGTTTTCTGCGGAGGCTGAAACGATACCGATGCCTGCGTATCGCCAGCGGTTGCAGAGATGCCTGTCGGCGCATCGGGAACGGTGGGGGCGACGTTGATGGAATAGGCCCGGCTACCTGTTTCGCCATTTGCATCCGTTGCGGTAATGGTAAAGACCGTATTCTCTGCTGCTAACGGCGTACCGGAGAGCACGCCAGCGGACGACAGTGTCAAGCCATACGGGAGAGTCCCCGCGGTTACCGAAAGGACTAAGGGGAGAGCGCCACCCGAGGCCGTCAGTGTCTGGCTGTAGGCGGTATCGTAGGTTGCCGCGGAAAGACTGGTCGGATTGATTTCGATGACGGGAGCGGCGATTGCCATCGAATAGGATTGCGAGCCTGTACCGCCCGTGGAATCCGTTGCGGTCACCGTAAATGGGAAATTGCCGCTTCGGGTAGGGGTGCCGCTGAGTTCCCCGCTGGTTGTCAGCGAGAGACCGGGCGGAAGCGAACCAGCCGATACCTCAAAAGTGTGTGGCGCGGTGCCACCACCCGCGGAGAGGGTAATCGGCCCATAGGACTGCTGATAAACAGGGTTTGAAATCGTGACCGGCGTAATTCTTACCGGGTCATAGGTCACACTGTTGTCTGAACTTGTGGACGCTTCGTTTGGAAGCCCCGCCGGCGTCATCACGCTTCCGGCCGCAATTGCTGCAGTGACGGTTCCGGCGCGGCTCATTCCGGTTACCGCAACCCGGTAACTTGGGCCTGAGCCCGTGATCGCGACATTGGTCGCTCCTGCGGTGCCGGAAAGCTGAATGTCGGCTGCGGAAAAACCGACGATCGGCTTGTCAAAAACAACATCAAACAGGATTGGAGAGCGAGAGGTCGGATCTGCCTGAGTGGCGGCCTGATTGATCGTCACCGTTGGATTAGTGTCCACCGTATGGCTTGAGCCGGAACCTGTACCCGTGCTGCAACCGCCGCCGCCTGAATAGGATGCGTTTACCTGATAGGTGCCGGACGCAAGGGTCGTCGTACGAAATGTGGCGGACGACGCCGGGCTGACTGGCCCTGTCGGCGACAGGCCGAGATTTGCAGATTGCGAACCGATGGAAATGTTGACGCTGCCTGAAGGTGATTGGCCGGCGTTGCAACCCATCGAGGAGACCGTCGCGGTCACGGCGACTTCTTGTCCGGGTATTGAAGGATTTGGCGACGATGTCACCGAAATGACAACGGGTCCGCCATCAACTGCTCGAACGACAGTCGGATTACTTTGGAACGACACAGGGATGCCGCCAAGTCTGAGGCCGGTGAATGAGGCTAGTTCCGTGAACTGGCCGGACATGACATCCATAGCATCCACTTGATAAGTAGCCGTGCAGAAAAGCTGCGCTCCGGTTCCTGTTGGGCTGTTGAATGGGTTACAGGAGATGTCCCTTTCCTTGATGGACGTCTTAGCGGGATCTAGCGTTGTTAAACTGTATGAGCCGGTGTCAATGACGAAGTCAAAGCGGACGGTGTCGCCGACCCGAGTGAACGTGTCGGGAGTGGCCGTCATCGAAACAGATTGAGCGAGGCTGGCCGTTACCGAAACGGTAACGAGCGCCAGGGCAAGCGAAGCCGCCGTCAGTATCCCGTAAAAACTCGACGCCGCACCACGGGCAACGTCACTCCACCAACTACGCCCGCTGCCCATATGCCCCCCAGCATTAGAATGTGCGAATATGCGAGACTTTGCTAGAGATGATTGGAGGTGGGAGTCAACCTCTGCTTGAATAAATCACAGGTGCTTCTTGTTATTTGCGGACAGCGTGTCGTTTTTGCCCCATCTGAAGGCGAAAAGTCGGTGCAACGATGAGGAATTCCGTTCACCGCCCGGCCCGTTCCACCATATCCACCCAATCCTGAAGCGCTCTTCGAATTGCCGAATCCGCGTCTTCACCGCGGGTGAACGCCCACCACGTGTGCGCGCCCTGCCAGACGGCCGCCATCTGCCAGCCGAGGCTCGCTGCGGTTTTTTCATCTTTCGAGACCCGACGCCCCAGCGATTGTGCGAGAATCTTGCCCCAGAGGGCACCTTTCGCCCTGAGTTTCGGATTGCGGATATCTTCTCTAAGCAGCAGTAGCCCGTCACAGGCGTTCTGTTCTGCAGCGTCACCCGGCATAAGCCGCATCAGCAGGGATATCGCGCCCTGCGGCGTCAACGGCTCCTCGTCGTCCGCTGTCCGCGTCTGCGCCAGCAGGTTGTCCCATGCGCGCATCAGCACAGACTCCACTAGGTCTTCGCGGTTGCCGTAGCGCTGTACCAGCGTAGCGGCAGAGAGGCCACTGGCTTTGGCGGCGGCAGCAAAGGTCAGGCCGTCAGGCCCTGTCTGCAACATCAGCGGCAGCAAGGCGTCAAGCACCTCTTCATCGGAAACAAGCTTGTGTCTTGGCATGAGGATATTTATAAACGTATATTCATTTATAAATCAAGGAGGATGAAATGGCGGTCATTCGCGGATATATTGCTACCAGTCTGGACGGCTTGATCGTAGCGGGAGACGGGTCTCTTGACTGGCTCTACAAGTATGACGACATGAACCTCGGCGAGCATGATTATCGCCTGTTCCTGAAGGGGATAAGGACCGTGGTCATGGGGCGGGCGACCTATGATTTCATTGCCGGGGAGCAGAGCCCCTGGGCCTATGACGGCCACCGTGTCATCGTCGTCACGTCGCGGCCGATCGAGCAGCCGAAAGGCGCGCTGGAAGTGCGCGCCGACCTGGATTCGCTGATCGAGGAACTGCGTGCTCTCGATGACGGCGATGTCTGGATGCTCGGCGGGGGCCGGCTGCAGATGGCCTTCATGGAGCGCGGCGCGCTGGATGAGATCGAAATATATGTGATCCCGGAAATGCTCGGCTCCGGCCAGCCGCTCTTTCCTCTGACCGGTTATCGGGCAAGCCCGACGCTGATAAGTGCAACGGCAATCGACAAGGGCTGTGTGAGATTGCATTACCGCTTTTCATGACGCTCCGGCGACCATGGAACCGCAGCGGCCAGGATGAGACTCAAAGCCCCAGGAATTTGAAAGGTTGAGCCTCCTTCAGGCTGTCATTCGCCATGCCGGAATAGATATGGATCTGGTTGGCGCCGAGGTCGAGTTTCTTCACTGCACCCGTCTCTTTGGAAAGATCGAGCTTCGTCAGGTCAATCCAGAAAATATTCGGTGTCAGTGCGGATTCGAAGAAATAAAGCTTGCGCTTGTGATCGATCACCGTGCGCCAGCGGGTGGAGGATATGTTGGGCTGGTCCGGGGTCGTGATGCCGTAAGGAACGGAGACGTTGCGGATGACACTGAATACGCTTGCGATGGCTTCGACCGGGTTTTCGCTTTTGGGTATTGCGTTTGCGTAAAAGGATGCGCGGGCAAAACGGTCGGACGCGCGGTTCGTGCCCGGCAGCATGACGGTGCCGCCAATCTGCTTCCAGTATTCGTTCAATGCCAACTGATGGTCGAAAGTCGGCGAATTGGTCATCACCTGATACTGGCGCCCGTGATGGATGACCTGCTTGCCAACGATATATTCAACGATCGCACTGTCGCCACTCCCATCGGAGAGCGATAGATGCAGTGTCGCCAGACGCTCTTCGCCGGGGACATTATCAGTCACGATCGTGAACGGGTTTTTCTCGAGCGCACGCACCGCTTCCTCCACGGTCGCGAAATTGTCGAGCACATATTGCGCCCATGCTGCGATGGACAAGCCCGGAGATTTCCCGTCATAGACGGGATAACTCGACTCAACGAGCCAGAGAACGTTGGCCGCCAGGCCTGCCTCGTTCACGCCGTCCGTCGTGGAAATGTCGTAACCCGATGCAATGACGCTGCCATATTTCGAGGTCCATTTTATGGAATTCGGACCGGCCTCACCGGAACGGTCCATGCCGCGGGGGAAAGCCCAGATATTTGTCCCCACATCCGTTTTCCAGTCCATCGAACGGGCCGTCATTACCTGATTATTTTCGCCCAAATAAACGAAACGCGTGCAGGCTTCCGCAACTGACGTGGTGAGCGTGGCAATGGAAACCATGGCGGCGGTGAAGGCAGAGAAAAGCGGCAGGGTCTTCGGGCGCATTTAAACGTCTCCGGTGCTTTCGGTACAAGATACAGCGTATGATAGAAGATCGGACTTGTTGGCGGGAGTCAAATAGGTTTAGCTACGGGCAATTAGTCGGGGAGAAGGCATTGCTAAAATATTCGGTTTTTGCGGTCTTTATGGCCTTTTCCGCAACTGCCGCCTCAGGCGCGGATGAGGTTCGTGCCGCGCCCGCAACGGTTGATGGAGCCGATTGGGCGTTTCAGGCCACGGGTTATCTGTGGGCCACTGGTTTGAACGGCAACATCTCGCCGTTCCGGCGGGCGCCCACGCTTCATGTCGAAAAATCCTTCTCCGACGTGATGGAGGATCTCAACTTCGGCGGGTTTCTTAACGTCTGGGGCCGTTATGACCGCTTCGTCCTTTCCGGCGACATCATGTATGTCGATACTACGGACAGCAAGGCGGCCGGGCCGCTGCCAGCGTTGCAGATTCCCGGTTTACCAACCTTGCCGGCCGGCGCTGCAATCGATGCAGATGTCGACACGCAGGAATTCATGGCGACGCTGCAGGCCGGGTACCGCATCGTTGACGCAGATGGATTTTCGCTGGACGCGCTGGCCGGGGCTCGCTTCTGGCATATTTCCAATGAGGTGGCGGTGACCGCCAGCCATCCCCTAATCGGCAGCGTGTCCGCCACCCACAAGGAAAGTTTTGGCTGGATAGATCCCGTCATCGGCGCACGCGCTTTTTTCAGCCTGACGGATAAGCTGTCCGTTCAGGGGCAGGTGGATATCGGCGGCTTTGGCGCGGGATCCGATCTCACCTGGTCAGCCTTGGCTACGGTCAACTACATCTTCACCGACACATTGTCCGTCTCGGCAGGCTATAAGGTGCTCGATGTCGATTATTCAGGCGATGGTTATGTTTTTGATTCCCGATTGAGCGGGCCTGTGATGGGCCTAACTTACCGGTTCTAGTCATTGTTTGTCTCAGTCTCAGCCATAATGGGTCCACGGCCCAGAAGACGGAGGCGACCGGCGCAACAGCTAGTTAATGCTATGTAGCAGTCAGCGCTAGCTAACGGCTCCATCCAAGCCCGCGAGACCGGTTCATTTGCTGTTTCAGCGTATGGTCATGACGAAGCTCGGCATGCCGTGTACGATCCACCATGCGTGCGATTTCCTCGATCTGCTCGGCGTGCTTTGTGAGCTCGGGACGTGTCTCCAGCTCCTCGGCGAACCTGCGAGGATCGGAGCTTCCGAACCGCTGGGTGAGC